>JASGDI010000257.1:0-2577 GCA_049841335.1 Niabella sp. | reverse complement strand
GCTCGTCGCGCTGGATTTCGACGCCCATCATCGTCGTGCCCCACTCCTGGGCTACGCGATCGAGTACCGGCTGGACCAGCATGGCGAAGCCACTACGCTCAATCACGCTACGTGCGAGCACCAGCATGCCGCTGTCGAGCCCGTAGCGCTTGCTGTCGGGCTCGAATTTGACCAGCCCTTCGGCCACCAGCACCCGCAGGATGTGCAACGCGGTGCTGGGAATGATGGCGAGCGCATCGCTGATCGCGCTCAGGCTCATCGGTTCCGACGTCCTGCCGAGCAACCGCAGGATGGCAATAGCGCGTGATACCGCCGGAACCCCGCGGATGCGCGGCCCCCGGACAGGCACCCTTCGCTGTTTTTCGCTGCCGGACATGCATCAATCCATCATCATGCGCCAAAGGCAATCATACCTGCGATCGGCTGCAGCACCGATGCGCGAATACCAAACCCTGCGCCGAACGGCAGGCCGCCGCCGGTCCGGCGCCGCCAGGCCATCGTACCGGGCACTTCCCCCAATCGGCGTATTGGATGCGTCGCGTGGACATGCCTACGCCATGCCCGCCACGCTAACCTTCCAGTCCCACCGCCGCTACCAGTTGGTCAACGCCTATGGGGTGTCGTCCGCCATCCTGCTCCAAAGCCTCCGGCAGGAAGCCGGAAACCATCGCTGCCAAAGGCGCGATCGTCGTTCCATGTTCCTCCGCTGTCGTTCGCGATCAAGACGGCCGCAACGCCAGCTTGATATTTATAGTCCGCACGCCTGTACCCCGGATTGACCATGTCCTGGCGTCCACCGTGCCGAGGCATTCAGGAGGGTTACTTGCAGCACCAACAGTTCGACATGCTGCCGCGACAGCTTCTTCACCATGACATGCTGCCGGCTTCGGCGATCGATTCCTTTCCGGAAAGGTGCTTGGTCGGGTCAATTCATCTCCGCATGCCAGCCGGCTCCGTGCCGCTGTCTGCATTAACTAACGAAATCTGGAGGTCTGGACGTGTCCGTACGTGTATCTGAGCGCATTCTGCAACTGCTGGAAGCCGAAGGCGTCAACACGCTGTTCGGCATACCGGACCCAAGCTTCCTGCGCATGTTCACCGAGGCCGAAGCGCGTGGCTGGCGCGTGATCGCACCGCATCACGAGATCGCCGGCGGCTTCATGGCCGAAGGGCTGTCGCGCATGACCGGCAAGCTCGGCGTGGTCGTCGGTAACCAGGGGCCGGGCGTGGCCAACCTGGTGCCGTCGATCATCTCCTCGGCGAAGGAGAATTCGCCGATCCTGTATATCGGCGGCCAACGCGCGCGCATCGCCGACCAGCGCGTCCGCCGCGGCCGTATCCAGTTCGTACAACAGCACAAGTACATCGAGGACGCGGTGAAGTACATGGGCGTCGTCGAGTACCCGGAGCAGATCGACGAGATCGTCCACGAAGCGATCCGCCGAGCGGTATCCGGCCGGCCCGGGCCGGTGTACATCGACGTACCGATGAATGCGATGCAGGCGGAGGTTGATCTGCCGGCACCGCCGCCGCCGTCGGCCTACCGCCTGGTTCACAATGCCGCAAGCGCACCCGCGCTGGCAGCAGCTGTCGATCTGATCGGCAAATCGAAATATCCACTGCTGCTGGTCGGTCACGGCGCATTCGCATCGCGGGGACTGGAGGCCGTTGGCGCGCTGGCGCGCAAGCTGAACTGCCCGATCATCGAGACCTTCCCGCAGAGCCCGGTGATCCCTGGACTTGAGGATCGCACCTTCCCATTCGGTTTCTCGCCGGCGGGTGTTGCGGCGGTTGCCGCATCGGACCTGGTGATCGCCATCGGTACCGAGATCGGCGAACCGGTGATGCTGGGTACCGGCGGCCACTGGGCCAAGGGCAACGCCGACCGCAAATGGATCCTGATCGAAAGCGATGCCACCGCGTTCGGCGTAAACCGGCCGATCGATGCGCCCTTGCACGGGGACCTGCGCGACATCGTGCCGCAGCTCACTGCAGCGATTCCGGAGCGCAAGCCCGTGCCGGAACTTGCTGACTGGGTCGCCGCACACAAGGACTACCAGGCAAAAACCCTAGCCGCCGCGCCTGCGCCGTCAGTTCCCCTGCACCCGGCGCTGGCGCTGGTCGAGGCTACAAAGGACCTGCCCGAAGACGTAGTACTGGTACGTGACGGCGGAGCCTTCAACATCTTCACCTGGAGCTATGGCCAGATCAGGCCGCGCGACGCGCTGTGGAGCCAGAACTTCGGCCATCTCGGCTCCGGCATCCCGCACGCCATCGGTGCTCAACTGGCCGTGGGCAATGATCGCCGCGTGGTACTGATTTCCGGAGATTCGGCCTTCCTGTTCCAGATCGCCGAATTGGAAACGGCCGTTCGCAAGAACCTGCCGATCCTATGCATTGTCGGCGTCGACAACTCCTGGGGTCTGGAAGTGCGCGCTTATCGCGGCATGCTCGGCCAGGATTCGGCGGAGACCGAATCGCACTGGGGCAAACAGGTGCGGCTGGACAAGGTGGCCGAGGGCTTCGGCGCACATGGCGAGTACTGCGAACGCGCCGAGGAGGTTGCACCCGCAATCG
>JASGDI010000256.1:0-17956 GCA_049841335.1 Niabella sp. | reverse complement strand
TTAAGCTATTTTAAAGAAAGAGGCTTCAGGGAAGGGATTATTGAAAAGTTCAGGTTGGGTTATTCGCCCGAGGCAAGGACTGCTTTTACTGATGAAGCCCTTAAAAACCAGTACAATAAAGAGCTGCTTTTAAAGACCGGGCTTATAGCAGAACGTAACGGCAGCCTGCAGGATAATTATCGCGGTCGCGTTATTTTTCCTATTCACAATAACAGTGGTAAGATAATTGGCTTTGGGGCAAGGATCTTAAAGACTAACGACCGGGCTCCCAAATACATTAACACCCCCGAAAATGAAATTTATGTAAAGAGCAGGATCCTTTATGGGTCCTACTTTGCGCGCACCGCTATAGATAAGGCCGATGAATGTTTACTGGTAGAAGGTTATACCGATGTTGTTTCGCTGCACCAGGCTGGTATAGAAAACGTGGTAGCCTCCGGGGGAACTTCTTTAACGGTTGACCAGCTACGGCTGATTAAAAAATATACGAACAATCTTACTATTATCTATGATGGTGATGGCGCAGGCATAAAAGCGGCATTACGCGGACTAGACCTGGCGCTGGAAGAAGGTCTGAACGTAAAACTGGTACTGATACCTGATAATGAAGATCCCGACAGCTACGTAAATAAAGTCGGAGCCTCGGCCTTTACTGCATTTGTACAGGAGCATAAAAAAGACTTTATCCTTTTCCAGTTAGAGCTGTCTTTGAAAGATGCCGGCGATGATCCCGTAAAAAAATCGGAGCTGGTTAATAAAATCGCTGAATCCATCTCTCGTGTTAATAAAGCGGAAGACTTTACCAAGCAGCAGGACTATATCAAGCAATCGTCCCAGATCTTAGGTATTGATGAAGCCGGCCTGCATGCACTGGTTAATAAATACATCCGCGACCGTATCAGCGTACAGGAAAGGAAAGCTACTGCTACCGGTCCGGATAAAGCGGCTGTTGCAAAAGCAGAGGAAACCAATTTTGATGATGCCACCTTCGATATGCTGTTTAAGGACCAGCTGCAGGAACGTGAGCTGGCCCGGATCTTACTGGAATATGGCAACAGACAATGGGATGAGAAAACACTGGTGGCTGATTATATTTTAAACGAAATTGATGAGCTGGATATTGAAGACAAAGATGTGGCAAACATTGTACATGCCATAAAAGCGTTGTTACAAAACCGGCCCGAGCTTTTCAATGAAAAATATTTTGTTTATAATGAAGATAAATCCTTAAGCACATTTTCCATATCGCTGCTCAACCATCCTTATGAGGAAAGCAAGGGCTGGGCGGAAAAGAACCAGAATGAAGGTTACCAGCGGGCCTTGTTTCAGCAAGGTTTCGGGGATTTTATCAGGACGGTAGCCGATGGCAATGAAGAAGAGCTGCGAAGCTTTAAATTAAGCGCTGAAGATCGTACCAAAGACATTGTTATCTCTGTTATACGTTACCTGAAATTGAAAAAGATAAAGCGGATGCTGCTTCAAAACCAACAGGATATGGAAGTAGATAAAAAGTATGAGAAATTTCCCGAACTGCATTTTATCCATAAATCTTTAAAAGATATGGAACGCGAAATAACCGACCAGTTGGGTACTGTTATATTACAGTAGTCCTTATATATTCAATTCCAGACTTGCTACCATTTCTTTAAGTTCATCTTTTTGCCTTTGCTGGTATTATCAGCCGCATCCAGCAATTCCATCAGGTCTGTAATATCCAAAACCAATTCCTGTAAGCCGGAGATTGTGTCTTCGGGGAAGAAACCAATGTAATGCGTAAGCAACTGGCGAAGACTATGGTTCACACGCTTTGCCGGATGCTCTTTCAACCAATGCTCTAATTTTAGCTGCTTTTTGTTTTTCATACTTGTCTGCTTTAAGATCAGTTTCCCCGTTAGCCAAGAAATTACGTGTAATGGTGAGTTTATTTTGCTCAACGGTTACATCTATATACTGACCGGCCATGAACCCGCAATCGGCCAGCCATTTGCCCATGAGCCTGATCTCCGGGAAATGTGATACCACATCCTGAGTATAATACGCATGGTAGCAAATTAGTTTTTCATACACTTTGAGTGTTCTTGCTTTAAAAGACTTATTAGTTTTTATAACAGCCATAGGTTACTTTGTTTTTCTGTTGCAAAACAAAGCATAGGGTATGCTGTATATAAATCCGGAAGCGGGTATTTTATACCGGTTAAGGGATATTTTACAAACGTTTTTCAAAAAGGTTTTATGTTCACACTTGCTTTGAAAAAAATTTGACAAAAAGTATTGTCAGGCTGAGGCACAAATAATTGCGAATCAGGTTTCTTTAAAATAACAAAACGGATGTCATGCTGAGCTTGTCGAAGCATAGTTCGATAGTAAAATGTCCTTCGTCTTCCGATAGATCGGAACAGGACGACATTGATTTAAACTTCTTGTCCGAAGCCTCGAGCGATAGGTTATTAATGATAAGCAATATAATTGATCAGGTTTTTTCAATTTAAACTTTTTCCACTTTTGTCTTGAAACAAAAGTGGAGCAATCCCGAAAGCTTTCGGGACAAGGCTGTGAAAAAATTGGCTAAAAATAATCTTGTAAACCTAAACCCGCCAAACTCGCTCCCCAGATTCTAATAATCACTTAGACTCCGCGGGCTCAGACAGTGGCGGCTTCTTAACGGCTTACAAGACTATTTTCTTAACGCCATTTTTTCAAGGCCATCTTGAAACGCGGTACAAAATCAAGCATAAGCAAACCTGTCCGTCCGTTCAGGCGGGTATTCACAGATGATTTGCCAGGCAGAGCGCTGGTAATGCCACGGATTTTTTAGGTTAAGGGATATTTTACTTATCTTTATTAATAGCTTATTGAATAACAAAAATCTTGCATTTATACCTATGATAAATACCTGAATATGAAAAAACACCTAACCTGTACAAGACAAATGACTCCCCTCCTTGCGGAAAAATCAATTCATTAGAAGCAAGCAGTTTTAGAAATAATCCATTTTAAAAGTTCTGAATAAAACCGAACTTTATTATCTTTGCAATGCGTGTAACCGGGATAAAAATATTAGTAAAGCTAAAGTCGAAAAACATCGGGAATAAAAAACTATGCGATGCTATTGATCAGCTTATCGAGGATTTGGAACAGTTTGATCCAGGTACTGCAACCATAGTGGAAACAAGAAAAGATTCAGATTGTGTGCACAGTGATGGTTTTTACTTTTTTAATATTTATATCCATCGTACGTTAATCCTGGTGGAATATGATGAGGAGGGAGAAGCTACTATTATATGGGCAGGATCGCATGATGATTATGAGCGCACTTTTAAGAATAATAAACCGACCATTGAAAGATGGCTCAGGAGCAAAGGGTACATTGAATAATGGAGAAACAATTTGACATAGAAGAACTCATTAATGCAGGTTCGATTACTAATGAGCTGGATTACGAGCGTGCTATGATAGCAGATCGCAAGTTACGCCTGCTAGCAAAAGAAAACATGCATTTTAAGAAGATGCGGGGCCGATTGCGCAACCTGATTGTAGCATACGAGAAAAAGGAATGGAACATACAATCTGTACCTACGGCTGCTAAATTAGCAGAAAGTAGTAAAGCCGAACAGCAAGCCGAATCAGAAAGAATGTTTATTGAAAACCGGAAGAATAAAATCAAAAAGGAACTAAAAGCACTCGATATTACACAGCAGCAATTAGCGGCTATTTTGGGTCATAAAAGTAAAACGCATATGTCTGAGCTGATTAATGGGGTTAAGCCCTTCCGACTTACCGATCTGTTGGTGATAAACCTGTTGCTTAAGATTGATATGAAAGAGCTGATCCCTCCTTTTTTATCCACTAAAGAGCGGATCAAAGTGATAGCACAGTTGCAGAAATTAAACAACCCCAAGTTAGAAAAAAGGGCCTGGGCCATTTAAATGCCGGGCGCTGTATGTACACATAAAATCTTAAATTTGAACCTATGATAAATACAACTACTATGGAGAAAAAGGTACACGAAGGCCGGAATGTAAAACGCTTCCGCGAAATGCTGGGCATTAAGCAGGAGGCTTTGGCTTATGAGTTAGGCGATGATTGGAACCAAAAGAAAATATCCGTATTAGAGCAAAAAGAAACGATTGACACTCCCCTACTGCAACAAATATCCGATGCGCTGAAAATACCGGTGGAGGCTTTCCAGAATTTTGATGAGGAGCAGGCGGTGAATGTGATAGCAAATACTTTCGGTGATAATGCCTGTGTTGGAAATCCACATTCCACTTTTAATTTCAATCCTATTGAAGAAATAAAAAAACTACATGAAGAAAAAATTGCCTTGTTTGAAAGGATGTTGAAAGAGAAGGATGAAATGATGGCGAGGTTGGAGAGGTTGATTGAGGGAAAATAAGAATTATCACAAACCACTATTTTAAACCAATTCTATCACTTTGAAAAATGGATAATTCATTTTTTGTTTTTTCGGATACTCAGGCAAACCCTATTGTAATTGAGCGTGCACATTTATGTTTATGGGAGTTTAAGAATAACAGCACCCTAGTGGAATTTGGCTTTGAGATTTCTAAAGATTCTCTTCCGCAGAATCAACTTACAATTAATGTATTTATTCCTTGGCTTTCTAAGTCAACAGGAGAAACAGACTTGTATGATAAACTTAGTAATTCTGAAAATAGCAGATTTATCTTCAATGACTCCATAAAACAAACTCAATCATTGGATGGAGGGCGAAATATACTTGGCGTTATTCATCACTTTGCTAATAGAGATGATTTATGTATTTTACCCATTTCAATTACGAGAAAGCCTAATGATATTCTCGAGTTAACGGCTAATCTTCAGCATTATAGGACCTACCAATCAAATGCAAATATTTACTTTAGATTTTCCATAGCACCGCAAATGCCCGCCATATCAATGCATAAAAAGGGTATTAGTAAATCTACGATTGTTTATGATATTAAGATGAATGAACGAAGAAACATTCCTGACCAACTGATTGATCTTTTTTCGCAAAAAACTTTTTGTGAAATCAAAGCATGTTTTTGTTTCTCTATCATTCCTAATGATTACGATATTGTATTTTTTGAAAATGATTCGCTTAAGAGTGTGAGAACTCTCGAATATGACGCCTTCGCAAAATATCTTGGGGATAAAAGGGTAAAACAAGATGAATTGATAGTTGTATTTAATAAGAAGAGTGATCTGGAATCATTTTCATTCTTCTCAATATATACAAAAGAAAGGATTGGGCCTGCGCAATATATTCTGGCGATTTTAATAAATATGATTTCTGGAATTTTACTGTTTTTGCCAGGCTTTAGGGCAGGGTTGAACGATAAAGTTTCAATTTGGAAGCAAACCCCACTTGAACTTATCATTGCTATATTAATCGCAATAGGAACGTTGCTATATTTTCTTTGGCCAAAACTTAAATGGTCAAAAAAAAGTTAACCTCATCTATTATCACCAAAAGTAAAGAATGCAAGAAAATATGAAAGCCTTATTAGATACCAATATCATTATACATAGAGAAGCTGGGCGTGTTGTAGAACAAGACATAGGTATTTTATTTAGATGGTTAGACAGAGCAAAATATACTAAGTGCATACACCCTATTACCATTGAAGAAATTCAGAAAAACCCTAACCATGCGACGGTGCAGGCGTTTATGACCAAGCTTGATAGTTATGAGCAACTGAAGTTTCCAACATCCTTACAACAACAAGTAAAAGACGTATCTAACAAATACGACAGAAATCAAAATGACATAAACGATTCGCTACTTCTAAATGAAGTTTATACCGGAAGGGTTGACATTCTAATTTCGGAGGACAAAAAGATTCATACAAAAGCCCAAGCACTTAATATATCGGATCGTGTGTTTAAAATTGACTCCTTTCTAGAAAAAATATTTTCAGAACATCCTGAACTCGTTAATTATAAAGTTTTAAATGTACGTAAGGAGTATTTTGGACAAATCAATCTGAATGATCTATTCTTCGACAGTTTAAAAGAAGATTATCCTGGCTTTGAACGTTGGTTTATAAAAAAATCTGATGATATAGCTTACGTGACTGTAAATAAAGATAACAACTTAATACTGTCTTTTCTTTATTTGAAAGTCGAATCTGAGGATGAAAACTATTCAGATATAGTACCGCTTTTCAAACCTAAAAAGCGATTGAAAGTAGGCACTCTTAAAGTGATTAATAATGGGTTCCGTTTGGGTGAGCGCTTTATGAAAATTATTTTTGATAACGCGTTGACAAATAAAGTGCAGGAGATTTATGTAACAATATATGATCATCGGGAAGAGCAGCGACGGTTGATAGAATTGATGGAACAATGGGGTTTTTCTTATTGGGGAATGAAGGGAAGAGAACGTGTTTATGTGAGAGATTTTGTACCTACATTTGACATTAATCAACTAAAAAAAAACTATCCATATATTTCTAAGAATAGTACTGCATATATAGTCCCCATATATGAACAATATCATACTGAACTACTCCCCGACTCCATTCTTAATACAGAGTCTCCATTAGAGTTTGTAGAAGACTTTCCACATCGTAATGGTATCAGCAAAGTATATGTTTCGAGAGCGATACAACCACACCCAACTAAGGGTGATTTATTGGTTTTTTACAGAACAGGAGGCTATTACAAAAGCGTGGTTTCCACAATAGGTTTAGTACAGGAAGTCATATACGATATTGAAACAGAGAGCGATTTCATTAAGCAGTGCAGGAAAGGCAGTGTATTTCCTGAAACAGAATTGAAGGCAATGTGGAATTATAACAAAAATTCAAGGCCTTTTGTCGTAAGATTTTTATATGTTTACTCCTTCCCTCATCGCATAAATATGCAACGGTTGATTGAATTAAAAATATTACAGGGTGTTGATGATGCGCCGAGAGGGTTTAAGCCGATTACAAGAGATCAATTTGAGTTAATATTAAAAGATACTAAGAGTAATGAAAGTTTTATTGTCGATTAAGCCGGAGTTCGCTGATATGATATTTGCAGGAACTAAACTTTTTGAGTTTAGAAGGGCCATTTTTAAGAATACAGGTGTGAAAAAAGTTGTTGTTTATGCCTCTTCCCCTATTCAAAAAGTGATTGGGGAATTTGAAATCGATTTTATTTTGAAAAATAAATTGGATGAACTATGGAATGAGACTCAAGAGTTTTCTGGAATAACCAAGGAATACTTTTTTCAATATTTTTCCAACAAAGAAGAAGGATTTGCTATTAAAATAAAAAATCAGAAAAAGTATAGACGACCTAAATCGCTTAAAGAAGATTATAATCTCTTGCCACCACAGTCATTTTTATACTTATCATAATTTCAATAATTATGACAGAAGACGACAAATGGGATTTTATAAATGGATTAGAGGAGGAGTTGCTTCTCGGCGGAATCATTCTTTCAGAATGGACAACCTTTTTAGCCAAAGACGCTGAAATCGCATTTTGTAATGGCGCTAATCTTTCTGCTATTCTTGCTTGTCAGGCTGCTATTGAATCACATTTAAGATTCGATCATTTTGACGGGCTTGAGTCTAAAGGCTGGGGGTTCTATCAGCTTATTGAAAAATCTTCACTGGAGGTTGACTTAAAACTTGAACTTCATGAACTACGAAAGTACAGAAATAAGTGGGTACATGTAGAAGATCCGGCAAACGATTCAGTTCTATTGCAGCGCCCAGAATACTACGAAGAAAAATTAGTTGAAATAGCCAAAAGAGCAATCAAAACGATGCTTAAAACCCTTTATAATTCCCCTTACGTTTAGGTGAGACTTAGTAAATCCTGCATCTCCCTGAAGAATAACAACAGCCTTTTTGTAGACTATTAGACGAGGTATCAGAATGCTTGTCAGCTATAAATACCACTACTTACACACACATCCTTTTAAGATAGTTCCCTGGAAAAATATTTTTCACACTCCAACGATCTCGGTCAGCAAAACCTACTCATGAAAAATAATTTTGGTATTGCCTATCCAGAAATAATCCCCGTTTTTCAGATTTACCTTTATATACTGGCCCAGACGTTGCGTGTTTTTATCGGTGTTATAAAAAGTACCGTTCTTACTTGGGCTGGTATCGCCTAACTGATATATATAACGCCCGTTCTCAGTTTGTTTCCGCGTAAGCTGGCAATGATTCTTAGATATAAATTTGTCCGCCGTTCTTATTGCAAAATCGGCTAAAGGAGCGCCGGGCATATCGTGCCAGCGACCAATGGTAGTAATATCCTTATTAATAAAAAAGTGCTGCGAGGCAGTAAGAAAATTAGGCACTACTTCAAGATAAACCCCTGAGGCGATCTTAGCATGTCCGGTTGCCGGGTCTATATCTATTACCTGCTGCTCCTGCAATACAGGGATGGCGATCTTTCCTTCAATGCCGTCATAATAAAAGCTGCTTAGCTCCCGCCCGGTCTTAAACCGCTTCGCCGGGTCTTTTTCGAGGCATTTTTTTACCATCAGCTCCAGCCATGCGGGAATATCGCACTTAATATTTTCCGGGTTTGTATCATCAACCGGCTTCCTGGCTTTTATGGCTTCCACCCTCTTATCGCACATATCGGGTATAGACGCCGTTTTGTGCTTTTCTTCTAACTGTATCATTTCGCCCGTAGTCTTGTAATCCTTTACAGGAAATGGTACAGAGCCTGTAAGCATTTCGTAAATAACAATGCCCAGGCTGTAAATATCGGAGGGCGCATCTACCATTGCCCCATTCCATTTTTCAGGCGATTTATATTCGGCCATGCCCTCCTCCTTTTTACTGTGGCGCACCGTATCGGGATCGGAAAAGGACAAGCCAAAATCTATCAGCACATAACGATAGCTGCCATCCTCATTTTGGGTACGGACAATATTTTTGGGATTGATATCATTATGCACCACCGCATTTCTTCTTAACAAAGCAGAATCGGTATGCCGGGCTATGTCATCGGGAATATAATAATGATGGCAATAGTTCAGCGCGCCGGCAATCTGTTCAATAAGGTCCAGCGTATCCTCAATGGAAAAGTATTTATCTCTTCTTAAGATCGTTTCCAGCGTTTCACCGTCAACAAACTCCATTTCGAGCGATGGCTTATGATCGAGAATATGTTCCTCATACACTTTTACAATATTGGGGTGATCGAGCTTTTTGAGAATATCCACCTCTTCCTTAAAATCGCGGTACTCTTTATCGTTCTCATTTTCGAGGGTAAGGTCGAGCTGCTTTAAGGCAATAATATTCCCGTCCGCTTTCCGGCGTGCTTTAAAAACAGCCGAAAAGCCGCCATGCCCGAGGACTTTTAAAATATCGTATGTTGATGCTAATTCTTTCATAATGCTTATACTATGTTCCTTAAATGACAAAAACGAATGTCGTACTGGGGTTCAAATAACCAGGTGCCAGGTTCTTTAAAATGACACATATTTTTCCACGCTTTTTGCTTGCCCAAAAAGGTGGAGCCAAAAAGGGCAGCCGGAAATTGTCGCCAGCTATTTCCGACGGGAATAACCATCATCGGTCTGCTTGGCAAATCATCTGTGAATACCTGCCTGCCGGTAGGCTGGTTTGCTTACGCCCGATTTCGTTTTCCGCGTTTTAAGATGGCCTTGAAAAAATGGCGTTAAGAAAATAATCTTGTAAACCGTTAAGAAGCCGCCACTGTCTGAGCCCGCGGAGTCTTAGTGATTATTAGAATCTGCGGAGCGAGTTTGGCGGGTTTAGGTTTACAAGATTATTTTTAGCTATTTTTTCACAGCCTTGAATTTTTGCTCCACTTTTGTTTCAAGACAAAAGTGGAAAAAGTTTAAATTGCAAGTACCTGATAATTAATTATGATTCTTGTCATTAACAGCCTTACAACGCTTCTTGTCATTTCAAAGAACTTCATTCTTAATAAACTTACCCGTACACTTTTATTTTCAACTCACCACGTAAAACTCCAGCACAACCTTATCATTAAAACAAATGGCATCGCCACTTCTTAAAACATGCGGCACGGCAGGTTGTGTAAGACTTGTGCCAGAAAAATCGCCCAGGCCGGTATTATATATTTTTATTTTATGCGCCGGGTTGTTTAAAAACTTCGACCGGTATAGCTTATACGCACCTATCTCTTTATCAAACACAATATACGCGTGAGACCGGCTTACATAATTATTGATCTTATACAGCTCTTCGTCCTTTTCTTCAATGCCTATAAAAGCGATGTCGTTATGTATTTTGGGTCCGTTGTCGATTTTAGGATCTTTACACCTGCCGATGAAATAAGGTTTGCCCGTAGGCTCTAAAATATACTCCGGCTCCCAGGTAATGCCTTCTGTGACAACCACCCTGGCCTTTATTTTCCGGGATATTTCAGTTGGCGTAAGCACTTCCACTCCTATGCCATCAGCTATTTTCGTTACCTTATCAGTCAGCTCCGACTGATGGAGTACTTCCACCAACAAATCGTCTTTATAATGAACGCCTTTTGACTTTAGCGTACGCTTGATCTGCTTTACAAAATCAGTATCTTTCATTAAAGCCTGCAAACCTACATTCTCCACCGCGCTATCTGCAAACCGAGAATGAAAAGTAAGGCCTGATACCACAGTATTACCATAGCCCAGCATTTTTATAGCTCGGGTAATAGCACCAATAGTTATTTCTTTTAACTCTTCGATATTATCAGGAGCAGCTTGCTTCACAGGCACAGATGGTGCGGTATTGCCGGTTACTGTGTCCGGCTCATTTTTAAAAGCCAGGTCTTCGTCCGCGTTCAGCTTATCTGATAGTTGTTGTATTTTACGTTTTAACCAGTTCATTTTTTAGTTCATAGTTAATAAATTAAAAATATCCCGAAGCCTTCAGCTCCTTCAACATTTCTATCGCTAATTGTTTAGCCGATTCGGAATTGCCGATCTCCTCTATTCTTATGGCAAAAGCAACAGGCGCGCCTATTTTGGGCGATTGCACATAGAAGGTGTACCACGCATCTGTAACACGTTTGCGAACGGTTTTTCCATTTTTCCTGATAAGCTTATCCCGTTCGGGGCTGCCCGTTTTACCAAATAGTTCCAAACCTGTTGCTACACTTACTTTCGCCGATTGCTCTTTCATGTAACCTGCCATAATACCCGAGGCCCCTGCATATCCCGAAATAGCTATTGCCGGTTCTTTGCGCAATGGCTGGTTCCAGGCTTTATATAAAAATCTTGAAGGCTGCAAGGAATCTTTATTGGCAATAGCCCCGCTCATTTTAGCAAGGTGCAATGGAGTGGCCATTAATTCTCCCTGTCCCCATGCTATGTTGGAATAATTAGAATTGAACCTTTTTCTTGTGTTGATATAGTTCCTGTTTTTAGTATTGTAAATATGCTTACCCTTTTCAACGAATGTGGCCCATTCTTTAAAATATTTTTCACTGTTATAATCGGTAGGTCTTTTAAAATTGAATCCTCCACGATTGATGATATTCATACCCAGCTTGTCGTACATATCAAACACCGGAGATTGCAGGTTCTTTTCATTGAGCAGCTTGATAAAATAAGCATTGCTGGAACGCACGATCGCTTTGTGCATGTCCACATTTTCTCCGGAAGGCTCATCCGCACGTATCACTTCTGCCGGGTGGATAAAGAAGCTGAACTTTGTAGCCTGCAACCCGTATTTATTGATAGCCGCATACGCATCAATGATCTTAACGGTAGAACCGGGCCGCGAAGTGTAAGTAACACCTAAATCCTGCGGCACTACTATCTTATCATTGAATATCTGCTTATAGATATTCCGGTAATCTTCCGGCTCGATATTGCTGATCAGTTTCAGATCTTTATAAGAGGGAGAAGGATTGGAAGCCGAAGCAAGCACACCCCCTGTTTGAGCATTAACAGCTACCACCGATGTACGGAAATTTTTATAAGGAGATTTGCTCTGGACAAGCGCATTGATCTTTTCGTTCAATACTACATCCAGCGAAAGCCATATATCTTTTTGCTTACTGTTCTGCTGTTTTATAAGATCGCTGTTTCTGCCGGCTTTTATGAACGGAGCCAATGCACTGTAATCGTAAAGCGCCAGCTCGTTGTCTTTGGTGGTTTCGGGTAAGAACTTATTTTCTTTATACCGGTCGGTAGTTCTTTCTGTAGTGGTATAGCTAACATCAAAACCGCGCAACGATGTAAAATGCCTGAACTCGGCTGCATAGCCGGCGCTCTCTTCCCTCGCGATCTCTTTATTATAATCGCCCAGCCAAAACAGCAGGTCGGAACCGAAAGGATAATAACGATCCTGATCACGTGATAGCTGCTCGTTATATAACGCCGCATTAGCGCCATAGCCCGTCAGCTTGTCTTTATTTTTCTGAAAGTTGGTTTTATCAGAAGTAGCCAGCAGGATGCCGTTCTTGTCATAGATATTCCCGGCCTTAATTTCTTTAAGCAATAGGCCAATGCGTGGATTGTAACTATACTGCCATTCGCCCTGCTTATTCAGCACCAGCGCAGGTTTGGTAATATATTCATTGCTTTTGACCTGGTACCAGATAAGACTTCCGGTGAAGATTAAAACAACAGTGAAAAAGGTTAGAATAGCGTACGTGTTCACGTTATCAAAATTCTTTTTTACATACTCCATTTCAAGCGCATCACCCCTTTCATTGGACATTACCAACACCAAAAGAAAAGCAGCGAGCGTAACAATAATGCCTGCATTGCCTTTACTCAAAAAAGGAACGGATATGCCTGTAAGCGGCAACAGACCTAAAGTACCGGCTGTTATCAGCATCAGCTGAAGCATAGTAGCAATAGCTATTCCTGACATCAGGTAAAACATAAAAGGCTTACCTGTACGTCTTGCTGCCAGTATACACCTGTACACCAATAATCCGAAAGCAAAGAAGAGGGTAATTAAAGTTAAAAGGCCCAGTTCCTCACCGATCGTTTCCAGTATCATATCGGTGTGATGCGCCGGCATCACATCTGCAAAACCTTTGCCCAAACCCTGACCTGTAAAGCCCCCAGAATTTAAAGACCATACTCCATGCGCAACCTGGTCTCCACCAACGAGCTTATTTTCCCAGATGTTAGCAAACATGCCGTTCCTGTCTGCAAGGCGCTGGGTAAAGCTGAAAGGCAGTGCTGCCAATAATATAAATGAAGAAATGATCAGCGTAATAAAGAACACCGACTCCTGCTTCTTTTTAAAGAAAGCATACAGGAAAGTGCCGGCACAGGCTGCAAGCGCCAGCCAGGGCAGGTAATTGCTTTCGGCATCATTGATAAACTTAGCTGTTAAGAAGATCAGCAGGCCATACACCGCTGCTGCTACGATCATTTCAAAAAACTCATCTTTGGCAAACGAATAGAAAAACAGGAAAGTCAAACAAAGCACCACAGCCGGGCCCAGGTCGCCAAGAAAAGCATATATCGCTAATAAGAAAATGAATAAGGCGAACATCAGCAGGTTGTTCTTTGTCAGCCACCGGTTATCCGGGATATTTCTGAAATACCCGGCATTCACCGTAAAGTAAGTAGCGAAAAACACTACCATCAGGTATTTAGACAATTCACTCACCTGGAAACCAAACAGGTTCACTTTTACACCGCTGCCTTCAGGGCCAGAGCCAAACAACGCCAGCAACAACATCAATGCAATCGAGGCCAGCAGCCAGGTATAGCCTCTGGGCGCTTTTAAGCCTTCGCCCGCGGATCGTAAACGATGCAGCGGATCAAACCACTTTGAATGATAGAACCGGTTAACAGGATTTTGCTTGAATACAAAGATCAGCACAGAAAATAACAGCAGTATAACGGCCGAGTATTTTGCCATGCCTGTACCATATATTTCATCCCGCAATGGGTCCTGCACACTGTACAAAACCATTACTCCTGTACCCAGGATGAACATGATCAGCGGAAGGATGAACTGGTCGCTCCGGTAATTTTTTAAATACAGCGCGATATGCAATGCCCAAAAAGCCAGCACCAATATGATCACAAATGTGAAGAACTCTTTTTTAAATTCCTCCGGCGCTCTTACTGTAAATATCTTATCGCTCTTGATCTGCCGGTACTCTATCCTGTCCAATAATCTTAACTGATGTGGCTGGCCTGTGAAATCGTAGGTACGGCTCCTGCCTATTTCAGCAGTTCCTTTTAAAGGGCCGAATTCGTAGCCGGGTTTAATAGCCAGTACACTGTAATTTCCTTTAGGATCAAGATCCGTAAACTCATAATCGCCATCTTCATCAGTCCTTGCAAAAAACTCCGTTTGAATAGTGTTGTTATCGCCGGGCAATGTATCAAAATAGGCATCAGGGAAAATGCGTGTCAGTTTTATTAATACGCCTTTTCTATCAGCAGGCGTCTCTCCTTCTGCTTTAAAACTTACTGATCCGCTCAAATCCACACCGGAGGAGGATTCTCCCACTTTTACTTTTGAAGGATATATAGCTGGTTTCGTTCTCTCCTGCGCATACAAAGCTGAATCCAAACCAATATGCGCAAGTGAATTAATAAACCGGAGCTTACCTGATTCACTTCCGGTTTCGAGGAAATCAGTTGCTTTTAGTAATAAAGGCTTTTTGTTTAACGCTCCAAGATTAGGGAGCGTTTTCTGCTGGTCGACTTTTGCTTTGAGGTTGTTGGCAACAAAGCTGATATAGTTCTGATCCGTAAAATACCCGCCCTTTTTGAAAGCGCTTTTTACGGCATCAGCATTTAACGGCGCCGTCAAATTGATCACACTACCATTGACATATCCTTCTCCCGCTTTGGTAATATCCTCTTTAACATTAAAATAAAAAGAAACCACCATTGTCGCTATGATTACAGTAACAAATGCCAATAACAGCCTTTCAGTATTGCGTGCGTATAATTCTATTTTTTGTTTTTTCTTCATTCCCGTGTTTAATAACCCATATTACTGCGATTGCGCGTGGTATCACTAAAAATGGTATCGGTAGCTTGTATCAACGTATCCCTCTGAAACAGGCTGTCTGGAACAACAATGGTGTCTCTTATATAAACCGTATCAGCGTGGTTTGCGCTTCCTGGGAGCATTCTTTTTGTTCCCGTCCAGTTTGCGAGGAATCCCGCCAGGAACACTACCGGGAGTAACCACAACCACTGTTTTTTTTTACGTGCAGGCTTTTTATCCATTATGGTTAATAATTCTTCTTCGCTGTTAACAGGTACTTCGATGGTATTTTTATATGTTTTTTTCTTACCAGGGGCTTTTGCGTTGTAAGTAGCCAGCGCTACCGTTATATTGTCTTTGCCGCCCAACTCGTTTGCCCTGTCAATTAGTGCCTGTGCTTTTGCATTCAACGGCTGATCGCCAGAAAGTACAGTAGCAATACCTTCCCGGTTTACCAGGTCGGTTAGCCCGTCGCTGCAAAACAAAACGATATCGCCGGGTAAAAAGCTATGCTCAAAGAAATCGAAATAATTATCAGTATCATTGGCATCTATCATATACTCCCCTAACATTTTGCTGATCTCATTCCTATTAGGATGGTGCATGGCCTCTTCTTCTGTTAAATAGCCGCTATCTTCCTTGAAGCCTACGGAAGAATGATCCTTCGTTATTTTGAGTAGCTCCCCATTCCTGTAAATATAGCCGCGACTATCTCCTACATGGCCCACGTAAAGCAATTCCTTCTCCGCATCCAGTATGCCCACAGAAGCCACACAGCTCATTCTTTCCAAGACAGCTTCGGAACGTTTGGTATGAATGGCATTATTAGCCTGGATCATCGCTTCTTTCAGCAATTGTAAAGGCGCTCCAAAACTGAAATTTTGCAGGTAGTTCTCAATAGTGTTTTTTGCTATGGCCGCGGCTTCCGCTCCGCCCTCATAACCCCCAACGCCGTCAATAGCGCCGATGAGCGCCATGCCGGGCTTGGTCCACAGATTCTGGAGCCATACAAAATTATCCTCGTTGTTATCGCGCCTGCGGCCAACATCTGTTTGCACATGCGAAACTATATTCCTGCTCATTTCTTAGTTTTTGTTTGCAGATAAAAAACCAATGCTATAAATGATATTGAAAGTATTTGAATCATATTAAAGTTGACAGAGGACAGATGACAGATGATGGTAAAAAATTTTGCTAATCACTATCTCTATACCATTATTATACTTATGTTTTTAAACCTTAATCAAAAAATATTGAAAACGATAATTACTAACTAATAACAATCCTGTCAACTGTCATCTCTCATCCGTCATCTTCCTCACACTTCTGCTTTAAAATCCAGCTGAAAAATGCCGCATACAATGCTTGATTCGTTTTTCAGCGGGTGCCATACGGGCGCTTCGCCCATCCTGCTTAGCTCCAACTTCTGCTCGTTTACAAAAGCATCCGCAAATAAAGCTATATAGAACAAGCGGGCGCTTTCTTCATATTTTATCATTACATGCTCCTTTTGAAGGCTGCCGGTTGGCTCATTAATACAAAGCAAGGTAGCCGTGCTGGTAAGTCCTTCCACAGCGCGCGTGATCTTTAACTGTTTTTCCCGCATAGGGAAGCTGTAACGCTGCTTATTTACTACGAACTGGATAGTAGCCAGCTTATCTTTTTTAGGAGTTACTGATGTATTAGCGGTTGCTGTCCGTGCGGCTTCTGCTCCTGCAAAAAGATCTTTATTGAATTTTACCCTGAAATGTCCTTTAGATAAAATATCAATATTGGCAAAAGTGTTAGGGTTCAGATCATACTTTGAATAGCGGGAATGCTTGCTGCTCACCGAAACCTTGATCTGCTCACCCGATAATTCCACCCAGGATTTTTCAGAGGTAGGCGCGCTTATTACCTGCACGGAACCTGGTTCTATATCTGAATTATCAATACCCTTTTCTGCCGGGCAATATTGAAAATCCCAAAAGCTGCCTATGGGATCATACCTCGGGTACTGGCTCTTTTTTTCGTTGATATAATCGTAAAACTCATCAAGGATACCTTCTGTAATGCCAGCCAAACGCAGCTCTGCATGATGATAATCTTCGGGACGCATCAATATAAGATAGCTGCAGTCGTACATCATCCGCCTGTTGAAAGACTCCCTTTCAACTGTTTCTTTAAACGAGGCCACTACCTGGTCCACCAATGCCTGGTTGGTCAGCTTCTTATCGTCTTCCTCCTCATCAGCCAAAAGCCATTTTTTTAATTTACTTAGCATGTTTAATCCTTTTTTGTTACAAACGTTTGGCTCCTACGGAGCCAGTCACGCTTCCCTGTTAACTTTTCAACCTTTAAACTTTCAAACTACCTACAACTTCTCTATCCTCCTTTCCACGATCCGCTCAATTTTGTTCTGCTCATCTATAACCATAGACACATCAATTTTATAAGGTATCCACGGATCTTCTTCTTTTTGTTTAATGTAATACATCATGCTAAAATCCACGTACACTTTTCCGTTATTATGTGTAAATGCATACGAATTATCGCTGATATCGGCGTCTATAAACTTCCACCTGCTGTTATAATCGGTACATTCTTTCTGAATGTTACTTAAAGATACATTGGACTTACTATAGTATTGCTTTACAGCACTCCCAAAAAACCTTGAAAGATTATCGCAGCTGCTCCGGCTACGATAATAGTCATTGATAAAGTTCTTTATTTCACTTTCTTTTTGCAATGGATCCGCATCAATCACCACTTGGTCAATGCTGCCATTATCGCCTTCACTGGTAATGGTATCAGGATCGGGTGCCATAGTATCTTCCTTAACCTCCGGTTGAGGAACAGGCTGCTCAGCTTTCTTTTTTGCCACTTTTGTTGCAACAGGCTTCGTATTTTTTTCCTCCTGGTTATCAAAATACCGGGCTATCCGGTCTTTGTTCAAAATCAAAACAATAAGTGCCAGCACTATGGCAACAGGAAGCAGGTTAAAAGAAGAACTTCTTCTTTTCTTCTGATACTGATAGGCAGGTGGCTGAGGTGCA
>JASGDI010000255.1:0-65475 GCA_049841335.1 Niabella sp. | reverse complement strand
TCGCTTTCATCTTTCATATCGTACATCGTACACTTTATATCGTACATTTCCATTACTGGGTACTGGTTACAGGTACTAATATCTACCTCTGTCATCTGGATAGTCCGAAAGTCGGAAAGTCCGAGGTCCGGAAGTTAGAGAAAGAGGAAACGTGTACGCTGCCTTCAGCTTTCGGCCTTTCGCTTTCAGCTTTCATATCGTACATCGTACACTTTATATCGTACATTTCCATTACTGGGTACTGGTTACAGGTACTAATATCTACCTCTGTCATCTAGATAGTCCGAAAGTCGGAAAGTTCGAGGTTCGGAAGTTAAGAAAAGAGGAAAGGTGTACGCTGCTTTCAGCTTTCGGTCTTTCGCTTTCAGCTTTTGGCTTTCAGCCTTTTAATTCGTACATCTTGCATTACTGTCATCTCTCCTCTGTTATCTGATGCCTAACGCCCATCCCCATCCAGCAAGTTGCCCAATCCTCCCAGAATACTGCCTTCTTCTTTGCGTGTGGTAGTGGCGAAGGAAAGAATGCGCGCAGCAAGGCGGCTCACTGGCAGCGTTTGAATCCATACACGGCCCGGGCCGGTAAGAGTAGCATAGAAAAAGCCCTCTCCACCGAAAATTTTATTGCGGATGCCCCTGATCATTTCTATGTCATAGCGAATGTTTTGTGTAAACCCTACAAGACAACCGGTGTCTATACGCAGTATTTCGTTAGGCTGGAGATCCCTGTGAAATACATGTCCGCCAGCATGTATAAAGCTCATGCCATCGCCTTCCAACTTTTGCATAATAAATCCCTCGCCACCAAAAAGGCCGGTACCCAGCCGACGCTGGAATTCAATGCCTACTGCTACGCCTTTGGCTGCGCACAGGAAAGCATCTTTCTGGCAAACTATTTTACCGTTATATTCGTGCAGATCAACAGGAATTATCTTACCCGGATAGGGTGATGCAAAAGCTACTTTCTTTTTGCCGTGGCTAACATTGGTATAAGCCGTCATAAACAGGCTTTCTCCGGTAAGCAGGCGCTTGCCTGCGCTCATGAGCTTGCCAAACAATCCTCCCGATTGGCTGGCGGAACCATCGCCAAAAATAGTAGCCATTTCTATGCCCTGGTCCATCATCATAAAACTGCCTGCTTCGGCAATAGCGGTTTCGCTAGGATCCAGTTCAATGCTTACATATTGCATTTCTTCACCAAAAATTTCATAATCTATTTCGTGACTTGATTTCATTTTTTATAGATTTTAGTATTTAGACTTTAGTTAGTACTTAGATTATAGTGTTAAGTCAAGAGTGTATTGTCAGTGATGAGTAATTATGGATACATACTCATAACTGATTATTCATTACTCACTTTAAATACGACAATCCTTCATTAATAGAACACTGATATTTACATTTTCGTATTCAGCGCAGCATGTAATTTTTCCTTATCCAGTTGCCCTTCCCACCGCGCTACCACTACTGTAGCTACTGCATTTCCTACCATATTGGTTAATGCGCGGCATTCACTCATAAAGCGGTCAATGCCCAGAATCAGCGTCATACCTGCTATGGGTACCTCGGGTACCACGGCCAAAGTTGCAGCCAAGGTAATAAAACCAGCACCGCTTACACCCGCTGCTCCTTTAGAGCTGAGCATGGCAACCAACAACAATACAATCTGACTTTGCAGCGGCAAATGAATATTACATGCCTGGGCAATGAACAAGGCGGCCAGCGTCATATAAATATTAGTACCATCCAGGTTAAAAGAATATCCTGTGGGTACTACCAGCCCCACAATGGGTTTGGCGCAACCCGCTTTCTCCATTTTCTGCATAAGGGCAGGCAGGGCCGCTTCGGAAGAACTGGTGCCTAATACCAGCAGCAGCTCGTCTTTTATATATTTTAGGAATTTGAAAATGGAAAAGCCATTATACTTTGCCACGGCCCCTAACACAACTATTACAAAAAAGAGGGAAGTAGTATAAAATGTTATTACCAATGCCAGCAGGTTGCCTATTGATTCAATACCATATTTCCCTATTGTAAAGGCAATAGCGCCAAAAGCGCCGATGGGCGCCAGCTTCATAAGGATAGAAACAATTTTAAAGACAGGGTGTGCCAGCGCTTCCATAAAATCGAGCACCAGTTTGCTTTTGGGCATGGTTAAAGAAATAGCGATGCCAAATAAAATAGCGATCAGCAATACCTGTAAAATATTATCGCCGGTAAGCGGACTTACCAGCGTTTTGGGTATGATCTCAAAAATGAAATTGATAAGTGAACTGTCGTGCGCTTTGCTTACGTATTGTGCAATGGAGGAAGCTTTTAATGTGGACGGATCAATATTTAATCCTTTGCCTGGCTGTACTATATTACTTACAATAAGCCCCAGTATAAGCGCTAATGTAGAAAAAGTAAGAAAGTAAATAAACGCTTTCCCTGCTACACGGCCTACTTTCTTCATATCGTTCATAGAGGCAATGCCTACTGTAATGGTTATAAAAATAACCGGTGCAATGATCATTTTTATAAGCCCGATAAAACCATCGCCTAAGGGCTTCATTTTTTCTCCCAAAGTGGGATAAAAATATCCCAGCAACACACCTACAATGATGGCAATTAAAACCTGGATATAAAGTACCTGGTAAAATTTTTTCTTTTTTCCGGGTATAGTCTGGTTATACTCTTCAACAATCATTCAAAAAATTTTGCTGAATATCGTGAAAATTTATTCAAGCAGCTCTTTGGGAAGCATCTTTTTTGGTGAAGGCAATACCAGTCAGGCATTAAAATTTCAGATCTTTAAAATAATACCATTTGTCTTCGTCAGTAATGGTGCGGAGCACTTTACAGGGATTGCCCACTGCCACTACATTGGAGGGAATATTTTTAGTAACCACGCTGCCAGATCCGATTACCGTATTATCACCGATGGTAATACCCGGGTTGATGACTGTACTGCCTCCGATCCATACATTGTTACCAATAGATACAGGAAAGGCGTATTCAAAAGCTTCATTCCTGGGCTCATGATGCAAGGGGTGCCCGGCTGTAAAAACAGATACATTGGGCGCCAGGAATACATTGTGGCCAATTGAAACCCGGGCACAATCAAGAATAATGCAATTGTAATTGGTATAGAAGTTCTCGCCTACGGAAATATTATATCCGTAATCGCAGTAAAAAGGCGGCTCTATATGAAAGTGAGTGCCGGTGTTTCCCAGCAGCTTCCGTAATAAAGCATTCCGTTCTTCTACTTTAAAAGGATGAAGGGAATTGATCTGGTAGTTGAGGTCTTTGGCGTGCTGCCGCTCTTCAAAAAGCTGCGGGTCAAAGGCCTTATAAGGCCTGCCAGACAACATTTTTTCTTTTTCTGTACTCATGGTGATAGGAATTGCTCTTACTGCTTGATATATAGGTTACTTTTTCGTGTATTCAGGGTGTTGCGGAGGCAGCTCATTTACATTTACCTCTTCGGCAGTAACATGAAGGAAGACTGCGTACCTGGAAGGCCTGATCTTTTCGCTGAATTTTTCGGCGTAAGCCTGTGTGAACTCTGCACCAAAGTATAATATAAAAGAGGTATAATATACCCACAGTAAAATAATAATAAGCGTGCCGGCTGCACCAAATACAGCGCCGGGATTGGCTTTGGTGATATATAAGTCTATCAGGAACTTGCCAATGGCAAACAGCAGTGTTGTAAAAGCTGCACCAACAAAAGCCGGCTTCCATTTGATGATCACATCGGGCAGTACTTTAAAAATAACAGCAAATAAAAAGGTGATAACGGCAAAGGTGAGCACATTGTTTAAAATGAAAAATAACCATCCCGATTGCAGGGGAATAATATCCTGGAACCTGCTTTGCACGCTCCCTAAAATATTATTCAGGATAAGCGATACGAGCAGCAGAAACCCAAGAGAAATGATCAAGGAAAACGATTTCAGCCTGTTGGTCAGCAATCCTGTAATACCTTTACGGGGCTTGGCTTTTACTTTCCAGATGGTGTTAATGCTGTCCTGTATCTCAAGAAAAACGGCTGTAGCACCTATGATGAGTGATATAATTCCAATAACAAGGGCAAACGATGTTTTGTTGCTGAGGCTTGCCTGTGACACAATGTTCTGGATCTGTAAGGCGATATTACTATCATCTGTAAACTCACTTACATACTCAAAAACTTTCCCTTCTATGATCTCTTTCTTGTATATAAGGCTTGCCGAAGCAATTACGATGGTTAGTAAAGGTGCCATAGAGAATATAGTGCAGTAAGCCAGCGAAGAGCTTAATTTGGGTATTTTATCTTCGGCAAAACCTTTTCCTGATGCCACCAGTAGGAGCCATAAATTTTTGAAGAAACCTTTTATTTTTTTTAATACAATCATTATACTAAACCTCCATAAAATATTGTGCCAGTTAACATTTTAGAACGGATAGCCGATACCGATGTTCAGGATAAGGTTTTGTTTACGCCAGCTGGGATCCCCGAGGTTGATATCACTGAATACCCAGCGCTGCCCAGCAGGCAGCCAGGGTTTGCGAAGTGGTGTGGCCAGGTCGAACCTGATCACAAAGATGGTAGCGTCTACTCGCAGGCCAATTCCGCCGCCAACCGCAAACTGGTTAAAGGCATTGGATAATTTAAACTGGCTACCCGCTCTTGAAGTGTCAACTTTAGAGGTCCAGATATTGCCCGCATCTATAAATACAGCGCCATGTATCACACTAAACAGTTTGGCTCTCAGCTCGCCGTTCAGCATCATTTTAATATCGCCGCCCTGGTCTGCGAAAAAGCGGCTGGAGTCGGGTTTGATCTCATAATTGTAACTACCGGGTCCTAAAGACCTTGCCCTGAAAGCCCTTATATCATTACTACCACCTGCAAAGAACTGGCGCACATAAGGCAATACGCTGCTGTTACCATAAGGAATGCCATAACCTATATTGGCTCTCCCTGCCAGTACCAGTCCCGGGTTTACTTTATAAAAGTCCCGGAAATCGGCTTCAAGCTTTATAAACTGGTTTACTGTTGTGTTGAATAATGTTTTTTGTCCTGCTGCATTTTTCTTTAAAAAAGCATTGACAAGATTGCCTGCTGTTTCTACAGATCCCTGGAAGTAAATATTATTACGCCGTTTGTCCTGGAACTGGTTACTATAAGTGAAACGATAATTGGTGCTAAATATAAACTGGTTCTCGTAGTTCCCGCGAAGGCTGGGTACCTGCGCCAGTAGTTTTTGCAGACTGTCTGACGTTTTTAATGTGCGTACATAGGTAACTGAAAAGGGATTGAGATTATGGTCTACATAGGGGTTGCCTTTCCAGTTGTATCCATATTCAAAGTTCCCTGAAAGCATAGTGAAATACAGTGCTCTGTTAAGAAACTGGGCGCCCAGGGTAATATTGGTTTTAGGTACAAAATTGCTGGCGCTCTTAAAATTAATAGGGGCAATAATACGGGGAAATGTTAAACGGGCGCCTGCGCTCAATGAGTAAGAATTGGTTTTGGCGCCGCTTACCTGGGTTTCAAAGCCTGCGGCAAGGCTGGTGGTTAATTGTTCTGCTCCCCGGAACAGGTTGCGATTGGTGTTGGACAGTTTTAACTCAGAGCCTATAAAGTTATTTGACTTACTGGTACCTGTAACCTGTAAAGACATAGATCTTTTTTTCTGCGGGGTAAGATAGAAGTTGGCATCCAGCAAATCACTTTCCAGGGTATCTATGGGCCGGAACTCTGCTTTTACAAACCTGAAAGTACCGATATTTACGAGCCGGTTTAAGCTGAGGCTATGATCACGGCGATTGTACAGCTCATCTTTCTGGAAGAATACCAAACGATCAAATAGTGCCGGTTTATAAGTATTGGTACGGTCGTAAATATTAAAATCGTTATGAATGACAGGTTTGGACAGGCGAATAGCCGAATCCCTACGGATATTATAGTTGGGATAAATATTTATATCATTGATGCGGTAAGGTTTTAGCCCTTCTGTTGGTGTGAGGTCTTTTATTTTTACTCTTACATTAACCTGGTGATCGCCAATGGTGCTGTCCACCTGCATCAGTAAAAAATCGGGATTAAAAAAGAAATATCCTTTTTCTTTCAGATCGTTGTCTATACGTTCCCTTTCTGCGGTAAATACATCAATATCATAATAACTGCCTTTTTTAAGCAATGTATTTACGGCTCCACGCCGTATAATATTATCTAACGCAGTAGGTTCTGGCGGGAATTGTATATTGTTGAGTGTATAGCGGTCTTTGGTGAGGGCGGTATAAACGGCTTTTCCTGTTTTTCCTTTTACCCGTGTTTCACCGGTTACCGCAGCCTGCAGATAGCCTTTGCTGATGAGGTGGCTTTGCAGCACATTGATATTATTTTGCAGCTTAAAGTCGCTCATCAGCACTGGTGGCTCACCCAGTTTAGTGCGCATCCAGTTCCTTAAGCCTTTGGGCTTTTTAGGCTCTCCCGCCAGGTTGTAAAAGAACAGCTTATATCGCATGCCCAGTATTTTTTTGTTCGGTTCGGGCCTCGTCATTTCTTCTAAAGCGCTTTTAAGCGCTTTTTCCCCGGGCACCTTCTTTGCGCTGTCAGGGTTGATCCTGACTTCAGCGCCGGTGTATAAAACCTGGCCTTCCTTCAGGTGCTTTACGCCACTGCAGGAGCTTATAGTAATTGCTGCCGCTATTAAAAATGATATGCTATAAATAGTACGCATTGTTCTTTTTGTCATAATATACCGGGTTACCTTAGTAACCGGTGTCTTTTAAAATTGCCTGTTTTTTAAATGCCTATTCAGATGTGGCTTCTCTTTGCCTGCGTCTTTCCTCCCATTCCTTTCTAATGCGCTCCTGGCTTTTAAGGCTTCTGAATATCTCCCTGAACCGGTTATAATCAACTACCATTGCAAATCCTAAACCAGTTTCAATGATCTGTCCTTCAATCACCAGATCCGACTGATTACGCCTGTAAGCTCTTAACCGGTACCTGCCATCGCGGGAAAGCATGTATTCTATATTCACATTGCCGGCTATATTGGCACTGTTCCTGTTATTGGTGCGCGAGCCTTCCAGGGCAAAATCACTGCCTACAGTGACGGTGAGGCGGTCATTTAGCAGGCGTTTGGAAAGTGCCACGTTAAGATCCGTCCGGGTTTCCTGGGCGCCTGTACTGTAATCGTCCTGCGAGGTAAGGTCAAAGGAAACATCCACGCCTTTGATCAGGTCTGATGCTAGGTTATTAAGCTGCTGGGTAAGCAGGCGGCTCACGCTTTGTCTTGCCAGCATTTCGGGAGAGGTGCCGCCAGCTAGGCTTTCAAAAGGATTTTCTGATATGAAGCGGTTGAGTGCCAGTAAAGAAAAAACCTGTTTGTTCAGTTCACTTTCGTTGCTGTTTACCTGCATCAGCCTCGCGTTTACAATACCTCCAAACGCATTCTTTTCATTTTCAGGCATGGTGATTTCAAAAGCGATCCTGGGCTTCAGGAGCTGTTCAGTCATTTTCAGGTACACAATAAACGGCAGCTTTTGCCTGTACATGGTTTGAGCGCTTTCGTCAGCCGTTGTGACCTGATCTGCTATAAGATCAAGGGCAGATGTGGTTACATTATAAACCGCTGTTAAATCAATATTTGCTTCTGTGGGAGCGCCGGTCCATTGTATATAGCTTCCCTGCTGAAGCTGAAATTTTCTTTTGGCCAGTCCCCCGATGGACAAATTATAGCTACCATCAGAAATAAGATAGCGGCCTGTCATGGACATTTTTCCGCTTGGGTCCATGGTCAGGTTCAGCTCTGCCTCCCCTTTTACCAGAAGCGCATCGCCGTTGGCCGGATCAACCACTACGGTTATCTCCGCTTCTTTCTCGGTTTGCAGATCCATAGAAAGATTGATGCCTTTCAGCGGAGCGCGGGTAAGACTATCTACATTAATGGCCTGGCGGCCGTTTTCAGGTGGCGCATCCATATCTACAAACTCTACAATTCCTTCCTGGCTTACCACTCCGGGGTCGCTGTCGGGTATTACAAAGAAGAAGCGGGTGTCCTTATTAATACGCAGGGAGCCGGTTACTTCGGGCTTATTCATGTCGCCGCCTATATTTGCGTTGATAGTGAGGTACACTTTCCCGTAGAATAATTCATTATCAGCTGCAGTAGAATTAAGCGCCCTGAAATTATTGGCCCTGAGCCTCAGGTCAAATCCAAAATTTGTATAATCGGTTGTTTTAACCAGACCGTTCAGTATCAGTGCCTGGTTGGCAGAGTCGCGTAAAGTGAAATTGTTAAACCTGATCCCATTCTCGGTAAATGAAATAGTCTCATTGTTTAGTCTGAAATAAGAATTAAGCGTAGCCACATTCAACCCTGCATCTTTAAAGCTGATACCACCCAGTATTTTAGGGGCTGTCAGAGGGCCTTTGGCGGTCAACTGTCCGGTTATAATGCCGGTTCCGTCTTTTATCTGTCCACCGGTTACACTTTCAATATACTTAAGATCAATTTTATTGATGTTTAACGCCATATCAAGAGCGCCCTTGCCTGTAGTATAATAATAACCATTGGCTCTTACATCGTGCAGGCCGCTTAAAGTAACATCCACTTTATAAGCATCTTTTGTATGGTTGTCGGCCAGTATTTTTACATCCCCTAATTCATCTTTCTGATAACGCAATTTATTTATAGTAAGGTCGGCTTCAAACCCCGGGGTCTCTGTAAGGTTGATTACATCTACTGTTCCGTTTAAAGCACCGCCTACCAGCGAAGTATCCTGCTCTGCATAACGGGTGAGCGTTTCAAGCCGGAAATTATTGAACGCAACTTTTACCGGGGAGTTTGGTGCTGTTGAAGCGCTATTGACCGATAAGGATTGCCCGTTGCTACGGATATCAAAATTTCTTACATAAATACCGGCCTTCCCATACTGTATCAGGTTATCAGGGGCAACCTGCCATTTATCGTAATTTAATAAAAGCTTTTGAGGGTCTAATGAAAACTGGTAGGTTTGGTTATCTGCTTTAAAGTTACCCCCGATCATATATTTATCCTGGTTTTTACTATCTCTTAAAAATATATTCACACCCAATATATTGTTGGCAGCGCTGCCATTTATAGCGGCGTTGTATATACTAACAGAAGGGCTTTGGAGGCTTTTTATGTCCAGCGCATAAGCCAGCTTAGTGCTGTCGTTGTTATTAATATTAAGAGTAGTATTTTTTATATCGAAGCTGTCGTAAATAATATGCGGAAAGCGGGCATTAATAATAAGGCTGTCTGCTTCAGTATTGATAGTGCCGCTAAGCGTGGATGTTGCAAAAGTGGTAAGCGAGGGCACAAACTCCTTCAGGAGTTTTGAATCATGTACCACTACGTTAAAATTCATTCTTTGCGGTGCTGTTTTCTCTACAGGAGCAAACGCGTAGTATTTATTTATTTCATTAATGAAGGCCTGTCCTAACTGGGTAAGCTGGTATTGCCCGTTCAGATCGGCGCTGATGATATCCGATTTGAGCTGTAAACTGTTTTCATCAACGGTTGACAGTGCATGAAGAGATATCGTATCTACATTAATCACCTTACCGCCGGTAGCTACCTGTAAGCTTGAAATAAAGGCAGTACCGTTTAAATAGTCAGGATCTACTGTTGGAAAATCAAGATCGGCCACTCCCGCTACTTTCAGCTCGTCAGCACTGAAGTTCAGCTTTTGCAGGTCTACTTGTTTTAAGTCTGCTGTGCCTTTTAAAGAAGGATATTTACCTCCCATATTCATATTAGCGGCAAGATTAAAATTCAGGTTGATATCAGCACTGGCTGCCTGCAGTTGGAACACCTGCTTAGCGTATCTGCCATCAAGCTGTATATCATGATAGTTGTACTCATTATAATAAGCGCTGTAAACAGTTCCTTTAACAGTGGCATCGGCTGTTTGAGCTGAGGTGCCGGAGCCGGTTACATCCAGGTACAGGCTAACCGTGCCCACGTCTGTTCTTTTTAATAAGCGGCCTACATTGAATTTATTAAGATCGACCTTAGCCATATAGGATGGATTTTTGGAAGAGCCACCCATAGCGGCATTGATCTTGGCTGATCCCATATCAGTTCTTACGTCCAGGTTCGTGTTAAATTTATTTATGCTGCCCGTGAACTTTCCGCTGGCAGCTACCTGGTTAGGTAGCTCTATATTGTCGGGTAATGTGCCTTTAGGTAAAAGAGCATTGAGATCAGATTTCGAGGTAGTGAACTTTCCAATGTTAAGATTGAAAAAGGCTTTGTCCATATCCGGTAAGCCTTTGATAGTACCGGCAATATCAATATTCGTATTACGCATGCCATTTAGCTGCAATTTGCTGATATTAATATCATTTAACCGGCCATTAACATTAGCGGCCATATTTAAACGCTGGTTACGATATCCGGCGGGAAGTGAGGGGACAAAATACCAGGCATCAGCAAGCCCTAACACGGAATTGTTGAACCTTAAGTTTACATCCACCTTATCAGGATGTTTGGACAGGTCGTCCTGTGAACTGTAAGTTATAAGAGTATTATTATCAATAAGCGTATGAGGTGTTTTTATTAAGAGGTCTTTTACGCTGATCTGTTGATCATCGTAAATGATTTTTCCTTTTAATTCGTTCAGCACGAAACCGCAGGTATCCTGTAATTTACCACCATTGATAGTAGCTTTAATGCCGGCACTGTCAATAGCAATATCTTTTCCCGAAATTCCCAGGTTTTTTATATTAAGATGGTTGAAATCCATTCCCTGCCTTTCACGGGGAGCGGAAAGGTTATCATATTTGATATTATTACCGGATAAGACAATTTTATCCAGGTAAAGGCTGAACGAAGATTCCTGTGTGCTGTCTGCCGCTTTCTGAAGCGCTTCTTCATTGGCGGGGGTAGGCCTGTAAGCAAAATCTATAACCGAGTTGCTCAGCTCACCGTTGCTTGTCTGGTATTTGCCATGCGTAAGGTCTATCAGCAGGTCTTTCAGCATGAAGGTCTTTAAAAAGGCGAAGGCACGGGTATCAGAAAGGCGGTCGTCATACTTCAGGTCAATATCATTAAAGGCAAAGTTTTTTACTTCGATCAAAGGCAGTTTGCCTCCTGATGCAGCTTCGGCCTCATCTATAGCTTCATCAGCTTTTTGCTGCAAAACGGTCAGGGGTTTATTCTGGAAATAATGCAGCTGTGTATTTTTAAGTTCCAGTTGATCCAGTACATACCGCATCTGCTCCAGGTTAAACTCATCTACGCGGGCATTTAACGTACCCAGGGATACACCGGCGTCATTCCCTGCCACATCATCTTTAAAATTTATCCTGATGTCATCAAAGCCGATTTTGTCCAGCTTTAGCTGAAGAGGGGCAGTAGAATCTTTGGGCGTTTTCTCCGGTGCTTTATCTGCCGAAACAAAAGCGTCCACCAGGAACTGGTAATTGAAAACAGTATCCGGGTTAAGCCGGTACACATTGGCATATACTTTTTGCAGCTCTATATCACTGACTGCGATCCTGTTTCTTATCAGCCCCAACATATCCAGCTGTACTGCAAGTTTACCGGCATACAATAAAGTGTCATTTTTCTTATCTGCTATAAAAAATTTGTCTAACCGGAGGCCGGTAGGAAAACTGATGCGTATACGCTCCAGGCTGATCTCGGTATCAGTTTTCTTTTTTAAATAAGAAACTACCTTATTTTTCACAAGGTTCTGAACAGCCGGTATGGTGAGTGATACTGCTGCAAGGATAACAAGCATAATGATGCCTGCAATGATCCACAAAACGATTCTTAAGATTTTACTTGTTACCCGGTTCAAATAATAAAAATTTTTCAAATAATGAATGCCTGGTTGTATTATACAGAGCCGAATTAACTTATACTTTCTCTTGTAATTTTTTTATTGTCTTTGTCAAGAGGAACCTTTGATGTTCCGAAAACTTTCGGATTCAGGCTTTCCTTGTGTAATTTAAGCCTGAATCCTGATAATTATCGGGATCATGTTGGTTTGAATATAGTTAAGTTAATATCTGACAAAAATATACCTTAATGCAAATTGTGTGCTATTTTTTCTGAGTACCGGAATTTTAGTGATCTGATCAACACTGGCCTGGTTTTGGTATTTGATATACAGAGTATTTAATCCATATGCTAAAATTATTGTTATGCCTTACGTTATAAACCGGGATCAGACAAAACATGTAAAGATTTTTTATGAAGATCATGGATCGGGCAATCCTGTAATCCTGATCCATGGCTGGCCTTTAAGCCATCGCTCCTGGGATGCGCAGGTTACAGCGCTTGTCAATGCAGGGTACAGGGTCATTGCTTATGACCGGCGTGGCTTTGGCGCATCAGAAACCGAGTGGGATCAATATGATTATGATACGCTTGCCTCAGATCTTCATGCGCTTATCACAACGCTTGAGCTAAGCAACGTTACACTGGTAGGTTTTTCAATGGGCGGAGGGGAAGTAGTGCGATATTTTACAAAATATGGTTCTGAAAAAATAGATAAAGCTGCATTGATAGCTTCTATTATTCCTTTGGTAGCCCAAAAACCCGATAATCCTGATGGAGTGCCGCAGGAGGAGCTTGACAAAATTATGGAAGCGCTTAAAACAGACAGGGTTGGTTTCCTGAAGGATTTTCATAAGAACTTTTATAATTACGGCCTGCTGCATAAAAGTGTAAGCGAAGCCCGCCTGGATGCGGATTTCATCGTGGCTTCAGGAGCATCAGAGAACGCTACTCAGAAGGCGGCAGAGGCATGGGCAACTACTGATTTCAGGCCTGAACTTATAAATGTTGCAGTTCCCGTTTTAATTGTTCATGGAGATGCTGATAATATTGTTCCCCTGAAAACCTCAGCAGAGCAGGCAGCTAAAGGCATTGTTAATAATGAATACCACATCATTGAAGGGGCGCCCCATGGCTTAAACTGCACCCATGCCAATGAGCTAAATAGCCTGCTGATCGGTTTTTTGAATAAATAATTTTAAAAATATCAGATCATGGAAAATAATGATGGAAGAGCATTTTCAGTGCAGGCCAGGGTTAACGGCCAGATGCAGGAAGTATTTGTATTGACATCTGAAACAACAGATGGTGTTACTTTTTACAATTGCCGTGTTAATGAAAATGAGATCACGCAGATCAGAAAAGATGAACAGGTATGGAAGCAGATCTGGGGAAACATTAGCCAGGAAGATGTGAATGCCATTGGAGAGGCTATTGAAGGCTCTGTATTGCAGGATTAAATGCCGCTCATATGGAAACACTGGACAATAAAAAACAGGTGGCCGTTTTAAATGATCTTGTACAGGTTAACAACGACAGGATGGCCGGTTATAACAAGGCTTTATCTGAATTGAGTGATGAAGAAGCCGGAGATATGAAACCTTTCTTAAGGAAAATGGTCAATAACAGTATTGATTATAATACTGAACTGGAAAAATTAGTAAACCTCTATGATGGGGAAGCCGCAGAGGGAACATCTGGAGCCGGAAAGATGTACCGTGCCTGGATGGAAGTGAAAGCACTATTTACGGGAAATGACAGCGTAGCTATATTAGATAGTTGTGAAACCATTGAAGCAACGGCCATCAGGGCCTACAGTGCTGCGCTGGGAGAAGAACTGAGCAGCGATGCCAGGAGTTTGATTACAGCCCAGAGAGCTGAAATGGTGCAGCGTTGTGAAGACATCAGAGCTTTACGAAATACCTTTTCCTGAAACAACTTTTTAAACACTTTGAATATGAAAAATGTAACAGGCTTCCTTTTTGTCTTTGTTTTAGCCCTGCAAAGCTGTGAAGTGGCAGAGGGCATATTTAAAGCAGGTATGGGATGGGCATTCTTCCTGATAGCATTGGTAGCCGTGGGGCTGTTTTTATTATTCCGAAAAAAATAATAAGAGAATAATTTTCCCATGAATGTTATTATTGTTTTTGGTCATGGGGAATTTCTATATCCCGAATGCTTTCGGGATTCATTCATTCTTTTCTTTGTGTATTTTATAAATGAAAAATTTCATGTACATTTCTATAAATATTGTATCGGAATTTGATCTATTACAAGACTGTTTCTGAAATGTATTTTATAATTTTTTTTGCATAAACTGGTAAAGTATTTGCTATAAATTAATGGGTTTGCTGTGCAAAGGAACCTGAAGCTAACCTGTCACCAATTGCTTTGATTAATTGATAACCTTTAAACGTATTAAAATTTTAAATGTATGAGAGACGCTTTATTCAATAATTCCAGGAACTTCAACGGACTCGAAGTACAGAGTTCTGCTCCTATCAGTTTTACCGGTGACGCTATCAAATATTTATCATCAGATATGAGCATTAACCTGAACGATTGGAAATGGCATGAAGAATTTATTAACGGACAACGGCATTGTGTGATTACGGATAAATTACCCGCAGACCCGGCGCGATGTTAAATTTATAGAACATATCTTTCCTTTGTAAACAGCTTACCGAACTTAATGATCTTTAAAGGCGGTTACAATTCCAGGTTGTAACCGTTTTTTATTGCAAACTGCTTTGCGAATTTTTGTCATTTTTTTATGCCAATAAAACAGGGAACGATATTTGACCTTATAAACTATAATTAGAAAATCTTGAGTTTACTACGTTTTACCGGTAAGGGTATTTTTTGTCCGTTGGGTAATTTTTATATTGACCCCTGGCAGCCTGTAGATTATGCAGTGATCACCCATGGGCATGGCGATCACGCCCGCTGGGGCAGCAAACATTACCTGGCGCATAATGCATCTAAGCCCGTATTGCAAACAAGACTGGGCGCAGATATCAGTATGGATACAATGCCTTACGGCGAAACCAAAATGATCGGGGGTGTTAAGGTAAGCCTGCATCCTGCCGGGCATATTATTGGCTCATCGCAGATACGGTTGGAGCACAACGGTTTTGTAAGCGTGGTTTCAGGAGATTATAAAACAGCGGATGATGGTATATCAACACCCTTTGAGGTAGTGAAATGTAACGAGTTCGTAACTGAAAGTACGTTTGGTTTGCCCGTTTATAACTGGCTGGATCAGCAGCAGATTTTTGACAGGATAAAAGACTGGATATATCGTAACCAGGCTAACCAGAGAACAAGTGTGTTTATTGCTTATAGTCTGGGCAAAGCACAACGTTTAATAAAAGGACTGGAAGGCATAGCTAACATTTTCGTGCACAGTTCAATCGAACGCCTGAATAAAGCTATCGAAAACGCAGGCATAAATTTGCCGCAAACCCATGTCTGGAATACGGAAACTTCAAAAGCTGAGGTACAAGGCAATATAGTAATATTGCCTCCGTCTTTACTGGGAAGCAATATGATTAAGAAGGTTCCCAATGGGGCGGTTGCTATATGTTCGGGCTGGATGCAGGTGCGGGGCAATCGCCGCTGGCAGAGTGTAGATGCCGGTTTTGCCGTCAGTGATCATGCAGACTGGTGCGGACTTTTACAAACAGTTAAAGCTACAGGAGCAGAAAAGGTTTTTGTTACCCATGGTTATACAGCCACATTTGCAAAGTATTTAAATGAGATCGGCATTGTGGCTGAGGAAGTGGCAACACAATACGGGAATGATGAAGAAACGGAGGCTGTATTATCTGCTGATCAGGGGGAGGGTGAAGCCTTATGAAAAATTTCGCCGCCCTTATACACGCTTTAGAGATCAGCAATAAAACCAACGATAAAATCAATGCTATCATTGAATACCTGTCTGTGGCCGCAGATGCAGATAAGCTCTGGCTGATTGCATTGTTTACCGGGAGAAGGCCTAAACGGCCAGTAAAAACAACCCTCATCAGGCAATGGGCTTTGGAAATTACGGGTTTGCCTGAATGGTTGTTTTTAGAATCGTATAGCAATGTGGGAGATCTCGGGGAAACGATCAGCCTTATATTGCCCGGGCCGCAGTACAGGATCGAAAAAAGTATTGCGCAATGGATGCAGGAGCTTACAGGATTACATGACGAAACAGAGGAAGAGAAAAAAGCCTATGTGCTGGAGGCCTGGAATGGCCTGGATTACAGTGAACGCTTTATTTTTAACAAGCTGATTGGAGGAGGATTCCGAGTGGGCGTTTCCTACAAGTTGCTGGTCAATGCCTTAGCAAAATTTACAGGGGAGGAAGAAAGCAGGATCATGCACAGCATCATGGGTAACTGGGACCCGCTGGAAACAGATTATACAGCGCTGGTAGCGGGTGGTGCCGATCATTCAAAACCCTATCCATTTTGCCTGGCTTATCCAATTGATAAGCCGGTAGAAGAATTGGGCGCTCCTGGTGAATGGCAGGCAGAATGGAAGTGGGACGGGATACGTGGGCAGATCGTAAAAAGAGGGGATGAACTTTTTATATGGAGCCGGGGCGAAGAGCTGGTAACACCCCAATTCCCGGAACTGCAATTGCTGATGGAATACCTGCCTGATGGCGTTGTAATAGACGGCGAAATACTGGCTGTAAAAGACGGACAGGTATTAAGTTTTAGTCACCTGCAAAAAAGGCTGAACCGCAAAACTATTTCTAAGAAGCTGCTGCAGGAAACGCCTGCCGGTTTTTATGCTTACGATCTGCTGGAATGGAAAGGTGAGGATATTCGTGAGCAACCTTTTACTGAACGCAGGCAGTTACTGGAACAGGTAGTAGCGCATATTCCTTTTGGTTATGTGTTATTGTCGCCGGTAGTACAATTTTCTGAATGGGAACAGTTGGAAGCATTACGAGAAGAAGCAAGAGATGTAAACAGCGAGGGGCTGATGCTTAAAGCCAAAAGCTCTGTTTATCATGCGGGCCGTAAAAAAGGAGATTGGTGGAAATGGAAGATCAGCCCGCTTTCTATAGATGCAGTGCTGATTTACGGACAAAAAGGCAGTGGGCGTCGGAGCGCTTTTTACACTGATTATACCTTTGCTGTTAAATCGGGCAGCCAACTGGTAACCATAGCTAAAGCCTATTCCGGCCTCACCGATAAGGAGATAAAAGAGGTAGATCGTTTTATTAAAAATAATTCCATCGAAAAATTTGGCCCGGTGCGTACGGTAAAGCCCGAGCTGGTGTTTGAGATAGGCTTTGAAGGTATTGCAGAAAGCAGCCGGCATAAATCAGGTGTGGCCTTGCGTTTCCCGCGCATTCTTCGCTGGAGAAAAGATAAAACGGCTGATGAGATAAATACGATTGAGGATTTGAAAGAAATGCTGGGAAAGTATGGGTGATGCAGAAACCTGTTTATAATTCAGATGTTTTCGGTTTTATTATCTTTGAGATATGGCAGATTTAAAACTCATATCTGGTATTCCTGCGCCGTTAAAGCCCGGACTTATGAAAAAATATCATTGTATGTTTAAGGTCATTAAAGTTCTTGATTGGGATCGTTTCATTACATCCGTGTAAGCAATATTAACTTATCCTTTGTCTACCATTCAATCCACATCCGGCTATTCCATTGTTAAAGATTGGTTCCAATCCTTAGGCAATAAACCTTTTGCTTTTCAGCAGGAAAGCTGGCAGAAGTTTGATAAAGGATATTCGGGCCTGGTAATTGCACCCACCGGTTTTGGTAAAACTTTTTCGATTTTCTTTTCTATTATTATTCATTATCTTAATCATCCCGGTGAATATGGTGAGGGGTTGAAATTGATATGGATCACGCCGTTACGTTCCCTGGCCAAAGACCTGGGAAGGGCTATGAGCGGGGCCCTGGAGCAGATAGGCCTGGATTGGGAAGTGGGGGTTCGCAATGGGGATACCACCACTAAAGAGCGGCAAAAGCAAACTAAAAAAATGCCGGATGTACTGATCATTACCCCCGAAAGCCTGCACCTGCTGTTTGCACAAAAAAATAATAGCTCCTACTTTAAATATCTGAAATGTGTTGCGGTAGATGAATGGCATGAACTTTTGGGAAGTAAACGGGGCGTATTAACAGAGCTGGCCATATCAAGACTGAGGAGCATAGTACCTGATCTGCGTATATGGGGCATCAGCGCTACTATCGGGAATATAGATGAGGCGCTGGAAGTGCTGATCCCTTACACCGGCATGAAAAAGACTATTGTTCGGGCAAAAGAGAAAAAGAAAACAGACATCATTTCTATTATCCCGGATGAAATAGAAGTGCTGCCCTGGGCAGGACATTTGGGCACAAAAATGGCTGCGCAACTGGTTCCTATTATTGATGAAAGTCGCACTACCCTTATCTTTACTAATACCCGTGGCCAGAGCGAGCTATGGTACCAGGTAATGTTAACAGCGGCACCGGACCTGGCCGGGCAACTGGCTATTCATCATGGCTCTGTTGATATGGAGCTGCGCAACTGGATAGAAGAAATGCTGCATACAGAGCAGCTGAAAGCAGTAATATGTACTTCGTCCCTGGATCTTGGAGTAGATTTTAAACCTGTGGATACGGTTATCCAGATAGGCTCACCCAAAGGTGTGGCCAGGTTTTTACAGCGTGCGGGGCGTAGTGGGCATTCGCCTTTTGAAACATCAAAAATTTATTTTCTTCCCACGCATTCTTTAGAGCTGGTTGAAGCAGCGGCGCTTAAAGAAGCGGCTCAAAAAGGTATTATAGAAAGCCGTATACCCCTGGTACAGACCTTTGATGTATTAGTGCAGTATCTTGTTACATTAGCAGTGGGAGAGGGTTTCAGGGAAGAAGAAGTATATGAGCAAGTAAAGCAAACCTATGCTTTTAGCTACCTGGAAAAAGAGGAATGGCTATGGGTGTTAAGGTTCATTACACATGGAGGAGATGTGCTTACAGCGTATGAAGATTATCAGAAAGTAATCATTGAAGAAAGTGTTTACAAAGTAAAGAACCGCCGCATTGCCATGATGCACCGTATGAACCTGGGGGTTATTGTAAGCGATCCCATGCTGAAAGTAAAATTTTTAAGCGGTGGTTATATTGGTATGGTGGAGGAATATTTCGTGGCAAGGTTAAATCCCGGCGACAAGTTCGGGCTGGCTGGAAAGGTGCTGGAGTTTGTAATGATAAAGGATATGACTGTGCTGGTAAAAAAGAGCAATGCAAAGCGCGCCATCACACCAAGCTGGCTGGGTGGCCGACTCCCGCTGAGTTCTAACCTGAGTGCTTTTTTGAGGCATAAATTTAATGAGGCCTTAAAGCCAGGACCGAAAGAAGTAGAATTGAAAAAGCTGTATCCCTTGTTCAGGCACCAGGAAGCCAATTCTCATATACCTAAAGATGACGAGTTCCTTGTAGAGCTGATACAAACGCGGGATGGCCATCATTTGTTCATGTATCCTTTTGAAGGGCGGCTGGTGCATGAAGTAATGAGCGCGCTGGTAGCTTACCGCATCAGTAAGATCCAGCCTATTACGTTTTCTATGGCTATGAACGACTACGGGTTTGAGCTGTTGAGCGATCAGCCTGTTCCGATGGATAAAATAGATATGAATAAAATTTTATCTGTCGAAAACCTGTCGGAAGATATAGTGAGAAGCATTAATGCTGCTGAAATGGCCGGCCGTAAGTTCAGGGATATTGCTGTAATAGCGGGCCTGGTGATGAAGAATTATGCAGGCAAATTCAAAACAGATAAAAACCTGCAATCCTCATCGGGCCTTATTTTCAGGATATTTGAACAGCATGATCCCAATAATCTTTTAATGCGCCAGGCTTATGAAGAAGTGTTTTATCAGCAACTGGAAGAGCCGCGATTAGCTGCGGCTTTGCAACGCATTCAACAAAGCAGGATCATTGTTGTTAATGCTAAGGCATTCACACCGCTCAGCTTTCCTATCAAGGTGGACAGTCTTCGCCAGGATTTAAGCAGTGAAGAGCTGGATGTGAAAGTGAGGAAAATGCAGGAGGAGACGATGAGGAGGTTGAGTAGGGAGTAATTAGTAGCGAGTAGGGGGCACACTCCCTACTTACCACTCCCATTCACAATATTCAGATATGGAAATTATTTGTAACAATGAGTTATTGGTTTTATTGATAGAGCGGGCTATCTATTGGCCCCGGAAGCAGGTGCTTTTCCTGGCCGATATGCACCTGGGCAAAACCGGTTATTTTCGTTCGCGGGGCATACCCATTCCCTCTACGGTAATGACTGATGATTTAAAAAGATTAGCAGTGCTTATTGAAATCTATCAGCCCCGGACTATTGTGGTAGCCGGCGATATGTTTCATCATGATTATAATGCTGATATCCATCTTTTTAAACAATGGCGTGCCTCCCATACAGACATAGATTTTGTACTCGTGCCTGGTAATCATGATAAATTGATGAATATAGATTATCAGGATCTTGGTATTTGTTTAACGGAAAAAAACTACATGATGGAGCCGTTCCTTATAACCCATCACCATGCAAAGGATAGGGGAAACGGCTTTGTTATATCCGGGCATATACACCCGGGATATATCATTACCGGCAAAGCAAGACAATCGTACAGGATGGCATGTTTTATCGTGTCAGAGCATCGTATGGTGCTGCCTGCATTTAGTGCCTTCACCGGTTTGTACACGGGATATGAGGTATCGCCGTCCGATACCTACTATCTTATAGGTAATGACACTATTTTTTGCGTGTAGATATCTTTTATTGCTTAAATCCGGCATGATTTTTTGCTTATGATCAATAAACCTCTCCGTATGAGCAAATCAAATAAAAAGCCAACAGATCCTATCAACACTAAAAAGGAAGTAAAAGAAAGTAACGACCCTCGTATAGATCAGGATGTTCCGGGATTTCCTGGTCCTCCTTCCAGTGAAGAAGATCTGAAAAAGAAAAAACCGGTTCCTGAAGCACCTGAAAATAACAGGATGTAATTAGGTTATCACCCGATGAAAATTTATTTTCGCGCCAGTTAATTAAAATCCCTAACTTCAAAAAAGTAGTTTTACTTATGAAAAAAATGATACTGACCCTATGGGCAATTGCTGCATTAACAGGTATTTCTCATGCCCAGATTAAACTAAATACTAAAGCTGTTGACGCTGCAAGTAAAGGTGTAAAAGCGGCTACTTTCAGCGATGCTGATGCTGCAAAGCTGGCTAAGCAGGCGGTTGACTGGATGGATGCCAACAATCCTGTAGCCGATGCGGACAGCCCTTATACCAAACGTCTGGAAAAGCTGTTTGGCAAGCACAAAAGCGAAGATGGCCTTACCCTTAATTACAAAGTGTACCTGGTAAAAGACATTAATGCTTTTGCCTGTGCAGATGGCAGTGTACGTGTTTTTGCTGCTTTAATGGATTTTATGACGGATGATGAAGTGCTCTCAGTTATTGGTCATGAAATTGGGCATGTAAAAAACAAAGATACCCGCGATGCTGTTCGCGATGCCTATAAACGCGCAGCTATTGCCGATGCAGCTTCATCACAATCGGGTGTTGCCGCTGCGCTTACCGAAAGCCAACTGGGGGAGTTTGCCAATGCCATTTTAAGCTCAAAATACAGCCGTAAGCAGGAAAGTCAGGCAGATGAATATGGATACAATTTTTTAAAGAGAAATGGTTACAATGTGATGGGAATGGCCAGCGCTTTCAAAAAACTGGCTTCGTTAAGCGATGGTGCAGAACGCTCGAAAACTGAGAAAATGTTAAGCAGTCATCCTGAAAGTGGCGACCGTGCTGCTAAAGTTGAAGAATGGGCCAAAAGAGACGGGCTGTTGAAATAAGCCTCCATCTATCTTATAAAAAGTGGATGTTTCAAAAGTCAATTTAGTTGTCATATTGAGCTTGACGAAATATTGATAACCAAATCGTTAGCCTTCGACAAGCTCAGGCTGACATCTCTTTTGAAACATTCTCTTTTATTTATCCAAACAGCTCCTGCTCATCGCGGTCTTCCACTTTAATATTCTTAATAAAATCCGAAAATTCAAAACCCTCGTGATTGCTGTAAGCGCCATAGGCATCAAGAATATATCCGATCTCACCCTCTTTGTCTTCGGTTATATATAATACAGAATTATCCGCCGGGTCAGAATCCCCTTCGAACCTGAATGTTTTGAAAATCACCAGGTCTTCAGGGCGATATACTTTTCCCGATTGCTCAGAGACCATTTGTTTGTCATCATTCATTTTTATTTCATTATCAACACCTTTTAGCCTGAGCTTTTCAAGCACCTGGCTTAGTGTGGTCATTTCTACAGGCTGTTGCATATTAAATAGTTTAAAATAGTTTGACGATATATCAAAGATAGCACATAAACTAAGCCAAATATGCGCAGGTAATACCTTCAAATTTCAAGTTGCACATAAGAAACTTCAAATACGTACCTTTGCACGCCCTAACAGGGTTTTAAGAAAATGAAGCATATCAGGAATTTCTGCATTATTGCACATATTGACCATGGTAAAAGTACCCTGGCAGACAGGCTTTTGCAAACAACGAACACCATCAGCGACCGCGAAATGATGGACCAGGTGCTGGATGATATGGACCTGGAAAGGGAAAAAGGGATCACTATTAAAAGCCATGCTATTCAGATCAATTATAAATCGAAGGCTGGCGAAGATTATACGCTGAACCTGATTGACACTCCCGGTCACGTGGATTTCAGCTACGAGGTAAGCCGGGCGCTGGCGGCCTGCGAAGGTGCGCTGCTGCTGGTAGATGCTACGCAGGGCATACAGGCCCAAACCATCAGCAACCTGTACCTGGCTATTGAGAATGACCTGGAAATCATTCCTGTTATCAACAAAATAGACATGGACGGGGCAATGATTGACGAGGTTAAAGACCAGATCATTGACCTTATTGGCTGCAAGCCGGAGGATATTCTTTTGGCCAGCGGTCGTACAGGTTTGGGTATTGAAGAAGTGCTGGAAGCCATCGTGGAAAGAATACCGGCGCCTAAAGGCGATGAAGAGGCTCCGCTGCAGGCATTGATTTTTGACAGTGTGTTTAACAGTTTCCGTGGTATTATTGTGTATTACCGCATTTTAAACGGTACGATTAAGAAAGGCGATAAGGTAAAATTTGTAAGCACCGGGCAGGAGTACGAGGCGGACGAGATCGGTATTTTAAAGCTGAAAATGACCGAGAAGAAGGAGATTAAAGCCGGTGATGTAGGGTATATTATTACAGGTATCAAGAATGCAAAGGAAGTGAAAGTAGGGGATACCATTACACTGGCTAATAACCAGAACCCTGTTGCCATTAAAGGCTTTGAAGAAGTAAAGCCGATGGTATTTGCAGGTATTTACCCGGTAAATACTGATGAGTTTGAAGAGCTGCGCGACTGCATGGATAAGCTACAGCTGAATGATGCTTCTTTAACTTTTGAGCTGGAAACCTCGCAGGCGCTGGGTTTTGGCTTCCGCTGCGGCTTCCTGGGAATGCTGCACATGGAGATTATACAGGAGCGCCTGGAACGTGAGTTTGACCAAACGGTAATCACCACCGTACCCAACGTAAGCTTTATTGCCTATACTACCAAAGGGGAAAAAATTACTGTCAATAACCCTTCAGAATTTCCCGACCCGGTAAAGACAGAAAGGATTGAAGAGCCTTATATTAAAGCGCAGATCATTACCAAGCCGGAATATATCGGTAATATTATGACGCTGTGTTTGGGCAAACGCGGTATTTTGATAAACCAGAGCTATCTCACTACTACGCGCGTGGAATTGATCTTTGAAATGCCTTTAACCGAGATCGTATTTGACTTTTACGATAAACTGAAATCACAAACCCGCGGCTATGCATCGTTCGATTATCATCCTTTAGGTTACCGTGATAGTGATATTGCCAAGATGGATATACTCTTGAACAGCGAAAAAGTAGATGCGCTGAGCGCATTGATTCACCGTAGCCGGGCGCAGGATTTTGGACGCAAGCTTTGCGAAAAATTAAAAGAACTGTTGCCCCGTCAGCAGTTCCAGATCGCGATCCAGGCTGCTATAGGGGCCAAAATTGTAGCGCGTGAAAATATTTCGGCTATGCGCAAAGATGTAACGGCCAAATGCTATGGTGGTGATATCAGCCGTAAACGTAAGCTGCTCGAAAAGCAGAAAGAAGGTAAAAAGCGTATGCGCCAGATAGGTAACGTAGAAGTGCCGCAGGAGGCATTTTTAGCTGTGCTGAAGCTGGATGATTAGAGAAGTTGATAGATGACGGATGACAGTTGACAGTTTAAGTTAATGCGACTTTCGGACTTACCGACTTTCGGACTTCCTGACTTTCCCAATTGTCTTTTTTATTACCTTTGCCGTCCTTTAGTTCTTACAAATAATTTAGCATTCAATATTTTAAATTTGTCATTTAAAATTTGCTGAAAGCCCGGGTGGTGAAATTGGTAGACACGCTACTTTGAGGTGGTAGTGCTGGTAACACGGCGTGCTGGTTCGAATCCAGTCTCGGGCACAAGGCCTTTCCAACGAAGTTGGAAAGGCCTTTTTTATTTTGGAGCGTCAAAAGCGTGCTTTTGTAAGCGGAAAGATAAAAGATCAGGTTTAAAACTTGGGGGATTGGGATTTTTGAAAGTGTTCCTTTTGACACACGCTTCTGATATGAAGTGGAAAAGATTCTACTATCATGTGGAGTAAACCTGTATTTTGACCGCCCTGTAATAGCTATTGCTTGAATTGCCGAAAGATGGAACCTTGGTACCGGCTTCGCTAACCCTGAAATAGTTAAAGCAATATACGATAGCCGCCACCTGGCCTTTCTGTTATCGAATGTAGTTGCCGTTTAGCCTGTTTTTCTTTAAAAATTTGAATAAGATACCTTTTTGAACCGAAAGTATACTTTTTGCAACAGGCTGCACCGCAAATTTACTTTTAATTAATCGATAAATGTCATATGAATTATTCTTATAAGCAGGTGTTTTGTCTCCCTGTTATAGTTGCAGCACTTGGCTATTTTGTGGATATATACGATCTGCTCCTTTTTAGTATTGTAAGGGTTAACAGCCTCACTGATTTAGGATATGCTGGTACGGAGTTGATGGATCAGGGTATTGTTCTTATCAATATGCAGATGGCTGGGATGCTGGTCGGGGGTATCCTATGGGGAGTTTTGGGAGATAAAAAGGGGCGTCTTTCTGTATTGTTCGGCTCTATTTTATTGTACTCATTGGCTAACCTTGGAAATGGGTTTGTTCAAACAGCCGGGCAGTACGCCATATTACGCTTCATAGCAGGAGTTGGTTTGGCTGGCGAATTAGGAGCCGGAATTACGTTGGTGGCTGAAATACTGCCAAAGGAAATCAGGGGATATGGTACCTCCCTGGTGGCGGCATTTGGTTTGCTTGGAGCAGTGCTTGCTAACATCATGGCAGAACTTTTTGATTGGAGAACGGCATATTTTATTGGCGGAGGCCTGGGCCTGGTTTTATTATTGCTGCGCGTCAGCATTAAAGAATCAGGAATATATAAAAAGATAAAGGCCAGCTCACATCAGAAAGGCAATTTTCTAAGCCTGTTTAATAACCGTAAACGGCTTTACAAATATATACGCTGTATTCTTATTGGCCTCCCTATCTGGTTCGTAATAGGAATTCTAATGACATTCAGTCCGGAAATTGCAGCAGCACGCGGTATTGAGTACGTTGTGGCAGGGAAGGCGGTAATGTACGGATATATAGGTCTCTCCTCCGGCGATATTATGAGCGGGCTTTTAAGCCAGTACCTTAGAAGCCGGAAAAAGGCGGCAGCCGTGTTTATTGTGCTCACAGGTTTAGCACTAGCAACCTACCTGTATTATCCCTGGCAGTCTTATAATGGTATCTACGCCTGTTGTGGCTTATTGGGGTTCTCAATTGGGTATTGGGCATTGTTTGTTACCATTGCGGCTGAGCAGTTTGGCTCTAATTTGCGCGCTACCGTAGCTACCACGGTGCCCAACTTTATACGTGCCACCGTTGTGCCTCTCAGCTTTGTTTTTTTATACCTCACGAATAAAACAAACCTTATTACCGCAGCAGTTATAACAGGGGCTGCAACTATTTTAATAGCCATTATAGCTTTATTCTTCATGGAAGAAACCTTTACACGCTCCCTTGATTTTGTTGAAGACATGAAAAGTGATAAGATATCAAGGGGGCACAACGAGCAAAAACTGTAATAAAAAAAGTTTATTTATGAATACTGAAACTTATCCACGCAAACAATTTTTACGTACCTGCATTGCCGGTATGGGCCTTATTACTACAGGAGATTGGTTCAATACTTCAGGAGGATGGGCAAAGGGAAGAAAGCTGCATTTACAAAAAAATGATATTATCGTATTTACCGGTGACTCTATTACAGACGGAGCCCGTGAACGGGAAATATACGCTTCACCAAATGTTGCCCGGGGACTCGGTTTGGGGTATGTTACCCTTACTGCTTCGAGGTTGCTGGCCAATAATCCGGACCTTAACCTGAAAGTGCATAACACCGGTATTAATGGAAATACTATAAAAAATTTACTCGGTCGCTGGGATACTGCCTGCCTTCGGTTAAAACCTACAGTTCTTAGTATACTTGTTGGCGTGAACGACTTTAATGTGTCGTTCTCCGCCACGGGTAAAGGAGATACCCGCAGATATGAGCAGGAATATCGTGAACTGCTGAAGCTGACTAAGAGTAAATTGCCTGGCGTAAGGTTAGTGATAGGCGAACCTTATGCACTGAAGGGCGCCCGGGAAAAAATTGATGACTGGTACCCCTCCTTTAATGAATACCGGGAAATCGCCCGTAAAATCGCGGCTGAATTTAACGCGGTGTTCATTCCTTACCAGGAGCTGTACGAAAGAAAAGCAAAGAAAGCGCCACCTAAATTCTATTCTACTGATGGCATTCATCCATCCCTGGCCGGTATTCAGCTAATGAGCGACGCCTGGTACAATATTCTCTAAATTTTTTTTAACAAGAACAAATTTTTCAAAATCAAACCATCTATTATGCGTCAGTTATTTTTTTTCTCGTTTGTCCTTACCTTTTTTTCGCTTTTAGCAGCTTGTAATACTCCTGAAAACACGCCAGCTGATACTTCAGACCAGGGATGGACACTGGGACCATTTGTAAAAGTCGACTCTGCCAACCCTGTGCTGACACCAGGTTCAAATCGGTTTATTGATCCCATTCTTAATAAAACCGTTAGCTGGGAGGAGCAATTTGTTTACAACCCGGCTGCTATTGTAAAAGACGGCAAAGTATATATCATTTATCGGGCGGAGGACAAAATAGGAAAAACCAATGGAACTTCACGTCTGGGCCTGGCCTACAGCGATGATGGCGTAAATTTTACCCGGATGCCGGAACCGGTTCTCTATCCTGATAACGACAGCCTGAAAAAATATGAATGGGAGGGAGGGTGCGAAGATCCCCGGATAGTGGAAGACGAACACGGCCGTTATATTCTTACTTATACCGCTTACGATGGAATAACTGCACGTATGTTTGTGGCCACTTCAACAGACCTCAAAAAATGGACCAAACACGGTTCTGCATTCAAAATGGTTCGTAACGGCGATTTTGTAAAAAACTGGTCAAAGGCAGGATCGATTGTTTGCCGGCAGGAAGGCGAGAAATTTGTTGCTGCCAAAATAAATGGTAAATACTGGATGCTCTGGGGCGAATCCAGCATTTATGCCGCCACATCCGATGATCTTATTAACTGGGTATGTATTGAAGAGCAGGATCCCAGTAAAATAAGATATGATAGTTTGCGAAAATACCAGGCATTTAAAGAAGTGTTTTCTACCCGGGCAGGTAAGTTCGACAGTTACCTGGTAGAATCGGGCCCCCAGGCTATTCTTACAGAAAAAGGTATCTTATTTATTTATAACGCCCGCAATGATCCGGATAAAGGAGATACAACACTTGCGCCCGGAACTTATGCCGGCGGACAGGTATTGCTGGATAAAAATGATCCGACAAAAGTAATTAACCGTACTGATTCTAATTTTATCAGGCCAGACAGGCCATATGAAATTACCGGGTATATCAATAATGTATGTTTTCTCGAAGGCCTGGTTTATTTTAAAGGGAAATGGCTTCTTTATTATGGAACTGCCGACTCTAATATTGCAGTTGCGGTTCATGATCCTAAAGCACATTAATTATTCAAAGATTAATATACAGTCAGTATGAATTGTTTTAATGGTAAAGTCCTCGGGGCTATTGGCACGGCCTTGCTCCTGTTTTTTTCAGGAGCTGCTCAAACAGGCAAAAACAAGAATTATGATCTGGTAGTGTATGGCGCTACTTCTGCCGGGATAACCAGCGCGGTACAGGCGGCCCGTATGGGTCTTTCTGTTGCGCTTATTGTGCACGACCACCACGTAGGAGGACTTACCACCAGCGGGTTGGGTGCTACCGATATTGGAAATAAAGATGCTATAGGAGGGCTGGCCCGGGAGTTTTACAGGCGCATCCGCAACTACTATTTTTCTAATTCAGCCGCCTGGAAACAGGAGTCTTTAAAGGAATACCTGGGACATGTTTATAAAGACGGTATCGATGGGAATGCGATGTGGTACTTTGAGCCTCATGTCGCAGGCAGGGTATTCAATGAAATGCTGGCCGAACAAAATATAGAAGTGATTTCGGGCGAAAGGCTGCGTCTTGATCGTAAGACAGCCGTTTCAATCACAAAAGGAATTATTCAGTCCATTTTTATGGAATCGGGCCGCGCGATCAGAGCCAGGATGTTTGTAGATGCTACATACGAGGGAGACCTGATGGCGATGGCAGGTGTGAAATATACCGTAGGTAGGGAATCTAACCAGACATATGGTGAAACGAAGAACGGAGTTCAGCTATGGGAACATGAATACAATCATCATTTGTTTGCACGCAAGGTAGATGCTTATAAGCGCCCGGGAGATGCATCAAGTGGTTTGCTTTACGGCGTACAGTATATGCATAAGCCCGGGAAAGAAGGCGATGGTGATCAACGGATGCAGGCATATTGTTACAGGCTCTGCCTGACAGATGTGCCGGAGAACCGCATTACCATTACACGCCCTGATAATTATGACTCAAGCCGGTATGAACTAATGCTCCGGTATCTTCAGTCTACAAAAACATTTTCTTATGTTCCTGATAAAGATGCCGCTTTTATTGAGAACCCGGTTATTGGCTGGAACCCGGCTATGGTCATCATGCCCAACCGCAAAACAGATTCCAATACAAAAGGACCATTGTCATTTAACCTGGTGGGAGGCAATTATCAATATCCTGATGGCGATTATAAGGTTCGTCAAAAAATAATTGAAGAACATAAAAGCTGGCAAATGGGCTTAATCTGGTTTATTTCAAATGACCCGAGGGTGCCCGATTGGATACGGATTCCGGCTTCAAAATGGGGGCTTGCCAAAGACGAGTTTACCCAAACCGGCGGCTGGCCACCTCAGTTATACATACGTGAAGCCCGGAGAATGGTAAGTGATTATGTTATGACTGAGCTGGACTGCCTGGGAGAGAGAAAAGCGGAAGATGCAGTAGCATTTGGTGCATATGCAATGGATAGTCATATTGTTTCCCGTTATGTTGGCGACGATGGGTATGTGCGAAATGAAGGTCATATAGGAGTTGGACTATCTTCACCATATCCTGTTAGCTATCGCTCAATTATACCGGGCAAAAAAGATTGCAAAAATCTGCTGGTTCCCGTTTGTTTATCTGCCTCACACGCTGCATACGGATCGATAAGGATGGAACCTGTATTTATGGCGCTGGGCCAGTCAGCAGCTATTGCTGCATTCATTGCTTTAAAGAATAACCAACCTGTACAGGAAGTACCTTATTCAGAATTAAAAAAAGAATTATTAGTTTTCGGACAGGCCTTTTAAGTTGATAAACTACATATATGCAAAATGTACCATTTACCGAACGGAGAGTATTGATCCCTTTCGTATTTGTAACCCTCCTTTTTACGTTATGGGGAGTATCAATGTCTATGAGTGATGTACTGAATAAACATTTCCAGGAAGTATTGCATCTTTCCAAGTCTCAGTCCGGGCTGATCCAGTTTTCCGTCTTTGGCGCTTATTTTGTTATGAGCATCCCGGCCGGGTTATTTATGAAAAAGTTCGGGTATAAGCCCGGTGTTTTATTAGGACTGGCTTTATTCTCTGCAGGTACATTCCTGTTTATACCCGCCGCAGATAATGCCTCCTTTACACTTTTCCGGATTGCTCTTTTTGTAATGGGTTGTGGGATGGCTACTCTGGAAACGGTAGCGCACCCTTTTATGGCTGCGCTGGGGCACCAGGCTACCAGCGACCGGAGGATCAATTTTGCCCAATCCTTCAATGCCGTTGGAACGATGATAGGTCCGGCCCTGGGTACGTATTTCCTATTGAGCGCTGCCGGCAATGAACCGAAGGAGGAGTTGGATGCAGTAAAGTCGCTGTATGGGGCTATTGCTGTTTTTGTTCTGATTTTCGGGTTAGTCTTCAGCATCATTAAAATACCTGCATTAACAGACCCGCATGCTGGAAACGGTACTCCTGAGAAAGCCGGATCGATAAAACTGTTTCCCCGGGAGTTGTTCCGTCACAGGCACTTTAACTGGGCTGTCATTACACAATTTTTTAACGTAGCGGCACAGGCCGGTACCTGGGCTTTTTTTATCAACTACGGCCATGAAAAGTTAGGCTTTACCGATGAACAGGCCGGAAACTATATGGTACTGTTTATGGGAATGATGGTATTGGGTCGTATTGCAGGAACTTTTCTGATGAAATTTATTGCGCCCAACAGGATACTGGCCGCTTTTGCTATTGGAAATATCCTGATGTGTGTTCTGGTAGCAGCAAATCTGGGATGGGTATCTTTTGTGGCTTTGTTGTTCATCAATTTTTTCTTTAGCATAATGTTCCCTACCATTTTCAGCCTGGGGATGAAAAATTTGGGGGATTACAGCCAGCAGGGATCTTCTTTTATTGCTATGGGTGTGGTTGGTGGTGCATTTTTCCCCTTCATAATGGGGCTAATGGCTAACAAGGATGTTGCACTGGCTTATCTGCTTCCTGTTTTTTGCTATATACTCATCTTTTTATACGGAGTAAAGCTATATAAGGCTGATAATCCTTTAAAAAAGTAGCAAAAAGTACAGATTGTATCCTTTTTTGAAAGAAAAAGATACCTTATCACAGATCAGAAAAACTATTTTCAATTATTTCAAATTAACGATTTCAATGTCCGAAGCTGTACATAAATATATTAACAACCCTATTCTCAGGCCATATGATATCCAGCCCTCTGTACCCGGGATGGAGGTTACCTGCGTATTAAATCCAGGAATCTTTTATTTCGACGATAAGATATGGATGCTGGTACGTGTAGCAGAACGACCGGTATCAGAAAAAGGGTTGGTGTGTGTGCCGGTCATCAATGATGCCGGTCAAATTGAAATACTGAGGTTTTGGGAGAACGACCCCCATCTCGACTTATCTGATGGCCGAATAGTTATTTATCGTAATGAGAGCTTCCTGTCTACTTTATCTCATTTGCGCCTGTTATATAGTAATGATGGCGTTTTTTTTACAGAGAGCCCCGATTATCCTTCTATTTATGGCAGTGGCCCATACGAAACTTATGGTATTGAAGATTGCAGGATAGCCCTGATTAATGGAACCTACTGGCTTACTTATACGGCTGTTTCTGCATTGGGTGTTGGTGTTGGGATGATGAGTACAACCGACTGGAAGCAATTCAATCGCCGCGGCGTCATATTGCCCCCGCACAATAAGGATTGTGCGCTGTTCGAACAAAAGGTTAAGGGATTGTACTATATGTTGCACCGGCCCAGCAGTGTGTTTATCGGCGGCAACTATATATGGCTGGCATCTTCGCCGGATCTGCAACATTGGGGAAGTCATAAATGCATAGCTAAAACCAGACCTGGGAAGTGGGACAGTGAAAGAATAGGAGCGGGGGCTTCCCCTGTTTTAACTTCAGAGGGATGGCTGGTTATATATCATGGGGCTAATGATGAAGGCCGCTATTGTTTGGGCGCTTTACTTCTTGATAAAGAAGACCCCTCAAATGTAATAGCCCGGTCGGATAAGCCGGTAATGATACCGGAAGCTGATTATGAAAAGAACGGGTTTTTCGGAAACGTAGTGTTCACCAACGGTCATATTGTTAAGGGCGATGAGTTGCTTTTATATTACGGCGCTGCTGATGAGGTAATCTGTTTGGCCAGGCTGTCTTTGTCGGCCATTTTAAAATCTTTAAATATATAGAACCGGATGTTACAATAAAAATAGTAAAATAAAATACAATATAATATGAAACGATTGCTTGTTAAAACTAACCGGACTTTACTTCTCCGGTGTGGCCTCTATTTGTTGTTTGGAATAGCTACAGCCTGTAATAAGGAAGCAGGCTATAAAAAAGTTATTGCCGAGGTTGGCTTCCCCTCCAACACCTCATCGGTCGATATCCCGGATAATGTAAATGCCTTTACTAACATAGAACTTGACATTTCCGGGATCAACGACGCGGTGGCATACGATGTCTATTTTACTTTCGATAATCCGGCAGTTGTAGGTCAGCAAATCCGCACAGGCCATCCCACTTACCGGGATCCTGCAACCGGTATACTTTATTACCGAATAATAGTTGCCAGGGGGGTAAGAAAGGCAGCTCTTGCGCTGATTCCCAATAACCGCAGCACGGGAAATCTGACTTTTGGTGTTACACTGGCTGAGGATGTAAGCGGAAACAATAATTACACCCTTAAACAGGGAAAACAAACTTTTAATATCAATTATATCGATAATTAGTAATCAACCAAAACAAACTTAGGAACATGAAAAAGAAATCTGTAAGTATGTTACTGGTATTAATATTCATAACAAGTGCAGTAGTAGGACAGCGTGCAATAGTAAGAGGTGTTGTGAAAAACCAGTCGAATGAAGATCCTATACAAGGAGCAACCATTACATCTAAAACCCAAAAAAACTCAACAATATCAGGTGAAAACGGAGAGTTTTCAATTGAGGTTAAAGATTTATCCGATCAGCTGGAATTTACGCATGCAGGCTACGAAATACTAACCTATCGGCTTAACGGAAGCCCCTTGATATCTGTATTTATGAAAGCAAATTTCGAGAACCTGGACGAAGTGATTGTTGTGGGTTATGGTACTGCACGTAAAAGAGACCTGACGGGTTCTATTAGTTCGGTTACAGCAAAAGACATAGAAGGGCAAGCGGCCAACTCTATAGAGCAAGCGCTGCAGGGGAGGGCTGCCGGTGTGCAAATTACCCAGTCGGATGCGGCGCCTGATGGAGGTATTAGCGTGGTAATCAGAGGCTCTAACAGCATTGCCGGTGGCACCGAACCTTTATATGTAATTGATGGCGTGCCCGTATCGGGAGGTAATATAAGAGTAAAAGGCACGGAGGATAATTTTGGCCCTGCCGGCGATTTGCAGGAGATGAGCCAGGCACCCAATATGCTTAGTTTTTTAAATCCTGCCGATATTGAATCTGTGCAAATCTTAAAGGATGCCTCTGCTACTGCGATCTACGGTTCAAGAGGTGCTAATGGGGTAGTTCTCATTACTACCAAGCAAGGTGTAAGAGGTAGTACAAAAGTTCAGCTCTCCAGCGCAACGGATGTGGCAAATGTATACAGGAAAATGGATTTGTTATCGGGGCCGGAGTTTGCAGAAGCGCAAAATCTTCGTTATATCATTAACCGCGTTTATGCTGCAGGTAGTACATATGAGGCTGCATACGACGGTCGTCCTTATAGGGGTACCTATGCAAGCAACGGTACTTATACACCTTCACCAGAAGATTATGCTGATGGGACAGCCACCTGGACCGACTGGCAGGATGTGATTTTTCGCACAGGTATTAGTACACGCAATAATATTAGTATTTCAGGCGGAGCAGATAAGACAAGGTATTATACCGGCCTGTCTTATGATAATTTAAAGGGTACTATTATTAATTCTGACTTTAAAAGATATTCTTTAAACAACAATTTTGAAACAAGCCTCTGGGGGAAAATCATCTTCAGGAACTCCTTTAAAGGGAGCCTGACCAAAAGCGACCGTGCGCAAACAGGCAATATACATGCTGGTGCGCACAGGGGTATTATAACAGCTATTTACCGTTATAGCCCGCTGGTGCCTATAGGGTCTGTTTGGTATAGCGAAGAGAATGGTATTCTCACCAATAGCGACGACCCTTACACCCTTGCTACAAAATTCCTGGATATACAAACAGGGATAAATGTACTGGAAAACATGAGTTTCAGAGTACCGCTGGCGCGTGGCCTTGCATTGGATATCTCGGGCGGGTTACGTTACAACAACGATCTACGTGAAATGTATTATCCGCTTTCAACGGTAAGGGGACAAACTATGGGCTCAGGTTCTGCTTTCAGTGGAAGGAATGAGTCCATGTACCTGGTAAATGAAAATATACTAACCTATAATAAAAAAATAAAACAGCATTCTCTATCCCTGATGGGCGGGTTTACCCAGGAAAAAACAGTGTTTAGAACGTCTTCCAATTCGGTTTCCGGCTTCCTGAGCGATGAAACGCTTTATTATAATCTCGGTATTACATCGGCTTTCAGGCAACCGGTTTCCGACTATATTGAAACATCGCTGCTTTCCGGAATCGGTAGGGCCACCTATAATTTTGGCGACCGTTACCTGTTTACAGCCTCTTTAAGAGCTGATGGAAGTTCAAAATTTGGTATTAACAATAAATGGGGGTATTTCCCATCGGCCTCAGTTGCATGGAGAATAAACCAGGAGGCATTTATGGCCAATGCAAAGTCTGTTTCTGACCTGAAACTACGGCTTAGTTACGGTGTGACGGGTAACCAGGGTGTTGCGCCTTACCAGTCGATGGCCCGGCTTGGCGCTACCAATTACCCGTTTAACGGAACCCTTGCTACGGGGCTTCAAAATTCCGGATTGGCGAACCCCGACCTGCGTTGGGAAAAAACAACCCAGTTTAATCTGGGAGTGGATATAGGATTTTTTGATCAACGACTCACTTTTACCGGTAATATTTACCAGAAAAATACTACCGATCTTTTACAGAGTGTAACACTGGCCCCTAATACAGGATACTCTCAGCAGTTAAAAAATATGGGTGCATTAACCAATCGTGGTTTTGAGCTTGAACTGTCCGGTGTACCTATCCGGAAGAAAAACCTGCAATGGCGTGTGAGTGCGAATGCTTACCGTAATCTTATTAAAGTAACCAGCCTGGGTGATCTTCAGGAATACCCTGGCGGTTATACGCTTTGGTGGGACTGGCGCCCCTATCGTATAATGGTGGGCGAACCGTTAGGCATTCTCTATGGCTATAAAATTGATAAAGTGATGAAAACGGCGGAAGACGTTGCCAATGCTGCTAATAATAACCCCCGCAAAGCAATTGGTGAATACGATTATGTAAAAGATGCGGACGGTAATATGGCCCTGATGAAAATAGGTAATACCAACCCGGATATTTCTTTTGGATTCAGCAATGAACTTACCTACAAACAATGGGGACTAAATTTCCTTGTAGCAGGCAGTCTGGGACAGGATATATTCAACCTGAACCTGCGCGTACTTCAATCTGAAAGTCAGCAGAATCTTCGATCCAACTATTACAATGCCTGGGTTCCCGAAATAAAGAATGCCCAGGGTGAAATTGTTTATGCCGACAATGGAAAAGATATGCCTGTATTCCGCTCTATCAATGGCAGAACTTATAATTTTCCTATCGACCATATGATTGAAGACGGATCGTGGGTAAAGCTCCGGAATGTTACATTAAGTTATATGCTTGAGGCTAAGAAATCTCGTTATATAAAAGGGCTGAAATTGTATGTTTCTGGTGCCAACCTGCTTGTAATAGACAATTACTCGGGGCTGGATCCTGAGGCAAGCGTATATGGGCAAGATCCTACAAGACGCGGTACGGCCTATGGTGAGTATCCTATGGCAAGGACCTTTACATTCGGCATTAATGCAACATTTTAATTTCAACTGATTAAAAGGAATAATAATGAAATACATAAGAATTATACTGCTGATGTCAGTAATCGCCATAACATCCTGTGTAAAAATCAAGGAAGAGGCATTTAGCTTCATTTCTCCCGATAATTTTTACAAAAGCGAAAAAGATGCCGAGGCAAGTGTGATAGGTATCTATCCGGAAGTGCCGCGGCTTGATCTGATCAATATAACCAATTCTATGGGGTGTGTTGGTTCCATGCGCGATTCCCGTGAGCTGGCCATGTCTGAAGGCGGGTTAACGCAATCCAGCGAATTGATGGGACGTGTGTGGCAAGGGTTGTACACTGGGGTGCGTAAAGCCAATACTACTATTGACGGTTTGAATGGCTCTCCGCTGGCAGAAAGTTTGAAGAATCGTTATATAGCTGAGGCAAAAGTGCTGCGGGCTTATTTTTATTTTCACCTGCTACGTCTTTGGGGCGATATCCCTTTCAGGGAAACAGAAATAGTGACGAATGATCAAATTCCTGTAACACCTTTAAAAGAATCGTATAATAAATTGATCGCTGATCTGGAATGGGCTATTCCTAATATGTGGGCATCATCGGCCAAACCATTGGGAAGGGTAGATGTTACGGTGGCCAGGATATTACTGGCTAATATATATCTTACACTGGCCTCGTCTGCCAACAGCTACAATAGCGCCACCACAGCCCGGGCTTTGAAGCCGTTGAATGATGCATTTAAAGACAGTATCACTGTGTTCTATACTAAAGCAAAAGTGCTTGCACAAACAATTATTTCCCAGCCGGGCCGGCACTCCCTGGTTAGCGACTGGACCAAGATATGGGGGCGTACCGAAACTGACGATTATCGGAACAACCCGGAATTTATATGGGTTAATCAAACCATCCCAGGAGTGAGTGGTTTTAATATAGCCTTTATCCCAGCATATACGCAGTATACACCTGCCTATAATGGTGGGCAAACGCTGAATGTAGCTTATGAACATGTAGCCTCTTACGATTCAAATGATATACGTCTGAAAGAAGGCTATATATGGGAATACCACCTTCAGTCAGCTACTAATAAAATTACAATTGAGCGTTGGAGAAGGCGATTGAACGATAAAGCTTACCCGCCCGTTACCACCACAATCATTATAAGAGAAACGGCCGACTCGGTTATACGGGAAGCAAGCTATTGGGCCCTGTCGCCTAAAAAATATTTTGACCAGCAATATAAGGCTATCGAAGCTTCGGGTCCTAATTATGCGTATCCCTTTTTCCGCATGACTGAAGCCTATTTAATACTTGCCGAGGCAGAGAATGAGCTGAATGGCATGACCACAGTGGCTATAAATGCCATTAACCCTATAAGGGCCCGAGCGGGGATTCCTTCTTATTCTGCAAGTCAGTTTAGCAAACAGGATTTCCGTGAAAAAATACTGGATGAGCGTCTCTGGGAATTTGCTATGGAGGGCAAGGATTATTACGACCTGATTCGTATGGGGCAACTGGAAGAAAGGTGCCGTGGAGTGGAAACTACTTCGGATGGAAGAGATGTACGGCCGAATCCCCGTCCTCGCAATGCAGAAGATTACTGGTTGCCGTATCCAGTGTTGGAGAAAGGGCTGAATAGTTTCCTGGCAGGAAAAGTCAGGATGGATTTTCAATAAGAAAGTTTTTACAAATAGTATAAATAGGAACAAATGATTTTTTATCGAAAGCATAAAATATTCCGAATAAGTGTAGGTGTTTTTTGTTTGAGTTGTATAGCTGGACTTTCTAGTGCACAACAAACTATTCAATTCGGTGATAGTTCATATGCAAGATATGGCAGTATTCCAAAGGAATGGACAGATATGCGTGCCCGAAAGCCTTCGCGTAACTGGATGGTAGATGGAGAAGGTTACTTACGACCGGTATTAAAGAAAAGTCAGGCTTTGATAAAATGGAACAAGACTTTTTTAGATGATTTTACTGTTGAGGCATCGTTTAAGAAAACAGAGGATAACGAGGTTTTTTTTGGTGTTGCACTTAATATAAAAGACTCGGCCAATTTTGTTGCAGTGAAGATAGTAGCAGACGACCGTTTACAGATTGTAAAGGTAAAAGATATGCAGGAAAAGGTACTCACTGAAATTGTGTTAATAGAGCGGTATAAATATCCCGAGATTTGGAAAATGACGGTTGATGTGAAAGGTAACATTGTATCTGCAACAGTAGTTAATGCCAGAGGGAATGTAATGGCCCAGGTAGCCGCTAAGGATGCAGAACTTGCTAAAAGAAACGTAGGTTTATATTGCACGGATTTTTCAGCAGTACATTCCATTCACCTCAAGGCTGGATCTCACTCTCCGGCTACTGAACAGCGCATTACGTTTGCTGATGAGAGAACTGCAACGCATGATATCTTATATCATGGATATACGCTGATTAAGCCATCCGCCCGGCCGGAAACGTTGAATACGCCATTTGAAGCACTCGGTTCCCATTATGATATTATAGTAGCCGGAGGTGGAACCGGCGGCTGGGCTGCTGCTGTTCAGGCTGCGCGTATGGGAAGCGATGTGCTGCTTATTGAAGAAACTGACTGGTTGGGAGGGCAAATGTCGGCAGCAGCAGTTACATCCATGGATGAGTCGGGTCCGCAGGTTAGGGAACGGGGTATCTATCGCGAATTTCATGAAAGCATGCTTCTGCATTATTATACCCTGGACAAAGATCCGTTTCAGGCATATTATCATGGTAGCCTTACCCAAAATCAGCAGGAAGGTGGTTATGCACCGGTTGTGGCCAAAGCAATGTTGTACGGTTTTATAGAAGAAGCCAGAAACAGGAAAGGTGCAGGCAATTTGCATGTTATTGTTCGAAGCAAAGTATCGGATGTAATACGCAAAGGTCAACAGGTAACCGGAGTCAAGATTACATTTTGGGAAGACGAGCAAAAAACGCAAACCAGGCAACTATCCTGCAAGATGTTGGTGGATGCAACCGAGTATGGTGATGTAATACCTTTTACAAAAGCACCTTATCGTATTGGCAACTCCAGCAGTAGCAGGCTTGACATTAATGGTAAAGTACAGGATTACACATTTACCGGAGTTATTAGAGAATATCCGGATGGCATTCCCGGGCATCTTCGGTTGACTGAAAAGCCACCGAATTACGAGAAATATAAGAAAACGTACAATAATAAAAAGAGCTATGGTAACTGGGGATTGAGTACCGGTGAACGGATGTATCGAGTGGCGCTTGCCTGGCGGGGAATGGCTGATACATCAAGCGTACTGGTTGGACAAATGACCAGCATGCGCCACACATTAGCTGGTCTGAATGGAGGAAATGATTATCCGGTAACCGTGGCAACAATAGAAAGCGAGGCAAAACGCTTGCAGGATGAACGTGAAGGTATTTACAGAACTCTTTCAATAGTATATTATCTGCAAAATGAGCTCGGTGTAAACTGGGCTTTAGCTGAAGACCAGGGCTATAATACAAAGTACAACCAGATGATGATGAAGAAGAGGGGAATTACTGGTGAAATATATAAACATGCAAAGCATTTACCTCAACTGCCCTATGTAAGGGAAAGCAGAAGAATTATTGGTGTCAAAACTCTGGTGGCAGAAGATTTGGAGCGGGGAGCAAGGGCTAAACACTTTAATACTTCTGTAGCGATGGGAGATTATTTTATGGACCTTCATGGAACGTACGAAGCACTTGAATTTGACCTGGATAAAACAAATTTCTCTATGGCTGGTGGTCCTTTCCAGGTACCGTTCGAAGTTTTTATTCCACAATCCTTAAATGGTTTTTTACCGGCCGAAAAAAATTTTTCGCAATCAAGACTGGTAAGTGGTGCTACCCGGTTGCAGCCTGTTACTATGTTAACAGGGCAGGCGGTTGGCGTTATTGCTTCACTCGCTGTGGCGCAGAAAACACAACCGCGTTTTCTGAATCCCCTGGAAATACAATTAAACCTGCTGGATGAAGGAGCGACACTAACACCACGCTGGTATACAGATGTACCGTGGAAATCTGAGTTGTGGAAGTCTGTACAGATATTGAATCTGTATAAGATTATGGATAGGCCGGGACCATTTACCTACATCAACGGAATGGAATTTACTTCCCCTGAAAAATGGGGTGCCGGTAGAGGGATTAGCGAAAATGAAGCGTTGGAAGGGTTAAAAAAACTTGCCGCCTTATTGGGTTATTCTATTGGAAAAGCAGCGAATACTGAAAAAACGGGCGCATCAATTACGTGGGAAAATTTTACAAAGCTGGCAACGATAGTAAATACAAAACTGGGCGCATTGGCCGTCGCCCGGCATAACAACAAGGATAAGAACGTAGTGCAGGAAGATTTTGCATTGTTTAGCCTAGAACTAGTAAGGTTGGCTTTTGCTCAAAACAGTAAAAAATAAATTAAATACAGGAAAAGTAGTTCGGTTCAGGCTTAACACCTTTTCCGCTGACTAGAAAATCGAATAAATTATTTATTAAATATGAAACTACATAAGCTATTAATTATTGCTATCGGATTGTCGGTTTTTTACACCAAACTACCAGCGCAAACGCCGGTTCGTCAGGTTGACATTTCATTGGTGAAGTATATGCCTGAGCGTCCGTTTCCGTATAAAATGAAAAACTGGAAACGGATTGCCCAAAAACAAGACAGTCTGTTTTTTGATTTTAATGCCAAAGGACCTTTCTTGCCCTTGATTTGGTGGGATGATACCAAAACAAATTTCCCTGGCAGGGCTTTCGGGCTCCCCAGTTATGTGGGGTCGTTGAGAAACATGGAAAAGAAAAGTCACTATGAGGCGCTGCCTGTGCTGGGCGCCATATTAGGCGCATCGCTGGTGGGGATAGACAAGTCAGAATATAACGGCCATGACTTTGTTACCATGTGTAAGCAGTTTTATAATAAAGCAAATGGCCAAAACCTCATTCTGAACACACCCAATGCAAAAGCAGGCGGAAGTTTTTGGTATGAGCTGTTTCCCGGGATGACGTTTAATATGATTGTTGATCAGTATCCGGCTAATCAGGAGATCAGTGCGCTTATGAAAATGAATGCGGAAAACTGGCTTCCTGTGATCGATAATTTATCAAAAGGACGACCTTACCCCGATTTCAATTTTACTTCTTATGATTTTCAAACAGGAAAGGGGTTTTATAATAATCGTTGGCGGGAGCCAGATGCGGCGGCAGGTATGGCCTGGCTCCAGTTTACTGCATGGAAAAAATTTGGCGACAAAAAATTTCTGGATGCCTCTAAAGCATCAATGGAGTTTTTGCAGCATAGGCTGGCGCGAGAGGGGGTTTTCTATGAAATCATGATGCCGTATGGCGCCTACCTGGCAGTACGTATGAACGCTGAAATGGGCACTGAATACGATGAGTTGAAGATGCTGAACTGGTGCTTTGACGGAAATAATTCAGACCGAGATGGATGGGGCGTAGTGGCTGAGCGTTGGGGAGCTTATGATGCACATGGCCTGGTGGGTCAAAAGAAATGGGAGCATTATGCTTTTGCTATGAATACTTTTTCGCATGCAGCGGCCCTGGTCCCGATTGTAAAGTATAACCCGGCTTATGCAAATACTATTGGTAAATGGCTGTTAAATTTGTCCAATGCCAGCCGGTTGTTTTATGTAGATGAGCACCCCCGCAACCGTCAAACCAGTGCTGTTTGGGATGGCGATCCGGAACACCTGATATGTTATGAGGGTGTTCGGAAAAACCTTGATAACAAAAATTTCTTCCAGGTATTCAAAGGCGTTTTAGCCGATGAGGGACCGTATGGACTGGGAGATCAGGTGAAACATGGAACATCCTTCACCGATATCTGTCCTTACGGATCGGCATGGGTAGGAATGTTGGGGGGCATTGTTGATACTACTAATGTTGATATGATCCTGCGGCTGGACTGCAACGCAACAGATTTTTTTGGCAACCGGACCTTCCCCACTTACCTCTATTACAACCCCTATCCGGAAGAAAAAGAAGTACTGTATGCCGCTGGTAATAAACCTGTAAAGCTGTACGATCTTATCGAAAAGAAGTTTCTCCCAGGCGTTGTCCAGGGCAATATTAAATTAAATATAGCGGCCGAACAATCAAGACTGTTGGTACAGGTGCCGGCTGATGCACTGGTAGTAACAAAAAACAACAGGCTAACAGCCACTGGAGCCGTAATAGATTATAAAGTAAAATAAATCCTAAAATACTATGAATATGCTTTCAGTTATCGGTAGTATTACCACTATGTCAGCGGTTATTCTACTGGCTTCATCATCCGGAAATTTTAATAATCCAAACTTTAAGCTTCAGAACAACAAAGATTCCTTGGTACCGGTAAAAGGGCAAAAAGCTGGACTGATTAATAGTTCCATGCAGAATGTGAGATACAATGGAAAAGAGATAGAACTACCAGCAAAACTATACCGCGAATGGAAGTTCGGCACATTCGGCTTTGGGTCTATACCCAAAGGATGGCAAGACGTATTATATAGGCAGCCATCCCGAAACTGGGTTATAGACGGCAATGGTTTTTTGCGTCACATATTGAAAAATCGCGACAGCAAAGATGCCTATGATCCGTTTACCGATAGTTTTAAAAAAAGTCCTACAACAGATACAAGGCCTGGTCTGATAGCAGTGGCAGATAGCCAGATGCCGGTTAATATCAGAATAAAGGCCAGATTCAGGAAAACCGAAGACGAAGAAGTTTTTTTCAGTATTGCCGGTCGCATTAAGAATAAGCAAAATTTTTACGCTGTAATGCTTACAGGCGCAAACAAGCTGGTCATCGGAAAGGTAAAGCAGGATTCGCTTTTTGCATTATCTGAACTGGCTATACTGAACCGCTATAGTTATCCTGAAGAGTGGGAGTTAGTGGTATCGTTTCACAACGACCTGATAACCGGGATGCTTTACGATGATAAAGGTCGTTTACAAGGCAGGCTTGATGCACGCGATGGTGAATTTGAAAATGGAAGCTGCGGAATTTATGCAACCGATTATGTGGCTACGTCCACTTATTCTATTTCAAATGTATCAGAAAAAACAGTGGGGCCTGTAATAGCCGGGGTGCCAACTGAATCGGCCCCCCTGTACAGGTACAAATTACTGCAACCGGACAATAATCCCGAATCGCTTAATAGTTCCATAAAGGAAGTGGACTCAGAATACGATATCCTGATCTCCGGGGCCGGAATGAGTGGGTGGGCGGCGGCCGTTCAGGCTGCCCGTATGGGACGAAAGGTGCTGTTGTTAGATGAAACTGATTGGATTGGCGGGCAAACAACGACCGCAGCGGTAAGCTCTATGGATGAATCGGGACCCTTAATAAGGGAGAGGGGAATTTACCGCGAGTTTCATGAAAGTATTGTAAGCTATTATTATGGAAAAGACAAATGCCCCTTTATGGCTTATTTCTGGGGACGCAATGCCCAGAACCAGCAGGAAGGTGGATATGAACCCCTTGTAGCGCGCAACCTGTTATATGCGTTTATCAGGGAAGCCAAAAAAATACCAGGGGCAAAGCTCGACCTGCTCCTGCGCACAAAAGTAATAAAGCTGAGTAAAACAGGCCACCGTGTTACCGGTGCACATATCAGGCAATGGAATGAAGGCGGAAACGAGCAAAGTAAAATTATAAGAAGCAAAGTACTCGTGGATGCTACAGAGTACGGCGATGTAATTCCGCTTACCGGCGAACCGTACCGTGTAGGCAATACAAAGAGCAGCGAGCGTAACCTGAAGGGGATTTTACAGGATCATACTTTTACTGCTGTTATCCGGGAATATCCGGGCGGCGTTCCCGAACACCTGAAATTGAAACAGCCGCCACCGATGTACGACAAATTTCGCAAACTTTATACAGGCAGGCTTATCAGTGGTGACTGGGGATTAAATCAGGGACCCCGCATGTACCGCACAGAACTGGCCTGGCGTGGTATGGCCGACAGTCGTAGCCCGATGGTGGGTAAATCAAGCCAACTGCGCCATACCATTACCGGCTTCAACGGTGGCAACGATTATCCTGTATCAGTAGCTACTATTGAATCAGCCCAGCAGCGGCTTAACGATGAAAGAGATGGCATTTACCGTACGCTGGCTTACATTTATTACCTGCAGAACGAATTGAATGTACCCTGGTCGCTGGCCGAAGATCAGCAGTACAATACCGCCTATAATCGCGAAATGATGAAGCGGCGAGGTATACCCGAAAACCTTCTGGACCTGGTAAAACATTTGCCTCAGATACCCTATGTACGCGAAAGCCGCCGACTGGAAGGTGTGGTGATGGTAGTTGCGGATGATCTTCAGCGGGGAGACAAAGCAAAGCATGTTGCCACATCCGTAGCAGTTGGCGATTACTTTATGGATTTACACAGAAGCTATGAAGCGCTCGAAAAAGACCTGGACAATGAAAATTATGCCCGTGGCGGAGGCCCTTTTCAACTTCCTTTCGAAGCATTCATTCCTAAAAAACTTGATGGCTTTATTCCGGCCGAAAAGAATTTTTCTCAATCGCGACTGGTAAGCGGAGCTACCCGCTTGCAACCTATTACTATGTTAACCGGGCAGGCTGTAGGCACAATGGCGGCATTGGCAGTAGAAAAGAATGTTCAGCCACGCTCCCTTAACCCGTTGGCCGTGCAACTTCGCTTACTGGAAGACGGCTCTACGCTTATACCGCGCTGGTATAAGGATATTACATGGGGTACTGAATTATGGCAGGCTACGCAATTGCTTAGCTTATATAAAATTTTAGATAAACGGGGCGGGCTTCTTTATCACGATGGTATGGAGTTTGGCCCCAAAGAAAACTGGAATACAACAAAGATACTTACAAAAGCTGAGGCTTCATTGGCGCTTGGGAAACTGGCTACAGTTCTTGGACTAAAATCATTTGGGAAAACAGCAACAGAACAAACCGATGTGCAGTCGTTCAAAGAACTGCATGCTATAGCTGCAGAGGTAAATCCTAAGCTTGCCGCGCTACTGGATACTTCTGCGAGCAACAAGGGTCAGCCGGTTACGCATGAAAAATTTGCATTGGTTTGCCTAGACCTGATCAAAACAAAAAAATAATATGTTAGACAGAATACGAAAGGAATTGAGGCATTTTCGTTCGCATCTTATTGAAATGCGGGTGCTCCTTATTACCAACCTCTTGTTTGCACTGGTACTTCCGGTTTTGGAGTTGTTTGTTGGCGCTTATATTATGCGCAATACTAATGATATGAAGTTAGTTGTATTTTTTCAGCTGGCCACCTATGCTGGTATTCCTTTAACATTCCTCGTAAACGGATATTTGCTGAGAGTTGTAAAGATCACGCGGCTATACTCGTTTGGAATGCTGTTAAGCGGTATTTCGATGTTTATAATGATGATGCTTGATACGCTCACATTTAACGGTATTATTATAGCCGGCTTTATAATGGGTTTATCTTATGGCTTCTTTTGGGCAAATCGCGATTTTCTTGCGCTAAACTCCACTAACGATGCCAACCGCAATTATTATTACGGGCTCGAAACATTCTTTTATACCGTTGCCTCTGTAATGATTCCTTATACCACCGGCGCTTTTTTGGCGCAGGTGGATAAAAATGGATGGTTCGGTAGCAATATTAACATCGCTTATTACATACTCACAGGGATAGTATTTATTATTACTGTTTTCGCGTCTTTGCTTATTAGTAATAAAGGCAATTTTAATAACCCCTGCAGGGAAAGGTTCGTGTATTTTCGGTTTCACCAGCTTTGGAACAAGATGATGGGGCTTTCTGTACTAAAAGGCCTGGCGCAGGGTTATATAGTAACGGCGCCTGCAATTCTCATTATGTCTCTTGTTGGCAGGGAAGATGTTTTAGGCATTGTACAATCTGGCGGCGCTATTATTTCGGCTGTATTAATGTATCTTATTGGAAGAGCCAGCCATCCATCGCACAGGATAAGCATATTTGCAGCGGGGCTCCTGCTCTTTGTTGCGGGTGGGTTGGTTAATGCAATTTTTTATTCATCTTTAGGAGTTTATCTTTTCCTCGTCTGCCTTTTATTGAGCCGGCCTCTGTTAGATTTGGCTTATTTCCCCCTCCAGCTTAAAGTAATAGATTATGTAGCAGCGATTGAAAATAGAAACAAGTTTTCTTATATTTTTATTCATGAATTTGGTTTGTTTACGGGAAGATTGATAGGGTGCGGATTATTTATTTTGCTAGCCACCTATATTTCGGATATGGTAGCTTTGCGTTATGCTATTTTGGTAATTAGTGTTTTGCAGCTGTTTTCCCTGTTTATTGCTAATAAAATCAACCGGGGATCAGATAAACCGGTGGAGACTTCAATGCCTGCTGCTGCTGAACCTGCTGCCTTTTGATGAACTGGAATACTGACCTAACTTTAAAACAGATTACAACTGGAGGTGATTGAATTGGAAAAGACGTTGTTAATACATAAATGTATCCTGTCCCTGCTGTTTTTGGGATTGCCAGGTTGGCTATGTTATATACATGCCACACCTCCTTCGCTGATATACAAGCAAATTACAAATGAAGAAGGTTTATCCAATAGTTCCATTAACTGTATTTACCAGGATTCATCAGGTTTAATGTGGTTTGGCACCTGGGATGGGTTAAATGTATATAATGGTTCCGGCTTCAGGGTTTACAAGCCCGAATCTAAGAACGCTAAAAGCATCAGCAATAACATTATCCGGTCAATAATTGAGGAACGTAAAAATATATTGTGGATTGCCACTGACGATGGGGTAAATCGTTTTGATGCAGTAAGCCGTGAATTTCAACGATATTATTTTCATGGAAATGAACCCAACACTCACCGCGAAAAACCCTATCTGCTGGCGAAGAACCGGAAAAATCTCATTTTTTGTGCAGTATACGAATTGGGGCTTTCGTACTATAACCAGCAGAAAAATGAATTTGTTCCCTTTCAGATTCCGGGTGTGAATACATTTAGGGTGAAATCATTTTTTTTCGACAGCAGCGACTATATGTGGTTATTGCTCGAATCGGGAGAGCTTTTTCAAATAGAAGTAATTGTAGATAAACAGGGTAAAATCAGTTCTGTTGATGCTCAAAAAATCTCAACCGATAAAGCCTCTTATTTTTTTCCTGATGAGACGCGCAGCAATATTTGGTTGTTGACGTTAGGGAACTCTGTACGTCTTTTAAACTGCAAAACAAAAGAAACGACCGGCTACCTGTTACCCGATGGTTTATCAAACGGGCGTATTACTGCAATTACTTCCTACGCTGGTCAGCTGGTAATATCCCAGGCTACAAAAGGATTGTTTTTTTGCCGGACAGAAGATGATAAATTGGTGGTGGACCGCACTCTTTTTTCATCGCAGGGGATATTTTCTGTATATACAGGAACTCAAAGCATATTATGGGTTGGCTCCGACGGGCAGGGTATTTACAAGGTCTATCCCAATCAAAAGCAGTTTTATAATTTTCCTGCCAATAGTATTACGGGTATTACCAGTAATCCTATTCGCTGTTTCGCAGAAACATCTCCTGGCGCGCTCTACATAGGAACAAAAGGGAGCGGAATGTACCGGGTAGAAATAAACGGTACAGGCGATAACAAGCTGGTACAACGGTTCAATATATCAACAGGGTTAAAAAATGATGCGGTATATGCTTTGTACCCTAAAAAAGAGTTTCTGTGGATTGGTACAGATGCCCGTGGTATACAGGTGCTGCATACACCCACAGGGCGTTTGCAAAGTTTTTTTGATGAAAGCAATTTGCCTTCCGATATCCAGTTTGGATCGGTTTATGCAATATGTGAAACTTCTGATTCTACCCTGTGGCTGGGTACAAGCGGGTATGGCCTGATTCAGTTAAAAGTAAAATATGGGCAAGAGGGTGTGAGCATATTGGGGTATCGGCAGTTTAGCTTTGACAGAAATAAAGAAAAGTGGCTGAGCAGCAATATTATTTATGCTTTGTATCCTGATACAAAGCTGAACACGCTTTGGATTGGTACCCGGGGAGGCGGTTTGAATCGCTTTGATATAAGTAAAGACAGTTTCGACGTATTTAAAGTATCTAAGAATGATAATAGCATTTCTTCTAACGATGTGTTGTGTATTATTGCAGATAAAAGAGGGGCGCTTTGGGTGGGCACCAGCTACGGTATCAATTATTTTCAATACTATTCTTCTCTGCGTCAGCCAAAGGTTACCAGTTATTTTGATACGCATGGGTTGCCTAATAATACCATTCATGGCATTGTAACGGATGCGCAAGATAATCTTTGGATAAGTACAAACAAAGGGATCTCAAAATATATACTCACAGAAAACCGTTTCATTAATTATGCCAGCGGGGAGGGGCTTCAAAGCAATGAGTTTTCAGACGGAGCATATTATCGCAGCCAGTATGACGGGTACATTTATTTCGGTGGAATAGCAGGTATGAATCGTTTTCGGTCTTCGGAAATTGTAACCAGTAATTTTGAGCCCCGCATTTTTCTAAACGCGCTTAAATTATATAATCAAAGAGAAATTCCCGTAGGATCTTCAATTCAGCTTCGTTATAATGAAAACTTTTTCAGCGTTGATTTTTCTGCTTCCGAATATATTAACAGCGAAAAATGTGAATATGCTTACATGCTTGAAAACTTTAATGATGACTGGGTTTATATCGGTACTACTCATTCCGCGGATTTTACCAACGTACCCCCCGGAAAATATTTGCTTAGAATAAAGGCAACCAACAGCGATCGCCTTTGGAGTAGTTTTGAATATTCATTGCCTATCCAGGTTGGGCTTCCCTGGTGGAGGACAGGGATTGCATATATGCTTTATACAATTGCCGGCATTGCACTTCTTTACCTGGTTTACCGGATTATAAAGCTGCGTATTAAAGATCACACTTCTCTTTGGGAAGAGCGTTTAAACAGGAAGAAAGAATACGAAATTCATGAGGCTAAACTTCGATTTTTTACCAATATTGCGCACGAATTTTTTACGCCGCTTACGCTTATATACGGCCCCTGTGAAAAAATTAGTGAGTATAGGTTTAGCGATGCTTATGTGCGCAGGAACACACATATTATCAAGTCAAATGCCGAACGAATGCTGTCGCTGATCCAGCAGTTAATGGAATTTCGCAGAACCGAAAGCGAACTGCCCCCTTTATACCTGGAAGACGTGGATATTCCTGAAATGCTTAGCTTTATTTCACATAGTTTTTCTGAAACTATCGATAGCAGACATATTAAATACACCGTAAAACGCGATGAAGACGCTTTATACTGGAGAACTGACAGGAGCAGTTTGGAGAAAATCGTGTACAATTTGTTATCGAATGCCTTTAAGTATACATCTGACAAGGGCGAAGTTTCAATAGAGGTTAAACGTGATGAGGCAATGTTGATGATTAGTGTAACTAATTCTGGCAAAGGTATCAGTAAAGACGATATAGAACATCTTTTTAACAGGTTTAAAATACTTGGCGATTCGGAAAAGAAAACAAATGGAGCCATCCATACCCGGACAGGACTGGGTCTTTGGTTAACAAAAAACTTGGTGGAACAGCTTGGAGGCGCTATTGAAGTTTCGAGTGAACAAGGTAGCTATACTGCTTTTACCGTAAGCATACCTATGGGAAGCCGTTCTTCCGTTCAGGAGGTAAAAGAGCTTGCCGCAGATAATGACTGGCGCCCGGGTAAGGAACCTGGCATTACCTCTTTTGAAGATAAAAATGCAGATATTTTGGATGAAAGTCCGTCCGTAAAAACAAACAGGATACTGGTTGTTGAAGATGATGATGATATACGGAATTTTTTGTCGTCAGTTCTGAAAGAAGAATATACAATCACAGCAGCTGTTTCGGCAACTGATGCGCTGGAAACTATGAAACATCAGCTACCTCATTTGATCATCAGCGATGTGCTTATGGACGGTATGAATGGATTTGAACTGACACGGGAAATAAGAGCCAACCCTATAACACGCCATATTCCTGTTGTATTGTTAACAGGCAAACGGACCATAGATGATCAGATGAGAGGATTAAGCGAGGGAGCAGACGTTTACCTGGGTAAACCCTTTTACCCCAGTTATCTCAAGGTGATAGTTCAGAGACTGTTAAGCACGCGCCGGGAGCTTAAAGAATATTATAGCTCTGTATCTGCCAACACCGAAATGTATAATGGAACAGCGCTTATTCGGGAAGATTACGAGTTCCTTCTGTCTGTAACCAGGTTAGTTGAATCTCATATCGATAAGGAAGAACTGAATCCTGCTTTCCTGGCATCCAAAATGACGATGAGCAAGACGCAGTTTTACCGAAGGCTCAAGGATATAACGGGGCAGACTTCATCTGAATTTATTCGCGGTGTGAGATTGAAATTTGCTGCAAAACAGATTCAGTTAACGAAGAAAACAATTCAAGAAATTATGTTTGAGTCAGGGTTTAATAACAAAGCCTATTTTTTCAGAGAGTTTCATAAAATGTTCGGATTGTCGCCGCGGGAGTATAGAAACGAGTCTAAAGAATGAGGGGCTTGTTTGCTGTACAGCACCTGGAGGGTATGGCCGGCGACAAAATGAGCGGCATTGGCTTAAAACCAGTATAATAACCATTTTTTATTTTGCCAATCAAGTTTCTGGATATCGGTATCCCAAAAAAGGGCTTTTCTGAACCGGGTTAAATCGGGTGTTGCTTTTTTCTCTTCTTCTGCTGCTTTCCTTACTTCGTATCCGGCCTGGAGCATCATAAAATAATCATCAGCTATATTAAACTGCTTTGCCAACTTTATGGATAGGGAAGGGGTAATGCTTCTTCTTTCATTCAAAATCGCGCTGATAGTCTGCTTGTGTTCGTCTATTTTTTCTGCCAGCTCTGTACCCCCTATACCCAGGATTTTCAACTCTCTTTTCAGAAGCGCCCCTGGGTGAACACCTTTTATTTTTGAGATTTCGGGTAGCATGATCTTTGCTTTTCTCAAAAAAAAGAATAACTATAGAAGTAAACAAATCTGTTTACTTGCATCAATCTGGTCCAACTATGAATTGTAATCAGGATCTGATGCACTTTGCATGATGTCTTGTATTAAAGTTTATTTATCTTCGCAATTAGCTGGCAGCATACGTTTAAGTTGACAAGCATTTGACAAGCAAGGTTTATAATGTGTTGATAATAAGGACTGGTTGGAGTCCAGTCTCGGGCACAAGGCCTTTCCGACGAAGTTGGAGAGGCTTTTTTATACTGGGGAAATAGTTCAAATATTATTTGATTAAACTATCTGACAATATCTACCTGATTTTCAGGTTTCAACATAAGCTCTTAAAGTATACCCTGCAAATTTGCAGGAGAATAGTTTATTGATTTAAGTACTTTATTATCAGTTTTTCTATAGACTAAGAATAACGCTCCTTCTTGCTTATAGTAGGATTCGCAATCATTCTGTTTTTTATAAAATTCAACAGTTTGCTCCGCTTCTTCAATCGATTTGCAAGCTTTGCTCATATTTGATCTATGCACCTCATCAAAGAGCTCTTTAAATTTATCGGAAAGCCCAAATTCCAGAATCGCACCAGATAAAACATATTGTAAATCGCAAAAAGCATCAGCAATTTCAACAATATTTTTATTTTCAATACCCTCCTGTAATTCTTTTAATTCCTCGGCAAGTAATTCAATCCTTAATCTGCATCTTTCCATGGCAGGTATTTGCGGCTCGTCTAATATCGGATGTTTAAAAGTGGAATGAAATTCAGCAACGGAGGTTAAAGAATTTGGTTCAATCATATTTTAAGATATATTAGGATTTCGGGCCAAAATACAATATAAATCTATTATTTAAAAACTTTAGATAAAGGAGTTATCTGTATTTGGAACCACTTCCGGTTTCATCGCAGCTATTTCTTCAGGTGTCGCCATCCAGATGTAGATCATATCTCGCTAAAGGAAAACAAAAGGGTTCGTATAAAACAAGTGCCGGATAAGCACCCCGGGAATTATATGTAACCTGTACATCTTTATATGAGCCTGATGACTACCTGGACGGCAGGGTAAAGGTAGAGTTCAGCACACGCTCTATTAAAGAACCATTTGGGTTTGTACAGGTAAGGTCTGTTCTTTCAGAACATTTCCCACAGCTTCCCTATAAAGAAGAGCCTTTTGAAGTGCCCGTTGCCTCACCGTATAAAACCTTTATTGAAAAGATATGCCTGATGCTCGAAGAGATATAAAAAAAAGATATCCCGCAGCCGGATGTAGAATGCCAATCGAGGCATTTATATGACCTTGTTCAAATGACAGATAAAAACGTATTAGAGCAGGTACTGGCAGACGCAGCGCTCTGCAATACGATCATTGAACACCGGAGAAACTGGATACGTTTAAAGGATGTTTCTTATGATATACTTCTTCCAAAAACGGTTGCCTTTGTTCCTACCGAAGATTTAATAGAGACCTTCAGGCAAGATTACAATAAGACGTTGGCGATTATGATCTATAGTACAGCACCTGGCTTTGATAAGAATAATAGCCGGGCTCAAAGAAATAAATGAACTGATCAATAAAATAGAATAAACCCAAATCATTTTCAACATTTTAGCGATTTTTCTCATGCTGTTAGCCATTTTTTGGCTATATTTCTCCTCTTGCCAGGTTTTGATTGCGTGTTTTGCTACCACTAAAAGGAATTATGTTAACTGATAACTCTATAAAAAATATTCATACTTACCGTTCTTTTTCTCAGCACAACTTCAGGCAAATCCCCCAGATTAGCCGTTTGCCGGAAGAGCTGATCAGGGAAATAGAAATAGTAAGCCATGTGCTCCCGTTTAAGTCCAATAATTATGTGGTAAATGAGCTAATAAACTGGGATAATGTGCCAGATGATCCCATGTTTATCCTCACTTTTCCTCAAAAGGAAATGTTGCAACCGCATCACTATGAAAAAATTAAAACTACTGTTGAGCGCAACACTTCCCGTACTGCTATAAAAGAAGTAGCCAAGGGGATCAGGATTGAGCTGAACCCCCATCCTGCCGGGCAGCTTGAGCACAATGTACCCATGATTGACGGCCAGCATCTTTCGGGAATGCAGCACAAATACAGGGAAACGGTTTTATTCTTTCCCAGCCAGGGGCAAACCTGCCATGCTTATTGCACTTTCTGTTTCAGATGGCCACAGTTTGTGGGTATAGATGAATGGAAATTTGCTATGAAGGAAACGGAATTGCTGGTGAGGTATCTGAAAGAACATACCGGGATCACCGACTTGTTGTTTACAGGAGGTGACCCGATGATTATGAAAAACCGAATTTTTGCTTCTTATATTGATGCCATTTTAGATGCAGATATTCCTAACCTACAAACGATTCGAATTGGCACCAAATCCTTAGGCTACTGGCCTTATAAATTTCTTACAGATGATGACGCTGACGACACGCTGAGAACTTTTGAGAAGATCACCCGAAGGGGGATCAATCTATCTGTTATGGCTCATTTTAACCACTATGCAGAGCTGCAAACCCTTACCGTAAAAAAAGCCATAAGGCGTATTATTAATACGGGCACACAAATCAGAACCCAATCGCCGGTAATGAAACATATTAATGCAGACCCTGCGGTGTGGAGCAGGATGTGGAGGGAACAGGTAAACCTCGGCTGTATTCCATATTATATGTTTTTGGCAAGGGATACCGGTGCACAGCATTATTTTACCACGCCTTTGGTAGAAGCCTGGAATATTTTCCGCGAAGCGTACAGCTCCGTAAGCGGTATATGCAGAACAGTGCGTGGCCCCAGCATGAGTACTGACCCCGGTAAGGTTCAGTTCCTGGGAGTGAGCGAAGTAAACGGTGAAAAAGTAATGGTGCTCCGTTTTTTGCAGGCCAGGGATCCCCAATGGGTACAGGTACCGTTTTTTGCGGAATATAACCCTGATGCAGTTTGGCTGGATGACCTTAAGCCGGCGTTCGGGCAGGAAAAATTTTTCTTTGAAAATATGATGGGTGAGATATACGGGTAAAGGATAAAAGATTGCATTGAAAAAAATGGAGCATGCCCATCCAGATATGCACTATTCTTGTATTTCCTGATAAAAAAAAATAGTTTTTTCTGCAAATTCGACGTCTAAAAAAGCTGACACGTATTTGACACATTCAGTACGTTACCAATTAATTCAGAGCCATTTTACGGCCGCATCATCCTTATAGCATATTTGAATCTGAATTTTTTAAAGTCCGGGTACAAAGGCCTTTTCGATGAAAATTGAACATTTTTATAAGGCTATTGCTATAAATACCAGTAGCGGTTCTGATGATTCTCTTCAGGATACAACAGGACAGTTCCAGGGTACATAATAAATAAATTTGAAGATAGGACGATGTTCTAGTAAAATCTTCAAGCCAATGAGAAATAATGCGTTTGCTTTTCTGCAAAAAAGGATGCTGCTGTTTGCTATGTTTTTTATAATCCCGGTAACATTTATGTATGCGCAGGACCGGCCGGGTGCTATAGGAAAATATAATGTGCTCTTTATTGTATCGGACGACCTGCGTCCTGAGTTGGGAGCGTATGGATCTCCTGCTCTTACTCCTAACATAGACAGGATTGCTGAGAAAGGCATGCGTTTTGATAATGCGTATGCACAATACCCGGTATGCAATCCTTCGCGCACTTCTTTTTTGACGGGCTTTTATCCTACTCAGACAGGTGTTATCAATAATAATGATTATTTCAGGCGTATCAACCCACAATGGGTAACATTGCCAGAGTATTTCAGGAAGAATGGTTATATAACATTGCGTAGCGGGAAAATATTTCATGGTGGTATTGATGATGAGCCTTCCTGGACTGAAGGCGGTGCCCCTACTAATCCTGCGATCACTGAGCGGGGTAAAACGCCGGCAGGAAATGTTCAGGCTGATAAGCCCGCTGTTTCACCTGCTCAACGGCCATTAACCAAGAGTGCGGCCTCTGACAGGATTATTGTATTAACAGGGGATGGAGCTTCTCATGGCGACTATAAAACAGCCACCCGGGCTATTGAAATGATGGAGCGGCATAAAAAAAATCGCTTTTTCCTGGCGGTAGGTTTTGTAAAGCCACATAGCCCTCCTACGGCACCGCAAAAATTCTTTGATCTTTATAATGTGAATCAAATGGAGCTCCCGGTTGATTTTGATACAGTGCCGCAGGCGCCCAAAGGTTTTCCGGCAATATCTATTTCCAATCCTAATAGCGACCTTTTTATTAACCGTACTTCATCCCCGGATTTATCAAGAGAAATGAAAAGAGCTTACTTTGCATCTACCAGCTTTATGGATGCGCAGGTAGGACGTGTTCTGGATGCACTGCAAAAAAATAATTTACAGGACAGTACTATTATAGTTTTTTTTGGAGACCATGGATATCATTTGGGTGAGAAAGGTAAATGGTCCAAAGCCTATTCATTATATGAACTAGGCATTCGCGTTCCTTTGCTGATTGCTGTGCCGGGTAGCCAAAAGCAAAGTTGCACAGCGGTTGTAGAGTTGCTGGACCTGTATCCTACTTTGGCTGCTCTCTGCGGATTACCGGCGCCTGAAGATATTGCAGGGGATGATTTTTCAGCCCTGCTGAAGGATCCTTTGATTGCCTGGGATAGACCGGCTTATAGCATTACACAGGTTAAAAATAAAATGGGGCGCTCTGTGCGAACAGCACGCTGGCATTATGTAGAATGGGATCATGGCAGTGCCGGGAATATGCTTTTCGAGCATCCTAAAGATCCTCATGAGCTGCATAACCTGGCTCCTGACGCTTCCTATTCACAGGTGGTTGCAGAAATGAAAGCGTTATTGAAGAAGATGCCGGAAAAGTAACTTAGCTGATCCATATCGTATAATGTTCCGGTTACCGATTTAAAAAAATAAATTAGTATACTCAAGTGAGTATCTTAGATAAGGCAGGTTATGGCCAGAAGGATATTAACACATAACTTTTCATTATTGCATGTAAATCATGTAAAACTGAACAGGAAGTGGAATTATAAGAATGTGATCAGCCCCTATGCCCGGATATATTATATTGATGTCGGGGAAGGTTTTATTTCTACAATATCAGAAAGAGTAAAGCTGGAACCTGGCTATTTATACCTTATTCCCGGCTTTACGCTTTGTAACTTAGAATGTACCGGTAATTTAAGCCAGTATTTCATTCACTGTTTTGAAGATTCCCCGTCTGGGTTATCCCTGTTTCATGATTACCGGAAACCCCTGAAATTAAAAGCGACTGACTTACAGATCCAAAACGTAAAGCAATTACTTAAAATCAACCCCGACAGGAAGATTTACCGTTCCGATAATCCTAAAGTTTATGAGCAAAATGTTTACTATAGAGAATACCAGGAACTCAATAACCAACAGTCTGAGGCTGTATTCATGCAAACCCAGGGGATCTTACTGCAGTTGCTCTCCCAGTTTCTTGCACTCATACATTATAAAAAAGAAAATTCACCTCCTATCCCATCAATTGTATTGGATACTATGCGTTATATTCAAATCAACCTCTCTAAAGAAATTACTATAAATCAGCTGGCAAAAAGGGCCAATTTGCAGACTGATTATTTTTCCCGGATATTTCTTAAAAATGCCGGGGAAAGACCCCTGCAATACATACAAAATAAGAGAATTGAAAGAGCGCAATATCTTATCATGACAACAAGTCTTCCTTTTTCAAAAATTGCAGAAGATACCGGCTTTCAAAACCTGAACTATTTTTTCAGGATCTTCAAAAAGCTGACTCAAATGACTCCCGGGGAGTATTCCCGGAAAAGTCATTTTGTATAAATTGGGTATAAAGTAAATGCTCCATTTCAAAAAGTTGTGTGAAGTGTCTTCGCTTCACACTTATATGTTATCCTCCCGGCGATGGATAAATGCACAAAAGGAAATTTTGTCCTACACCCTATAAGTTGTATTGTATATGCTTGCTATAGTCAAATGTTTACTAGAGACCCAACTAATAAACGGATCATTGCGTCTTTAGATTCAGACCCTCTATTTTTAAAACCCAGGCATACTTCCCTAAGTTCCCTTTGGGAAATGAGATTTGCAGTCCCTGTTCATCTTGGATAAAAGAAAGTTTTGCTGAATTACCCAACAGACTCACCTTCTTTATTTTTCCTAAGCCTTTGGATAAAGAGGCAATTGAAAGCGTCTGTGACGGCTCCTGAAGTAAAATAGCATACAATATGTTTCCTCTTTTTGTGAACCGCACATGACCTTCACAACATTTTGTCCATGCCCGCGTGTTATAGATACCTTCGCCGTTTATATCCAGCCAGGCACCTACACCCAATAAAATTTCCTTTTGTGCATCAGGAATCGTTCCATCACTTTTAGGAGAAATATTGAGCATGTAATTGCCATTGCGGCTAACATTTTCTACTAATCTTTGTATTATAGACCTGACATTGGTTAATTTCATACCCTCTACATAACCGAACTTTTCACCCACAGGATCATCTACCTGCCATACAAAGTCTGTCAGTTCTTTAGGTGCACGGCCCTGTCTTTCAAAATCTCTGATGCTACCAGCCAGATAGGCATCCGATTTGGTGCTGATAGAAACCTGCTTTTTCCATTGTGCTGCACGGTTATAGTAATAGGCGGCAAACCGTAACTTTATAGAATCCAGTTTCCTGCTATTAACACCATTGTCAAACCAAAACATATCAGGTTTGTATTTGTCAACTAACTCCTGGCAACGTGCCAGCCATTCTTCCTGGAATGCTTTGCTTTGCGGCGCTTCATGCTGGTCTTCTATCACCTCTTCGCCGGCTTGTGGCTGTTTACGTACCGGTGGTTGTTGCGGCGGGCCGTAAAAGTCTGCATACTGCGGGTTGAATAGGTCTGTTTTTATTTTTAATTGCGGGTACATGAAATCCCAGTGCTCCATACGGTGATTAGAAACACCAAACTTTAAGCCTCGTTTCCAAACCGCTTTCCCCAGTTCTCCAATAAAATCAATATGTGGCCCCATATTTTTGCTATTCCATTGTGTGAGCCTGCTGTCGTACATAGCAAAGCCGTCGTGATGTTCCGCTGTAGGTATCACATACCTGGCACCAGCCTTTTTAAATAATTCCGCCCATTCATCAGCGTTGAATTTTTCCATCTTAAAGAGCGGAACAAGGTCTTTGTAACCCACTTTGCTGACCGGCCCACCAAAACGGTCTTCGTGCCATTTGCGAACGGCATCGTTGCTATACATATGGCGTGGATACCATTCGCTGGCGTGAGCGGCCACTGTATAAACACCGTAGTGGATAAAGATCCCAAACTTGCCATCAAGAAACCATTCCGGTTCTTTGTAATGTTGTTGTATGGATACCCAGGAAGGCTGATAAGGACCTTGGGGAATGTCGGCCGCACGCCCATTAGGAAGCTGAAGCGTTACACGCGGCAGTACAGGTTGGTCAGTAAGGCGGTTATTAAGATCGGTCTGAGCCAATAAATTGTTTTCAAAACAAATTGATAAAGTAACAAACAATAAAAAATACCTTTTCATATATAGTAAATTAAAGTTGAAAAATTTTGTCCATAGTAACCCACTTTTCTTCCTCTTTTGCCCAGGGTAGGGGTTGCTGGAACTTCCACATCAGTTGTTCCCATTTCTGCACTACATCGTTGCGCGCATCTAATGCAGCTTTTTTATCGAAAGAAAAATCGTTTGTTGTTTCCATAATCATAAACAGACGATTGCTTATACGGTAAATTTCCACATTGATGATGCCGCTGTCAATAATACTTTGCCTGATTTCGGGCCAGCCATTATCTGCTTTATGCCAATATTCATATTCTGCTATAAGTGTTGCGTTATCTATTAAATCGAGTGCCAGGCAATACCGTTTCATAGTGACTGTTTTAAAAGATTCTCAAATGAATAATTATACAGGTTAACACAACTGTTTTCTATTTGTAATAACTGTAATGTAAATAGTCAATGTCTACCCAGCCGCTATCCTCTTTATTGTTATAACTATAAATAGCCAACCTGTCTCCCCGATAACTACCCCACATCATTTGATAGGTTTCACCAAAAGGAATAAAGGCTTTTCCATCAATGCTGTAATAAAAATTGCTTTTACCATCCAAGCCCCAGGTTGTTTTTAACCAGATGATATCATTGGTTATATTGGGCCCTATTTTGAAAATACCCCTAACATTCCATTCTAAAGATTTGTGATGACTATCGCAAACAACACCTAATGAGGCATAGTGTGGTGATCCAAAATGCGAAAGCCCGGCGTGCTGTCCTTCAGTCATCTTGCTAATATCCATTTTAATAGTCACTTCATTCATTTTGGTTCTTAGTGTTCTTTGTGTTAGCGTATTGCCTGCTTTCAATAGATTATCAGCTTGCAAAGGCCTGAATGCATAGAGCCGCAGCCATCCTTTCCTTTCTGCCAGAGACCATTTGCTTTTTCGCGGCTGATAATTCCATTCCCATTGAGGTGAAAGTTTGGTGTTTTTGAATTCATCACTGGTTTGAATAATAGATTTGCGCTTAGTCTTTACCGGCATTTTATCTTTCCACACCATACGGCCAATTTTAGCTGAATCCGGCGAACCAATTATGGGCCATCCATCGACCCATGCCACCGGCAGTAAGCTCATCACACGCCCGCTCCAGTCACCTTTGCCATGATGTGTAAGGAAATACCAAGCCCCTTGTTGGGTTTGTATAATGCCTCCCTGGTTCGGCTCATTAAAGTTTTTTTGAGCATAGCTTAACTGTTTTGGACCTTCATAAGGCCCCCAGATGTTTTTTGAACGTGACATCATTACCGTGCGACCGTGGCTTTGTACTTCACTAAAAAAATGATAATACAAGCCATTGAATTTGTATAGCTTGTTTGCTTCACTACCCTTGCTTTGATAAATAATTTTGTCCGATTCCCTGATCAGTTCTTTCCCATCAGGAGTCATTTTCCATAGATGGATCTGGTAACCTTTATTAAAAGCTGTTCCGATTAAATAACCCTGACCATCATCGTCCCAAAATGGACAGCAATCATTCCAGCCTTTTTCGTTCAATACTTTATGTAAAGACCCCCAGGGGCCTTCGGCTTTTTTTGCAGTACTCATAAAATAACCTTCATCGGGTGTGCCAAAATAGACCCAGAATTTTTTTTTGTGATACCTGATAGCGCCGGCCCAGATGCCACGCCCATACCGGTTCATTTTATCCCAATTCAACTCTGGAGAAATTTGTGTAAGGTCCTGTACTACATGACCTGCTATTTTCCAATTTACCAGATCTTTAGAACGAAGGATAACCATGCCCGGGGAATATTGAAATGTAGATGATATTGCATAATAATCACTGCCTATCCTGATACAGTCCAGATCACTGTAATCAGCAGGCAATATGGGATTGTGGTAGATCCCTGTTCCCTGATCGCCCCAATTGCTCCAATATCCCCATTCAGGTAGAGAATCTCTTTGGCACACAAAAGGAAGTATTTGTCTTGTCCATTCTGTTTGTACAATTTCAGAGACAAACATAGGAGTCCGTTGATAACATTGAGGAAGCCGAAGCAGCCCGGTATTTTTTTTTAGACCCGGATTCAAAATCACTAGCAAAGCTGCAACTGCCAACACATATATCTGCTTCATTGTTTTATTAATAATTATGTATTATTTCTTTTATACGGACAGTCCCAACGGTTTATTACTGTAAAAGCAAGATTGCTTTATTGATATGGCTCCCTTCGGAATAGCATATTACTATTTCCTATAACAGGCCAGTCATTTTCGTCAATATACAACGGCCGGATGTTGAGAACTGGCGCCCCATTTGCTGCTTTTGTATAGGCATGGAAAACAATGAAAGTAGTATCACCTTCGGTGAAAAAGCCGTTATGGCCTTTACCTGGTGCAGTGCTGTCACCGGCCAGAAATACGGAGTAATTATTTTCCACCCAGCTTTTACCTTCCTTATCCAGGTAGGGCCCTGTAACTTTTTCTGAACGTCCCATAACAATCTGATAGGTACTACTCATACCTGCGCAACAACGCCCGCGGGAGGCAAAAATGTAATAATACTTGGGCCCTTTAATAATAAATGCACCTTCTCCCAGGGAAGTAGTGAGCGTGATAAGTTGAGGCGGGTTTGTCTTCAGTTGCCCTGTTTTTCTATTTAGCTCTGTCATGCGAAGCCCGGCTTTGTAAGAACCGTAAATCAACCACAACCTTTTGTCTTTGTCTAAAAATATATTAGGGTCGATCACATTTACTCCTTCGCCTCCGTTTTTGAAACTGATCACCTGCCCCTGATCTTCCCATTTATACTCGGGGTCACTTTGATCAAGGGTTTTGTTAGTAGCATAACCAATGCTTGAGTTAAAATTCATCCAGGCAGATACAGAATAGTATAAATGATACTTGCCGTCCCGGTAGTGGATATCAGGGGCCCAGAGATTACCATTCTGGTCAGGAATATCGTTCCTGAACCAGGAAGGTAGATTGTTTTTGGCAAACACACTGCTATCTTTCTTCCAGTATATTTTGTTCTTTGATATTTTGCTGCTTATACCATTGCCAGTGTGAAATATATAATAAGTATCGCCCTGTTTTATCATTACCGGATCGTGAACACGAAGATCTCCTTTCAACGGACCTGTTGCATCTATTTGCGCATTGGCCTTTTCTAAGAGGGCAAAAAGCAACAATAAGAAAAAAAATATATTCATATCAATCAGTTTAGCAGGGTGTGAATTTTATCTGTTGCACCTTAGTTATTTTTTAAAAAATATCTTTACCTGATATTTTCAACGCGTAGGCATACTCGCAAGGTTTTTGGGCTGGGAGATCAATCTTTAATCCTTCTTCATCTCTTTTAAAGGGCAGTTTGCCCATACCCAGTAATTCAACGTTTTCAATGATACCAACTTTTTGTTCGCTTACAGTTGATAGCGGTCTTATAATAATCTCTTCTTCGTGTGCCGGCCAGCCCATAAAAAATGCATATAGCGTATGACCTTTCTTTGTAAAGCGAATATCTTCATGTGTAAACTGTAGCCGATTTCTCTCATTAAATTGTTGGGCTGAGTTAACTTCTTTATCATTTTTGGAGACGCTTGTACGTGGTCCTGTTCCGAAAATTTTCCAGGGTCTTGTATCATAAATAGCTTCGCTGTTGATACTCATCCATTGTGTAATTTCCTCCAGTATTTTTAATTCATCACTATCCAGCATACCGCTTGCAGGCAGTGGGAAGTTCAGCATCAGGTTCCCGTTTCTGCTTACAATATCTACTAATAAGTCTATTACCGTTTTGACGGATTTATAGCGCCCTATCCTGTCCCTGTTGTAATGCCAGTCGCCAATACAGGTATCGGTTTGCCAGGGCTGTGGCCAGATGCTATCCACTACACCTCTTTCTACATCTAGCACACAAATGCCGGAAGCCGAATCTGAAGAGCGTTTGCTGGTATAAACTGCTTCAGTTCTTTGGCCGTTTATTTTTTTGTTATAATGATGAGCCAGCAGCTTATATCCATATTGCTGAAAAGGAAGCTGGCCATCGCTATACAGCAGGTCTGGTTCGTATTGGTCAACAAGGTCTTTTATTCTTTTGTACCAATGTTGTTTCCATGCTTCGCTGATGCCTTCTTCTGTCCATGGCAGCTTTACATATACCTCTTTTGAGTCGCCATATAGTGAATCGAACGCACCTCCGGCGCCATCATAAGGGATACCTGCCAATGGGCCGTCTTTATCGCTACCCTTGCTCACTGAAAACCATTTGGGTGTTACCCATAAATGATCGCTGATGCCGAACTTTAAGCCATGGTTTTGAGCAGCTTTCTTAAACATTCCAACAATATCCTTTTTGGGCCCCATCTTTACCGAATTCCAGGGGTTGTACTTTGAGTTCCACAAATCAAAATTGTCGTGATGTACACCCATTGTCATAAAATATCTTGCGCCGGCCTTTTTATAAAGACTCATTAAATGATCGGCGTCAAAGTTCTCAGCCTTCCAGCTAGCAATGGTATCTTTATATCCTGTTTTTGATGGATGACCATAATGCGCTACATGGTATTTGTATTGTTTACTGCCTTGCAGGTACATATTACGTGCGTACCAGTCTCCGGCTTCAATAGCTGACTGTGGACCCCAGTGTGCCCAGATGCCAAATTTGGCATTACGAAACCAATTGGGAACAATATACTGCTTTAATGATTCCAGCGTAGGCTCAAATGGGCCTGATGACAAGGTTGAGCGAACCAGCAGGGATGGTGGATTTAAATGCAGCGCCGGAAAAGCAGCAATCAATGATTTGATTAAATCTCTTCTAGTGATTGGCATAAATTGAGTTTGTGTTTAAATAGTTTTTATTAGAGAAACGTGTTATTCAGGCCATTGATAAAATAGGTTTTTTGTTGAAACCATGATCCGACGCTTCATTTATGTCTTATCGGTTGTCTGGTGGAGGAGCATCACTGACCTTAGCCTCTTTTACATCTACAAACACAATGGCAGGCCGTGCATCCGCAACTTTTGTAAAGAACTCCATATTCCGGACGGTAATACCTTTTACATGTCTTACGTACAAGCCATGTGCAGGTACGGTGCCTCGCAGGCCGCCATACTCCGGCCAGCGGGCTTTAATGTTCTCAACGTCTAATTCAGCTAATACATTTTCTGCGTCCGATTTTGTACCGCCTCCGGAAACAATGGCCCGGATATCGCTGAAGCTGATATGCTCTATTGGATGGCCTGGCATACCGGTAATGATAAAAGCAGAATGCTTATTACCCCCAGTGTTATCTACTGTAATATTGCTAAATAAAATATTATGTACGCGTTTCATTGGAGGAAAACTATCAGGTGGGGCATCTACCCATGCATTTTGCTGGGTAAAAGTAAAAAACACAGGCCGGGGAACATTTTTCATTACCAGATTGCTAAACACCATATTCTTCATTTCTGCACCTTCACACATTTGAATTTTGAGACCGGAATCGTTGTGATCACGAAAGGAGCAATTACTAATAGTTATATTTTCAAAATCCCCTCTCGATAGTAATCCTATTCTTACACCTGCCCACCGGCTGGTAAAGTGGCAATTGTTAATCGTTATGTCCCGGCAGGGGTATTCGGTCAACGAGGTTTGTAAACAAATGGCATCATCGCTGGTGTCAAAGGTAGAGTTGCTGACCCGGACTTTTGTACATCCATCAAAATCAAGTCCATCACCATTAGAGTTGGCCCTGCTGTAAATAGTAATACCATCAACAGCAATATCATTACAATAGCGGAACTCAGTGGTCCACGCTGCCGGCGCTCTTAAAGTAATATCGCGCAGCCGGAAATTATTGCAGTTCATTAATCGTATCATTTTCGGCCGGTTTCGTACCGAATCGCCTCTATTGGGAAAAGATCTTCCCTGGCCGTCAATCACACCACGTCCTTCAATGGTAATATTAGAAGCTGCATTAGCAAAAATAAGGCATCGGTTCATATAGGGCTCACCCCGGTACATAGTACGGTCAGTATTGGTTGCATAATCTTTTATATTTTTACTTCCTAGTAATGTTGCTCCGCTTTCAATGCGCAAACAAACATTGCTTTTGAGATAAATGGTACCTGTAACGTAAGGCCCTCCTGCGATTAAAACAACACCGCCGCCGTTGACATTGCACTTGTCAATAGCACTCTGAATAGCTTTTGTGTTGACAGTGACTGTATCCGGCACGGCACCAAAATCCCGGATATCAAATAAAAAAGGACGATGAAGCGTAGCAGAAGGCTTGTTTTGAAGGTTTGCTGTTTTTGTTCCTGCCGGTAGCAACCGGAAGCTATTAAAAGCAACCGATATATTTAGCTGGAGCGTCAGAACGATCAGAGTGGATAACTTCAACAACTCTTTTCTAACAATAGACATAATAATAAATGAGTTTTGGACAATGGTTTAACTTATTTTATCAAAGCGGGCCACATAACCGCCATAGGTATTAAGGTTGATTGTTAATACCGAGGATGCGTTTGTTTTTTCGCTGCCTGTTGTGCCATCTGCCTGTTTTGTAGGGTTGTCTTTCATGAAAAAAAGTTGATAAGAGCCCCTCTTTAAAAAAGATAAATCAACTTCAATGGTTGTTTGCTTGTTTAAGCCATTCATAGCTGCCAAAAACCAGGTATTCCCACTTCTTCTTGCGTAGACAACCAGCTCGCCTATTTTGCTTTGAGGCAGGACAATTGTCTCATCCCAAACAGGAGAGATACTTTGTATCAATTCTTTTGCAGGGTTATCTATGATAGTTTGTGGGTCAGCACCATAACAGAGAAAAGGCGATGTAAAAACAATAGCGGTTGCTATAGAATAAGCCCAGGTAGCTTCACCCAGCCTGTCGCCAAAATGAATGGGTGTATAACACCATTATACCTTTTACACGTTATCTTGCAGGTCATGCGGATTATACACCCATTCATTTTGGCGACAGGCTGGGTGAAGCTACCTGGGCTTATTCTATAGCAACCGCTATTGTTTTTACATC
>JASGDI010000254.1:0-5955 GCA_049841335.1 Niabella sp. | reverse complement strand
TAATATGATCTGGCGGCTGAAAACGAAACCCAGGAAGGGCAAAGGCTGGGTAAAGCTGATCTTAGACAGGCTGCTTTCATTTTCTGTAGTAATATCACTTGGTTTTTTATTACTCGTATCGCTGCTTATAAACGGACTGATGGATCTCTTTATTGAGCAGCTTACCCAGTATATACCGGAAACGCAGGTAACGATTGCTTATTTGTCTAATCTTGGCATCACTTTTTTAATCACTTCTTTTTTGTTCGGACTAATATTTAAGGTATTGCCCGATGCGCGCATCAAATGGAGAGCGGTGCGTGCAGGTGCTTTTGTAACGGCTGTCCTGTTCATGTTGGGTAAGTTTTTAATAAGCTATTACCTCGGCCATAACAGGATGACTTCCGCATACGGAGCTGCAGGTTCTATTATCGTGATCCTGCTGTGGGTATATTACTCTGCTATTATCCTTTATTTTGGCGCGGCGTTTACAAGGGTGTATTGCATCCATAACGATATGAATATTTTTCCCACCCAGTATGCTGTTTGGGTAGAGCAGGTGGAAGTAGAACATGAAGATTCTATACAAACCCTGCATAATGATAAAGTAGTTGCTGCACACGAAAAGGACATCATTCACGAAAAGGAGGCCATTAAGGAGATTGACCCCGATTCAGGGCACAACGGAAGGTTTGATTAAGGCGATTCCTCGCCAGTTTTGTTCCGATAAATCATCAGGATCGGGTGATGACTACAATGTAATTGATTTGCTACCGTTGTTTTTACTTTGATTGCCTGCTTTAATTTTTTTTACGAACTCATAGCTTTTTTGCTCTGCTCCTTTTTCAATCAATCTGTTGGTCTCCCTTTCTTTTATTAATTCTACGATGCCCATATTTGCCATTTAGCACGAAATTTCAACAATCTTGTAGCTTTTATACCGTATGCAAATCTCTTTTCTAGCGTCAGTTAATTAAATAATGCATGTCGCCCTGAGGCTCAAATAAAAGGGGAATTAAGTTCTTTAAAATGACAAAAACGAATGTCGTACTGAGCTTGTCGAAGGGTGGTTCGTCAGGCTCTCCCTAAGGAGTCCCTTGGACGCCACGACAAGGTTTATTTAGCACTGGAACGTTACTGTATTTTCGCTGCAATCATTTTCGCTACTCTTTCTCCGTCCATTGCGGCGCTGACTATGCCACCGGCATACCCTGCGCCTTCTCCGCAGGGGTATAAATTTTTTATCTGAGGATGCTGTAAGGTCTCGTTATCTCTGGGTATCCTAACTGGTGATGAAGTGCGTGATTCGGTGGCTACCAGCACCGCTTCATTTGTGTAATAACCCCTCATCTTTTTTCCAAACTCAACGAATGCTTTTTGTAAAGCACGATGTATAAATGGTGGCAACACTGTTTTTAAATCGCTGCTGGTAATACCCGGCAGGTAAGAGCACCCGGGTAGCGAGGAGGAAAATTTATTAGTACAGAAATCCACCATACGCTGTGCCGGAGCTTTTAATTCCCCACCGCCTGCAATGAACGCTGCTTTTTCTACTTCCTGCTGAAAATGCAGTAAAGCCAACGGATCGTTTGGAGCCTTTTGGTTTTTGATAATGTCTGCCAGCTGCACCTGTACCACAATACCTGAGTTGGCGTAAGGGTTGTTCCTTTTGGAGGGCGACCAGCCGTTCACAACAATTTCGTTATGATTGGTGGCGGCTGGTGCAATAATACCTCCCGGACACATGCAAAAGCTGAACACCCCGGTATGATCTACCTGCTGTACAAGGCTGTAAGATGCCGGTGGAAGATACATTCCCCTGCTATCACATTTATATTGGGCTTTATCAATAAGGCTCTGCGGGTGCTCGGCCCGTACGCCTAATGCAAAAGGTTTGGCTTCTATTGAAATATTTTTTTGATGCAGCAGGTGAAAAATATCTCTTGCAGAGTGGCCTGTTGCCAGTATGACCGCTTCCCCGTCAATAGTTGCTCCCGACTGTGTCTTAACACCGGTAATATTTTCTTTATGAATGACAAGATCCACCAGTTTTTCCTCAAACCATACTTCTCCTCCGCAGTCCATTATTTGTTCGCGCATAGCTGTAATGATCTTAGGCAATTTGTTGGTGCCAATATGCGGATGCGCTTCATAGAGTATCTTTTCTTCAGCGCCAAATTGAACAAAAAGACCAAGTATCCTGTCTATATCGCCACGTTTATTGCTGCGGGTATAAAGCTTGCCATCGCTGTAAGTGCCGGCTCCTCCTTCTCCAAAGCAATAATTGCTTTCGGGGTTTACAATGCCTAGTTTATTCATAGCGGCCAGATCCCTTCTCCGTGATTTTACATCTTTGCCTCTCTCTAAAACAACAGGTTTTATACCCAGCTCAATCAATTGCAAAGCCGCAAAAAGACCGGCAGGACCTGCGCCGGCAATGATCACTTTTTTATCAGCCTTGCTTACATCCCGGAAATGGAACCCTTGTATCTCACGTGACTGTGCAGGTTCATTAATATAGGCCAAAACCTTTAAGTTGATCCAGACCTGCCTGCTCCGGGCATCAATAGATCTCTTTAAAATGGTAAACCCTGAAATGCTTTGAATGGGGACTCCTTCTGTTTCGGCAATGGAAGACAAGATGGACGCGTCATCAGATGCCTGCTGTGGCAATAGTTTGAGCTGAATAGTTTTCTGCATGTTATTGTCAGGTTTTTATCCTGAAAGATGCTGCAAAGAAACAAAAAATGTGCGACAGGAGCACCACCCGAAAAGGCCGGAGCATAAATTATTTTGCCATCCCGAATATTGGGGACACAGATAAAAAATAACCGGAATATAATAAAACAGAGATACAATATAGGCGTATATCTGCACATTTCGAACACGTATGGTTAGTCAAACCAAAAACTGTCTTTCTTTTTGACCAGAGTTGTTTGAACAGTAATACTCCCTGCTGTTTTACTATCAGCAAGTAACCGCACTGAAGCAAGTTTCCGGGCGACAGGTATAATCTGTTGCGGAAAGTATTTTTGTAAAGAGTCGGGCAGGCGCTGTAGGTTTACAGAAAGATGCATGATGCAGGCATTACTGCTTTGGCTGGACACGGGTGCTTTAAAACCGGGGGATTGAATTGTTAGCTGTGCCCCTGCTTTCAGAGCAGCGTAAGATCTCACAAGGGGCATGGAGGTAAACAATTCACTCTGGTCAGTGCTTTGCAAAATGCCGCTATCTTTCCAGTACCGGTAAATGGCATCCACGTTTTTTCCGGATATTGTTGTGGAGAAGTCGGGCTCAGTTATGTTGTTGATGATCTGTTGTTCTATGGGATTGAAATCAGCATCGTAGCTATAGCTGATAGCTGTATCCGCTTTTTGAACAAATCCGTTTATTTGCGCTTGCCAGGAGCTGATGCCGGGCTGAAATAAAGAATCAATATTGAAATTGACCAGGCGGGAGATGCGGTCCTTGGCAACTTTCGGAATCAGCTTGTCAAAAAAAGCAGAGCCTGTTATAATATTTAAGTTGAAAAGCGCGCTGTCAGTAACCGGGATTTTTTTCTGCTCAAAAGTAGTTTTGTCTTTGCAGGTTAATGTTACAAGAGAAGATATGCGGTTCTTGTTTATGTTAATAGCTCCTTTACCTTCCCGGATAACGCTATCACCGCTAAAGCTCCACGATACATGAGCCGCGGTGGCTATATTGTTATGGAGCTTTTCCCTGCTGATATAGTTTTTGTTCTTAAATAGATCTGCCGCAGTATTAGTGATCAATGTCTTGTTTTCCACCGATGCGTTGCCTAAAAGGATGGCGGAGCTGTGTTTTATAAATTCGAGGCCAAGGGAGTCAGATATAAACCTTGATGTGCCTGCAATATTTCTAAAGTGAAGTGTTGAGATATTTTTTTCAAAATTGATGTTGTCTTTTATTTCCAGTACCGTGTACCATGCGTTTAACGGCTGGCCGGCCACATGAAAAATGAATATATAGTCCGGTAGCTTTACCCAATCTTTCCAATCAGCTTCTTTCTTTTTCCGGAAAGGGCGCAATATCCCTTTCCATTGTGAAGGTGTGGTGATGTATTGGGCAATGATGGTATTAGTGAGCTTTTTTACATCTACTGAAATAATATGGTCTGCATTGTGCACAACGGTTTTTTCATTGTATGTTTTGTAAAAAAGAATGAGATAGCCGGCAATCGCAATAACTGCCAGGAATATCAGAAGCCATCTCTTTCTTTTTATCAATACCATTTTAGCCTGTAAACTATTTTAGAAGTGTGTTGCCTGTGTTCTTTTTGTCAGATTCCAGGATCCGGTTAATGTCTTCAATCATATCAAACAAAAATTCAAAGCTGTTCTTATGATTGCCTTTAACGTCCATAATAGCAGTGCTGTGTATCATTCCGTCTTTGATGCGGCTTTCCGCCTGCAGGTTACCAATATTTTGCTGCAGATAGTCTTTGATCTTTTTATTTGTTTCTGTATTTAGTTCCGGGCTTATCTGCGCCAATAGCTGATTGGTGTTGATCTTAAAGGCATAATTGTTTTTTGAAGCGAATTTCTTTAAGTGCCCGGGAATCTTTCTACCCGTGTTTTGTAATGTAAGGTGAACCATGTCCATAGAAGTAGTGACCACCACCTTATCTTTTTTTACCACGAAATAGAGATTATTGAGAGGATTCTTTTCTTTGTCAAAAACAAGCTCGTAGTACCCGTTCTTATAGCTGTAATTGAACTTCTCTTCTTTTGCATATTTAACGGGGACGGCTGCTAATTTCTGTAAAAAATCAGCTCTTTTCGTTTCAAGGGCAATGGTAAAGTCAGGTGATAACTCCTGCCGGGTCTTTTTTACTTCTTTAGACTCGAAGTTGTCGTTATACTCATAAGTAGTATAGCTTACCTGCTTGGTTTTTAACCCGTGCAACACCATTACAAAATTACCCGGCATCAGCTCTGCAATAGCTTTTTCATCAATGGCAATTTCAAGGAGATCAATATAAATGTCTGCCATTTCTGAACGGCGCCCGAGAATATAACTATTGGCAAAATAATTTCTCAGTGTTTTGTAGTAATACCTGCTGACCGCTTCAGTATTGAATGATCCTGAGAGGAAGCCAATATTGTCCGTAGAAATATAGTTTAATAAGGCGCTTTTTTGTTTGTTATTGAAAATATCCTTTAACAGCCGGGCTGTTTGAGCATCGGCTCCAAAAAGTTTTTGCTCCACCCTGATCTTGTCTTTATCGAAATACAGGTTAACACCCGTGGTAATACCCTGGCCTGCTGTTGCAGCAGAGGCGCCATATCCTTTGTGCATACCAAAAAGACGCCTGGGAGCCATGGACCAAAAGCCGGAGAGGAGGTTGTCGTAATTGAGCCAGGCCGAAACAGGGGCTGAAGCATCCACGGTTTTCCTGTAGGCAGGGTTACTTTCAATGGATGGCTGCCGGTTCCTGCTAAATACAATTGCTATCAGGCTGTCGGCTATTTGTTTTTGTTTCTGAACATTATATTCCTGCTGAATGGTGTACCAGTCGGGCTCAGCAGGTACCGGTACATCTGCCATCACCCTGTCTTCATCGTATGCTGGCGGAATTGCTGCTATTTCTGTGTCGGGGGTTTCTTCAGCAGGAACTTCCGATATTGGAGTATTGCTTTTCTTTTTTGCAGGAGGAGCTGCTTTCTTGGTCCCGTTCTTCGGATCGCTCATAGATAAAGGCGGCGCTATGGAAATTTCGACCTCTTCGATTGCTTCATCTGTGACATCCTCTTCCATTGACTCCGGTATAGCCATTGCAGAGTCTATAGTAGTAATCTCTTCAACCGAAGGGTAACTGTAGTAGGGCTGCTTATAATGGGTGTAAACAAGAACGGCCATTCCAGATGTCCAGCCCATGTAGGTATTATCTGAAAGCGACATTATTTTATATAGGCCCTTTGTTTCTATAGATGCCTCCTTGTTTTTGCCCTTTTT
>JASGDI010000253.1:0-2803 GCA_049841335.1 Niabella sp. | reverse complement strand
GCCATGATGCTGCTGGCCGAGCAACTGTTCGCCGCCGGCGAGCCGGCCACGCCGCTGGCGCGCTTGCGCTGCGAGAGCATGGTCCTCGATCTGCTGTGCCAGGCGTTGCGCCCGTTCGACCCCGCGCCGCCGCGCCCGGTCCATGACACGCGTACCCTGCAGCGCCTGTACCGCGTGCGCGACTGGCTGGAAAACGCCAGCAGTCGACCGGTGTCGATGGACGAGCTCGTGCGCGAATTCGGCATGGGTGTCGATACGCTGCAGCGCGCGTTCCGGCAGGTGTTCGGCACCACCGTGTTCGCCTATCTGCATGAGCATCGCCTGCAGCGCGCACGGCGCATGCTGGAAAACGGCACGCCAGTGTCGGTCGCTGCCTATGCGGCCGGCTATGGCAACCCGGCCAATTTCTCGACGGCCTTCAAGCGGCGCTTCGGCATTGCACCGAAGCTCATCCGGGGCGCGCGCTGACTGCCCGCGTGGGCTAACGCTTCAGCCAGCCATACCAGATCGACACGCACACCGGCAGGCTCAGCAGGAGGGTGGCAACCTCATCCCAGACGTTGTCGAACAGCAATCCAACGGCCAGGGCGGTGGCGCTGAGGGCGCCAAGAACGATGGGCCAGCGCCACATTTTCATGACTGTGCCCCCGTTGTTATCTCAAGCAGGTCGTCATCGCGCTTGCCGTGCTTCTTCCACCACAGGTAGACGCCGCTGCCGAGCACGATGATGGTCAGGATGTCGAGCAAGGCCCAGACGATTTTCAGAGGCAGGCCGCCATAGTCGCCGAAGTGCAACGGCATCGAGAGCAGCAGGGTCTTGATGTACCAGGGCATTTCGCGTGAATCGGTCAGTTGGCCTGTCTGCGCGTCGATCAGTACGGGCCGCAGCAGGCGCGAAGTGAGCGCCGTGTTGCCGCGCATGAACACCGTGAAATGATGCGGGCTGGAATAGAACGTCCCCGGGAACGCGACGAAGTAGACCTCCATGTCGGACTGGTGCCGTTGTGCGGTGTCGAGGGCGATCTGCAGCGAGCCTCGCTGTGTGAGCGGCGGGGCGTTCTTGTACGGTGCGATCATGTCCGCCATCTGGTCTCGTTGCCAGATGCCTAGCAAGACCTTGCTCAGGGTGTTGATGCTGCCGGTGATGCCTACCGTCAGGGCCCACACCACGATGACGATGCCGATCAGATTGTGCAGATCGAGCCACTTCAGGCGCGTGCGGTGCCGGCGCACCGTGCCGAATTCGAGCCGGCGCATGAAGGGGCTGTAGAGCACGATGCCCGAGATGATCGAGGCGGCAAACAGCAATCCCATCACCCCCAGAAACAGCAGGCCCGGCAGGCCGATGAACAGGTCGGTGTGGAGCTTGCGCATCAGATGCATGAAGCCGCGCTCGTTCGGTTCGTCCAGCATGGCACCGGTGCGGCTGTCGAAGATCACGAACCAATAATCGTCGGGGGGCGCATCCAGCGCGGTGGACATGCTCACCAGCGTTTGATGGGGATGCTCCTGTGCATCCCAGCCCAGGTAGCGGACCACCTTGTGCGGCTGGTGCGCGAGCGCCGCGTCGACGATGCGATCCATGTTCAATGACGGGGTGTCCGCCGGCATGGACGGCGCTTCGACCTCGCCGGAGAGATGGTCGATCTCGTCGTGGAAGATAAGCGGCAGACCGGTGAGGCACAGAAGCAGGAGAAACAGCGTGCAGATCAGGCTGGTCCATTTATGGATCAGCCACCAGCGTCGAACGTTCATGTGTGTCCCGAGAGAGCCGAATGGCGGCGCACGAGATTGACTCGCACGCCGCGTCAGCGGCTGAGTGATGACGCCGTCAGAAATCGACCGTCGCGGAAACGAGGATCGTGCGGGGCGTGCCGATGAACAGGTAGCCTTCGTTGGAGGTTGCCCAGTAGTCGCTGTCGAACACGTTTTCGACGCTGGCGCGCAGGGTGGTTGCTTTGCCGCCGATGCGCGTCTTGTAGCTGGCGCCGATGTCGAAGCGGGTCCACGCCGACAGCCGCAACTGATTGGCCTGGTCGGCGTATTGGGCATCGGTGTAGACGACGCGGGCATTCAGGCCGAGCCCCGGCGCCAGGCTGTTGTCCCAATCGACGCCCAAGTTCGCCTGGATGGGCGGGACGCCGATGGCATCCTTGCCGTCCAGCTTGCCGCCGGCTGTTTTGGTCAGCTTGCCGTCGAGGAAGACGATGCCGCCGAGTAGGCGTACGTCACGCACGATTTCACCGAAGACGTTGAATTCCGCCCCCCGATTGCGCTGCTCGCCGTTCATGGCGTAGACGTTGCCGGAGACGAACCCGCTCGGGCGCGTAATCTGGAACAGGCTGAGCGTGGTTGCGATACGTCCCCAGTCCGCCTTGGTGCCGATCTCATACTGCTTCGTCTTGATCGGCGGGAAGACCGTGCCGTAGTTCACGGTGCCGACCGGCGCGCTCGGCCCCTGCGACAGCCCTTCGACGTAATTGGCATAGAACGACAGGCCTGTCCTCGGCTGGAACACGATGGCTGCCACCGGCGTGGTTTCCGATTGGTCGTATTTGCTTCCCGACGGCTGACCGGTGCTGAAGTTGTAGGCCTGGGCTTCGACCGTTTGGTGGCGCGCACCCAGGGTCACCTTTAACTTGTCGTCGAAGAAGGCCAGCGTATCCGCCAGCGAATAACTGGTCAGCTTGGTGTCGTTGAAGTTCTTGAGCGCGACGATCCCTTTGCCGGTATCGGGGGTCGGCGTGTAGATGGGGTCGTAGAGATTCGACGTGCGTGCCGCCCAGAAGGCATCGAAATCGAT
>JASGDI010000252.1:0-12143 GCA_049841335.1 Niabella sp. | reverse complement strand
CTTAACAAACTTTACGACAGCCTTTTGCATAAAAGGAACCAGGTAGCTTTAAACGCCGGCTTTGATAATTACCGCGATTACAGGTTTGCAGAGTTGGGTCGGTTTGACTATACCAAAGATGATTGTGTACAGTTTCATGAAGCAGTAAAGCAGTACGTTTTACCCATTGTGGATGACATCTATAAAAAGAAAAAAGCCAGGCTGGGAGTGGATAGCTTCAGGCCCTGGGATGTGGATGCAGAGCCTGTTGGTACAGCGCCGCTGAAGCCATTTAAAACAGGTAGTGAGCTACTACAGAAAACAACAGATTGCTTTAACAGGTTAAACCCGTTTTTTGGCAATTGCCTGCAAAAAATGGATGAGCTAAAAAGATTCGACCTGGAAAGCCGCAAAGGCAAAGCTCCCGGCGGCTATAATTGCCCGCTGGCAGAAACCGGTGCACCTTTCATCTTTATGAATGCAGCCGGTACGCTTAATGATGTAATAACCATGGTGCACGAGGGCGGTCACGCCATACATTCTTTCCTGTCGCACCCGTTAAAGCTCACAGGCTTTAAAGATTACCCCACCGAGTTTGCAGAAGTGGCCAGTATGAGCATGGAGTTATTCAGTATGAATGAATGGGGCGTATTTTTTGAGAATAAAGCAGAATTGAAACGTGCCAAAGAGCTTCAGTTGGAACGTGTGATCACTGTTTTCCCCTGGATTGCTACCATTGATCAATTTCAGCAATGGATATATGAAAATCCAGTGCATACGCATGAGGAACGGCTGCAGAGCTGGGACCGTATTTTAAATGAGTTTACGCCGGAAACACTTGATGTAAGCGGACTTGAAGCGTACCGTAATTATAGCTGGCAACGGCAGCTGCATTTATTTGAAGTGCCTTTTTATTATATTGAATATGGCATTGCCCAGTTAGGCGCTATTGGCCTCTGGCAGCAGTTTCAGCAGAATAAAGAACAGGCGTTAACCAACTATACAAACGCATTAAGCCTGGGAGGCACGCGCCCTTTGCCACAATTATTTGAGGCAGCAGGTTTGAAATTCGATCTTTCTCCTGCGCATATCAAAGGATTGATGGAGTTTGTGAAGGAAGAGATGGAGAAGGTTTAACAGGTCATTTCCTCTTTGTATGCTGTGTTTTAAAATAGATAAGATAGAAAGAGATTGATTTTCGTTCTACATCACTAGAATTTATGGGCTGGTAAAACACTCCTTTAGCTGTTTCTATTTCTAATTTTAGGCTGTCAAATTGTAAACTGCTGCTATTACTGTAAGGAGGTAATAATAATTTTTTGCCTGGGACATCTATTACCCTGTCATATTTTGAAGCGCTATCCCGGCTATATGCGAAATCCCAGCTTTGAATATCAAATTCATCCTCTGGAAGCTGTTTGTAATGATCCAAAAGAAGTACCATTCTTCCCTTATCAAAAAAGTGTGTATTAACCGGGAATAAAATTGATGAAGAGGGTAACCAAAAATTTTCTAGGATATGAGTAACTATGAAAGTAACTCCGGCACAAAGCTGAAGATTAGGAGGATGGTCTTTCTTTCTTTTAATAAGAACACCATTCCTCAAATTATAGGCTTTCCTGTTAGGATATATTTTTTTAGTTTTATTATTAATGAAGTTTGTTTCTGTTTTTTGCCATAAAACAGGCTTTTCTCCTGTAGTGGGATAATACCTGTACGATACTTTTTTTAAGGTGTCAGAATTATTCACAAAATGCACTTCGTTCAAAGAACGTGTTCCTAATAATGTTTTTTCATAAATCTTTTTTCCAGCTACGGTAAGGCTTTCATAAGTAGTATCTTTAATGATTTTTGTAAAAACAGAATCTAAAATGTACTGGTGTTGATATCGAATATTGCCTGCATGGCCTCCGGGTACTACGGAGTCATATGTTATCATAGATCCGTTCAGACTTCGAGAAACATTGATGCCGTTGTAATACTTTTTATCTGTATATCCCTTCTTTTTAGTAAGCTGGTAGCTCCATTGGTCATCATTTCTGTTCAGAACTGTTGTAATTAAAAGCTGTTCCAATGTATCCTTTGAAGCTTTTGAAAAAACGTAGTTTTCTTTCTGTTTGATATCAGGATTTTCGGGGTAAGGGTTAGAGATGCGTTCCAATGTATCTGTAATAGCGCCTCCATACTTCATTTCTTTAAATGGAATGTCTGTTGCAGAAGACGGATAATGGATATAAAAATACCTGTTGCTTTTACTGACTTTGTACAGGAAATCACAGGAGTTATAATACATTGTGTATAAAGTGTCCTGTTTCCCGTTCAAAATCATCAAGGTATTCTTTAAGGAATCGTATTTGATGGTTTTAACGGGCCTATCGGCTTCCAGAAGCGTTAGCGATTGTATTTTCTTTTCTCTGAATGTTCGGACGTTGCCATCAGCCAGTTCATGATAATTAAGAATTGGCTGGGAAAAGCCATTTGCCGATACCAGGGAGAATAATACCGCAAAAATCCGTGCAATATGTTTTTTACAGAACAAAGCTCATTTAATCGGGTCTAAAAATAAGAAATAATTAATGGTACCTGAAAGCAGAGATTGTGGAGGATAGCTCAGAAGCCCGGTTGCTATAGCTCTTTCTCTAACAATTCATGTCATCCAGTAAAAAAGCTGTCTGGGAGGCACGCGCTCCTTGCCACAATTATTTGAGGCAGCAGGTTTAAAATTCGATCTTTCTCCTGCGCATATCAAAGGATTGATGGAGTTTGTGAAGGCGGAGATGGAGCAGGTTTAATTGCGGTGTATTTGAAATGTTACCGGCTGTTTTCTGTAGGCTTTAACAGCCCTGCCGTATCTTTTGGCCGGTATCCACTTCGGTGATTTTTTAAGAAGCCTGAGAACCTCTTCTTCGGTACCGTAACCATTATTGGTTAATGCTTTCATATTGGTGAGAGTGCCGTCCTTTTCCACTATAAACTGTACTACTACCGTTGCATGTCCGCCGGTTGCTCCATTTCGGATAGGTACGCTGCCATCAAGGTTTTTCACAAGAAAAAGCTGCCAGCCATTTTTGCCGGGGAACCTTGCATTTTCTTCCTCACGTGTAAAAACACTGTCAACAGATGTTATTGTTCCGTCTTCTTTAAACTCTGTCCATATTCCGTGATCAGCAATGAAACTTACTTCACGCAGTTTATTTCCGGTTGAATCATAGTCTGTATCTACCATCGTTTCTTTGATATTGTCCGTTATCTTGGTATTAAACAGGTAACCTGTTTGAGTATAACGCATTTTTTTCTCATAAAGCAGTTTGTCACTATCATAAATGGCCGAATCGGTTAAATGGCCCGCAGAGTCCCATTTTTGTGAAACACCTCTTAATTGATTATTAAAAACTTCTGCTGTTTCAGCCTTTTTTCTGTCAGGATGATACTTCTCCCTGATGCCGTGTGCCACTGCTAATGTTGAATCCTTATAACTTTCAACCATAAAGAGCCGGTTACTCTTTGCAGTATAATACTGCATCAGGAACACCGAGTCCCTGCGCATTCCTTTGCCAACAACGAGCGCCTTTTCTTTGGGAACAATTTCCATATTTTCATTCAGGTAGTAAACATACATTTTGTTTTGTGCCCTGGCCCCGGTTAACGGAACTAACATAAAAAGGGCTACTACAAGCAGTTCTGGTAAAATAACAGTTTTTTTCATCAGAAGGTACGGTTTTTACCTGACAAAGGTAGTGTACCGCTTGTCCCGGCTCGAATTTTGTCGACGTTTTTCTGAACCTTTTTCTGAAAGCTTTGTTCTAAACTACATCTTAACACTACTTAAAATCAATCAATTTATGAAGAGGATATTATCATTATCATTTGCGGCATCTGTTATTTTTGTTTCGTGCAATTCAGCGCCTAAGGCCGATGAAGCTACCACTGAGGAACAGCAACTGGTAGCGGCTGCGGAAGGAGTAGCCTATAAAGTAGATACAACCCAGGTGGCCCAGTTTATCGGCACCAAGCCGGTAGGTGAGCATCACGGTACTTTTAATGTAGCTGAAGGTGAAATTTTTGTAAAAAATGACGCTATTGTTACCGGCGGAAAATTGGTTTTTAACATCAACAGCCTGAAAATAACAGATAAAGATACTTCGGGCTCTGCAAAATTAACAGGTCATTTATTATCTCCCGACTTTTTTGATGCCGCCAATCACCCTACGGCCACCTTTGAAATAACTGCTGTTGAAGAATATGTGGCAGATAGTACCAACAAGATCATTTTAGACGGCGCTACCAACACGGTTAAAGGAAATCTTACTTTAAAAGGGGTAACCAAAAATGTTTCCTTCCCGGCTGCTATTACTGTAGCACCTTCTACTGTTACAGCAAGGGCTAATTTCAATATCAATCGTACGGACTGGGGGCTTGTATATGGCAACGATCAGTCTTTAGGAGACAAGTTTATCAGGCCCGAAGTGAATATCAGCTTCAGTATAACTGCCTCTAAATAAATAATTTTGGAAGGAACATACTAAAAAGTGATATTTTTTCGTTTGTAATTGGCAGATTATTTGCAAATTGTAACTGAATTGATATTAATAAAAACGTCTACAATGAAGAAATTTTTACTGTTAGCACTAAGTCTTGTGGCTGTCATTTTTGTAAATGCACAGGACAAGCCAGCCCCTAAAAGTCCGCCAGCATCTTCCAAGGCTGAATTGGCCAGTGGTGCTGTTGTTACTATTAATTACAGCCAGCCCTCGGTAAAAGGCAGGACAATTGGGAAGGACCTGGAGCCGCTGCCAGGACAGATATGGCGTACCGGCGCTAATAAAGCTACTGTTTTTGAAGTAAGCAAAGATGTAACTGTTGAGGGTGAAGCGCTGCCTGCGGGTAAATATGCGTTATTCACTTTGGTGGATGGCAAGGAGTGGACTATTATTTTCAATAAAGCATGGGATGTTTGGGGCGCGTTTAAATATAAAGAAGCGGAGGATGCCCTGCGTATTACCGTAACAGCCGAAAAGGCTCCGGCCTTTGCAGAAACATTAAATATTTCCGCTGCTAAAGATGGTGTAGTAACCATACTTTGGGGCGATAATAAAGTAAGCTTTACGGTGAAATAAGCATATTTCCAGGATCATTATAAAAGCCGTTTCTCTGAAGCGGCTTTTATATTTCGGCTAACTTGAACATCTTATTGGCACGTACACCTCTTTCTGTTTGCTTTAAAGTGCAACATTCATTTACCGGGTCATGCTCAAAGAACAGTATATAATTATTTTCCGCTGCTTCCTTTAAAAAAAGTTCTTTTTCCGTCATTGTGATCAAAGGGCGGGTATCGTAAGCCATTACATAAGGAAGTGGTAAGTGCCCGGCAGAAGGCAGCAGATCGGCCATATATACAATGGTTTTTCCTTTATAATGAAGCTGTGGCAGCATCATCGCATCCGTATGTCCATCTGCAAAACGTATCTGCATATTTGCTGTAAAAGAAGCAGTATCTAAACGCTCTGTCTGTTGATTCCTGTTCGTAATAAACTGCAGCTGCCCGCTTTCCTGTATAGGTAAAATATTTTCTTTTAAAAAAGAAGCTTTTTCCCTGGGGTTGGGCAGTGTAGCCCATTTCCAGTGCGCTTCATTGCTCCAGTAAGTTGCATATTTAAAGGCCGGAACCAATTTCTCTCCTTCCCGTTTTATGGCGCCGCCGCAATGATCGAAATGCAGATGAGTAAGAAACACATCAGTAATGTCATCCCTGTGAAAGCCATGGGCAGCAAGCCCTTTGTCCAGATCATCATTGCCATGCAGATAATAATAGCCAAAAAATTTGTCACTTTGCTTATCACCCATACCGGTATCAACAAGGATCAGCCGCCCCTCATCTTCTATCAGCAGGGAACGGAGTGCCCAACTGCACATATTGTTTTCATCGGCAGGGTTCAGCTCGTTCCAGATGCTTTTAGGAACTACGCCAAACATGGCGCCTCCGTCTAATTTAAAATGACCGTGATTAACAGAATAGAGATTCATAAGTTTTTTTTACACAGGTTATAATCCTTGCGCCGCCGCTTTTACCTTTACCTTTTAATTTAATGGCTAACCTTATTTTGTAACAATCTTTTCTATATTTAAAGTTACCAAAAAGCATTTATAAAGTTTTTTTCTGTTTTACCAATGCTGCGTACAGCCAGAAAAAACCGATCGTAAAAAATACGATCAGGGACAATATGGAATGTTTCATAGTACCTGTTACTTCCTCAATACGGCCAAAAGTGAAGATACCAATTACAATAGCGAATTTTTCCGTAAGGTCGTAATAGCTGAAGAAAGATGCTGTGTCTTTAGTGGGTGGCATTAGCTTGGCGTAGGTAGAGCGGCTGAGCGATTGAATGCCCCCCATTACAAGCCCCACCAGCACTGCCAGTCCATAAAATAAGAACTCGGCATTAGCGCCGCCTTCTGCTGCCACAGCAGTATAATAAGCCAGCAGGCAAATGATGATCCAGAAAATGATAACACCAAGCAATACTTTAATATTGCCAAAACGTGCTGAAAGCCTCGACATGCCCCAGGCGCCCAGTATGGCCACTAACTGGATAATAACAACGGTTATAATGAGGTTAGTATCAGGCAACTTTAACAGTTTACTTCCAAATATAGTAGCCGCCAGCATAACCGTTTGTACACCCATGCTGTAAAAGAAAAATCCCCGTAAAAAGCGTTTCAATACCGGCATTTCTCTTACCTGGTGGTACACTTTCTTCATTTCATTAAAACCATCCCTTATTACATTTTTCTTTTTTTCCTGCTTTGAAAAGGATGCCGGCAGGCGGGAAAATGTGATCTGTGCAAACGAAAACCACCATATCCCTACCAGGAGAAAAGTGAGCCGGGTGGCCAACCCCTGGTCAGCCATCGTTATCACCAATACAAAACCTGCTATCTGCATCAAAACACTGCCGATATATCCGAAGGAATAACCACGGGCACTGATCCTGTCCCTGTCCTCTGGCGCCGCTATTTCAGGCAAGTAGGCATTATAAAATACGAGGCTGCCCACATATCCCATAGCCGCCAGCATAAAGGCAATGACCCCTAATCCCAATGTATCGGCTTTAAAAAAGAATAGAGCGCTACACCCCACAGCGCCCATATAACAAAAGAAGCGCATAAAGTTTTTCTTGTTACCGCGGGTATCTGCTATGGAAGTGAGAATAGGGTACAAAATGGCTATAATAAGGTAGGAGGCTGCTAAAATATAATCATACAAAGAAGAGTTGACAAACTTTCTTCCCAGGAACATTACCGTGTGGTCTGAGCTGTTATTAGTTACAGCCAGGAAATAGATGGGGAAAAACGTGGTGGTTATAACAAGGTTGTAAACGCTATTAGCCCAATCGTACATGGCCCAGCCGTTAATGATCCTTTTTGAAGCAGTTTGAGTGGTTCCTTTTATCATTTAATAAAAATAAGTAATATTCAAACCTGATTGTACATACTCCTCTATCCGATCACTCCTTTATAAATAAGCACCAGCAATACAATTCCTACAATGATCCTGTACCAGCCAAAGATTTTAAACCCGTATTTTTTTAAATAATTGATAAAAAACTTGATGGCAATAACAGCCACTACAAAGGCCACTACATTGCCAATGATAAAGGCAATGGTATTTTCCTGCGACTGTACAATAAGCTCATAGCCTTTTTGCTCCGCACCGCCAATATCCCACTTTTTTAAAAAGAGCGAGTACAGTGTAGCTGCTGCCATTGTAGGTACGGCCAAAAAGAAAGAAAATTCTGCTGCTGCGCTCCTGGTTAACCCTTGCTGCATCCCTCCTATAATAGAGGCAGCGCTGCGGCTGACCCCGGGTATCATGGCAATACACTGCCACAAGCCGGTCAAAAAAGACTTCCCATAGGTGATTTCTTGCTCCGAATGTATGATAGGCTTATTAAAGGCTTTGTCAATAAACAGTAAAACCACTCCTCCCGCCAGCAGCGATACAGCAACTGTTGTAGGACTTTCCAGCATTTTGTCTATTTTGTCAGAGAATAAGAAGCCCAGTAAAAGAGCCGGAATTACACCAATCAAAAGTTTGAAATAAAACTTCAGGCGTCCTGTTTTGATGGGGTCGACAAACTTTTTCCAGTATAAAACCACTACAGCAAGGATAGCTCCTAGCTGAATAGCCACCTCAAACAGCTTGGTAAACTCCTCCTTTTCTATACCCATAAACGAGCTTGCTATGATCATGTGGCCGGTAGAGGAAACGGGCAGGTACTCGGTTATCCCTTCAATAATGGCAATAATAACAGCTTCAATAATACTCATACGTCAATTTTATAAAAAAAGGCGATACTGCTGCATCGCCTGTACATATCCTTAAAAGAAAACTTATTTAGATTTTTTGAAAATGGCAAAGCATTCAATAGCCAGGCCTATAAAAATCAAGATAGGTGCTACTGTTATCCGGGTAGTGCTGTAAACTTCACTGGCATTAAAAACGTTGGGATCTTCGCTCCTGCCACCGGCCATTAAAAACATACCCAGTGCAATGATAATGACACCAACCAGCATCCACATATAATTGCTTTTTTCAAACAAACTGGCGGAAGTTTTATTTTCTGACATTGTAAAAATTTTGATGTTGCAATATTAGCATTTTATTTCGGGCAAAAATGTGAAAACTTAAATCATACTATCTGTAGGCTTTAATACAGGTCGTCCAGCTTCTTTTTCAGGTACTTCAATACGCTGGTATGGGTGCTTATCAGAGTGATCAGGATGCCGAGCGCCATCATCCCGGCAAAGAGCAGCGCCAGCTGAGAATTATCCTGGATAGCAGCCAGCTCCGGCAACATTTTTCTGGCTGCCCGAATAATAAGCAATACACCTGCAATGGCAATAGCTCCGCTGATGGCGCCGTTTATAATAGCCCTTATCCCCAATGGTCGGGCAATAAAACCACGGGTAGCGCCTACCATTTGCATGGTTTTGATAATAAACCGGTTACTGAACATGGCCAGGCGAATGGTATTGTCAATAAGACCAATAGCAGCCAATAGCAGTAAAAGAGAAATTCCCAGCAACACCCAGTTTACAATTTTTATCTTACTGTCCAGTCCCCCCACCAGCAGCTCAGGGTATTTTACCTCTGTAACATAGGTTTGCTGTTCAAGGTCGGCTTTAATATTTTTGAGCGTGTCTACATTCAGGTAGTCCGATTTCAGCTTAAAATCAATGCTTTGTGGCAGTGGGTTTTCCGTTAAAATACCATCCCAGCTTTCGTTGCCGTCTGCCAGGTATTTCGCCTTTGCCATCTCTTTGGTAGTAAAAATATACTCCTTAATGTAGGGTTTAGCAGCAATATATTGTACCAGGGCGGTACTGTCAGCCGTTGCCAGGGGGTCGCGCAGGTATACGTTAACCTCCACTTCCTCCTTAAAGTGCTGTCCCAGGGTGCGGGTATTAATTACCAGCCATCCTATTACCCCCAATAAAAAAAGCACCAGGGTTACGCCTAATATCGACATAAAGTAAGAGGCTTTGCCCCGTTTTACTGCTTTTGTTTTTTCAGCCATAATTGTACAATTTGCTTGTATGGTAGCCCCGCAAATTTAGGGTATTCACGCCTACAATGCTTACATTTGCGGCCACACAAAGAGTATGGACTACAATTTTAACTCAATAGAAAAAAAATGGCAGCAGCAGTGGAAAGAAACCGGTGCTTACCGGGTATCTAATGAAAGTGATAAACCCAAGTATTATGTGCTGGATATGTTCCCTTATCCAAGCGGGGCAGGCCTGCACGTAGGACATCCTTTAGGATATATAGCCAGCGATATTTATGCACGCTACAAACGCCTGAAAGGATTTAATGTGCTGCACCCGATGGGATACGATGCTTTTGGGCTGCCCGCAGAGCAATACGCTATAGAACATGGTATACACCCTGCCGTTTCTACGGAAAAGAATATTGAAACCTTTCGCAAACAGTTAGATAATATTGGTTTTTGCTACGACTGGAACCGTGAAGTACGCACCAGCGATCCTAAATATTATAAATGGACGCAATGGATCTTTTTACAATTATTCAAAAGCTGGTTCAACCGTAAAACGCAGAAAGCCGAGCCCATCGAAAACCTTGTAAAAATATTTGAGGCGGAGGGAAACAGGAACCATCCTTTTCCTAATGAGAAATTCCAAATTGCGAACTTCAAATTTCAAATCTTTAATGCAGCTGACTGGAAATCGTTTGACGAAGCTACCCGGCAGCACATTTTAATGGAATACCGCCTGGCTTATTGCGGTTACGGAGAAGTAAACTGGTGTGAGGCATTAGGAACTGTACTGGCCAATGATGAGGTAGTAAATGGTGTAAGTGAGCGTGGTGGTCATCCTGTAATAAAGAAGAGATTACGCCAGTGGTACCTGCGCATCACTGAGTATGCTGACAGGTTATTAAAAGGCTTGCAGACCGTTGATTTCAGCGAAGCCATGAAGGAAATGCAAACCAACTGGATCGGTAAATCGAGTGGTGCTGAAATGGAATTCCAGATAGCCAACCACAGTCCTAATTTGAGGGTTTACACTACCCGTCCTGATACCATTATGGGCGTGGACTTTATGGTAATTGCACCGGAGCATGAGCTGGTAAGAGAAATTACCACTGCGGAGCAGCAAAAAGAAGTGGATGATTATATAGACTATGTAAACAGCCGCAGTGAAAGGGAACGTATGTCTGAAAAGCGCATTACCGGCGCTTTCACCGGCGCTTACGCGGTTAATCCCTTCGATGGCAGGCAGATCCCTATCTGGATCAGCGAATACGTATTGGCAGGATATGGTACCGGCGCTATTATGGCAGTGCCTTGCGGCGATGAACGCGATTACCGGTTTGCGCAACAGTTCAATATTCCTGTTACCAATATCATTGGTGAGCATTTTAACGGGCAGGACGCCAATCCTACCAAGGATGCGGTACTGAGCAATTCGGGCTTTTTGGATGGTGTTCCCATGCGTGAGGCCATGGAAATAGTGATAAACGAAATAGAAAAACGGGGCATTGGTAAAAGAAAGACCAATTATAAAATGCGCGATGCTGCGTTCAGCCGCCAGCGTTACTGGGGCGAACCTTTCCCCATCAAATGGGTAAATGGCGTAGCTTATCCCCTGGACGAAGCGGAACTGCCATTGAACCTGCCCGATGTGGATACCTACAGCCCAGGCCCTGAGGGAGAAGGCCCGCTGGCTAATATTCCTCAATGGACGGCTCAAAACCTGGAAACCAATACAATGCCGGGTTATGCAGGTTCTTCCTGGTACTTTTTACGGTATATGGACCCACATAACGATCAGGAATTTGCCGGCCGTAAAGCAACGGATTACTGGAACCAGGTGGATCTGTATATTGGCGGTACCGAACACGCAGTAGGCCATTTGCTGTATAGCCGTATGTGGACAAAAGCTTTGTACGATTTAGGTTATATAGGTTTTGATGAGCCTTTTAAACGCCTGGTAAACCAGGGGATGATACAGGGCGCTTCAAGGTTTGTATATCGTATTAACGGAACCAATCAATTCGTATCTCATGGGTTAATCAGCAGTGATGGCACTTACCAGGGCAGTGTTTTAGATAAAATTCACGCCGATGTAAATTTTGTGGATGGCGTTGTGCTGGATATAGAAGCCTTCAAACAATGGCGTAACGGAGAGTATGCCAATGCCGAGTTTATTCTAGAAGATGGTAGCACTTATTCTCCCCTCTCCTTAGGAGAGGAGTCAGGGGTGAGGTCGGCCTACATCTGTGGCACTGAAGTGGAAAAAATGTCAAAGACAAAATACAACACTGTCAACCCCGATGACCTTGTTGCAAAATATGGCGCTGATACTTTCCGTATGTATGAGATGTTTCTCGGACCGGTGGAAATGAGCAAGCCCTGGGATACCAAAGGTATCGAGGGCGTGCATCGCTTCCTTAAAAAATTATGGCGCTTGTTTTATAAAGAAACCAACACCGGAGAACACATTTGGCAGGTTACTGAAGATGCACCTACTGATGCAGAAATGAAAGTATTGCATCGTGCCATTAAAAAGATAGAAGATGATACCGAACGATTCAGCTTTAATACCGGCGTGAGCGGTTTTATGATTTTGGTAAACGAGAT
>JASGDI010000251.1:0-23464 GCA_049841335.1 Niabella sp. | reverse complement strand
TATCCACATCGCCAGGCTTCCACCCGAGCGCAGAAATACCGCCACCAAAACTTTCCGTACCTAACACCTCGATCCATTCTTTTGTTGAAGGCCTTTTAATAATAACCCTATCTCCTGCCTGTAACCCTGTCGCATCATTTACCCTAAAAGACGCAGCGCCTACAGGAACATACTTCTGGGAGATATTCTTCTCAACCTCTGTTTTTTTATCGTTTTTACCGACTATCCGAATAAGCCCGTCCCTATCTACGCCTGTACCCAAAATAACCGTTTGTCCCTGTGCGCCAAAACCCCTTACTACAATACCTGAGGCAGCTATCTTTAAAGTACCGTTCACCGTATAGGTTCCTTTTGATAAAAGCACCGCCCCCCTGAATCCTTTTTTATCCAGGGGCATTTCAGCTACCCTGTCAATAGCGCTTTGAATGGTAGCCGTAGCATCACCTTTAATCTCCGGCACTATTACTTTTACAGGTATAAACGGGATATTCTCTTCAGAGGCCTTATAACCGCAATAAGAAAAATCGGGAACACGATCACCGGTTAGGGTATCGGGATTGTAAGTAATTTTTCCACGCTCTACAACTACGGGCAATACCGGCTTTGGCTTTTGTGCAATAGCTCCCTGGGACAAGAAAGTAACCAGGAAAATCGCCAGGAGACGACAGGGAAAAGTCCGGAAGTCCGAAAATCCGGAAGTTTGAAAGTCAGTCAGAAAGATGCTGAAAGCACGCAGATACATAGCTCTATTTGTATGTTAGTTGAAATGACGATTAAAATTAATATCCAATTTTCAATAATCAGTAACAGCCGAAAGCATAAAGCATAAGGCTTAAAGCTTTTAGCTTACGAAAACTGAGCAGTGATTGTTGAAAGTTCATTTTTCCGCCGGTTTTACCGTTGCAATATCCACCAAACTGTTCAAATAGTTCTCTATATTGCTGTAACCATTTTTAGCAATGGCTGATGCGTCAGCAGCGTTTTTGGGATTTAATTTATTCCTGATCTCATAGTCATCGGGCATACCATCATTATCGCTGTCTTTATATGGTGTGCCTTTATATTCAGGGTACCCGCCTACCTGGGAAGGATGGGTGATAATCCCCTGCCTGTAGGAATCCTCCTGTAACCGGCGTTTGATAAATCGTCCATGATAAGGTTTCGCATCAGGGGCCACATATACTTCGCCTGTTTGTACAGTTTCTACAATACGCTTATCAACTGCATCACGCATAGGCAAAGTGGCTCCCACATTTTTCAATACAAAACTATATGCCTCTTTTGCAGGTATAACGGTTACCTGCCCCAGCTGCAGCGGCTCATCGGTACGGATCTTCGCGTTTAAGGCTTTTACATCTTTGCTTTCGGGCTGCACACCGCCGTCCCAGTTATCTGCAGTTACACGTTCATTTCCTTCAACGATATTCCCGGCAACATAGGCCCTGCCAAAATTGTTTTTATTAGCCTGGTCCCTGCCCGATTCCGGTTTTAAAATACGATAACTGATAGGTTGCCCTGCAGGCGTTATTGGCCCCGGCTTATAATAATTATTAATGAAATTGTAGAACGACATGTGATCTCCGCCATCGGCAGTCCGGTTCCACCAGTTAAAAACAACATTATTTACAAAATTAAAATCGCCGTACATACCTACCGAAGGATTACGGCTGATATTGTTGGCCCAAAGATTTCGGGTGAACATGGTATTCAATCCGCCAATCGTACTGCCAAATGAATGGTTATAAGTGTCCAGCGCTTCGGAAAAAATAGAATTCTGAATCGTAATATTCACCGTGGGAAGCTTTACCTCTTTCCCTCCCCTGTCATACACATGCCGGTACATGCTCATATTTTCATCCAGCCCCCAACTGGCAGAAACATGATCTATAATAATATTCCCAACACCGTTACCACCCAGCGCATCATCCCGGCGGGTAACTTCTGTGGCACCACGCCTGAAACGCATAAAGCGAATGACAACATCATGCGTATCTATCAAAACTGATTCTCCCGCTATGCAAACACCATCGCCCGGTGCGCTTTGTCCTGCAATAGTAACATAAGGTGCACGAATGTTTACCGGTGATTTAAGCCAGATAATACCTGCCACATTGAATACAATGATCCTGGCGCCACCCTGCTCGCAGGCCCAGCGGAAGCTCCCCGGACCGTCATCATTTAAATTGGTTACTACCAGCACTTTTCCGCCACGTCCTCCAAAGCTGAATTTACCACCGCCTTCCGCGCCGGGAAATGCAGGAATTTTTGCCTGGGGGAGGTCTGATGGCTTTGCCGCCCACGGAATAAAGGGCTTGCCCTTCCCTGCTTCAGCTTCTACAATAAGCATGGCTTCCTCCCATCGCTGCTCCGATATTCTCCTGTCTTCAGCACCCGCTGCTTCAGCCGAATCTGCCACTTCTTTCGGAATAACAGGATACTGCGCTGCCACATCATTCCGGCTCCAAAGGAAAGAGCTCATTAAAAGAGCTCCTGCAATAAATTTTTTCACCTGCATATTTATATTTTTAAGACTGAACAGAATAACTATTTTTTTGCTACCGGCGGCACCACATTGTTCACATTCACCAGGCTATTCAAATACTCTTCAATATTGGTATAACCGGATTTAGTTTTTGAATAGGCTGCAGCATCCTCAGCGTCATTAGGATTGAGTCCTTTTTTCTTTTCATATTCATCGGGCATACCATCATTATCACTGTCTTTATATGGTGCACCTTTATAATCAGGATAGCCACCCACCTGGCTTACATCTGTTATAATGCCCATTTTATACGAATCAATGGGTAAACGGCGATGCTGGAACTGAGTTTCCGGCAGCTTCACACCAGGCAATGCCGCAGCTTTCCCGGTTGTTACTTCTTTCACAATGCGCGTATCTACTGCATCCCGCTTAGGCAACGTAGCGCCAGCATTTGCCAGTACATAGCTTTTTGCCGTATCTGCATTTAAAACAGTAAGCTTCGGCATAATCAAAGGTTTGCTCTGGCGCATATAGGCTTCATGTTCTCCGGCCCCATCTTTCTCTTCTATCTGTACGCCTCCGGCCCAGTTATCGGCTGTTATTTTAGGATAACCTTCCATTACGTTTCCGTTTACATACGCACGTCCGTACACTTTATAGGAAAGCTTGCTGCGTCCGCTTTCAGGTTTTAAGATCCGATGCCCTACATTATTATTTTTGGGAGTTGCAGGCCCCGGCTTGAAATAATTGTTGATGATATTGTATTGCGCACGATAGTCGCCGCCATCAATAGAGCGATGTACCCAGTTATAAACCACATTATTTACAAAATTAAAAACACCATTCCAGCCAATAGACGGGTTACGCCCTGCATTATTGGCCCAGAGATTGCGCATAAAGCTACAATTTTCACCACCCAGCGTAGATCCGAAAGCGTGATTCCAGGTATCTAATGCTTCACTGAATATGGAATTCTGAATAGTAATATTAACGGTTCCAAACTTGTCTTCAATTTTGCCGGTGCTATCATTATACATGTGGCGGTACATACTCATATTTTCATCCAGGCCCCAGGAAGCGCTTACATGGTCGATCATAATATTTCCTACCGGGTTTCCGCCAATAGCATCATCTCTCCGGCCCACCCATGTTTCACCACGGCGAAAGCGCATATAACGTATGATCACATCATGCGTATTGATCCAGACAGACTCTCCAGCGATGCAAACCCCGTCGCCGGGAGCCGATTGACCGGCAATAGTGATATAGGGCGCACGTATGATCAAGGGAGTTTTAAGCTTTATAATACCTGCTACATTAAATACCACAACCCTGGCGCCGCCCTGCTCACAGGCCCAGCGGAAACTGCCCGGGCCATCATCATTTAAATTAGTAACTACATATACTTTGCCACCACGACCGCCGGTGGCATATTTACCGCCACCTTCCGCTCCCGGAAAGGCCGGTATTTCAGCATGAGGCAACTCATCGTACCTGGAAGCCCAGGGAATATAAGGCCGGCCTTCAGTAGCTTCTTTTTTGATAATAGGATAAGCAATGGCCCACATACTATCTGAATGTTTTGTTGCTGCATCCATTAACAGCTTTGCTTTTTGCTGATCTTCTTTTGAGACCTGCGGGTATTGGGCTGAAGCAACCGATACAGTGCCCGCCAGTAAGAAACCTAATATTATCTTTTTATTCATAAAAAAAATTAACCGGTATGATAAGGAGGTTCATAACATTTTCAACTTTTGATAAATCCGATGGATTCATATATTGATAGCCCGATAAATCTATATGGTGTTCGACCCCGATGGAGTCGGATATTTCGTGTGCCCCTTTTTGCTATATACATATGACCTCTCTAAAGTCTTAAACTAAAAATGATATACACTCTGATAAGAACATACTATTTGACGCCTGCAGGCTGTAATACTTTCGCAAAATCGTAAAGAGCAGACTAATTATTTTTTCTCTGCCTTTATTCTCTCATACCAGGCTTCTCTTTCCTTGGTAAGATCGTATCCCCTGGAAGCAAGATAGTTATTAATGCGTCCTTTATATTTTCCGAACCATGCATGCTTGGCGTCGCTGGAACCCGCAGCCATAGCATGCTCCCGGGCTTCATACAGCGCATCATAAATATATTTTTTCTCCTCTTCTTTTAATGTGGGTATCATATCCAGATGCGCCTTATAAGTAAGAGGCAGCACATTATAAGTGAGGCCGTTCTTTACCTGCTCTACCTGGTCGGTGCTTAACTCCTCTGCCAGGGATTGAACAAATCTTTTATTAAGCGCGGTTCTTTTTTCTTCAGAAAGACTGGTAACCTTTGCCAGCTCTGCATCGGCTGCTGCCTTATCCAGGTTCCGGGCTTTTACCGCTTTTACAGCGGCTCCCTTTTCATCATCTATTGTTTTGATATCGGCATACTCCTGCGCAATTTTATCTCGAACCCTGTAAAATTTTGCTGAATCTTTTATACCCAACGGTGCTGCAATTTTGAAGGCACGGCCTTTTACTACCTCCATATAGTCATCATCCTTGATGGACTGAGTCTGTGCATTCAAAGCAAAAGCGATCAATACGAACAGGAAGTAATTTTTTTTTGAAAACATCTGCATAACTGCAATCGATTATTATTTGTATTTGGGCAATAAAGTTAGAAACTGAAAAAGGGGTTAACAATGCAAGGTTTCGCTAAGGAGATGGAAGATTTTACTGTACCAATTTACTAAAAGAGGCTGGCCATCGGACCAACCTCTTTATTTTCTTCATATCTTAAATAAGTTTACAACTCATACTTAATGCTTACATCCATAAAAGGTCTATCTCCGGTAAGACTGATTTGATTAATTAATATTAAACCATACCTACCATCGGGAAAAACGAACGGCACCCCCTGGCCGACGCTAAGATTAGCGGTATGCGCTAAAAGATTCGGATTTCTTCCGCGAACGTAGGTTCTAAGAGCTTCCGCTGTATAGTAGTTCCGAAGAAATGGTGTGGCCTGGCTATTTTGCCCATTAGCAAATTTGGTTTCTTTTTTTGTCCAGGATGAAATATCATTGACAAGATACGGGACGGGACTGGCGCTCAAAGAATACATTCTCGGCCCCCAGGTAATTACACCGTTTGAGGCTACAGTTTTTGTCCTGTAAATCCCGAGATCTATTTTGGCAGAATTGGCTGCGCCTGTTTGATAATTGAAGGTTTCACCCGTTGTTAAAGAAAGGTAACTATAAGCGCTCCCATTGGCGCTGTCAACATCAGGAAAATATATCTTTCGGTTTACAATATGGGTAATTTCATTAACTACATTGATATTGATTTTTTTATACCCATCGCCCATGTAAATACCCTGTTGATCGTAGGCCCATATCCTAAAGGTATTAGCGCCATTTTTCAAATTACCAATAGAACCACCGTTCGCGCCAGGAATTATAGCACTTGTTATTGCTCCGTTTGCGCCTACAATTCCTTTAATAACACCTGTATACGATCTGCGGTGAGCATCATCCAAAGTGATACGTAAATTGCCCAGCCCCGAGGCGCCGGCCTGAAGAACCACCTGGTACATATCCCTGCTAGGAGAAGTGATGGTAAAATCAAAATAAATGCTGTCTCCCTCGTTCAACGTTTGATTTTCTGTTAAACTATAAGAGCTATTCTGATGCAATTCAAGCGTTACATCAAACATGTTAAAAATGTTGGGCGCTGTCTTTTTACAGGATGTGAGACTGGCAATAACGACCAACACTAATGCGAGTGACGAAATTGTATAACGATTTTTCATTGTTATAATTGATTAAGTTTATCAATAAGATACTTTTAGTTAAGCGGATCAAACAATCCTCCATCCCATCCAATGGTTTGCTCCAGCAACGGGCTTGATTGGATAAAGAAGTTAGAGAGCGAATAGAAATATGACTCCGGAAGCACGCTAAAACCACCGTTACCACTTGGTACAACGTACACATACTGGAAATATTTGTTCACGGTATCCCTGTTATTCATGTCCAGCCCGTCGCGATAAGTAGCCCCGGTAACAGGGTTGGTTACGGTTTCGAGTACGGCTTTATAATCTGCCTGCTTTAAAGTTACCTGCAAACCGTATAAAGGTCCGTTTAATAAATGATATCGCCTGGTGCGTCTTAAATCTTCGGTGCGCTTTCCTTCAAAGGCAAACTCTACCATGCGCTCGTTCAAAATTAAATCGCGCATTTGTGCCTGTGTAGTAGCCAGGGCTAATCCATAATCGTTGGCGCCGGCAATGATTCCACCACGTTGCCTGATTTTTCTTACCATATCCTTAGCTACTTCCATATTGCCTATTTCATTAGCCGCTTCAGCGTAGTTCAGCATTACTTCTGCAAAGCGCAATTCAATCCAGTCCATTCCACTTCCGCCAAAATCATTTGAGTAGGGAACAGAGCCGTTTGCCAGTTCCGGTGTGGTAAATTTCCTACAATACACGCCCCTGTTACCTGTTTCACCTATGGCAGTAGTATAGGTCCATTGCTTCCTGTTGGTTGTACCACCCAGGTTCCAGGTGCTTCCATTATAAGCAATAGTAGCTGCAAAACGAGGATCCCGATCCTTCCAGAAAAGAAGAGGATCGTAACCACTTTCGGCTGCTTCTATTGGCATACCATCTTTCATGGTATAAGCATCCAACAACCAATGGCTGGCATAGTATTGATCTGCAGGAGAACCACCTGCAGACAGTGGCCTGCTACGCGATTCTACATTATGACCACGCTTTGCAACCGAGGGCGAGTAGGAACGAACAATAATGGCTTCCGTATTAGCTGCTCCTTCGGTTCTAAAAATACTCTCATAGCTGGGTAACAGCGCCTTCCCATCAGCAACCGCAATATCATAAGCGTCCTTGCAGGCATCGAATGCAGTTTGCCAACGGCTGGGATCATAAGGATGTGCAGAATTATTGGTTGGATTAAATTGCGGACTGGCCCATAACAACAGCGCTTTGCCTTTTAAAGCTGCTGCTGCAGTTCTTGTGAGTTTTCCCCTTTCAGTAGCATCTGTCCAGGTTACACCCTCCAGGTTTACCATTGCGGAATCACAATCTTTTACAATCTGTGCAAACATTTCCCTGGCACTTGCCCGGCCCGATAGCGTTAAATTGCTGGGATTTTGTGGCTCTAAAACCAATGGCATACCACCATAAATTTTTGTCAGATCCAAATATGCCATGGCACGAAGCGCGTAATATTGTCCTAAAAACCTCTTTTTGCTTTCGGCAGGAATGGTTCCTTCGGGAATATACTTGATACCATTGTTACAGCGGGCTATGTCAAAATATACGTTGTCCCCATAATTGGCTCCCTGGTATTTAAAGCCCACATACCTAATATCATTGGCAAGTAAACTACCATTCAGTCCAAGAGCCTTGCGCGCGTTACCATTTGCTGCCGACCAATAATTTTCATCGCTTGCAAAGTGAATTTCCCTGTTGGTACCAGAAGGAAAAAGTTCGTAGGCAAAGTGTGGCATGATTACATCGTAGGCCTCATTTAAATGATACTGTATTGCGCCTTCATTACTCCATATAGCGGCATCAATACCACCCCTGTCTCTCAATTGAAAGAATTCATCACTCTTTTTGCCGCAGGAAAAGAGAACTGAGCAGCCAAGTGATACAATTAATATCTTTTTATATAATTTACTGTTCATTACTTCTATATTTAAAATTAGATATTATAATCCCAGTCTTAAACCTACCGATATTGTTCGTATGGTTGGGTAATCAAATATATAAGACTGATAAGGGTCTTTGTAAGGCAAAGGGTTTTTTAGCACCCAAAGATTGTTACCCGTCAATAGCAAACTGGCATCGCTCATTCCTATCTTGGAAAGAAGAGTTCTTGGCAATGTATAACTAAGGGTCATATCATTTACACGGATCATTGTTCCATCAACCGCCCAGAAATCAGAGTCCTGGTTAAAGAACTGAGCATCAAATCTTGGGAATTTACCATTGGGATTTTCAGGCGTCCAGCGATCGTTCATAAATTCCGGCAGATTAGATCCGGTACTGGCAGCCTCTCTGGCCTTTGAATCAATAAACACTTTGCCTCCAAAACGGCCTGCGATATTTACTTTTAATTGTATTGATTTATAGGTAAGACCTAACTGCGTGCTTAATGCCAATTTAGCATCAATCCGGTCGAACATGGGTACTTTATCCCTTTCAGTAATTACACCATCGCCATTGGTATCTTCAAAATACATCCAACCTAACTGAGGTGATACATTGTTGATCAGGTAATTCGGATTTTTTGCCATAAAATCATCTAACTGCTCCTGTGTTCTAAAAATGCCAATCGCCTTATAGCCCCAGTTTCCACTAGTGTATTTTCTGGGATCTGTTCCAAATCCAATCTGCCAGTCGGGCGGAGTGGTTTCGAATAATTGAAATGGATTATACAACATTCGCGTGGTAACCGAGTTGCCGAAGCCAAAGTTGGTGCTTACGTTTAATCTTAAATCCTTAGCAAGGTTAGCTCTGTAACCGATAGTAAATTCCGTACCCCAATTATATCGCTCCATATAGTTAACAACCGGCGCTGCAAAACCGGCAAAAGCAGGGAAGGATTGATCTGCTCCTTTGTCGAACATATCGTAGCCATGGTTTTGAAATACATCCACACCCAGCGTAATTTTATCACGCCACATGGCCAATTCTAAACCAGCATTGAAGGTTCTTTTACTCTCCCATGAAATATCAGGATTGGGAATACGGTCAGGATTCAGACCGCCTTGCAGGGTGTTCCCATACAAATAACCTGAAATATCAACCCTGTAACGCTCTTTCCAAAGCCATGCGTCGATAGAACTATTACCGACAATACCGTAGCTAGCCCTTAATTTCAGATAGTTTATAAATTCTATATTATCCTTAAAGAAGTTTTCCTTGCTCACAACCCAGCCCAAACCTACACTTGGGAATACACCCCAAACTTTACCTAATGCGAAATTTGATGAGGCATCTGCACGGGTAACAGCTTCCAAAGAATATTTACCCATGTAGTCGTAATTTAAACGGCCGAAGAAAGACCTTTTTACACCTATAGTAATGCCTCTTGATGGGGTTGTAGTAGACTGATCAAAGGCCCAATAATCATCTAAACCCGGCAATATCTGGGTAAGCCATCGTACGCCCACTGACTCGCTATTGCTTTTTGACTGCTCCCCACCCACCAAAACAGTAAGATTGTGGTCATTCGCAATTGTCTTTTTATACTGCAGGGTAAAGAAGCCTTGGTAACTGTTAGATCGACTGAGACTTGGCTCGTATAAGGAGTTATTGCCAGCGTTCACAGTTACCGGAGTAGTTATCTCAGTCGGAATTACGTTTCCGGGTCCAATTCCGGTATAATTATAGAGGGTAAAAGGCGGGCGATATGTGGTAGTACCATCGCTCCCTGATGACTGCGATACCTGGAACCTTGCCGTTAAACCTTTTAAGGCACCGGAAAAATCATAGGTCAGCGCAGTGTTAATACGGTAACTAGAAGATTTATTTTCCCGATAATAGCCCGATTCTATATATGCCAAAGGGTTATTACCTCCAAAATTTAAATAGTTGCCATTGATCTGAATGGGTATCCACTCAGGCACCTGTGCCATTGCCTCAATAAACTGCTGATCTTCATTGGCCGTTGGGTTACCGCTGTAACGAATACGATGGTCTACGTTAAAATTGATATCAGCTTTTAGTCCTTTAACTATTGTGGCTACCACACCGGCCCGAAATCCATATTTATCCTGTTTAATGCCGGCATAGTTTCCGTTTTCGTTCTGATAGTTACCTCCAACAAAATAGGTGATATTTTCGCTACCACCGGATAAGGATAAATTATGCCGATGCATCAGCGAAGATTGCCAGAGCTGGTCTAGCCAGGTTTGATCCGGCAGGGTTTTCAGGTAGTTTAAAACAGAATCAGAAAAATAGCTGGTGGCGGGTGCATTGCCAACTCTATATCCATCATTTAATGCCAATGCCAGTTCGTAAGGAGACATCATATCTGGCAACCTTGTAGCATCAGAAACGCCCATGTAGCCATTATATGAAAATTTAGGTTTACCGGCCCGGCCACGTTTGGTGGTTATTAAAACAACGCCGTTTGCCCCTGAGGCACCGTAAATAGCGGCTGAACCGGCATCTTTCAATATGGTAATATCTTCCACCATTGAAGGATCAATATTGTCAAAGGCATCCTTGGTTACCGTAATACCATCAATGATGTACAAAGGTTCAGCCGTTACTCCTAGAAGGGCTGCCTGCTCTGACGTTGCTGAATTCCGGATATTCAAAGTGATGCTGGCACCTGGCCTTCCTGAAGCCTGGCTTACACTTAAGCCTGCAATACGGCCGCGTAATGCACCTGCAATATTGGGCGAAGGAACATCCTGTATTTCTTCTGCTTTGATTGAAGAAATGGCACTCGTAACCTGAGCACGCTTTTGCGTACCATACCCTACTACTATTATTTCGTCCATTTGCAGGTCCAGCTTTTTCATAGAAATGCGTATGGGGCTATCGCCTGTAACTGCAATGCTACCGTTCTCATAACCAACATACGAGTATTCTAAAGTTGCACCCGTTGCAGGAACGTTTAATGTAAACGCTCCATTCTCATTGGTTATTGCCGATTGTGGCCCATCTTTCACTTTAATTGTGGCACCTGCAATCGGAGCTTGTGTTGAGTCGTCTATAACCGTACCTGTAACAGTCCTTGTTTGCGCCATTACCATATTATGACAACATACAAACAGTACAAACAGGCACGTAAACCTTAAAATGTGCTTGAAATACATATGGCTTTTTTGATTTTAAAAAAACTTGTGATTAATATTATAAAAAGTCGGGTTTCATTTTCCTCTTTACAACTTTCGCTTTCGCTATAGTACAGCCATAAGCAATCGCAAAAGCGTTTCGAAAAAATAGTTTGTTGAAACAGTCAGGCTAAAGCAAAATGAAAGAATAAAAGCAGCAAAACCAATACTCTCTCTCAAGAACCAACCTTTAACGCAACCGCTATCTTTGAACCTCTCCTGCCGATTTATGAAGGCCTACCTGATTATAAGCTACACAAACAATTAAAAGAAGCTTTAGATAGTTAACAACCGTTTACTTTTCAAAAGTAGACCCTTAACAATCCTGTAACAATGCAAGGTTTCACTAAGGGGATGGAATATTTTACTATTCAGCTTTTAGTACTTAAGTCATCCTTATTTCCAGCTGAAGTGCTATAGTCGGAAAGCTAAAGGCAGAAAGCAGAGTGCCTGTTTTTGGGAACATAATTCTATACTAAAAATTTAATATTGCTGCATTTAATATCCGTTTCAGTTATTGCATCTTCCTGAACCCGGTAGAAAAATCCCAACCCCTATTGCTCCGTACTCAGTACTAACGGGATCTTATCATAAGGCCATTGCCCGCTCATTATAGGATAAGTTACTAATTTAGCAGGATCAATAACCACATGCTTGATCCGCTCTCTGTGCCAGGTATATACAATATGTACCAATCCGTCTGACGTTTGAATAATAGAAGGATAAGAATATTGCTTTTCCGGCTGATCTATATAATCGAGCACTAAAGCGGCCTCCCAGCTTTTACCATCTTTGCTTACAGCCAGATTAATAACACCCCTGCCCTTATGGCCCATTCCTTTTTGATTGCGGGTAGCATGATTGTAAATTAACAGGTGGCGACCATCTTTAAGCGTAACCGCATCTATACCGGAGTTGTTATTAGGTAAGGCAGTTGCTACCATTTCAGACCATGTTAACCCTCCATCATTTGACCATGTTTCTGAAATATACTCACTATTGCTATTAGAAGTTCTGCACAGCATCTGTAAGCTCCCGTTAGCATGAGTCAACAGTGTAGGCTGAATAGCCCTCATTTTTTTACCGTCGTTAAGAGGGCCTATAAAACTCCAGGTTTTCCCGCCATCAGTACTGCGTTCTATATGTGCCTGCCAGCCATTCGCTTCACTGCTCGATCCGGACAGTATTGTACCATTTGTCAGCTGGATAGGTTTGTTTTTAACAGGTCCGAGGATCTTACCATCTAACCTTTTTGCTTCGCTCCAGGTGTGCCCGTTATCCTTTGAGATTTTTACTTCGCCCCACCATTCTTTAGGGCTTGGACCTACCTTATAAAAAAGCATCAAGTCTCCCCCTGCAGGTTGAAACAATACAGGATTCCAAGTAGGAAATCTTTTACCTACAGCTTGCACTCCGTTAGCAACACTTACCGGGGCCGACCATTCGCCTCCTTTCTTTTTACGGGACAGTCTTATTTCCACATCAGGATGCCGCTCATACGTACCCCCAAAATAGGTACAAAGCAAATCCCCGTTATCAAGCTCAACGATAGTAGCAGAGTGGCAGGAAGGGAAATCGGCCTTTTTATAGAGAAACTCTTCCAGGATCACTCCCGGTTTCAGCGGCCGCGGATCATTATTGGAATTACCTACAAAAAGAAAACCAGGCACACATAAAGCGCCTAAAAGTACCAGGTTTATTGCCAGTTTTTTTATTGACATCATCATTACGATTTAAAATCAGGAGAAAAGAATATATTTAACCTAAGAGTTCTCTTAATGAGCATATATAATATTTTTAGTTTTTGAATAATATCGCCATGAGGCGATAGCATAAAAGTTCGAAGCGAGGACGCTTCGAACAGCATTTACTGCAAAAACATTATACTCTTCAATGAGCCTTGTTGCTTTTAATAGTTTAAGCATATATTACTACTGTTGTTTGCACTACTTCACTGTAATTGCTGTCTTCACTGGCTGTAACCCGTCTGCAGTCAAAGTAATAACCGCCTTCCCCGGGCGGGTTCCCTTTATCATTGCAAGGAGCAAACCTTTATATGCATGATGTTCGGCGTCCTTCATGGAATCCAGATCGGCTGGGTTCCCATTGTCCATGCCTTCAACAGCCGCAGGTCCGGATATATTAACCCTTACCAGGTGCCCTGCATCAGGAACAAGATTCCCTTCTTTATCCACAATACGAACAGTGATAAAAGATAATTCATCCTTTTTACTGTCAATAATCTTATGCTCTACAGACAATTCAAGTTTATAAGCATCACCGGCGGTACGGACTACCTTCTCCAATACTATTTTATTGTTTTTATATGATACGGCCTTTAACTCACCGGGTTCATAAGGCACCCGCCATAAAACATGAAATGCAGTATCTATCTTTGTTTTACGGCCTAATGACCTTCCGTTCAAAAACAATTCTACTTCATCTGCATTATTGTAATAAGCTTTTACATCCACATTCTGTCCCGGCTTCCAACCTGTCCCACCTTTAGCAGGGTTCCAATGAGGATAAACATGCAGCACGGGCTTCTCCGTCCACTCACTTTGATACATATAGTACACATCTTTAGGGAAACCGGCTATATCAATAATACCGTAGTATGAGCTGCGCGCAGGATACGGATAAGGAACAGGCTCTCCCAGGAAGTCAAATCCGCTCCAGACAAAAAGTCCCGACATATACTTATATCTTTTTACCTGCCACCAGTTATTTTCATGCGTTACGCCCCAATAAGCGGCTACGTTATCATAGGCTGAAACAGTATAATCAGGATTTCCATTTTCCACATACTTGAATTGTGAGGAGGATGGCCATAACCTTAATGAATCAGCAGGCATATCATAATGGCCCCGGCTCGCCAGGCCCGACACATTTTCTGATGCTATAATTCTCTGGTCCGGATAATGCTTGGAAAAATCTTTATAAGAATCTACTTTATAATTAAAACCCAGCACATCTAATGCGCCTGACTGATAGATGTAATTTTTAGCAGGATCACTCTCACTTAACGCACAAGTAACAGGCCTGGTAGTATCCAGATCCTTAACGATCTTTACCAATTCTTTAGTCAGGCGGATCCCTGTAGCATCAAATTGTTCACGTATTTCATTACCTATGCTCCACATGATAATAGAAGGATGATTCCGGTCGCGCTTTACCATGTGCTCCAGGTCCTTTTTATGCCACTCTTTAAAGTCGATATGATAATCAAACTTATTTTTTCTTTTTGCCCACATATCAAAGCTCTCATCCATCACTAAAAAGCCCATTTCATCACACAGATCCAAAAGCTTTGCTGCCGGCGGGTTGTGGGCCATCCGTATAGCATTTACGCCCATCTCTTTTAAAATTCTCAGCTGGCGTCTTGCGGCAGATGTATTGAAGGCTGCACCTAAAGCTCCTAAATCATGATGCTGGCAAACGCCCAATATTTTCATTGCTTCTCCATTAAGCGAAAAACCTTTTTCTGCATCGAAATTAAAATAACGGATACCGAGTGATGAAATATATTCATCTACCACCCGGTTGTTCTGATACACTTTTGTAACAAGTTTGTATAAAGCCGGATTATTTACAGACCAAAGCTCTGGCTTATCAATATTAATAGTTTGATAATATTTATCTTGTCTGAGAGCAAAAGCAGATACTTCTTTTACTTTTTTTCCTTTAGGATCATACACTGCGGATAGCAGCCGGATAGCACCCGTTCCATGTTTCTCAACATCCAGCTCAACGGCTACTTCTGCTTTTGTTTTTGTAACCTGCGGAGTGGTAATAAAAGCACCCCATTCTTTAATGGCAGTTTTGCCGGTAGTTAACAATTTTACATCCCTGTAAATACCAGAGCCGGTGTACCAGCGTGAATTGGGCTGCTGCGAATTATCCACTTTTACCGCAATCAGGTTTCCCTGATTAGCCGGTTTTAACCAGGGAGTAAGCTCATAGCGGAAAGCGGTATAACCATAAGGCCATTTACCCAAATAATGACCATTGATCCAAACCTCGCTGTTCCTGTGCACTCCATCGAATGCTATATATACTTTTTTATGGTCACTGTTGACCGTAAAAGTCTTCCGGTACCAGCCAATACCACCCGGCAGCGCACCACCGGCATTGCCTGCAGGATGAATGGAATCAAACTTTCCTTCAATGCTCCAATCGTGTGGCAGATCCAGCTTACGCCAGGAAGCATGGTCATACTTCGCTTCGGAATAACCAGGGTTATCTCCTAAAATAAAGGACCAACCTTTGTTAAAGTCTGTTGTCTGACGCACGGCCTGAGCAAACAAAAGGTTGCTCAAAGAAAAAAAGACAACAGCCAAAAATAACTTCCTGTTCACTGTTCGCATTTTATATTATTAATTAATTTACCTGATAAATAAATTTATACTATCGTTAAGTTAAATACATCCCTTTCCAGCTGAGTCCCCCTGCGGGAGACTCAGCGCTCTTCACTGAGCCAGGTTTTCCGGCAGAGCCGAGTTCATTGTATATCGGCAGAGCCGATAACATATCTTGTATGAAGCGAGGACGCTTCATACAGCACGATTCCCACTCTCAAAACTTCAAACTGCTCTTCCCTTTATCAACAGAAGTTGCCACAGCAATGCCCCTGTTATCTTTTTCATCCACCGCACAGTAAAAATGATACACTACTCCTTTATGCTTTAATACAAAAGATTTATGTGCATATTTTTTATCTATATCAATAGTTGAGTTAACCAGATCGGCACCATCCCAATCTGTCCAGTTGATAAGATCATAAGAGCAGGCAAAACGGTTGAAAGCCTCTGCTTCGCGCCCCTTCCAGAAAGCTCCGAAATAAAACATCACCCAAACATTGTCTATCTTTTGTATTTGAGGGTCACCGGTTATACCGCGGGAGTGATGTACCACGGGCCCCTGCTGAAATCGTTTCCAGTTGATCATATCATCTGATACTGCCATACCAATACGCTCATACCAGCGCGTAGGCTTGTTGTTGGGCAAAGAATCACCAACAGCATTATAATACATAATAAATTGATGACCGGTTTGCCCTGCTTCATCTTTAATTATATAACTTTTAAAAAGCTTATTGCGGTTCTCCCACCATCTTACATCCTCATCGGAAGAAGTAAGTACAGGATCAGGCAAACGTTGCCATTCAAAAGCTTTTACAGGCTTCTTTTTAGTATATGCTATTCCTATAGAAAGCGGTTCCGGCTCATATCCTGAAGAGGAACCGCCAAAGTAGGACATCCAGTATTTCTTCCTGTACTTTTTTAAATGATAATCTCCGTCCCACTTTGTATCCACAAGCGCATTATAACCGGCTTTCTGATGACTATCCCAGCCCTCATCAGTGAAAGACATTTGCCTGCCCAGGTTGTTCCAGTGCAAAAGATCTTTACTGGTTGCCAGCCATGTTTCATACCCCTTACCGTCAAATGCTATATAGCTCATATACCAGGTATTGCCGAAACGATAAACAGTAGGGCAGTCTATTTTTTTTCCTTCGCCGGGAGGTAATACCACTAACCCGTACTTATAAGGCGTTTTTACTTTTTCATATATTTTCTGCATTTCTGCCTGTGGAACAGCTTTAACTGCCTGGGCAAATGTGCAGTACGATATAAAAACTAAAATAAAAAATGCTATATATCTTTTCATCCCTTTACTTATTAATAACTATTTTAAGCTAAAGCTATAAGCCCCTGAATTCACTTTTACCGGATTCTTTTTATATACCTCCGGGAAGTAAACGGTAGCTTTAGAATTGGGCGGAATAACAACATCCAGATGAAATGTCCCATCACTCTTCTTCCATTGAACCGATATAAGCCCGTTCACAGAACGATAAGTAGCCTTAGCCTCTTTTATATCACCAACCGGTTGCGGGCGTATTTCGATATGCTTATATCCGACAGAGCCTTCTACCTGGCCTATGCCACAAAGTCCGGTATAAAACCATTCCATTAAGTGCCCCAGCATAAAATGATTATTGGAAACATTGGGCAGTGCCTGCCAGGATTCTGTCAGCGCCGTAGCTCCTTGCTGTAACTGGTAACCGTAGCCCGGCACATCGCTGCGGCTGTTCATATCATAAATAATATCTGAGCGCCCGGCCTGTTCTAATACCTTTAACACATAACGGTAGCCGATATCGCCTGCAGTAAGCCTGTTATCCCTGCCTTTAATGTCAGCTATCAGATTATTCAGTACGGCCTCCCTATATTGTGGCTCTGCCAGATCCATGAACAGGGGTATAGCATTAGAAGTTTGGCTACCGCTGCCATACTGCATTGTTGTTGTATTAAAATATTTTTTATTAAAAGCTGCCCTGATATTTGCGGCTATTGTGCCATACCGTTTTTCGTCTTCTGCTTTACCTAACAGTTTCGCCATTTTCTGAAGCAGCACTGCATTATAGTAATAGTAGGCAGTAGCTGTTAATCCCATGGGCGTAAGCTGGCTAAAGCCAGGTCTGGCAGGACCCAGATCATACCAGTCGCTCAAACCATGCATTAAAATATAGCTGCTGTCTTTGGATTGCAGGTAAACGAAATAGCGCTGCATGGCAGTATAATTATCTGTAAGGAAACGTTTATCTCCGCTCCAGCAGTACATGTACCAGGGGAAAATAATAGCCGTGCTACCCCACTCCGGTGAATCACGAAAATAGCCATCAGCAAAGTGCATTTCTGTAAATTCAGGGATGGTAGCAGGAACCAGGCCATCGGGTAATTGCTGCATACGTATGTCGCGCAATATTTTCTGAGCAAAGGATGCAATATCATAGTTATGCTGAATAGCATTTCCCATTAAATGCACCTGTTCCTGCCAGCCGAGCTTTTCCCGGTGAGGACAATCAGTAAACACACTCGTAAAATTGCTGTTCAATGCCCATAAGATCAACTGGTGTGTTTTGTTGAACAATTCATTTGAGCTACGAAAACTTCCGGATACCAAAGCGCTGTTCCTGATATGTAAACCCTCTATCTTATGCAGCACAGGAAAATGCATATTATTGCTGCCTTTGGGAACTGCACCCTGCACCTGCAAATACCTGAACCCATAATAAGAAAAACGCGGCTGCCATTTTTCAATGCCATCCCCTTTCAATATATAGGTGTACAAATGCGGTGAGCCGGTATGCTTTTGATTAGCCGTACCACTATCAGTTAATAGTTCTGCCGGATATATCCGAACAGTATCACCTTTTTTACCACTCACTTCAATATAGGGGATACCGGAAAAATTTTGTCCCAGATCATATACCCAAACCCCTGACCTTATATTTTTTTTGCTCACAGGCGCAAAGCGCTGCATTACCTTTACCGGCATATCCAGCTGAGCTACAAGCTCGGGCCCGGCAGTAGTTACGGCCTGTTTCCATGATGCATCATTAAAGCCCAGCTTGTTCCATCCTTTCGGTTCCTTGTTTGCATCATAATCTTCACCACCATAAATACTTGAGAAATAAACAGGCGATGGCGCTGTTTTCCACGAAGCATCGGTAATAATATTTTCTGAAGTACCATCTGTGTATTGAATTAAAACACGGGCAATCATTTTGGGATAACCATAAGCACCCGTCATTTTCCGGTAACGCTCACCAGGAACATAATAAAAACCATTGCCCAGCATTACACCAAAAGTATTAGCACCTTTACGCAACTGGCCGGTTATGTCAAATGTTACATACTGTGCCTGCTTTGCATACTGTGTCCATCCGGGATCAAGAAAATGATCGCCCACTTTAAAGCCGTTAATGCTCATCTCAAAATGACCCAGGCCGGAAATAAAAGCTGTTGCAGTTTTGATGGTTTTCTTTATTTCAATTTCTTTTCTGAAAAGCGGCAATACATCTGCACGCTTTCCCCACTCCTTTTTACCATTACCATGTATTAAAGGTACATACCTGTTACTATCCGGTAGGATATCATAGGCGATCCACCGCGCGCCTTCCCAATCATTGGGGATTAATAAGCCCATTTGCCAATGAGCAGGCTGGCTATAGGCAGACTGATTGCCTTTTTTATCCCAAACCATTACTTTCCAGTAATATTTTTTCGCTGGCTGCAGCTTCGGACCTTTATAAATCACCTGTACATTATCAGCGCTGTTTATTTTCCTGGAGTCCCATACATTAGCTTCCCCTTTAGCCAATATCATACTGTCATCTGCAACAAGAACACGAAAGGCCGACTGCTCTGTATCTTTCTCAAACGCCTGTATCTCCCAGCTGAATGCAGGTTGCTGCTGCTCTATCCCAAGCGGGTTGATGCTATACTCACACCGGGTATTGACCACACGCAAAACCTGGGCATTTGCAGTGATACAGGAACCTGCCAAAGCCAATATTAACAATAGTTTTTTCATTTGCCAATACATAGTGTTTATTGTATATCAATGTTGGAGACTATTAATCCTTTTGCATCTTTTGTAACAAGCCTCACTTTATAATGACCCGCATTGATCATACTTCCTGTATTCAGGGTAATATAATTCCATTTCCCGGGCCTTGTAAATTTAAAGACTCCCGGAGCTTCCACCATTTTAACGCCACTTACATCAAACAATTGTATAGTACCGGTCATATCCTGCTCCAGCGGATTGTTATACTTAACCGTAATGGAATATACATCGGCCACACCTGTTGATACAGGCCATACGATCTCTGCCTCCCCGCTGCCCGTTACTACGGTCCTTTCGCTGCCCGAAATCTCCTGCTTCTGTACATTACTATTGATGATCGCCACTTCTGATTTATAAGAAGTAGTAGGTTTTAAGTCATAAGCCGGTTGCATGTTCGACCTGAACATCATTGCAATCAGCCAGTCCTGTGTCCCTGTAAAATCAAAATTACTTCCCGGCTCAAATCTCTTTTTATATACCCTGTACTTTCTTCCTCCATTTTCATCCGTTACAATAAAGGAATTTGTATTTTCAAAATCTTTGATCTGCCCTGGTATTTGCTGCTGCTCATCAACAGCTATATAAATATCTGCGCCGAATGGTGTGGAAAAGTTTAACATACCTGAATTATGCTTCGCTCTTTGCATCCATTCAGCGCCAAAGAGAACCGATGGCAATTTATTAAACTCAATTTCTTTATCTGTAAATACTTTGTCGCCAATATCCATCCAGGACAGGATCTTAATCTCTGACTCCGGCTTTCTTATCAACGCCACACCAGGTAATGACTGCGCCGGCTTTACTTCCTGGTTAGTAGTTGCGATGGTTATTGCGCTAATAATAGCCTGCCCGGCTTTTGATTCGGGGAAGCTTATCGTAAGATTATTATTTTTAACATTAAACGGAATTATTTTTTTAATCACCCTGTTGGTTCCAGCCTCCTTCCATATATCAAAATCATTTAAAACAATTTTGTCATTAAAAGCAACGTCAAAAATCCTCATGCCTGAGCCATCCATATTGCCTCCAATACCAATCCAGGGCTCTATGAAATACAGCTCTGCCAAATAATCTCCTGCAGGTAACGGAAAAATAAATTTAAGCTGATCTTTTCCGTAACGGAAAGTCTGAAACAGCTTTCCATCCCTTGAACCTTTAAGCGGAACAGACACCCTTCGCTGCGAAGCAAAGTTTGTCGGCAGCTCCGGAAAGGAATTGGTCCACGACAACGTCATTGGAGCTTCTGGTCCATTCTCCACCCTTACCGGGCCTTGCTTTGTTTTATCAGCCCTCCATAAATAACCATTTTTATCTGTATAATCGGGGCCGCCACAATTGACCCTGTAAACATAGTTCAGCCCCTTTTGAGATACAGTCAGATTTTCCCCGGCCTCATATAATTTATTTAAACCCGGCGCCTGTGGCAGATGATATAAAGCTACTGTATCTCTTGCAACTGCCTTCCCCTCTACATATCCAACAGCATATAAAACATTATACCTGATATCCGCTTTATTCCACATAAAATGGGTGCCTGTACCATTTCGCTTTTGTTTTCCTAAAGAAGCATTGTTTATATCATTGAACAGTTCTACTTCATCGCAATTAGAGTAAACGATGATAGAATCTTTAATACCTGGTGCCATCCAGCGGTTGGGCCATGTATGGGAAGCAATATAAACCATTGGCTCTTTTTGAGCCGGTACATAATTGCTGCGAAACATATAAAACACATCTGTAGGCTCCTCCCATGGGGTTAACATGCCTTTATAATTAACCGGCCCTACCCTGTCCATCTCCCTTAATCCTTCACCACCCTGTACCCTGCCGGGATTATCATGCGACGTCAGCAACCAAAAGAAATGCCCGGCCACACTGTCTTTTACTGATTCTGCAAGGCGCAGTTTTTTTTCCATCAACAGTGTAAAGCGGTCTTCACTTACAGGTCCGTTCTGAACAAAGCCTCCTTCAGTGTGCAGATCTAAAGTGCGCCAGGCGCCATACTCACCCACTAATATCTGTCGCTTCAGATCTTCACCGTACAGATCAGGATTACCGCCATAGGTACCTGTCCAGTTCTGCGGCACATTCCAGTCAGAGCCTTCACCGCCATTACAGGTGGTAACCAATCTCTGGGAAGCCGAAGTAGGATCTAAAGACCGTATCAGATCAGTGCATTCCTCTGCAAACGCTTTTGGTAATGTGCTTTCATTTTGTAACCCCCACATAACCACCGATGGATCGTTACGACGTTCCACAACCCACTCTTTTAACAATTTTTTGAAATTATTTCTAAACTCAGGTGTATCATACCATACATGCGCTGAAAGCTGTGTCCACCATAAAATACCTTTCTCATTAAACAGTTTTCCGTATAACAGATTATGCGGCTGATGCCCGTCCCTGAAAGCATTGAAGCCTGCGGCCTGCAACCATTTTACCCTTGATACAACCTGTTCATGCGAGAAAGCATGGCCCTGTCCTATAAGGTGCTCATATTCTGCAACTCCATTAATGAATACAGGTTTACCATTCAGGACAAACTGGTTAGTGGGTGTTCTCCAGTTAACCGTTCTAAAGCCGAAATCAGTCTCCAGCCTATCTATTTCTTTGTTATTTTCTTTTACAACAGAAACGATTTTGTACAGGTACGGATCCGTATCCGACCACAGGTTTACTTTTTTAAGCGTTATATTTTTTATGGGAACTTCAATTACAGCAGCAGCCCTAACAGTCTTATGCTGCGATATAGTAGTTATAATCTTACCTGTTCTATCTGCAAGGTGGTGCGTAATGCTAAACTTTCTTTGCCTGGCCGAATAATTTTTTAAAGTTGTAGTTATATGCAGAGAAGCTCTATTACCCTCAATATCGGCCCAGGCATGCACACCAAAAGGCTCAATACGCACTTCATTAGTGATTACCAAATGTACCGGCCTGAAAATACCCATTGGCTGAGAGCCTTCGCTAAAGCCCCGCTCATCACTGCAGCCACCGCAAACCCAAGGCAGGTCTTTTATAAACGGCGGATGCCATGCCCGAACAGCCAGTATATTTTCAGAACCGTCTGTTTTGATCTGATCAGTTACATCAATAGTAAAAGTGGTTCTTCCCCCCCCATGTTCTCCCACTTTTCTTTCATTTAAATATACAGTTGCATAAGAACCTACTCCTTCAAAAAACAGGAAAAAACGTTTTCCGGTTTTTGATTGTTTAATACTGATCTTTTTGCGATACCATGCATCGCCATGTTTATTGCCATGCAGCAGCCGGCGGTAACCATGATAATCATCCCAGTTATGCGGTACGTTTACCTGCTTCCATTTACTGTCATCTACATTCATCTGAAAAGCAGCCGGAACAGGGCTTTCATCATTCCCGGCCGTGGTTCGCCAGTTGCTATTGAGACTAGCCTCACCCCGTCCCCCTCCGAAAGAAACAGAAACAGCATGGAGAGAGGGAACCTGGGCATAGCCAACAGCAGCGCTACAAAACATCCCGATAGCTGCCAGAAACGCAACGTAAGACCTCATCCTATTTGCTCCGGCAAAAGGATTTTGTTTAAACAGTCCGGAAATATATTTTTTATAACTGCTGAAGCGATCCATTAAAATGATAAGTCCTGTTTTTTTGCGTTATAATGTTTACAGTTTGCCCATTATACCTGAGCTTCAAAGGCTGGCCGGCCAGCGATCTTAC
>JASGDI010000250.1:0-15277 GCA_049841335.1 Niabella sp. | reverse complement strand
GGGAAAGAGCGCTTTAAGCTGGGTAATAAATACCTCTTTTATCTTGTCGGTTGTTTTATTGCCCACAAACATGGCCAACATGGGTATTTCCTGGGGAAGCTTTACTGACAGAAATTCATCAATATGTGCTTCTATCATTGGCATAGCTTTTTCTATCAAAGCCGGGCTGCCTATTTTTTCCTCTATTGCAGTAAAAGGAAGAATGGCCTGCAATTGCGTTCCCAGGGATGTTGCAATTTTATCTTTTTGCGCAGGCAGATAGGTGTGTAAAAAATAATTGCCTAAAAAAATATGGAGCAGCCAGCCAATGCCGCCAGAGATAAGGGGAATTAAAAATATCCAGAAGTTCATAGAGAGAATTATAAAAAAACCCTGAACGCTTATTCAGGGTTTGGGTGGCTAACCGGGCTCGAACCGGCGACCCTCAGAACCACAATCTGATGCTCTAACCAACTGAGCTACAACCACCATTTTAAGGGCTGCAAATGTACAGAAAAAACAGGAAATACAAAACTTTTGTTGAAAAAACTTTCTTTTCGTTGGGACTTCTTGTTGTTGCCCGAAGCGATAACCTTCTTCGTCATTTCGCAGCACAGCACCTGTTGAGACATCTCCCTTCCCGTCGATGTGACGACACATAATAAAATATGTCATGGCATCATTGATTAGATCACTATAGAAAACTCGAAGAGGCAATCCCCTTTGTCATTTCGTATCCCGCAAAGCGGGAGGGAAAATCCCAACGTATAGCTGAATTACAACAGCACCCGGCTTTTTTACAGGAATTTTTTTGTGCCTGGAATGCAGCTTTTTTGTTTTTTCTAACGTTAAACAATATGAATTGGTGAAAAAATGTACTACATATTGTAATTTTTTCAAATTTTAACCAAAAACATTTCAAAATGTTTTCTTAAATGCAACCATAAGCGATGGATAAGCGTTATTTTTGAGTGGTGCATAAAATTATAAAATACATATTTAATATGAAGAGATTGCCGTTTTTGTTATTGTTGGTTATTGTGGCCGGGTCGTTCTTTGCATTCAAAAACAAAATAATCCCTAATAGTGCAGCCGTAGGTAAATATGAGCTGATTATGCAAATGGTAGCGAAGCTGCTTTCACAAGGGCATTACGATCCTAAAGCGATCAATGATGAGTTTTCAGAAAAGGTTTTTAATAAATATCTTGAAGACCTGGATCCTAAAAAGAACATCTTTTTAAAAAGAGATGTAGACTCTCTGGGAGCATTATATGCCAAACGTATTGACGATGAACTGCAGGGAGCTGCTGTAGAAAGCTTCATAGGTGTTTCTAAAGTATTTGATCAAAGAATTGCCGAATCTGCAGAATGGAAAAAACAGCTGCTGGACCAGCCATTTGACTTTACGGTAAATGAATCTGCTGAACTGAATGGCAAAAAGATTGCCTATCCGGCCAGCCAGCAGGAACGACTTGACAGGTGGAGAAAAATGCTTAAATATTATGCTTTAGAACGCTATGTGGACCTGCAGGATGCCAAAGGCTCTTTAAAGTCCGGTAAAACGGATACCCAACTGGAAAAAGAAGCCAGGGAAAAGGTGGATACAATGATGACCCGTATGTTTGACAGGTATAAAGTAAAGTTCACAGAAGAAGATAAATTCAATCTTTTTGTGGATAATATCACTACTGCTATGGATCCACATACGGAGTTTTTTCCTCCGGCAGACAAAAGCTATTTTGATGAAGAGCTTAGCGGCAGCTTTTTTGGTATTGGTGCCGGACTTCAGTACACAGAAGGATTGATCAAAATTATCAGTATCAATGTAGGAAGCCCTGCCGCCAAATCGGGAGTACTTGCTCCGGGCGATATTATTACTAAAGTAGCCCAGGGAAAAGATGGGCAGTCTGTTGACATGTTAGGGTATGATGTACAGGATGCTGTAAAGCTGATCAGGGGAAAACAGGGCACAACTGTCAGGCTTACCATTAAAAAGCCCGATGGCAGTGTAAAAGAAGTGTCGCTGGTAAGGGAGAAGATTGAAAACGATATTGATACTTATGCAAGAAGCGCCATTATTAGGGACAGTGTTAAGAATACCAAAATAGGTATTATTTACCTTCCCGAGTTTTATACACCTTTCCAGGATCCTAATGGCAGGAGAAGTTTTACAGATGTTGCCAGGGAGGTTCAGAAACTGAAAGACGAGAAAGTAGATGGGATCATTATGGATTTGCGCCGCAATGGTGGCGGGTCTTTGTATGATGTAGTGCAAATGGTAGGGTTATTTATTAAAGACGGACCTGTGGTACAGGTTAAAGACAGGGTTTCGGGCCCGCAGGTATTAAAAGATGAGGACCCTTCAGTTTTATATACCGGCCCGTTGGCAGTAATGGTAGATGAGTTCAGCGCTTCCGCATCTGAGATTTTTGCTGCAGCTATACAGGATTACAAAAGAGGAATTGTGATTGGCAGCACTTCCACCTACGGAAAGGGCACGGTTCAGCAAAACATCGGTTTGGATCATTCGGGCTTTAAAAGAGACGGTGACGGCGATTTAGGGGCTGTAAAGCTTACACTGAGGAAATTTTATCGTGTTAGCGGCGGCTCTACACAATTGAAAGGGGTAGAATCTGATATTGTGCTGCCCAGCCAGATGGAGCTATTAAAACTCAGGGAAAAAGACAATGAATATGCATTGCAATATGATGAGATTTCAAAATCCAATTATACTCCCTGGAATTCGGCTTATGATATTAATACATTAAAAAGATTAAGTGAGGAGCGTCTGTTAAAAGACAGCTCTTTCCAGGTCATAAAAAGGAACAGCACCTGGCTGGCCAACGAAAATGAAAGAAGCTACCCGTTGAATATTGATCAGTACAGGACCGAGAAAAAAAATATCAAGGCAAAAGCAGATCAGATCGTTGCAGCTCAGAAGTTGAAGAAGAACCTGGATGTGTCCTTATTGCCTATGGAACTGGACAAGTTCAAGGATGATAAAAACAAGCAGGAACGTTTAAAACTATGGATCAAAGGGCTTAGTGAAGATATTTACCTGAACCAGGCCGGGCTGGTAATGGACGACATGATTGCAGAAAGCAAAAATGTTGCAGTGGTGAATTAATGGAATGAAATAAATAATACAAAGGAAATCTGCCGGTTGTTAGCCGGCGGATTTTTTATATCAGCTACTATTGACAAGGTTAGTCGTTTGTGCCTTGGTCTCTTGTTGAAATTGTTTTATAGAAAGTATGGGGAGTAATTTTATTACATACTACAATGTTAACTGGGAATTAAAAGTTTTTAGGTAGCAAAATTTATGATTGAAAACCCCAAAATAGCAATAGTAGGGCTTGGCTACGTAGGTCTTCCTCTGGCAATTGAATTTTCAGGGAGCTTTCCTGTTATTGGCTTCGACATTGATGCCGGAAGAATAGCTGACCTGAATAATGGAGTTGATAAAACAAAGGAAGCGGATGTTGAAAAGCTAAAAAGGGTATTACGCTCAAATCATACTCCTGCTAACGGCAATGGTTTAAGATTCACCACTTTATTGGAAGATTTGAGATCTGCAAACATTTTCATCATAACCGTTCCTACTCCGATTGACAGGTACAATGTTCCTGATCTGGTCCCCTTGCTAAAGGCTTCTGAAATGATTGGCCGCGTTTTAAAAAATGGGGATATAGTGATATACGAATCTACCGTATATCCGGGTTGCACCGAGGAAGATTGTGTGCCGGTTTTAGAGAAAATTTCAGGCCTGAAGCTGAATGAAAGCTTTTTTGTTGGCTATTCGCCGGAGCGTATCAATCCCGGTGATAAAGTAAATACGCTGACTTCCATTGTAAAGGTTACTTCAGGGTCCACCCCGGAAGCAGCAGAACAAATAGACAAGCTTTATAAAAAGATCATTAGTGCAGGTACTCATTTAGCCCCGAGCATTAAAGTTGCCGAAGCCTCTAAAGCCATAGAAAATGCCCAGCGTGATGTAAATATTTCTTTTGTGAATGAATTGGCGTTGATTTTTGATCGACTTGGTATTGATACCAATGATGTGCTGGAAGCAGCGGGAACCAAATATAATTTTTTAAGGTATAAGCCCGGCCTCGTAGGCGGGCATTGCATCAGCGTAGATCCTTACTATTTAGCCCACAAATCCTCACAATTAGGGTATCACCCCCAGGTTATTTTGTCTGGCAGGAGGGTAAACGATACCATACCCGCTTTTATAGCCAGTAAGGTTGTAAAACTGATGATCCAAAACGGCAAAGCTATAAAGGGATCAAAAGCGCTTATTTTAGGTATTACCTTTAAAGAAAATTGTCCTGATGTGCGCAATACAAAAGTGATACATATTTATAAAGAGTTGAAACAGTTCGGGTTGCTTGTTGATATATATGATCCTTATGCTGATGCACAGCATGTTGAAAACGAATATGGTATATCTTTATTGCGAAGCATAGATGATGAGGTTGGATATGACGCGGTCCTATTAACTGTTGCTCATGAAGTGTTTAAAGGGTTTGATTTTGAAAAATATAAAAAGCAGCATGCCATTATTTTTGACACCAAAGCCCTCATAGACAGAAACCTCACCGACGGTAGACTCTGAAAAGAAATAAAAGCCTATATGCCTTATGGCTACCTTTGAACGGAGAACTCAGCCAACAGAAACCTTGCAGAGACTGTCTGTTCGTATTTTTTTACAAAAAACCGGCCCTAATAGATCGGTTCACCCTAAATTTGCACACTATTTGTATATTCACAAAGCCGTCCTTAATCTTATGACAAATATGAAAATGAGAAATATATTCAGCATCATTTTTTCATTCTTTATCCTTTTTCTTATTTCTGTAACTACTAATGCCCAGATAGATTACAAAAATCTAAAAGTAGATCAGCTTTCAGATGTCCAGATCAGAGAAATGATGAAGAGGATGGGTGATATGGGATATTCTGATGCCCAACTGGAACAGGCTGCTGCGGCAAGAGGGATGGACGCTACAGAAATTAAAAAACTAAAAGATAGAGTTACTGAAATACGCCAGCAAAATACAGAGAAAACAGAAACCGAAATTGCCAGCGAAGGGGGGGAAACCAATACCGGCCGGTCAGCAAATGCAACTGCAAACCAGGCTGCTCCTGATCCGGGCAAACCTAACTCCCGGATTTTTGGATCAGACTTTTTTGGTTCGGGTTCAATCACTTTTGAGCCGAATATGCGCATGGCAACTCCTAAAAGTTATATAATAGGCCCTGATGACGAATTACTGATTGATATTACCGGGGATAATGAAGCCAGCTACAAACCACGGGTGTCTCCAGAAGGTTTTATTTCGGTGGAATATGTAGGCCGTATTGCTGTGGCAGGTCTGACCATCGAGCAGGCTACTAATAAAATCAGGTCGGCTATGCAGGGTACTTATCCTGCTATGAGAAGCGGCCGTACTCAATTAACGATGAACCTGGGTAATATCCGAAGCATAAAAGTGATTATCAGTGGGGAAGTAACAAAACCAGGTACTTATACGCTGTCTTCCCTAGCCAGTGTTTATAATGCCCTGTATGTTTCCGGTGGTCCTAATGAAAATGGATCTTTCAGGAATGTCCAGATCATTCGTAATAATAATGTAATTGCCACGGTAGATCTTTACGATTTTCTGATCAACGGTACGCAGCTGGAAAATATCCGCCTGCAGGATCAGGATGTGATCCATATACCGATGTATCAGATAAGAGTAGATGTTACAGGTGAAGTTAAAAGGCCGGCCATTTATGAAATCCGTGCTGATGAAAGTCTGGCCGATGTGCTGAAATATGCAGGAGGCTTCTCCGAAATGGCTTATAAAGCAAGAGTTAAAGTATTTCAGAATACTGCTACGGAGAAAAAAGTGCTGAGCAAAACATTGTTAGAATATCCTGATTATAAACCTAAAAACGGGGATAAAGTAATGGTCGATCCTATTCTCGACCGTTTTGAGAATAAAATACAGATAGTAGGTGCCGTGTTCAGGCCAGGTGTGTATGAGCTTACACCGGGGCTAACGCTTAACAAGCTGATACAGCAGGCGGATGGCCTGAAGGAAGATGCTTTTATGAACAGGGGATATATCATTCGTTTAAATGCAGATAACACCAGCTCAGTCATTCCGTTTGATGTTTCCAGTATTGTTCAGAATACAACAGCCGATATTGAGCTAAAACGGGAAGATATTGTTCAGATTTCCTCTATATTCGACTTAAGGGATGAATACACGGTAAGTATTGGGGGCCAGGTAAGGCAGCCCGGGTCTTTCAATTTTTCCCGCAATATGCGTGTGGAAGACCTGGTACAGATGGCTGGTGGTTTTAAAGAAGGCGCCAGCCCGGCCAATATTGAAGTAGCCCGGCGTGTAAAAGGTTCTGACCTAAGCCAGAAATCTGCCCAGGTGGCCGAGGTCTTCAACATCACCGTAAATAAAGATCTTAGCTTAGCCGATACCGGATTCATATTGGAGCCTTTTGATATAGTATCGGTAAGGTCTGTTGAAGGCTATACGGGGCAGCAGCAGATACAGGTTTTAGGGGAAGTATTACGTCCGGGCATATATACCATACAGTCAAAAAATGAGCGTATTTCCGATATTATTAAAAGGGCCGGTGGTCTTACTGCCTTTGCTTATGCTGAAGGAGCTTCTTTAAAACGCCCTGCTTCAATAACAGATGATGCGGAGGAGGAAAGGATTAGGGTTATGAACTTAGAGCGTCTTAAAGAAGCAGGGGCCAACGATTCTTCTGCAAAGGCTAACCTTTACCTGTCTGCGGTAGCTTCAGATCTTGTGGGTATAGAATTAGATAAGATTTTAGAAGCGCCACAATCCCGGTACGACCTGATAGTAGAAGCAGGGGACATCATCCGGGTACCCACTTTGCTGCAAACTGTAAAGGTAACAGGAGAAGTGCTGCGGCCCATTTCAGTGGTGTATAAGCCCGGCAAACCGTTTAAATATTATATAAACAGTGCCGGAGGGTTTACCAAAATGGCCTATAAACGCGGTTCTTTTATCAGCAATGCCAATGGTTCGGTGGCAGGAACAACAAAAGCTTTGTTTTTTAATAATTATCCCGCTGTTGCCCCGGGATCGGAAATATCTGTTCCTCAAAAGGTAAAGAAAGAGGGAATGTCAGCCCAGGGCTGGTTTGGAATTGGCACTGCCGCCGCATCAATTGCTGCCATCATATTTGCCATATTAAATAACAGTGGTAATGGACAATAATATGCAGGAAAAAGCTAATAGTGATTTTGCCGGAACTTCGGGTGAGGAAACATCCTTAAAAGATCTGATATTAAGTACCCGGAATTGGGTAAAATATTTCTGGTCGAAATGGTATATTATTTTACTTTTTGGAATTATTGGAGCTGCTTTGGGGCTGACGTATGCATTCTTAAAAAAGCCGGTTTATACGGCTACTACCAGTTTTGTGTTGGAGACGGGAGGTAATAGAAGTGGCCTGGCAGCTTATGCTGGTATTGCATCGGCGTTTGGCATTGATTTGGGTGGAGCCGGTGGAGGACTATTTGAGGGAGAGAATATCCTGGAATTGTATCGTTCCCGTAATATGATCAGTCGCACATTGCTATCTGAAGCTGATTTTAATGGTAAAAAACAATTATTAATTGAGCGATATATAGATTTTAGTAAGCTAAGAAAAAAATGGGCAGATAAGCCAGAACTAAAAGATATTAGTTTTTCTCCGTTAAATGAATATTCCAGTCCTCGTCAACAGCTTTTACATGACAGTATTATTACCAGGATAGTAAAAGCTATTGATAAAAACTATTTGGATGTATCAAAAATAGACAAGAAACTAAATATCATAAAGATAAAAGTAATCAGTAAGGACGAGCTTTTTGCGAAGCATTTCAATGAAAAGCTCGTTGAAAACGTCAACAGGTTTTATTTGGACACTAAAACAAAAAAGAACCTGGAAAATGTTTCTATTCTGCAGGCCAAAACGGATTCAGTTCGTGGTATTATGACAGGTGCCATTAACAGAGCTGTTGCCGTGGCAGATGCCACACCTAATCAGAATCCTACCCGGATGGCCCAGAGAGTGGCTCCGATACAAAATGCTACGACAAGCGCCGAAATTAATAAAGAAGTGTTAGGTACTTTATTACAAAATTTGGAATTAAGTAAGATATCCCTTCTTAAAGAGACTCCATTAATACAGATAGTAGATGAACCGGTTTTGCCTTTAGAGGAAAAGAAGACGAGTAAATTAATCGCTTTGATTTTGGGAGGGATGGTTGGGGGTGTTATTATCCTTGGAATATTAATGATAAAAAAGTATATTAGGGATACTCTTACTTCTGTAAAGTAATATATCTTATCATTTTAATTATATTAGGTTACAATTTTTTACTATGCTCTTTTCTTCTAAAAAGAATCAGGACTTTTTAGAACTATCTTCTTAATATAAAAACTATTATATTACTATTCTTGATAATTTCATAATTGTAAATTATGGGAAAGTTGAATATTAATTTGTATGAAAGGCTAAAAATGAAAGAATATTTAAAGGAAATGTTTGATAAAAAAAAAGCACTAGTAGCGTTTAATGTTCAAAACCTGTATCAGTTAAATACATTGCATGCTTTTTCAGAAATCAATAATGTTCCAGTTATTGCTCAGTTTTCAGCTAAATATATTTCTTATTTTGAGAAATTATATGGGTTTGATTTTTTAATACCAAAATACAAAGGAACAAAGTTTTTTTTTCATTTAGACCATTGTTTGGATGAAGGAATTATTAAATTCTGTATTGATAAAGGTTTTTCTTCAGTTATGTATGACGGCTCTTCATTACCGGTTGAGACAAATAGCAAAAACACCAATCAGATTTTTAAATATGCCTCATCTAAAGGATGCCTGCTGGAAGCAGAGTTGGGAGCTATTTCAGGTGTGGAGGATGGATTTGGTTCAGAGGGAGGCAGTGCTTATTATAAGCCTGCTGAACTGATTTACTTTAATAAAAATACCAGTTATAATATGCTTGCGTTAGCAATCGGAAACAGCCATGGTGTTTATGAATCCGTTAAAGATATTCAGATAGATAAGCTGGCAGAGGCCATATCTCTTATTGGAAGAAAGTTTTTTGTCCTGCACGGAGGAACAGGTATGCCCGAAGAAATGATACAGCAGTCTGTAAAGTATGGTGTTGTAAAAATTAATGTTTCTACGGCATTGAAAATGGAAACTCATAAAATTTTAAAAGAATTTATATCTGAAAATAAAACTTATGATGAATTGAATTTTTCTAAATTTTATGCTGAAAAAATAGCTCCCTTTTATGAATCGTTTATACTAAAATACACGGCTTAAAAACATGAACTTAATTATTAATCTGGGATTGAAGTCCATTCGTGGAATTGTTTTGGATAATACGGGTGAGCAGATATATTCTAAGGCCTATCCTGTACATACAGTGTTATTTAAAGAACGTGTTGAGCAGGATGGCCGGGAGTGGATCAACTTGTTGGAAAACATTTTATGCGGAATTGCTGATAATACTGATTTGAGCCATCAAATCAATTATATCACTGCTACTACCAGTTCGTCCTGTATTTTGGGTATTAATGACCAGTTCTTACCAGAAACCAAAACTTTAATGGTATCTGACAAGCGGGCCGAAAAAGAGGCAACAGAGATAAAACAGTTAGAAAGCTTTCGCAATATTGAAAACACAAAGAATCCTGTATGTGCCTCTTCATCGCTTGTTCCCAAAGCGCTTTGGTTTAAAAAACACCACCCTGAAACGTACCAACGCGTGATATACTGGCTTGGAGCAGGAGAGTTGCTTAACTATTTTTTTACGGGTGAAATCTTTACTGATTCTTTAAATGCATCTAAAGCCTTTTATAACGGGTCTTCTTATGAAGAAACATTGTTAACGGAATGTGGTTTAGATCCTGCTACATTGCCGCCTGTTAAAGAAATTGGGACGATTTTTGAAGTCAAGCCAGATATTAAACGAAAGTATCAACTTTCTTCTTCATGCAAATTTGTTTTAACTACTTATGATGCTATATGTGCTGTTATAGGTTCTGGTATTGGCGCAGATTTTAACGCGTGTGATGTTTCCGGAACAGTTACTTCTGTAAGGGTTTTATCAGACAAATTGGTTAAATCTGATAACGCATGCCTGCTGGTACAGCCACTAGATTTTTTGAAAAAATATATGACAGGAGCTTCCAACAATCTCGGGGGTGGCTTAATTGAGTGGTACAAACAAGCTTTTTTCCCTACTGATACCAGCGATGTATATTTTCAAATGGAAAATATAGCCCAAATGTCGTCTGTGGGTAGCGGAGGTATTATTTTTCTTCCTTTTTTATTAGGCGAGCGGGCTCCTTTTGTAGCTCCCAATGCCTCCGGAAATTTTTTCGGTATTAACAGGAGTTCCACTGTCAAAGATTTTACACGGGCTGTATTTGAAGCTACTGCTTATATAACAAGGGACTTAACTGAACTGATCGAAAATTCGGGACTTACAGTCAATTCTATTTCTGTAAGTGGCGGACTGGCCAGGTTTGATACAATAAATATGATAAAGGCCGATGTTATCAATAAGCCGGTGCACGTAATTGACAATTTTGAGAGCACTTCTGTGGGGGCATATATTTTACTGGCCCTGGCTACGAAAACTTTTGTATCACTGGAAGAAGCTTTAAAGAAAGTCGTAAAAATCAGGAAAACTATTTATCCTTCGGAAAAGCGGCATCGAATATATGATGCTTATTTCAATTTATATAAAGATGTAAATAACAGGCTTACTTCTGTATATGATACTCATAAACAACTTTTAGATCAGCAAATAAATCACGAAAACGAAATAGTAAAAAATTTATGAGTTCTTATCAATTAAGTGGAAAGATAATAATTGGAAATTTGTCTGCTCTTCCCGGAGAGATAGAAAAACATAATCCGAAAAGTGTGCTTGTTCTAAGCAGCCCATCAGTAATGAAGAACCCTGTTGTACAGGAATTTATAGACAAGCTTACATCTCAAAACAGTAATGTAACAATCTATGGACATATCTCTCCGGATGCTCCTATAGCGGCTCTTGATAACCTGATATCGGGTATAGAAAAACCAGATCTTATCATTGGTATAGGAGGGGGATCTGTGATGGATTCTTCAAAAGCTATATCATTAGGATGGCAGGGGGCTAGTGTAGCAGAACTGTTTTACAAACACAAAAAGGCTCCTCTTCAAAAAATACCTGTTTTTGCTGTGCCCACTACAGCTGGAACAGGCGCTGAGTTATCTTACGGGGCCATTTTATATGATGATGTCAATAAATTTAAAGGAGGTATCAGAGGGCCGCAATTACAGCCTGAAGTTGCTTATCTGGATGTAGCATTATATAAGACCGCCTCTCCTAAATTAATTGCCGAAGTAGGCTTTGATTGCCTTACCCATGCAATAGAAACTTATATTTCCACAGCTTCCAATCCTTTAGTGCAATATCAATCAGTTGCAGCTATCAATACAGTTTTTGCTCATCTTCCCCAGGCTATAAACAAACATGAACAATCGTTGTCAAAAGTGGCGGTAGCCGCAACTATGATGGGTATAAACCTGGCTTTAAGTTCAACATGTTTACCTCATCGTATTCAATATGTAATAGGCCCTGCAACGGGTACAAGCCATGCACAGGGGTTAATCATGTTATACGCGGGCTGGCTAAAAGAGATTGCTCTTACTGATAGGTATCAAATGCTTGCTTCAGAATTTAACCTTAGTACAGATGCATTAACTCAAAAGATCGAACAATTGAAAAGAAACCTGGATATTAATTACAGATTAAGCGATTATGGAGTAGCAGAAACGGATATCCGGCATATTGCTGAAAAAGTGGAAGGCAACTTGAATAATGACCCATGCTATAAGTCGACCCAAACCATTATAAATATTTTAAAAAATTCATTATGACAGGTGTAATATTAGCTGCCGGGAAAGGGAGCCGGTTAGGAAATCATACCAGTGACACTCCAAAGTCTTTACTAAAATTAAATGATGATCAAACTTTGCTTGATTATAATATAGCTGTGCTTAAGAAATTGGGGATTGAAAAAATATATATTGTTACAGGGTTTAACAGTGGAAAAATAGAAGAGCATGTAAAAAGCGATCAAATCGAATGCGTTTTTAATCCTTTTTGGAATAGTTGTAACGTTCTGGGCTCACTGTATATGGTGTTACCTTATATCAATGATGATTTTTTGTTTTTACATGCTGATACATTAGTTGGATTTGAAGTTTGGGAAAAGTTGTTTTCTCATGAAGGCGACATTGTTATGCCTTTTAAGAGAAAAATTTGCGGAGAAGAAGAAATGAAAGTAAGGTTAGATAATACCGGCAACTTATTAGAAGTGAATAAGACCATGGATGAGAAAAATGCAGATGGAGAGTTCCTGGGTATTGCTAAATTTTCTGAAAGTATTACTCCTTACATAAAAGAAGTTTCAGAGCAACTTTTTAAAACAGGCAGATTAGACTTTTATATGGAAGCTGCTGTAGAAGAGGCTATAAAAGATAAGAAAGGTGTAAAAGCGTTTGATATTGGCGAAGCTAAATTTATAGAAGTAGATTTTGAAGAAGATTACCTTCTTGCTCAGAAAACTTTTACTAATTGAGCTTTACTATTTCTGATTATCAGTAAATATAGAAAAAAATTGCGCTATGACAGAACTCACATTGCCTGAAATACGTTCCATTCAGCAATCTATTTTGGATAATGTAACAGAATTTTGTGAGCAGCAGCATTTAGCTTATTATCTTTCATCCGGGACACTTTTGGGAGCTGTCAGGCATAAAGGGTATATACCATGGGATGATGACATAGATATTATGTTACCCCGAAGGGATTATGAACTCCTTATTAAAACTTTTCCTAACAATAATAGGCTGAGGCTTTATTCGCATAAAACGGTAAAAAATTTTGATTATCCTTTTATTAAAATAGCTGACACAAGCACTGTGCTGCAGGAAAACTTTATTAACAAATTTGAAATAGGCATTAATATAGACGTGTTTCCCATGGACGGGTTTCCCAACGGTGAGCAGCAGATGCAAAAGCATATTAAAAGGATAAAATTTTACAGGAACCTGTTATTTTTAAAAGGAGTAACAATAAGAGAAGGCCGGTCCTGGAGCAAAAATCTTATTTCTGTTATGTCGAAGCCGTTGCTCCGTATCATTTCGGGCAAAAGCCTGGTTAATAAAATTACGCAGTTGGCAACCATGTACCCCTTTAACTCCTCTGCCAAAGTGGGTATGGCTACATGGGGATATGGGACAAAAGAAGTTTGCCCCAGGCAATTATTTGAAGAGATAGTAAAAGTGGAGTTTGAAAAAAAATGGTATAATGCGCCTCAGGGTTATGAGCAGTATTTGTCCGGCCTGTATGGTGATTTTATGGAGCTTCCGCCTTTAGAGCGCAGGGCAACACATCATTCATTTAAGGCGTTTAAAAAAGAAGCATAATTAAAATTACGACCTAATTATGAGAAATTTAAAGGAGCAAAAGATATTATTGTTTGGCAACCGGATGGCAGGGTATAGCGATAGGATAGCAGAGGAACTAAAAAGACAAGGGGCATTAGTAGACCAGTTATATTATGGCTATATCCCTTCATTTGTAATGCAGATCATACACAACATTGTAAATAATAAATTCTATCAAAGGCTATTATTATTTTATCATGAAAAAAAGCTTAATTCGGTATACAAAGGAAAAAAATATGACATAATCTTGGTAATTAATGGCAAAAATATGCCACTTCAGCTCTTGGAGCAGGTTAAAAAAGTATCTCCCAACGCAGAATTTATTTTATATATATGGGACGATATGGCCAATGTTCGACATCCAGATAATTTTTTAAGATTTTTTAATAAAGTTTTTACCTATAATCCATTTGACGCTGAGGAGTATCACTTAATATACCGGCCATTTTTTTATTCCGAATATGTTTTAAAAAACAAAACATCGGATTTGGCATTTGTGGGCATGCTTCAATCCAACAGATTGAAATTATTAGACGAAATTAAAAAACAGAACCCTGGCGCAACTTTCAACAATTATATTTTTTCTCATTTTTTGTCTTTTGTTAAAAGGTTTTCTGCATTCAAAACAAAAATAAAAGAAGTCCATTTTAAAAGAGCCTCTTATAAAAAATATATAGATATTTTGTCTACAGCTAAAGCAGTTATTGAAATTCCTCATGTATTGCAGAAGAATATCACAACCCGCGCCATTGAGGCATTAGGTACACGGACAAAATTAATTACAACCGCAGCAACAATAAAAAATTTTGATTTCTATAATGAGGATAATGTCTTTATTTTAAGCAATGATAATATTTCAGATATCCAACGTTGGCTTACTATTCCTTATAAAAACTACGACGATGCGATTCTTGAAAAATATTCATTATCTGCCTGGGTGAGAGATATAATGGCTTACTGATATTTAATTTAAAAAGGTGAGTGATAAAAAAGTAATTTTTAATGGAGTTATATGGAGCGCTGTTGACAAATTATCTGTAATAGGGATCCAAATAGTACTGGAAATAATCCTGGCCCGTCTCCTGTTACCTGCCGATTTTGGTATTATTGGGATGGCAGTGATTTTCATTTCTATTGGACAGGTATTTGTTAATGCGGGTTTTTCAGATGCTTTAATTCAGAAGCAGGACAGGTCGGAGATTGATTTTTCTACTGCTTTTTATATTAATCTTAGCCTTTCTCTTATTTTTTACATAGCGCTTTTTTTTTCAGCCCCTTTTATTGCCAATTTCTTCCATCTACCTATATTAAAAGATGTAGTTAGAATGGGTGGCCTTACTGTTATTATTACTTCTCTCGCTCTTGTACACAAAACAAAATTGACCATATCTCTTAATTTTAAAACACAGGCAAAATATTCTTTTTCCTCTGTGTTAATTTCCGGGCTTGTGGGAGTTGTTCTTGCTTATTGCCATTACGGAGTTTGGGCTTTGGTATATCAATCTCTGACTCAATCTTTACTTAATACGGTTTTTTATTGGGTTAGGTTTAGGTGGTTACCGATGATGGTATTTTCCCGTGATTCTTTTAATAGGTTGTTTCACTTTGGCTCTAAGTTATTGGTAGCGGGCCTTATTCAGGCTTTATATCAAAATATGTATTCTTTTGTAATTGGCCGGCGTTATAGGGCTGCAGATCTGGGTTTATTTGCTAAGGCGGGGCAGTTTACTTTGATGCC
>JASGDI010000249.1:0-32126 GCA_049841335.1 Niabella sp. | reverse complement strand
GTGCAGATGAGGAGAGGAGTAAAGCTATATTGGACAGGATTCCTGCTGGTCGTTGGGCTACTCCTGAAGATTACAAAGGTCCTGCTATCTTCCTTGCTGCTTCTGCATCAGACTATGTGAACGGAACTGTATTGGTAGTAGATGGCGGCTGGATGGGACGGTAGGAGTAATTAATAATGAGTGATTAGTAATGAATAATTATAAAAAGTTCACTAAAACTCCTCTCTCCTGCAGGAGAGGGGTAGGTCCAAAAAGGCTCCTTCGGAGGCGTAAGGTCCGTTGTGTAAAAATGATCATCCTGTTTTTCTTTTTACCGGCGCTTCTTGGAGGAGTATTGTCCTGTAAAACAACAGCTGCATTAGATGTAGATAGAGAACTGGACTATTGTTTGCAACAGGTGTCTAAAACCTTGCAAACCATACCCACAGACAGAAGCCTGCCGCGTTGCATAGCTGATGGGCAAAAGGAATGGCGTTATGTGGATTATCGCGACTGGACCAGCGGCTTCTGGCCGGGTATTTTATGGTACTCATACGAATTTGGCAATCAAGACGAGTGGAAAGTGGCTGCGGATCGCTATTCGCGGTCACTATTCCCATTAATAGATTCATCTGCTATTGACCACGATATCGGCTTTCAGTTATATTGCAGTGTGGGTAATGGTTACCGGCTTGCCAAAGATGAAAAGTACAAAGCTGTTCTTTTACGGGCGGCGGATTCCCTGGCCACCTTGTATAATCCGAAAGTGGGAACCATCTTATCATGGCCCCGCGAAGTGCCGGGAGTAGACTGGCCGTTGCGGCATAATACCATTATGGATAATATGATCAATCTGGAACTGCTGTTTTGGGCTGCTCAAAACGGGAGTGATAAAAAGTTATACAACATAGCAGTGAGCCATGCGGCTACAACGATGAAAAATCATTTCAGGCCGGATTTTACTTCTTACCATGTAGTAGTGTATGATACAGCCACAGGTCAAAAGGTTAAAGGTATCACCCACCAGGGATTAAATGACAGTAGTATGTGGGCGCGTGGGCAAGCATGGGCCATATATGGTTATACCATGGTGTATCGCGAAACAAAAGAACCGCAGTTCCTGGACTTTGCACAGAAAGTAACAGATGTTTATTTAGAGCGGCTTCCAAAAGATGGGATCCCTTACTGGGATTTTGATGATCCGGCCATTCCGAATGCGCCCCGTGACGCTTCTGCAGCAGCGGTTGTGGCTTCAGGATTATTAGAATTATCAACTTTCATAAAGAATAAAGAAAAATCTAAAATGTATTTTGATAAGGCCGTTGCTATGTTAACAGAATTGTCTTCTGAAAGATACCAAAGTCGTGATGTAAATAATGCTTTCCTGTTGCACAGTACCGGGCATAAACCCAATGGCGGCGAAATTAATGCATCTATTATTTACGCGGATTATTATTATATAGAGGCATTGTTACGATTGAAGAAGATGACAGATACATTATAGTTGGGAAATATATGCGACCAGCTTCCTTTCCGTCATCTTGAGTTTTTTATAGGGAACCTAATCAATGATGCAATGACGTTGAATGAAATAATGAAGATGATTGCTGAAAATAGGACCGGCCTTGAAAAAATGGCGTTAAGAAAATAATTTTAGAAACCGGCCTCCACGAAGTGGGGGTAAAGCCGCCGTTGTTTGAGCGCAGTTGGGTCCTGCACTTAACTATAACTAAGGCGCGAGTTCGGCGGGTTTAGGTTTTAAAAATTATTTTTAGCCAATTTTTTCACAGCCTTGATTTTTGGCTCCACCTTTTTATCAAGAAAAAGGTGGAAAAATATAGCTATAGTTTGTTTAAAATAGTAAACTTAATTAAGACATGCTAAGACTGATTTTAATATGGATATTGTTCTTTAGCTCTCTATCACTTTCCTCACAGGAAGTGATCAACGGAACCAACCAGGCGCTGAATTCCCCCGATGGCCATTACCGGTTTTCATTCTGTCAAAAGAAAAAAGAAGACAATACGCAGCAGATGTTTTATTCGGTTTCTTTCAAAGGAAAGGACGTGATACTGGAATCAGAACTGGGAGTACTTGTCGAGAACCACCTGTTTGAATCTGCTCTGGGCATTCCTAATGATACTTTGAAATCCTGGGGAGATAACCTGGAACTGGTAGGTGTAGACACTTTATCTGTTAATAAAACCTGGCAACCGGTTTACGGAGAACGGAACCTTGTAAAAGATCAGTACAACCAACTGGTATTGAAATTCAGGAAAGGCAGTGAAGAAGCAGGAGATATGAGCCATGGATACGACAAGCGAAGGTATTATTATATGAACGTGGAAGTACGGGCTTATAACGAAGGGGTGGCTTTTAGATATCATTTTCCCGAAGCGGTGAACGGTTTGTTCTTACACATAACCGGAGAACAAAGCCAGTTTACATTACCCCAGGGCACATTGGCTTATTACGAAAGATGGGCACAGGGGCCGGTTACGTTGCAGCCTTTAAAAAACTGGAGTGATGAGGCCGAACGTCCGTTGACTTTAAAGTTGCAAAACGGATTAACAATTGCCCTTGCAGAAGCAAATATGGTGGACTATGCAAGGGGCAAATTTGCTTTAAGCAAAACAAAAGCAAATGCGCTTCAGCTTTCTATGTACGCAAGTGCAGATGTTATAACACCCTACAATACGCCCTGGAGGGTGATCATGGCAGCAGAGCGTCCGGTTGACCTGATCAATAATAACGATATTATCTTAAACCTGAATCCTGAAAATAAAATAAAAGATATTTCATGGATAAAACCGGGAAAAGCTATAAGATCGGGATTAAGCCAAGGAGAGGCGATGGACTGTGTGGACTTTGCGGCAGAACGCGGCCTTCAATATGTGCACTTAGATGCCGGCTGGTATGGCCCTGAGATGAGCGTTCAATCAGATGCTACAAAAGTACGGCCGGACAAGGATATCAATTTTCCGGCACTTACAAAGTATGCGTCCGATAAAGGCATTGGCATATTTGTTTATGTCAACCAGCGGGCTTTGTATCAGCAGCTCGATGCTATATTACCTCTGTACAAACAATGGGGCATTAAGGGAATTAAGTTTGGGTTCGTACAAATTGGCAACCAGTATTGGAGCACCTGGCTGCATAATGCGGTAAAAAAATGTGCGGACTATGGCATTCTGGTAGATATTCATGATGAATACCGTCCTACAGGCTTCAGCCGTACTTACCCTAATCTTTTAACGCAGGAAGGGATAAGGGGTAATGAAGAAATGCCCGATGCCACGCATAATAGTATTCTGCCTTTTACCAGATTTATTGCAGGCGCAGCTGATTATACCATTTGTTATTATAATAATCGTATTAAGACTACGCATGCGCATCAATTAGCTTTGGCGGCGGTATATTATAGCCCCTTACAGTTTTTGTATTGGTACGATCATCCAAAGATGTATAACGGCGAGCCGGAGATCGAATTCTTTGATAAAGTGAAAACAGTTTGGGACGATACCAAAGCGTTAAATGGAGCTATTGGTGAGTTTGTAACGGTAGCGAGAAGAAGTGGTGAAGAATGGTTTGTGGGAACTATTACCAATAATGAAGCAAGAACAGTAGCTGTTGATTTTAGTTTCCTGCCGCCTGGTAAAAAATATGAAGCGAAGATTTATAGTGATGATGATAAAATAAGTACAAAAACAAAAGTGCGGATAGATAAAAAAATCGTTACTTCAAAAACGAAATTAAATGTTGAATTAAAAGCTTCCGGTGGACAGGCAATATGGCTGAAGCCGGTTGAAAGGTAGTTGTCATTTCGAGGAGGAGGTACGACAACGAGAAATCTCAACATAAAGTGCTGCCTGGGAGCTTACTAACAAATATTTTATAAAATACATTTATGCAACAACCTCAATCTTCTGACAACCTGAATAAAAAAAGCGGAGCAGGTTTATTTGGTATCTCCTTAATAGCCGCGCTGGCAGGTTTTATTTTTGGTTTCGATACTGTAGTTATTTCGGGTGCTAATTTGCCAATCAAAGAGCTGTGGCATACATCGCCCTGGTTTCATGGTTTTTTCATTATGTCGATGGCATTGTGGGGCACTGTAGCGGGTGCATTATTTGGTGGAATACCTACACAGAAATATGGCAGGAAGAAAGTGTTACTGTGGATAGGCATACTGTTCAGTGTTTCTGCCATAGGTTCAGCTTTGGCTCAGGACCCTTATACCTTTTCGTTTTTTCGTTTTATTGGTGGAGTAGGTATCGGTGTCTCTTCTGTTGCAGCGCCTACTTACATTTCAGAGATATCCACACCTAAAACAAGAGGGAGATTGGGTGCTATGTACCAGTTCAATATTGTATTTGGCATATTGATCGCATTCTTATCCAACTATTTCCTGCAGGGAGTTGGCGGAGCTAACGATTGGCGCTGGATGTTGGGGGTAATGGCCATTCCTTCGGTTATTTATACGCTGATGGTATTCAGCATTCCTGAAAGCCCCCGCTGGTTACTTTCCGTGAAGAATAATGTAGAGGAGGCCAGGAAAGTAATGCTTCGTTTGGGAATGCCTGATCCGGACAATGAGATCAAACTCATTGAAGAAGCAGGTAAAGAGGAGAAAGCACAGGTAAACGGGTTGGGGATTTTTGCTTCAAAATATCGTGTTATTTTATGGCTGGCATTTTTTGTGGCTTTTTTCAATCAGTGGAGCGGCATCAATTTTATACTGTATTATGCACCGGAAATACTGGAACGTGCCGGGTTAGCAGCTAAAGACTCTTTAGGTAACTCCATCCTTATAGGGTTAACCAACCTGATCTTTACATTTGTTGGCTTGTATTTTATTGACAAGGCAGGTCGTAAAACCCTTTTAATAGCAGGTTCCTTAGGTTACATTTTAAGCCTCGCGATGGTTGCCTGGGCATTTTATACAGGTGCCGGGGCCAGTTTCCTTTTGATATTTCTAATGCTGTTTATTGCTGCCCATGCTATCGGACAGGGGGCAGTGATCTGGGTATTTATTTCTGAAATATTTCCTACAAAAGTACGGGCGTCCGGACAAGCGTTTGGCGCCAGCGTGCACTGGGTATTTGCGGCAGTGATTACATTGATCACACCTGTTTTTTTAGATGCAGATAACGGCATTTTCAAAGATAATCCCTGGCCCATCTTTGCTTTTTTTGCTTTTATGATGGTGTTACAGCTGTTATGGGTATTAATTAAAGTGCCCGAGACTAAAGGCGTTTCGCTGGAGGATATTGAAAAGAAATTAGTAAAGCACGAGCATTGAACCACAAAAACTCAAAGATAAACGAAGAGATGAGGATGAAAACGGATGAATTCATAAAAATGACATAGCATTTTTTGAGCTTTTGAAGAATCCGGAGGATTCACATATTTATAGCTAAATAAATTCTAGATAGTATTCGATTCACCACGGCAGATCTATGTTTCACATGTTCATTTTTTCTATAAATATTGGACCTCTTTCAGGTCTTATGTAAAAAGTATAAACGAGTAGCTTATTACCTTAACGCCTTTGTGGCTAAAAAAAATTATAATGAAATCAGGATTAAAGAGCATAACGTTATTTTTATTTTTAGTGCTGTCGCTGTTTACAGGCGCTCAGCAATTAGTGGTTTATCCCGTCCCCGCTTCCGAAAGTCATTCGCTGCACAACGATGACTTTACCGTTAAAGTAAGAAAGCCCGGAGGTGCCTGGCAAGACCTGTACGAGTATAATGTAAAGGTAGATGAGGTAAAAGATGCAAAGCATACGGTCATGAATGCCTCTATGTGCAGCTTCGATTTTTCGGGGGAAGTGGAAGTATCTGTAACCCATAATAAGGGAGTAATTGAGAAGGCCCGTATCCGCCCGTTGTCGTATAATATCGCTCATGAAATAAAAGGGAATACGCTTTACTTTAAATTAAACAAACCTTCCAATCTTTCGGTAGAGATTAATGGAGATATCTTTCATAACCTGCATTTGTTTGCCAATCCTGTTGATGATTTTCAATACAACAAAAAGGATAAAAATACCATATATTTTGGACCGGGCGTGCACAATCTGCCGGGTGATAAGCTGAAAATACCTTCTGGAAAAACAGTGTATATGGCTGGCGGTGCTGTTTTAATGGGACAATTATTGGTAGAAAATGTACGGGATGTTAAAATTACCGGGCGTGGTATTATTGATCCTTCAGTGAAAATGGGCGTACATATTGCTAATTCAAAAAATATACTGGTAGAAGGTATTAGTCTTACACAATGTGCCACTGGTGGTTCGGATAGCGTAACCATACGCAATGTGAAAAGCATCAGCTATTATGGCTGGGGCGATGGGCTGAATGTTTTTGCAAGTAATAATGTTTTATATGATGGGGTGTTTTGCCGCAACTCCGACGACTGTACTACTGTATATGCCACCCGAAAAGGGTTTACCGGCGGTTGTAAGAATATTATCATGCAAAATTCAACGCTGTGGGCCGATGTGGCGCATCCTATTATGATTGGCATACATGGTAATTCAGAAAACCCGGACACTATACAGAACATGGTTTACCGGAATATTGATATACTGGACCATAAGGAAGCGCAGATCGACTACCAGGGCTGTTTCGCTATCAATGCCGGGGATAATAATTTTATAAAAGATGTAAGGTTTGAAAACATTCGCGTGGAAGATTTCAGGCAGGGACAACTGGTGAATGTCAGGATATTTTATAATAAAAAATATTGCACAGCTCCGGGTGCAGGAATAGAGAATATTTTGTTTAAAGATATCGCATACAACGGTAAGAACGCAGAGTTATCAATGATTGCAGGCTACGACAGCACACGCAAGGTTAAGAATATCACTTTCGAGAATCTTATTATTAACGGCACAAAAATCACAGATAGTATGCCCGGAAAGCCTGCATGGTATAAAACAGGCGATATGGGTCGGATTTTCATAGGAGAGCATGTGGAGAGTGTGGTGTTTAAATGATTTCATTATACAATGAAAATAAAATTTGACATATCCGGTATTTTTATAATCATTTTTTTTTGCTGTGTTTCTGCAAATGCGCAACGGGGAAAAGTAATTTCGCCGGTATATGATTTTCAATTTTTACAAAATAAAATTCAATCCTGGATGGATAGCGGTTACTATACCGGTGGATCCATTTATATAGCAAAAGATGATAAAGAGATTTATAAACAATATTTTGGTAACTATACGCCCGAAACAGTCGTATTTATTGCATCGGCGGGCAAATGGCTGGCAGCGGCTACCATTGCGGCTTTAGTGGATGAAGGTAAATTATCATGGAATGATAAAGTAAAAAAATGGTTGCCGGAATTCACAGATGCTAAAGGCGAAGCAACTTTAGCGCAACTAATGTCGCATACGGCCGGCTATCCTGATTACCAGCCTGTCTGGAAACAGGTTGATATTTGCCAGACATTAAAAGAGTCGGTTGCTGAAATAGTGAACCTCCCTGCGGATACTTTGCCCGGTACAAAATTCAAGTATGGTGGCTTGTCTATGAACGTTGCCGGGCGCATGGCGGAACTGGCCACAGGTAAAGATTGGGAAACGATTTTCCGGGAAAAGATTGCAGCACCTCTAAGTATGGACTCAACACATTTTACACCGGTGGATTCTTCTGGAGGGCATGCACCCATGCTGGGTGGCGGCGCAAGATCCACGCTGGATGATTATGCCCGTTTTCTTTCGATGATCTTTAATAATGGCATATACAATAGTAAAAGGATACTTTCTGTAAACGCTGTTAAGATCATGCAGGCAGATCATTCATCACAAGGACTTATTGCTTCGGAAAATTTTGTTGGCGAAGTGCGTGCCAGGGAAGATAAAGATATTTATGGCCTGGGCGAATGGAGAGAAGAAGTGGATAGCAATGGTAACGCCACTTTGATCAGCAGTCCTTCCTGGGCTGGCGCTTATCCCTGGATCGACAGGAAAAATGGAGTGTATGGTTTTTTCTTGACGCATATTGTAAAACCCAGGAACGGTTTCAATTCATTTTTGTCCAGCCCGGTCATTCCACTGTATGTGCGTGATGCCATTGAAGAAGCAAAGCATCCTGAAATAAAAAGAGGGTACGTTGAAGTGGACAGTGGGCAATTGTACTATGAAGAACTGGGTAAAGGTGAGCCATTGATCTTCGTCCATGGGCACTCATTTGATTATAGTGAATGGAAGCCACAGTTGCAGGTGTTTGCGAAAAAGTACCGGGTGATTACTTATGATGTAAGAGGCTATGGGCGGTCTTCGATGCCCGCAGAATTTTCCAATATTATGCATGCTGATGACCTGGCAAAGCTGATGGATGCTTTAAAAATAGACAAGGCGCATGTAGTGGGTTTGAGTATGGGCGGTTTTATTGGTCTTGATTTTCTGGTAATGCATCAAAATCGCTTATTGTCTGTAATCCTTGCCAGTGGCGATGTGTGGAACGGTAGTCCCGGCCCGGCAGTGCCCTGGAGCGCTGAAGCTATTGTAAAACGCAGGCTTGAGATTCGGGAATTATATAAGCAAGGCATTTTCCAGTTTAAGCAACAATGGTTCAATGCGCTTACTGTTAGGGATGGTAAAATAATTCCGCAATTGCGTCAGCCGGTGTGGTGCATGATCTATAAATGGGATGCCTGGCAGCCTACACATATAGAGCCACGGTTTTTATTGGGAATCTCTGTTGTTGATAAATTGAAGCAAACGAAAATTACAGTACCGGTCTTAGTACTTACCGGAGATGCGGACACTCATCATAAGAATAAAGTGATGGATCTTGTGCCATCTGCAAAACAAATGATGGTGCCAAATGCAGGGCATGTGAGCAACCTGGAAAATCCGGAGGGCTTTAATAAGGCGTTATTGAGTTTTTTGGAGTCTCAAAAGAGAATAGAAAGAAAGGGGCTACAAAGACACAGAGGTACGAAGATATGAGGGTCGAAACTTAGTGTATCAGCACTTCGTGGTTCATTATAAACAAGTTTTTAAATAGATGAAATGAAAAAAATAGTTGGATTATTATTAGTGTTTGTAATTCCGGTCTTTGTGCAGGCGCAATCAGTATATCCCGGTCAGCATAATGATAAACTAAAACTTCCCATTGCAGGTAGGGTTAAGGCTTACAGTTTCAATATGAAAGATATACGGTTGCTCCCTTCTGTTTTTACAGAAAACAGGGAGCGTACATCTAACTGGATATTGTCATTAAATGTAAACCGCCTTTTGCAGAGTTTCAGGAATACTTCGGGCACATGGTCTGCTCTGGAAGGTGGTTATTCTGTTATTGATAAGTTAGGAGGATGGGAATCGCTGGACTGTGATCTGCGCGGACATACTACCGGGCATATTTTATCGGCATTGGCTTATTTGTATGTATCTACCAGCGATGATAAATATAAAGTGAAAGCCGATAGTCTGGTAAAAGGTCTTGCGGAAGTGCAGCAAGTATATTCCGCTAATGGCAGCAAAGGATATATCAGCGCTTATGCGGAAGGATTGATCGACAGGAATATTGCCGGTAAAAGTGTTTGGGCACCCTGGTACACCTTGCATAAAATATATGCCGGACTAATTGACCAGTATTTGTATTGCGGTAATGAGCAGGCTTTAGATATTATGAAAAGTGCTGCTTCCTGGGCCTATCATAAGTTAAAACCACTGACCGAAGAGCAAAGGCGTATTATGCTGCGTAATGAGTTCGGCGGCGTTAATGAAGCTTTCTATAATTTGTATACGATTACGGGAAATCCTGAACATAAATGGCTGGCGGAATATTTTTATCATGCAGAAGTTATCGACCCTTTAGCCGAGCACAAAGACCTGCTGAATTTTAAGCATGCCAATACTTTTATACCCAAGCTGATTGGTGAAGCCCGGAACTACGAGTTGTTTGCCAATGACCGCTCCAATGATATGGTTCATTTTTTCTGGAAAACGGTTTTGAAACACCAGACCTATGCTACAGGTGGCAACAGCCATAAAGAAAAGTTCATTCCCTCTGATAGTATTTCAAAATACCTGACAGGATATACACAAGAAACCTGCAATACCAATAATATGCTGAAGCTGACCCGGCATTTGTTTACCTGGGATGCAGACCCTAAGCAGGCAGATTTTTATGAACGGGCTTTGTATAACCATATCCTGGGGCAGCAAGACCCTCAGTCGGGTATGGTAGCCTATTTTCTGCCATTGCTGCCCGGGGCGCATAAAGTATACAGTACGCCTGATAGATCGTTCTGGTGCTGTGTGGGAACCGGGTTTGAAAACCATGTTAAATATAATGAGGCTATCTATTATCACGATGGAAAAGGAGTGTATGTCAACCTGTTCATTCCTTCGGTGCTCAACTGGAAAGAAAAAGGGGTGACCATCAAACAGGAAACTGCTTTTCCTTCTGATGAAAATGTGGTATTGACGATTGATGTTGATAAACCGGTGAATATACCGCTATACCTGCGTTATCCTTATTGGGCTAAAAATGTAGAAGTAAAGATAAATGGTAAGAAAGTTAAGGTGAAGCAAGAACCATCCAGTTATATAACGCTTAGCCGCACATGGGAGAAGGGTGATAAGGTAGAAGTGCGTTATCCCATGACCTTACATCTGGCACCCGCCAATGATGATCCTGGTAAGGCTGCAGTGATGTATGGCCCTTTAGTGCTTGCAGGTATGATGGGAACTGACGGAATGGAAGCGCCTGCGCCATTTTCCAATCCGGCGTTGCATAATGATTATTATACTTACGACTATCATGTGCCAGAGGGATTGAAAACTTCTTTAACGATAGATCGCAAAAATCTGGCTGATGCATTTAAGAGAACAGATAATAAGAACCTGGTTTTTACAGACGGGAAAAATGGAGTGCAGTTAGCGCCCATTCATACTATACATCATCAACGATATGTGGTGTATTGGGATTTGAATTAAAAATATTAGAATGCCACGAATGCACAGATAAAAGGTATAGTGCAAGATGAAGCATATAAAAAGATAGCTTCAAACTATTCGTGCATCTGTGGCAAAAAAACAATATATGCGCATTAAGCAGATCATATTCCTTATACCGGTTTTGCTTCTTTTTTTCTCACCCGCAAGAAGCGCCGAATACCAATGGTCGGTGAAAGTAAAGGGATATATATCCCCAGAAACCAATGATAATCCTGATGCATTTTTATGGATACCTCCGGATTGCAGGCAGGTGCGGGCTGTAGTGGTGGGGCAGCACAATATGTGCGAGGAAACCATTTTTGAGCATCCTGCTTTTAGAAAAATGATGACGGACCTGGGTATTGTTATAATATGGATCACTCCCGGTATCGACCAGCAATGGGATACAAGGAACGGTTGCCAGAAGGTGTTTGATGATATGATGATGGCATTGGCATCTAAAAGCGGTTATACAGAATTAGAACATGCGCCCGTTGTTCCGTTAGGTCATTCAGCTATGGCTACTTTTCCCTGGAACTTTGCTGCCTGGAACCCCGAACGGACATTAGCTATTATATCTTATCATGGTGATGCGCCCCGGACGAATCTTACAGGGTATGGCAGGGAGAATCTGGAATGGGGCAGGAACCGGAATATTGACGGTATTCCCGGTTTAATGATCGAAGGCGAATATGAATGGTGGGAAGCTAGAGTGAACCCAGCCCTGGCATTTCGTATGATGTACCCCGAAAGCTGTATCTCTTTTCTTTGCGACGCCGGTCATGGCCATTTTGATGTATCGGATGAAGTGGTGGACTATATTTCGCTGTTTATAAAGAAAGCAATTCAATACCGGTTGCCACACAGCCAGTCTTTGGATAAGCAGGAACCGTTAATAAAAGTAGATAATCAACAGGGATGGCTCGCGGAACGCTGGTATCCGGAGCAGCAAAAAAGAGCAAAAGCAGCGCCGTTCAATAATTATAAAGGAAACAGGCACGATGCTTTTTGGTACTTTGATAAAGAGATAGCGGATGCTACAGAAAGTTATTATGCACGGGAACGGAACAGGAAAGCGCAATATGTAGGGTTTACCTGGCAGGGGCGTTTGTTGTCTTTTGATCCGTCCAGTCATGTGCAATACAATATTGCTGATATGCAGCCTGCTGCCGATGGGATTACTTATCATTTATCGGCAGCATTTACCGATTCATCCCGTCAACATTTTTCTGGCGCGCATGCAAATACCAAAATCAGCATTGACCGTATTTGCGGACCGGTTAAAAAATTAAATGATACAACTTTCCGTGTACAGTTCTACCGGATGGGATTGAACAATACGAAACGTACCAATGATATCTGGTTGCTGGCACATAATAGTGGCGATGCGGTTTATAAAAGCACGGTGCAACAATTCAATTTTAAAATAGCTTATCCACTGAAGGAGGGAAAACGCCAGGCCATATTATTCCCGGCAATGGACGATGTAAAGAAAGGTGCAGGGTCTGTTAAGCTTAAAGCCGGTTCCGACAGCGGTTTGCCTGTTTATTACTACGTAAAAGAAGGACCGGCAGCAATAGACGGAGAGGAGCTCCTATTCACTGAAATTCCGCCCCGCGCTAAATTCCCGGTAAAAGTTACGGTAGTGGCCTGGCAATATGGTGTTAAAGGAAAAGTGCAATCGGCAGAGCCAGTAGAGAGATTTTTTTATATTAAAGAATAATAGGCCGCCTCCGGACGGGCTTGCGGCTGGCCTGAAAGTAATGTCAGCCTGAGCTTGACGAAGGCTAGCTTCTTTGTTGTCTATATTTCGTCAAGCTCAATATGATAATTAAAAATCGGGCTGTGTGAAGCGTCCTCGCTTCACACGTTTATGCTATCGCCTCCAGGCGATTAAAATATTAAAAAGATAAAAAATGAAAAGTTTAACAGGATTATTTTTTATACTGACATTTGTTTTTACAAGCTATGGTCAGCAAATTCCTTTACCAGCCTATCTTCCCGAAGGACACCCCCGGTTGATGGCAACTGATAAAGACAAGGGACGTGTGCAGCAACAGGTAGCGCAGGAGCAATGGGCGAAAGAGGTCCTGGCGGGCATTAAAGCCCGAATTGATCCTTATGTCGAAAAAACGAGATCGCAGCCAGATTGGTTATTGTCGCGGTTAATGATGTACTGGAAAAGCAAAGCCACCCAGGTGTATATCAATGGTGGCGTATATGCGAAAGCCGATGGGGTAGCCCCAGTGCCTACGCCGCGTTTTGGCAGCACAAGAGGAGTAGGCTCTCCGTTTGGTCGTCCAGGACTGGAAGATATTATTCCCTATATGGACGATACCAAAGGTGTATATTTCAGAAATAATTCCAAATCCGGAAGTTCTTTGGAATGGGTGGAGCAAAGCCAGGTATCGGGTGGCAGCATTGAAAGCGTGAACGAAGAGATTATGAAGCTGGCTAAGGACGCGGCTTTTCTCTACTGGCTTACCAATGAAGAAGCATACGCGAAGCTTGCCTTCGGTGTACTGGATACTTATTTGTCGGGCATGTATTTTCGTACAGAACCTATTGACCTGGGTAATGGACATGCGCAAACACTGGTGGGTATGACTACTTTTGAAGTGATACAGGAGCGCATACTGAATGAGCTGGCTTATACTTACGATTTTCTGTATAATTATATTGTAAAAATAGAGAAGGATGAAATAAGCAAACGTTCTTACTTCTCTCCATCAGTAGGACTGAGGGGAGTATATGAAACCGCTTTAAAAAAATGCATCGACCTGAGCATTAAAAACGGGGTGCCGCATAATAACTGGAACCTGCATAAATCAAAATTTATTTTAAAAGTAGCAATGGTGCTCGATAATAATAACAAATATGCTGATGCGAAAGGACGTGAATATTATATCAATAATATACTGAACATTTCTACAGCAAGGCAATGGTCGCTACCACGGTTTATGGATTATGGTTACGATACACAAACCGGGATCTGGAATGAATGCCCGGGTTATTCGCAAAGCGTGGCGCATGAGCTGACGATGTTTATTAATGATTATGACAATACTTTTAATCAAAGTCTGTTGCAATACATGCCCGTAATGTATAAAGCGGTTGAGGCATTGCCGCAGTATCTTTTTCCCAATGGACTGACCACTGCTTTTGGCGATACCTATTATGGCAAACTGAATACTGCACCTATAGCGGATATGGTACGTCTTACACAGAAGTATAAAGAAAGAGACAAGGAAGTACTGTACACTAAGATGCTAAAGCTTTTTAATCCAGGTGCAGGGCGACAGGGTGAAAAACCTTCAAAATTGCCGCCGCATGTGAGCTCATTCTTTACAGCCAAACCCTTGGAGCTGGATGAGTCCGTACCGGCCGGTCATTTGAAAGATTATATGACCCCAACGTTTTATGCCCCCAACGTGAGCTGGCTGGTGCAACGGAATAAATATGACAGTAAAGAAAACGGGTTGATGATCTCGCAATACGCATCATCGGGCAATCACATGCACTCCAACGGTATAGCAATGGAGCTGTATGGCAAAGGGTATGTGCTTGGCGCTGAATCGGGTATCGGTTCCTCCTATTTTGAAAAACCTTACCTGGAATACTATTCACAATTCCCGGCACATAATACGGTGATGGTAGACGGTGTTTCCAAATATCCTGAGATGTTAAGCAATCATCCGTTTGATCTGTTGGGGTGCTATCCTGCATCGGGGCAGAAAGAGGGCTTTTATCCAGGTATTACTTATTCAGATGTTTATTTTCTGGAGCCGGAGAGCAGGAGCAACCAGAACCGGTTAATGAGCATTATCAGTACTGGTGTAACTACCGGATATTATGTAGATATATTTCGCTCCAGGAAACAAAGAGGCGGCGATAAATTTCATGATTACTTCTATCACAATCTCGGGCAGGAGTTAACCATTAAGGACGCAGAAGGAAACACCCTGCCCCTGCAGCCCAGTAACGAAATGGGCTTTGCCGGCGGGCATCTGTTTGCACTGGATTATATGTGGGACAAGAGATCTGCTAAAACCAGTAAGGATTACGAAGCGGTATGGAAAATGTCTTTTCCTGATAATAACCATGTATACATGAACCTCTGGATGAAAGGTTATAAAGACCGTGAAGTGTTCTCAATAAAATCACCATCTGTGAAATCCTATAGAAAAGATTATAAGCTGCCTTACGATTTCTATAACGATCCTTATTTAACCATTGCTGCCCGTCAGCATGGCGAAGCCTGGAAACATCCTTTTGTTTCGGTGTTTGAGCCCACTACCGAAAAAGAAGGAAGATCAGTTACTGCTATTCAATCATTTGAAGTGAAAAATGTTTCATCTGATTTTGTGGGGTTAATTGTAAATAACAGATCGGGGCGTATTGATCATATTTTCTCTTCTGTAAAGGAAGAAAAAGTAATGTATAATGGAATAACAGCAAATGCTACCTATGCTGTTATAAGTGAACAAGGGAAAGACTTTACGTTGTTTATGGGCAATGGGAAATTGGTAGCAGGAAAAGGTTTTTCAATTATTGCTGCCGAGAAAACGAATGCAGTACTGGAGTATAAGAATGGAGCATATTATTTCACCAGTGATAAACCAGCAATCATTACTACCCCGAAGGGTCGTAAAATAAATGTACTGGCTGGTGATTATAAGCGAGTGCGGTTATAGAATCCGTTTTGCCATCGTCCCAAGTTTTCTATTGGGGTCGTTATCAATGATGTGATGATGTTGAACGGAAGGGGGTGATTGTTGAGAATAGGACCGGCCTTAAAAAAATGGCGTTAAGAAAATTATTTTTAGCCAATTTTTTCACTCCCGAAAGCTTTCGGGATGATTTTTGGCTCCACCTTTTTATCAAGAAAAAGGTGGAGAAGTGTGACTATAATAAATTTAAAAATAATGAGATTAATATTCATTCTTCTGGTTTCTATGGGCTGTTGGTGTAATATATATGCACAGCAAAAGCCAGTGAACGTATGGGTTTCAGACCTGGGCGATGGTAAGTATCAAAATCCTGTATTGTACGCAGATTATTCCGACCCTGATGTAATACGGGTAGGTGAGGATTACTATATGACAGCTTCCAGCTTTAACTGTGTGCCGGGACTGCCTATCCTGCATTCAAAAGACCTGGTCAACTGGAAGATCGTCAACTATGCGTTGGATGAACTGCGCCTTCCCGGAGCACCGCAGGATTTTTTTGATAAAGCACAACATGGTAAAGGGGTATGGGCGCCCTGTATCCGCTATCACAAAGGAGAGTACATGATCTATTGGGGCGATCCGGATTTTGGTATTTACGTGGTAAAGACAAAAGACATTAAAGGAAAATGGGAAAGGCCGGTCTTAGTATTGCCGGGTAAAGGCCGTATTGACCCCAGCCCGTTTTTTGATGATGATGGCAAAGTGTACTTAGTGCATGCATGGGCGGGCAGCAGAGCACAATTTAACAGCATTATGACGGTTTGTGAGCTGAATGAAGAAGGTACAAAAGTGATCAGCAATCAATCCTTAATTTTTGACGGTAATGATGGGATAAACCATACAGTTGAGGGCGGTAAATTTTATAAAAAAGATGGTTATTATTATTTGCTGGCGCCGGCAGGGGGCGTAGCTACCGGTTGGCAAATTGCCCTTCGTTCAAAAAGTATTTATGGCCCTTACGAAGTAAAGCGGGTATTGGATCAGGGAAAGACCAATATTAATGGCCCGCACCAGGGCGGATTAGTGCAAACTCAAACAGGAGAGTGGTGGTTCCTTCATTTTCAGGACAAAGCAGCTTATGGCAGGATCATCCATCTGCAACCGGTACATTGGAAAGATGGCTGGCCGGTAATGGGCATTAATGACAGGGACTATTGCGGCGAGCCTGTTCTTACTTACGCAAAACCTAATGTGGACAAAACATATCCTGTTGAAGCGCCTGCCACCGGCGATGAGTTTAACAGCAGCCGGCTGGGATTACAATGGAGCTGGCATGCCAATCCTCAACAATCCTGGGGCTTTCCTTCGGCTAATGGTTACATGCGTTTGTACGGGCAATATTACCCAGAAGATTATATAAACTTTTGGAATATTCCCAATTTGCTGATGCAGAAAGTTCCTGCCCCGGCTTTTACAGCGACTATGAAAGCAACGGCTGTATTACAAAACGAAGGAGATATGGCCGGGCTGATCATGATGGGCTGGGACTATTCGTATATAGCCCTGAAGAAAGCAGGGAATGGCTATGAAATGGTACAGCAGATATGCAAAGACGCGGAACAGAAAAATAAGGAAACCGTCACCGGTCAGGTAGTACTGAAAAACTTTAAGCCGGTGATAAAATATAATTATCAAACAAAACTGGAGCTGGCTGAAGTGTACTTTAGGGTAGTGGTTAAGGATGGCGCTTTGTGTGATTTTTATTTCAGCATGGATGGTAAAAAATTTGAGAAGGTCGGAATACCGTTCCCGGCAAGGCAGGGTAAATGGATCGGTGCCAAAATGGGGATGTTCATTTTAAATGAAAAAGAAAATACTGCCCGCTCCTGGATAGATATGGATTGGTTCAGGGTGGAAAACTAACTGCAGAGCATTCTTCATTCTTATTTCTTACCGCTAAAGACATATATAAAGAGAGCGCCTGGCCGGAATGATTCATCATTAACACTCAATATGCAAATTAATGTCAACTATGTTTCCGAAACTATGCGGAAGGAAGCTGAAAGCATAAGGCTTTCTGCTTTTAGCTTTATGCATTCAGCACCTGGTAGCATTATACATCACCCTGTATAAATTTCAGGTTTCTTTGAATGCCTTTATACTTGCTGCGTTTTAGAGGTGAGTATTTGAATATTTTCCTGAAGTTGTCTTCTGTCATGGCTTCCCACTCGCTGGAAGACAGATTCAATATTTCAGGAAGGGGGTTGAAAGCAGCTTCTGTATTGGGTTTGCTGAAACGGTTCCAGGGACATACATCCTGGCAGGTATCGCAGCCAAACATCCAGTTACTGAACCTGCCTTTCATTTCATTGGGTAATAACATTTCTTTCAGCTCAATAGTGAAATAAGATATGCAGCGACTGCCGTCAATCACTTTACCGGGTAATATGGCTCCCGTAGGGCAGGCGTCAATACATTTGGTGCAGGTGCCGCAGAAGTCTTTAGCAAAAGGATCGTCCGGTATAAGCTCCAGGTCGGTGATCAGTGTAGCAATAAAAAAGAAAGAGCCGCTTTCTTTATTGATAAGATTACCATTCTTGCCTACCCAGCCCAACCCGCTTTTCCTGGCCCAGGTGCGTTCCAATACTGGGGCTGAGTCCACGAATCCTCTCCCTTGTATGTCTCCCAGCTTTTCCCTTACCACAAACAGGAATTCGTTAAGTTTTGCCCTTATTACTTCGTGGTAGTCGTTACCATAAGCATATTTGGCTATTTGAGGTGCCTCCTGGCTCTGGTGTTGTCCGGGAAAATAATTCAGCAATAAAGTGATGACCGATTTTGCACCCGGTACCAGCTTAGTGGGATCGATACGCAGATCGAAATAGTTTTCCATATATTTCATCTGCCCGTGCATGCCTTTGTTCAGCCAGGCTTCCAGTTTCCGTGCATCCTCAGTAAGAGGCACAGCTCTGGCAATACCGCAATAGTCAAAGCCAAGTCTTTTGCTGGTCTGCTTTATAAATAAGGTATGGTCGTCTATGATCATTATTAAGTTGACGGTTGACAGATGACAGGAGTGAAAGGTTTAAAGATGAAAAGATTTTAGTACTTAGATGGTATATGAGCTTGATACTTGATGCTTCTGTTTTCGGCTTTTTGCTTTCTGCCTTTAGCTATTAACCATGAACTATAAGTATCCTATTCCCCATTAACTACTCACTATTCACTATTCACTTCCCTCTATCCATTTCAGGCATACAGGAGCATCCACGTTGATCCGCTCATTGGTATCTGTGAGCAGGCCAGTCCGGGTATCTCTTTTGAAAATGGTGATATCGTTTGACTTTTGATTAGCCGCCAATAAAAATTTTCCTGAAGGATGTATAGTGAAGTTGCGGGGAAAATTACCCATTGTAGATTGTTCAGCAATAAAAGTTATCCTTCCGCTCTTGCTGTTAACTTTGAATATTTGTATGGTGCTGTTACTTCTTTGAGAAACATACAGGAATTTTTCATCCGGCGATAAGTGAATGTCTGCTCCTGCGCCTTCCGGTCCGGCAGGTAAATGGTTTGCTGTCTGGATGATCTTGTAATGACCGGCTGTTTTTGATATCACATCTACACTGCCGGACATTTCTTCAACCAGGTAGGCAAACTTCCCGCTTTTTGTAAAAACGATATGTCTAGGGCCGCCTCCGGGCTTTACGTCAATAGCCGATTTACCAAGTGTGTCAAGCTGGCCTGTTGCTGCATTGAAAGGATAAACCACTACCTTGTCCAAACCCAGATCCGGCACAAATACATGTTTATTGTCAACGGCCACATAAGTACAGTGAACATGCGGCTTTTCCTGCCTGGCTTTATTAATACTGCTGCCGCTATGTTTTATAAACTGGTGCAGGTTGCCAACAGAACCGTCTGTAAGAATAGGATGAACTGTAAGGCTGCCGTTTCCATAATTACCGGCAAATAACCATTTGCCCGTTTTGTCAATGCTTACATAACAAGGTGCGCTCCCATTGTTAGGTTGTCTGTTAAGCAGGGTAAGTGTTCCCGAGGTTTTATCATAAGTGAACGATGATATTTTTCCCTCGTTGCCTTCGTTTACGCTATATACAAACTCGTTATCATTGCTGATGCACAGGTAAGAAGGGTTTCCTGCTTCAGCCACGCTTACCTGCCGGGCCTGGCCTGTTTTGCTGTCAAAATCATATACGTAAATACCCTTGCTTTGATTGTTATTCGTATAAGTTCCAATAACCAGGCGTTGAGCAGATAAGCTACCTGTGAAAGTGAGCAAAAGGGGTATAAGTAAAAAAGTATAGGTCTTCATAATAGAATAATTGGGGTTAAAAATAAAGATTATTATGGCTCGTAGATGCAGATTGCTGGATACTTGTTACTTGTTGTAAATCGTACACCGTACATCGTACATCTTACATTATACCGGATACTGGTTTCGGGTTATCGGTTTAGGGGTAACAATGAATAGTGAATATACGCCTTCCGCCTTTAGCTTTTGGCCTTCGGCTATGGTCTATCAGCTTCTTCAATATGTTATATAATTTTTAACAATCCGCTACAAACCCTTTTCGGTCCTGTATCAATCTATATATCAGACAGCAATATTTAAAGAACTACTAAACTTATAACAATGAAAAAGATATTAACCTTTTCTCTTTTGATGATAGCCGGTATTGTTTTATTGGCAAGTTGTACTAAAAGAGATTATTATAATGATGACAGGAATGATGTGGAAATTTCAGTAATATTTGAAATATCTGACAGCCCTTACTCGATCATACAGTTTAATAATGATGGTACCTATGCTATAATTGAGCACCTTGAGAGTAACAGTAATCGCTGGCCTATAAAAGGGGACAGGTTGCAGGGACGCTTTTACGAAGGCAGGGAAAGTACTGTTTATAATTTAACTGCTGGCTATAATAATAGAATATATGTAGTGGAAGTTGGGATTTTGACTATAGACGATGCTTGGGACGCATTAGACTATTATGTTGACGGTTTTTATGCAGCAAAAGGAATGAATAAATCTATGAAGATGAACTTTGAAAGACGCGTTAAATAGATTAAGTCAGGTAAGTTATCCGTTCTCTATAAAACAAGGGCCGCAACTGCGGCCCTTATCTTTAATACTTATTTAACGCTGCTACAATTTTTTCATATTGTTCAGTATCCGTAACATCCTGTGGTTCAAATGCGGAACCTATCACTTTTTCATATAGCTCAATATATCTGTTAGAAATAGTGCTGATCCATTCATCGGTCATTTCCGGAACCTGCTGGCCTTCTTTTCCCATAAAATTATTTTCAATTAGCCATTCCCTCACAAACTCTTTGCTTAGTTGCTTTTGTTTTTCGCCTTTTTGCTGGCGCTCTTCAAAGCCATCGGCGTAAAAGTACCGGGAGCTGTCCGGTGTATGTATTTCATCCATCAGTACTATTTCACCGTTCAGTTTTCCAAACTCGTATTTGGTATCTACTAAGATCAGACCTTGTTTCAAAGCCAGTTCCTGACCGCGTTTAAATAATGATAAAGTCAACGATGCAAGCTGCTCCCACTCTTCGGCAGTGGCTAACCCCTGTGCTATGATCTCTTCTTTGCTGATGTCTTCATCATGTCCTTCGCTGGCTTTAGTACTGGGTGTGATAATGGGCGTTTCAAAAGCATCGTTCTCGCTCATTCCTTCCGGTAAATCAACCCCGCATAAAACCCGCTTACCGCTGTGATAAGTTCTCCAGGCATGGCCAGTTAAATGCCCCCGTACAACCATTTCAATTTTAAACGGATCACATTTATAACCCACGGCGCTGTTGGCAGTAGGCGTTTCAAGCAGCCAGTTCCTGCAAATATCTTTGGTGGCATTCAGCATATAAGCTGCGATCTGGTTCAGTACCTGTCCCTTATAGGGAATAGGCCTGGGCAATATCACATCAAATGCGGAAATGCGGTCAGAGGCGACCATTACCAGTAAGCGGTCATCAATGGTATAAACATCTCTTACCTTGCCGCGGTAAAAGCCGGTTTGTTGGGGAAAGTTGAGTTCAGACATGCCGCGAAAATAATGAGAAAACACTGAACAGCTAACGGAGAAATAGGAAGGTGCATAAATCTTTTTCACGCATACTTGTCCATAGCAGGAAGCAGTTCCCCTTCTCCGTTCGGAGAATGGGTTAGGGGATGAGGTGAAAAGTAAAAAATATATGTTCCCAGAGGGCCGTGCGGAGAAAAATATTTTTTGAAATTAAACTAACAAATGTTATTTTAATACCATCATTCACAAAACAATCAGTTTTTATGAAGGTTACACGATTGCTTACTCTAACTGCATTCCTATGGATTGCTACAAACACTTATGCCCAAACAATAAGAGGCGTTATTAAGAGCAGCGAAAGCGGGGACGGTATTCCGGCCGCATCAGTTGTTTTAAAAGGAGATGAAACCAAGGGAACAATGGCCAATGAAAGAGGAGAATTTGAATATACCGTGACCTCTTTGCCTGTAACCCTGAGTATCAGCTCTGTTAATTATGAGCCGCAGGACGTAACGGTTACATCAACGGCTTTCCTCACTGTTTCTTTAATCCCTTTAATGGGCCGGGAAGTTGTAGTGTCTGCATCCAGGTTCGGTGAGCGTTCATTAGAATCTCCGGTTACGATAGAGCGGGTAAGCGCTACGGCAATAAAAAATACCCCGGCCGCAAGCTATTATGATATTATCTCTAAATTAAAAGGTGTGGATGTGGTCAATGCATCGCTGACTTTTACCTCGCCAACAACAAGAGGGTTTGCCGGAAGTGGCAGCACCCGGTTTAACCAGCAGGTAGATGGTATAGATAACCAGGCGCCGGCACTTAATTTTTCCGTAGGAAGTGTTGTGGGGTTGAGCGAACTGGATGTGGAAAGTATGGAGTTGTTACCGGGAGCGTCTTCTGCTTTATACGGCTCGGGAGGTATGAACGGCACTTTGCTGATCAATAGTAAGAATCCTTTCAATTATACAGGATTGTCTTTTCAGGCAAAAACCGGGGTAATGAATATTGCCAACAACTGGCGTGGTACCTCGCCATATTATAATTTCGCTTTAAGATGGGCGCAGAAAGTATCTGATAAATTTGCTTACAAAATAACATCTGAATATATACATGCTAAAGACTGGTTAGCGAGAGATTATAGAAATTATGCCAGGGTGGGATCTAACGGCGTTATTGCAGATGGCACCCGCGAGACTGCTCCCAACTACGATGGTATAAATGTATATGGCGATGAAACAAGAATACCTTTAAGCCAGATCCTGCAGGGAATTGGCGCACAGGTACCTTTTTGGTCTTCATATATTAACTCATTACCCCAGGATATAACCATAACAAGAACAGGCTATACCGAAGATGAACTGGTTGACCCCAATACTATTAATTATAAGTTTGGAGGTGCGCTGCATTATAAAATTACTCCCAGGGTAGAAGCTATTGTAATGGGGCAGTTAGGCAGCGGAAATACAGTTTATACCGGGATCAATAGGTACTCATTAAAGGATTTCAGGATAGCGCAGTATAAGTTTGAGCTTAGATCAGACAACTGGTTCGTAAAAGCATATACCACGCAGGAAAATTCGGGCGAATCTCATGACTTAACGGCTACTACAGGGTATTTTAATGAGGGATGGAAGCCCACAATTACTTATGCAGCGGATGGAACTGCAAACCCACAACCTACTGATTGGGCTATGGAATATGCTTTTACCTATTTAAATAGTAAAATGGCCGGACAAAATGACCTTGCCGCCCATAATACGGCACGGGCTTATGCTGACAGGAACAGGCCTCAGCCGGGAACATCTGAATTTAAAAAATTATGGGACCAGGTTCGGTTAACGCCGATATATAAAAAAGGCGGTTTGTTTTTAGATAAATCTGATTTGTATGTGGTGGAAGGACAATATAATTTTTCGTCTTTGCTAAATAATGTAGTGGAGGTTTTGGCAGGAGGTAACTGGCGACAGTTTGTTTTGAATAGTGAGAACACATTGTTTCATGAACCTGACGGCCCCATTAAGATCAATGAGTTGGGAGCCTATATTCAATTAGGAAAGGAAATTATAAAAGACCGGTTAAAGCTGACCGGATCTGGCAGGTATGATAAAAATGAATATTTCAAAGGGCGATTTACGCCACGGATTACTGCGGTAGTTACCCCTGCAAAAGATCATAATATACGTTTGTCTTACCAAACCGCTTATCGTTTCCCCAGCACCCAGCAGCAATGGATAGACCTGTTTGTTGGCAGCGGAACATTAATCGGCAGCAATAAAGTGATCTGGGAAGCGTATGACCTGATTAACAATCCAGGTTATTCTGCACCGGAATTTATAGCAAATCCGGCTAACCGCATCCCGCTAACATATAAAGAAGTTAAGCCCGAAAGTGTGGCAAGCTATGAATTGGGCTATAAAGCGCTGATAAGTAAAAAAGTACTGGTAGATGCGTATGTGTACACGGGTGAGTACACTAATTTTATAGGCAGGAGAGATGTGGTACAATTTTACGATCCTGCTGATCCTGCTGCTTACAGGGGTATTTCTGTGGTAGTAAATTCCGATGCAAAAGTAAAAACTTTTGGCTGGGGCCTTAGCTTCGACTGGAGGCTGCCTTCCAACTTTGCCGTTAACGGAAATATTTCTTCTGATGAAATTAAAGATGTGCCGGACAACTTCCGGTCATCGTTTAACTCGCCAAAGTACAGGACTTTATTAGGATTAAGCAACTCCGGCTTTGGCCCGGCTAACCTGTTTGGCTTCAATGTAAGCTGGCGCTGGCAGGATAAAGTGTTTTTTGAAGGGGATTTTGCTTCGGGTATGCTTAACCCTGCTCATATTGTTGATTGTGCTTTATTATATAAACTTCCGGCGCTGAAATCTCAGTTGAAGCTGGGAGCTAATAACCTGTTCAATCAATATTATACTAATGCTGTTGGTAATCCCAGTATTGGCGGACTTTACTACCTTGCTTTTACTTATAATTTACAATAACCCTATTGTTTACACTAAACATATTTTAATATGATTTTTATAAATAAATTTTTTAAAACCTGTGGGCTGATGCTGCTTGTACCTGTTTTGCTGATGCAGGCGTGTAATAAAGAATTACCCGAAGCCGTTCCGTTAACTCCCGAAACGCCTTCGGGCACGGAAACTATTTTACAGAAGCTGGATGCCACAGAGTTTTCAATTTTAAAAGCCGCCGTTACTAAAGCGAGCACATTTGCCAGCGCTACCGGCAAGCTGTCTGATATATTGGGCAATGCAGATAATGAGCTTACTTTTTTTGCCCCTGATAATACTGCTATACTTACCTCTTTTGCTTTATTGGGCCTGCCTGCCAATCCCTCATCATTAGATTTTTTCAGTGCAGGAAAATTAGATACATTACTGAAATATCATATTATAGGCGGCCAGCTTTTAACTACGGGAAAAATACCTGGAACTTTTCCTAACATGTACCTGCAAAGTAGTTTAGTACTGGCTCCACCTTCAGCCTCTTTGCCTCCGGGATTGAGAATGCCTGTTTTTTTAAGTAAAGCCGGCTCTGCTGCTTTTGTTAACAGCGTACCCGTTACGGGTGCGGATATAATGGCATCTAATGGTGTTATGCACAAAACATATATTGCTTTACTGCCCCCTGAATTAGTACTTTGGCAAAGGATTGCCGCCGATGCCAGCTATAGCTATTTCAGGGCTGCGGTGCTTAAAGCTGATGAGGGAGATGCCAATAAAACTTTGCAGGCCGCATTAAGTAACCCTGCTGCTAATCTTACTGTTTTTGCCCCTACAAATGCTGCTTTCCAGGCGTTGCTTACGGCTCAAATTACACAAGGGGTGTTGCCTTTAGTGAAACAATCCTATATAACAACCGGATTGGTGCCTGCAGTGAAAGCTGCCAATCCCGGTATTTCTGATGCTGATGCATTAGTTCAGGCTACGGCTTTGGCAGAAACAGAGCCGCATAAAACAAGCATTATGAATATGGCTGCGGCCCAGGCTGCAAGCCTGGCTGCTACTCCCGATGTATTTACGAACCCGGCCCTGGCAAGTGTTTTGACAGCCGAAACAGTAAAAGGCCTGGTAGTGTACCACATTATGGGTGTAAGGTCTTATACAGTAAATATGCCAACTACTCAAACTAACTATCCTACTTTGCTGAATAGCGCTATTGCTGCACATCCGGGGATAGGCTTAAAAGCAGTATTTGGGGCAACCGGTGTTACGGCTGCTACTGTAAAAGGGGCGGCTAATGCAACTGCTTCCAATATTCCCATTAATCCTTTAACCAATGGCACCAGTGACCAGAACTTTATAAACGGAGCAATTCACAGGATTGACCAGGTATTATTGCCACAATAATATTTTACAAAGGCTAATGGTTTGAAGCACAATTACAAAAACGGCTCCTCAAAACTGATGGAGCCGTTTTTATATAAAAATCAATTTTATTTTTTCTTTTTCGCTGCAGCCTTTTTCTTTGCCGCTGCTTTTTTAACGGGTTTGTCAAAAGTGGTTGGCTCTTCGGCAACGATCATTTTTTTGACGTCCTCCAAAGAAACAGTACTTAATTCTTCAGGGGTGTATTTTTCACCGTTATCTTTCCTGCCTATTTTGATCATCTTTTTGCCAAAACGGATAAAAGGTCCCCAGCGGCCGTTTTCCAATGCAATTTTTTCATCTTCCCATTGCTGAATATAACGGTTGGCTTCCTTTTCAACTTTGGCTTCGATCAGCTCTTTAATATCGCTGTCAGAGAGATTGTCGAAATTGTAGCGGCGCGGCACATTAATGAACATGTTGTTCCATTTAATGAAAGGGCCAAAGCGCCCTTTGCCTTTTGTAACCGGCTTGCTTTCAAAAGTAGTGATAGGTGCATCAGCCTGCTGCTTTTCCCTGATCAGCTCAATGGCACGGCCCAGATCTACGCTAAATGGATCTTCCCCTTTAGGTATGGAAATGAAATCATCGCCCAGTTTTACATAAGGTCCGAAACGGCCAATATTTACCGAGACCTCTTTGCCTTCATATTCGCCTAATACCGCAGGCAGCCTGAACAGGTCCAGCGCTTCTTCAAGCGTTATCGTTTCTATGCTCTGGCCTTTTTGCAGCGAGGCAAATTTCGGGGTTTCCTCTTCCTCGGCGCCACCAATCTGTACCATAGGGCCAAATCTTCCCATACGGGCTATTACAGGTTTCCCGCTTTGCGGATCAATGCCCAGCTCACGCTCTCCCTTTATGCGCTCTGCAGTTTCAATGGTTTTATCAACATCTACTTTAAAGGGATTATAAAAGTCGTCGATCATGTCATTCCATTGCAGCTTTCCCTCGGCTACATCATCAAACTCATTTTCGATGCGCGCAGTAAAACCGTAATCCATGATATCGTCAAAATACTGCTTTAAAAAGTCGGTTACCACCAATCCCAGGTCGGTAGGAAACAATTTTGCCTTTTCTGCGCCGGTTATTTCTTTCTGTGTTACTTTAGAGATATTATTATCTTTCAGGGTGAGCACACGGAAATTTCTTTGAACACCTTCCTTATCGCGCTTCTCAACATATTCCCTTTTTATAATAGTAGAAATAGTAGGCGCATAAGTAGACGGACGCCCAATACCTAATTCTTCCAGCTTTTTAACCAACGATGCTTCTGTATACCTTGGAGAAGGCCGGGTAAATTTTTCTGTTGCCGTCATTTGTACCAGGGGCAGGCTTTGCTTTACCTGCAATGGCGGTAACATGCCTTCGGCAGATTCATCTTCGGTTATATCTTCCTCATCCCTGTCTTCACGGTAAACCTTTAAGAACCCTTCAAATTTAATAACCTCTCCCGATGCAGTAAGCTGCTCTCTGTTGGTTGAAATATCAATAGTGGCAGTTGTTTTCTCCAATTGCGCATCTGCCATCTGGCTGGCCATTGTTCTTTTCCAGATCAGCTCATAAAGCCGTTTCCACTCTGCGTTTTCAACGGTTGTATGGCTCATATAAGTGGGACGTATGGCTTCGTGCGCTTCCTGTGCGCTTTGGTTTTTATTTTTATAGCGGCGAAACTGGTGATAATTTTCTCCATACATGCTTTTCACCGTATTGGTAATATCGCCCAGCGCTGTATCGCTCAGGTTTACACTATCCGTACGCATATAGGTAATATGTCCGTTTTCGTATAACTGCTGCGCAATCAGCATCGTTTTGCTAACGCTGTAACCCAGCTTGCGGCTGGCTTCCTGCTGAAGGGTAGACGTGGTAAAAGGCGCTGCGGGAGTACGTTTGCCCGGCCTTACCTGTATATCGCCAACGGTATAATCAGCATTAATGCAGGATTGCAAAAACTGTTCAGCACCTTCGCTGTCATTATACCTTTTCCCTTCTGCTTTAAAATGGATCTGTCTGCCTGTTGTATCAGTAGCTGTAAAAATAGCTTCAACCTTAAAGCTGTTTTGTATTTCAAAAGCATTGATCTCCCTTTCCCTTTCCGCAATCAGCCTTACGGCAACGCTTTGCACACGTCCCGCGCTGAGGTTGTTCTTTACGCTGATCTTTCGCCATAAAACCGGGCTTAATTCAAAGCCCACTATCCTGTCCAGCACACGGCGGGCCTGCTGCGCATTTACCAGGTTCATATCCAGCTTGCGTGGCGATTCAACGGCCGCTTTGATGGCTGGTTTGGTAATTTCATGAAAAACGATCCGCTTGGTTTTGCCAGGATCTAATCCCAGCACTTCGCATAAATGCCAGCTGATGGCTTCCCCTTCGCGGTCCTCATCCGTTGCCAGCCATACTTCCTCACTTTTGCCGGCCAGTGTTTTTAGTTCCCTGACTACTTTTTCCTTCCCATCGCTTACAACATATCTTGGCTGATATTTTTTTTCTATATCAATGCCCATACCGGCTTTTTCAAGGTCGCGTATATGGCCAAAACAACTTTTCACCTGGAAATCCTTTCCCAGGAATTTCTCAATTGTTTTAGCCTTTGCAGGGCTCTCCACTATCAATAAATTCTTCGCCATTTACTTTTAAACAGTATTATTTTTTAGTTACCGGCTGCAATGCACACGTATTTGCCCTGTTTTTCGCCCGGTTGTTCCGTTTAGCACATCGCTATACAGTTTCGCCCGTCAGCGATCAAAAAGAAGTAAAACCCGGCAATTGCAGCTTCGATTTTGGCAACAAGATTAGTACATTTTTTATAAATGCAAATTATTTGTAAACAAAAAACAGTTTTTTAATGCCTTTTACAGGAAATCAATAATGGCGGAGGCCACGTTTTCATCCCTGTAAATACGCCTGTGCCCCAGGTTGTTGGTAAACAGGAAATGAAAATTAGGCAGGTGCTTTTGCTGCAGTTGAAGAGCGTCATCAATCGGTGTTACTTTATCTCCGGTGTCATGTACCCAAAGCACTGCTCCTTTAATTCCGCTTGCGGCACGGTTAATGGAAAACCATTCAATATCCTTATTGCTCAAATGGCGGATCTTATCATAAAAATGCTGCTGCACCAGCGGGTCTTTGATCCTCATCTCCCTGAAAAAGTCTACACATAGTTGTTGAGTGTTAGCTGCCGGGGCTATCAGAACAGTTTTAATACGGGTATTGTCTGGTATTTCTTCAAGGTGCAGGCAAACTGCAAGCCCTCCGAAGGAATGAGCCAGATAGGCATCAAAAGGTCCGAAATGTTCATTTATAGCATGAACGAAGCTTTTATAAATAAGCGCATTAATGGTTTTACCTCCGCTTAACCCGTGGGCCGGAGCATCAAATGCCAGTACCTCGTAACCTTTGGCAGAAAGTTTTTCTGCGAAATGTTTGAAATTGGCTGATGCAGATCTGAAGCCATGTACAATGAGCAGCTTTTTGCTGCCGCCTTCATTCCATTGGTGGCCGGTGATTTTAAGATTGCTGAAATCAAAAGAAAGGTTTGTGGCATGGTGCATCTGCTTAACGTCATAAACTGTACTAAAATGAGGCGTGCAAAAAATTTGAAAGGCTTTATGTCCTGCCTGTTTTTTTGAAAATAGTGCAAGTAGCTTTAGCCTGGCACGAAAATAACGTATGAAGAGGTCTTGTATTTTCATAATGAAAAAAGTGAAGAAAAGGGCCAAAAGGCGAAGTTAGAACTGAGTCTGTATTTTATGCAAAAGAAAGTAATTTATTAATTCATTGGCATTACCACATTGGCTCATTAGCTAATTATTTCCCAAGTATGTAACTTTACGCAATGGATATAGTTATTATTGGTTCGGGAAATGTAGCAGCCGTGCTGGGCCGGAAATTTGTAGCTGCCGGGCATCATATATTACAGGTGTTGAGCAGGAATGCAAGCGCTGCATCGGAGCTGGCCTACGAATGGAATACAGAGTCTGCCAATTATTCCAGCCTTATTAACAGGGATGCAGATGTATATATAGTTGCTGTAGCCGATGATGCTATTGAAGATGCGGTTAAGGACATAGTATTGCCGCGTAAAGTGGTGGTGCATACCGCTGCTGCAGTGAAAATGGACGTATTAAAAAATGTTACTGACAATTATGGGGTATTTTACCCCCTGCAGAGCCTGAGGAAAGAGCAGGGACAAATTCCGGAGATACCGGTTTATATAGAAGCGGCTAATGACAGCACAAAAAAGGTTTTGGATAAGCTGGCAAGGTCGGTTTATAAGGAGGCATGCTTTACTGCCGATTACGACAAAAGAGCCAAATTGCATGTAGCGGCCGTTTTGGTAAATAATTTTACCAATCATATCTTTTCTTTAGCAGAAACCTATTGTAAAAAGGAAGGTATTAATTTTACCGAATTGCTGCCTCTTATTGATAATACGTTTTACAGGCTGCACGAAACCCCGCCTTCCGGGCTGCAAACGGGACCTGCTGCAAGGGGCGATACAGATACGATCCGTAAGCACATGGTTTTGCTGGAAAAGCACCCACAGTTATTGAAACTGTATGAATTTTTAACAGAAAGTATTTTGGGACACCCATTATCTGCCTCTGTTTGATGATTGCATTGGTCATTCTTTTACTTTTGCACCAGCAAAAATCATAGAATGAATGTTTTAAGCAGCTTTAAGCAAATAGATACTTTTATCTTTGATATAGATGGAGTGCTGACAAATGGCAGTGTACTGGTTCTTGACAGCGGGGAAATGGCACGTCTGATGAATGTAAAAGATGGTTACGCTATTGCGCTGGCAATTAAAAAAGGGTACAAGATTTTTATAACAAGCGGCTCTTCTCCCAATCCCACCAGGATACGATTGAACAACTTAGGAGTTAAAGATGTTTTTTTCAGGGTAGCGGATAAGGGCGTTTTTGTCAGAAATTTAATCCAGGAACACGGCCTTAACCCCGGCAGTATCTTATATATGGGTGATGATATGCCCGATTTACCGGTGTTTGATATTGTAAAGTTGAGTAGCTGTCCTGCAGATGCTGTAACTGAATTAAGGCATGCAGCAAAATATGTTTCTACCAAAAAAGGAGGAGAGGGCTGTGTACGCGATGTAATAGAAAAGGTTTTAAAGATGAGGGGTGACTGGGATGGTTCGCCTTTTATTGCATCTGCATAAAATCGTAATTCGATAAAAATAAACCCTATGGCGTTAATAAAGCCATTTTTAAGATTAATACGCTGGCCTAACCTCGTATTTATCATACTTACACAGGTTTTGTTTGAGCTCTGTATCTATCGTCCTGTATATGCAGGCTTTGTACCTGACCACAATACCTTTCAATTTGTAATGCTGGTAATAGCCTCAGTTTTTATTGCAGCAGCGGGTTATATTATCAATGATTATTTCGATATAAATATCGACCTCGTAAATAAACCGGATACAATGGTGCTTGATAAAAAGCTGAGCAGGAGATGGGCGCTTGTCTGGCACCTGTGTTTTAGTGTTGCCGGTATCATTTGTACAGCCATTGCTGTAAATTTTTTTTCAAGATGGTACCTGGTAGTGGCTAATATTATTTGCGTTTTTCTTTTATGGTTTTATTCAGCCAGGTTTAAAAAAGACCTGTTAGTAGGTAATATTATAGTGTCGGTGCTAACGGCATGGACTATTTTAATTGTGTTCCTGTCCAAATATTCATTACATAATGCTTTTGGAAATACTGATCCGGGTCAGGTAAGGCTGTTCCGGTTTGCGATTCTTTATGCAGGGTTTGCCTTCGTTATTTCATTAATAAGAGAAGCCATAAAGGATATTGAAGATATGCCCGGCGATGAAAAATTTGGTTGCAAAACAATGCCCATAGTATGGGGGATCAATGCAACGAAGATCTATATTACAATATGGCTTACAATTGTAACGGTAGTGCTATTGATCATCCAGTTCTATGTATTGCAGTTCCGCTGGTGGCTGGCAGTTATATATTGTTTTATGTTTATGGTATTGCCTCTGCTGCGTATATTCCGGAAACTGGTTAAGGCGCAGTCTACACAGGATTATCATCAGTTAAGT
>JASGDI010000248.1:0-85572 GCA_049841335.1 Niabella sp. | reverse complement strand
GTTAAAGTTTACATATATGAGTACAAGAGCAACCAGTGCCAGTATAAATGATACAACACCATACATGATATTGTTCTGGCTGGCCGATGCCTCAACGCCCCCTGCAGCAACTCCATCACCTGCTTTAGGAGCGTCTAATTTCCCTGTAAATTTTGCATCAATATAGGCAAGAATCGCATCTATCTGAGGATCAGTAAGATCGGGGAAGGTGGTCATTGCAGTAGCAGAGATCTTGGAGGCCTCTATCGCTTTCGGGTACCCAGAAGCAATAAGCTTTGTATTATTTCTTATCCACTCATGCAGCTTTTCCTTGTCTTCCCAACGCCCCTCCACACCGCCTAACGCCGGGCCGGTGCTGTTGGATTTCATATCGCCGGAGTGACAGCTTTGACACTTACCTATAAATAAGGTTTTACCCTCATTAATATTGGCATTGTCCTGCGCAAAAACAGGGGCAACAGAAAAAAACAGCGCTATTATAAGTAGGGGTAGTTGATGAAATAAGTACTTATGATTGTCCATAAAACGCATAAAAATCTAAAATGTGGATAAAAACCTCTGACTGACTGCAAAAATAAGGTTCGGCATTAACATTACAGCAACAATTTGAAAATTTTTTAAACCCGCTACCAGACTGTATTTCAGCCGATTTTTGGAGAAAATTTTTAAGTTTCAAAAATCGTTTGTCATTAAAAAGTCATTTCAAAATGCCCTGTTCAGGTGTTAATATCTGTAAGTTCAGGGTAAGTTTTCCCTGTTCAGCGCTTATTCAAAAATTGTGGTTTATTTTGCAGCTTTACGTATGTTCAACAGGTTAAAACAAAAATGGAATGTGGGTCCTTTGCCACTGTTTTTAATTCTCTGCACTTTCGCTATCGGAGGCAGCCTTTCGGGCTATGCAGGCCGGTGGCTTTTATCGCTGTTCAGCATCAGCAATAAGATACTATACACTATTATATATATAGTAGCAGTTACGCTCATCTGGCCGGTTATGGTTCTGGCAGTAAGTATCCTGTTTGGACAGTTTACCTTTTTTAAAAAATACATTTCCCGGTTATTGTCCAGGATCACAGGTAAAACCGGTGTTATCCTGGCTTTATGGGCAGCAGCCGTCAATTAACAAAACATGAGAAAGAAATTAGCCATTTTCGCCAGCGGTGCGGGCAGCAATGCACAAAAAATAATCAATCATTTCAGGGAGAGCCAGAAAGTGGAGGTTGCTGTAATAATATGTAATAAACCCAATGCCGGCGTGCTGGCGATTGCTGAAAAGGAGGGAATTGAAGCAGTACTGACCGATAAAGAACAGTATAAAAAAGACGGATACGCCTCTTTTTTAAAAGAAAAAGGGATAGATTTCGTAATACTTGCCGGTTTTTTGCTTAAAATCCCTCAACCGCTAATTGATGCCTATCCGCAAAAAATAATAAACATTCACCCAGCGCTTTTACCTAAATATGGCGGGAAAGGCATGTATGGATCTTTTGTGCATGAAGCGGTGGTAAATAATAAAGAAAAAGAAAGCGGCATTACTATTCATTACGTGGATGAGCATTATGATCATGGAGCAGTGATTTTCCAGGCCACCTGCGAAGTATCGGCAGACGATACCCCTGATACGCTGGCGCAGAAAATTCATAAACTGGAGCACGCTCATTTTCCTGCCGTTATTGAAGGCATAATAAATAAATTATAAGTAAAATACATTAGCGATTTCAATTATATGAAAAAAATACCCGGATATTTTGTGTTGCTTCTATTACTTTTTAAAGCAGCTATTTCATTTGCTCAACCCATAGCGCCTTACCCAGACTCGGTTTACCTGTTTGCTTATTCCCCCGTAAAACCGAACGACCGGACAGGCCTTGCCTTTGCTTGGAGCAGCGATGGCATTGACTGGAAAGCCATCGGCCCCGAACATTATTTTGTTTACAGCGATTACGGCGCATGGGGATCCCAAAAAAAAATGCTTACTCCCTATTTGTTTCAGGGCACAGACGGGATATGGCATTTGGTATGGAGCCTGAATGACAACGAAGATGTTTTTGCCCATGCCACTTCTAAAGATCTTGTTTACTGGGGCCGGCAATCTTATCCCCAGGCAAAAACCGGAAGCAAAATTGTTAATCCTGTTATTTTCCGGCAGGCTTCAGCCGGTAGTTATGCCATATCCTGGGAAAGTAGCCCCGGAGCCATTTTTTCATCTGAAACACAAGATTTCAAAAACTATCTGCCAGCTAAAAACATCCCGGCACATAGTTATAGCAACAACAGGACCCAGGCCGTAATCCTGGGACAAAAACAAACCGGTACTTTGCATAAAGTGCCTTACGTTGTTGTTGAAGGATTGATTAATGCACAGCAAAAGGCTCATTACCAGCACTTACGAAACAGTGAAACTACAGCTGGTGACGCACTGCGATTTGCCGGTTTAAAGCCTGTGGAAGTAACTCTTACTCCTCAGCCTGCAGCATCAAAAAAAATAAGCGAACTGCTGGTAGGTGCTTTTTTTGAGGATATCAATTACGCAGCTGATGGGGGCCTGTATGCAGAACTTATCCAAAACCGTGATTTTGAATATCATCCATCCGATAAAAAGTATAGGGACGAAAGCTGGAACAGCACAAAAGCCTGGCGGGCAGGCCTGGGCAACCTGTCTGTTGATACATCGGCTCCTATTCATAAAAATAACCCCCATTATGCCGTTTTAAGTTATGATGCCGGCAATCCTGCTTTAATAAATGAAGGGTTTGGAGGCATAGCCGTTACAGCCGGGGAGCGTTATGATTGCAGTGCTTTTATCCGTATTCCCTCTGGCAAAGCCGGTGCTGTTACCTGGAAACTGGCCAATAAGAACGGAAAAATATTAGGAACCGCTACCATGAAAGTACCGGCCGGGAAAACCTGGAAAAAGCTTACCGCTGTGATAACTGCTGCTGCCACAGTTGCTGATGCTGAACTGATACTGACAGCCGGACAACCCGGTACAATTCATTTGGACATGGTTTCATTGTTTCCGCAAAAAACATTTAAAAACAGGAAGAATGGCCTGCGTGCAGATCTGGCACAGGCGCTGGCAGATATGAAGCCTAAGTTCCTGCGGTTTCCGGGCGGATGTGTAGCTCACGGAGATGGTATTGCCAATATTTACCGCTGGAAAAATACTATTGGCCCACTGGAAGCCCGAAAGCCTATGCGCAACCTGTGGAATTACCACCAAACTATGGGGCTGGGCTATTACGAATACTTCCAGTACTGTGAAGATATGGGAGCAGAACCGCTGCCTGTGCTGGCGGCCGGCGTTCCCTGCCAGAATTCCTCTACAGGCGGGGCTGGGCAGCAGTGCGGCATACCCATGGAAGAAATGGATGAATATGTTCAGGACATTTTAGACCTGATAGAATGGGCCAACGGAGATGCCAGAACAAGCAAATGGGCAAAGCTGCGTGCCGAGGCAGGGCATCCTAAACCCTTTAACCTGAAATATATAGGCATTGGTAATGAAGACCTGATTACCGACATTTTTGAAGAGCGTTTTACCATGATCTTCAATGCCATTAAGAAAAAATACCCTGAAATACAGGTCGTGGGTACTTCGGGGCCTTTTTATGAAGGAACAGATTATGTGGAAGGCTGGGGTATTGCCCGGGAACTGGGGGTGGATCTGATTGACGAGCATTATTATGTGCCGCCGGGATGGTTTATACATAACCAGGATTATTACGATAAATATGACCGGAATGGCAGCAAAGTATATTTAGGAGAATACGCCAGTCATTTGCCGGGCCGCCCCAATAACCTGGAAACCGCTTTATCAGAAGCCCTGCACTTGAATAATATGGAGCGTAACGGGGATATTGTAGCTATGACATCTTACGCGCCCCTTTTTGCTAAAGAAGGCAATACCCAGTGGAATCCTGATATGATATACTTCACTAATACAGCCGTTAAGCTAACGCCGGGGTACCATGTACAACGTCTGTATGGCAATAACGCCGGTGATACCTACATCCCTTTTGAAATGACTTATTCTAATAATGCGGACGGAGTGATAAAACGGATTTCGGCATCTATCGTAAAAAATACAAAGACAAATGAACTGTTTATCCGGATGGTTAATATGTTGCCGGCAGCCGTAGCCATTACACTTAACAGCGATATGATCCCCGCCGGTGCTGCGGTAAAAAAAACGGTACTGACAGGAACTCCTGACGACAGGAAGGCAAAACCGGCAGAAAGTACCGTTAGAGTAGAAAACAATAAGCAGGAAACGTTACCTCCGTATTCGCTCACCATGTGGAAGGTGAAGTTGTTGTAAATTTTTATCAAAGCTTTTGCAATTTGTTTGGTTGCTTTGCCGTCCTGATTTTTGGTTTGAGAAGATTTGTAATTATACTATTATTGGTTACCGGCTTTTTAGCACAGGTAAATGCCCAGGTTACGGTAAAAGGTACTGTATTTGACAGTTCGGGGATTTACCCGGTTCAGTTTGTTTCAGTTTTATCTACTTCCGGTGCAGGGGGCATAACCGATGCCAACGGCGATTATAGCATTACGGTTAGCGAACAGGATTCAATATGGTTCAGCTACCTGCAAAAACCTACCCGGAAATTTGCGGTTAAAAGCATCAAAACTCCTTATGCTTTTAATATTTCCCTGCAAACTTTCGTACAACTATTACCCGGAGTGAAGGCAAGAGTAAAAGATTACAGGCGCGATTCTATACAAAACAGGCAGGATTACGCCAAATATTTCGATTACCAGAAACCGGGCCTTAAGGTAAGCTCGCTCAGCGATGGGACCGTGGGCTTTGACCTGAATGAGATTATCAATTCCTTCCGTTTTAAAAGGAACCGGCAAATGCTTTCTTTTCAAAACCGGCTGATCAGCCAGGAACAGGATGCTTTTATAAAACACCGTTTCAGTAAAGCCCTTATCCGGCGCATAACGCAGGCCGATAATGACAGTATCATCAGCCAGTTTATTATCCTGTACCAGCCTTCTTTTTTGTTTACTTCTACTGCCAGCGACTATACTTTCCATAAGTATATAAAAGACTCTTACGAGCGTTTTAAGAGAGGGCTTGTGCCCAGCCCCCTGTGGCTGGAAGGTGCTACAGAAGACGACCCTGTAATATACAGGCGTTTCAATAATTAACCCGGATTATGCTTAAATTGCAGCATGGGCAGGTACACGGGCATTATGCTGTTTTTACTGATATTTTCCTCTTTATCGCAGGCTCAAAACAATTGCGACGTTTTGATCAAAAGCGGGAAAATTATTGACGGTACCGGCAACAGCTGGTACTATGGAGATATAGCCATTAAGAAGGGGAAAATACTTGCAACAGGCAAAAACCTTCCTTACACAGCAGCAAAAACCATTCATGCAGAAGGTTTGATAGTGGCCCCCGGATTCATTGATGTGCATACGCATATTGAAGGGGATGATGCTAAAAACCCTACGGCAGACAATTTTATTTTCGATGGTGTAACTACCGTAATTGCAGGCAACTGCGGATCATCCAATGTAAATATTGGCGATTATTTGAAATGGGTAGATTCTTTCAGGCTCTCCGTAAATGTAGCATCCCTGATCGGCCATAATGATGTACGCAAATCGGTGATGGGCCGCGCCAACCGCGATGCCACACCGGAAGAGATGAAGCAAATGGAATTGCTTGTTGAGGCAGCCATGAAAGGAGGTGCTGTAGGGCTTTCCACCGGCCTGATCTATATTCCCGGTACCTACACAAAGACACCCGAGATTGTTACGCTGGCAAAAGTTGCCTCTAAGTACAACGGCATTTATGCATCGCACATGCGCAATGAAGGCGATAAAGTAACCGAAGCCATTAATGAAGCTATCACTATTGGCCGTGAGGCTGATATACCCGTGCAAATATCCCACTTTAAACTAAGCGGTCAGCAAAATTGGGGGCGCAGCAGGGAAACCATTGCCATGATAGAGAAAGCGAGAGCGGAAGGGCTGGATGTTACCATTGACCAATATCCCTATACCGCCAGCAGCACATCTATCAGTACATTATTGCCCGACGAAATACTGGCCGACGGGCAGGATAGCATTAAAGCACGATTGCAGCGGCCCGAAGTAAGAAAATATGTAACAGATAAAATGCTGAAAAGATTGAAACAGCGCAAGCTGAAACATTTCAGCTATGCGGTGGTGGCCTACTACAAGCAGGATACCTCGTATAACGGGAAAAGCATTGAAGAAATCAACCTGATGAAGGGCCGTAAGCATAAAGCCAGGGAAGAAGCGCAAACCATTATGGATATTACGATGAACGGAGGCGCCAGCGGTGTATTTCATGGAATGGGAGAAGAAGATGTAAAACACATTATGCGTTACCCCTTTAACATGTTTGCCAGCGATGCTTCTATACGTATTTTCAACGAGGGCGTGCCACACCCACGGGGCTACGGCACTAATGCAAGAATCCTGGGCAAATATGTAAGGGAAGAAAAGGTGATTTCGCTGGAAGAAGCGGTAAGAAGAATGACCTCCCTGCCGGCTCAGAAATTTCAGCTGAAAGACCGCGGTCTTTTAAAAGAAGGCATGGCTGCAGACATCGTAATCTTTGATGAAAAAACGGTTACAGACAAGGCTACTTTTCAACATCCCCATCAATACGCCAAAGGCTTTTACTACGTGCTGGTGAACGGTGTGGTTACCGTTGACAACGAAAAGCATAACGGAGCAAGAGCAGGAAAGGCATTGTATGGCCCGGGCTGTTTATAACGTATTGCCGTTCCGAATGATAACATGAGCTTTGGATGTTTTAAATGTCGTGTAGCGACAAAACGTGGGTAGCATTTAACAGTGCTTTTTGCGCCCCATACGGGGCACTACATTGAATAGGACCATTTTTCTACCCCCATTTTGTTTCTCCGGAACAATATTAAATTACCTACCAATAGCTAACATCCAAAACTCACGTTAATGATAAGTATTCTTTTTAGATATCAAAACAATTAGATAATGGCATTTTTACAAACGCCTATAGTCAACAGTTGCGACCAGATTTTCCCTTATCCTCGCTTCTTTTTTCATATCCCCGATAAAATTATCCAGCATTTCCCCGTTTACTCCGGGCATACATATAACATGCGCTATATCGCCATCAGTTGCCAGTTGCCATTTGGCACATACTTTATGAGAAGGGCGGGGAAAAACGACAGTAAGTGCATTATCATTCCGCCATGCCGCCACATCCATTTTATTAAGTGCCCCGGTAAGATATGCAGCATTTTCCAGGTTCGTTTTTGCACGCTCTAACAGGCCCTCTTTACCATATTTTTCAATAGCATACCATAAAAACAAAGGGGCAATAGCGTTACGGGAGCCGCTTATTGTTGTATCCAGTGTTCCAATGTAAGGGATAGATCTTCCTATCCGGTCCCTGTATTGCTTTTTTACCAGTATCACACCACAGGGAATGGGGCTGCCTATAAACTTATGGCCACTGATAGCAATACTGTCACAGCCAAAGCTAAAATCAAAATGCGATGCACCCAGTAAAGACAGGTAGGTTCCGGCCAAAGCCGCATCACAATGAATATAGGAGCTCTTAATAGCATAGCGCTTCAGTATGGACTGTATCTGGCCGATATCGTCTTTCGCTTCCGTCATGGTGGTGCCAATATTGGCTAAAATAATGGCCGGCTGATGACGATGCCACTGGATGGTATCTTTCAGGTCCTCATAATCCATTTCGCCTCTGCTATTGGTACGAATAACAATACTCTGCATATTGAGCAGGCTGATATTTTTCTGCACACTATAATGCGTGGCTTCTGAATAGTAAACCATACCGTCAGGATACAGTTCGCGTGCCATATAAAGTGCATACATATTTCCTTCCGATCCGCCATTGGTAACATACCCCCACCAGTTATCTGGCGGCGCTTTGAAAAGATCAGCATAAAAAGAAAGTACTTCTTTCTCAAATGAATGGGTATTCATTCCGGCGCCCGATGAAAGGAAAGGGTCCCCAATATTATTAAGAGGATAAGAGAGAAACGGATACAGCTCACTGTAATCAAAATCTGTTGCACAGGGATATCCGATAAAGGTTCTCGCCTTTTCCCGGATGGTTTTATAAAAATCGTTTAATTGTTTATTCTTTATCATTTCTGAAATGATTATTATAATAAAAGATAGGATCAATAACAATATTGCCTTTTTGGTGAGGCAATAACAGGTGTGCTTTTATCAAATCAGAAAGAAATCATGGCAAGGCTTTGCATCAGCATTATATAGCAGATGCGCTTATCATTAAATACCTTATAAGGGTAATCAGGCCTCATTATACTACAAAGTTACATCTTAAAAATAAAATCCCAACTTATAAGCGCTGCGAAGCTACACAATATTTTTTGAAGCGCTATGTATGGCCCGTCCATACTGGCCCCGGGCGAACGTATATGCTGCACATATTTATGTTGTCGTCTCCGGGCAACGTTGAAACGTAAAATGTTATACGCCCGGCTGCGATTCTTATTTCATTAAAAAAGAGTATTCAGATTATTGAACAGACAGCAGTTCCTGGGTTCCCCATTTAGAGCTGCTTTTCACCATTCCAAAATCCGGAACAAACCATTCTGTGAGCTGCATTTTGATGGGAATGCCAACACCTATCGTAATTACAGTCTTAGCATCATAAGTAATTTTATAAGCCTCCCAGGTGCCGGCAGGGGTAGTTACTTTTTCTTTTGCTTCTACTTTGCGGTTGGTTACATCCATGGAGACATTGGCGGTCATCCCATTTTCCATTTTCATGTCCATATTAAAGCGGCCATCCTGCAAAGCCTGGCCTACACTTAACGAAGCAGGATATTCCATATAAGAAGCCTGGCCTTCCACCTTTGCGTTTTTAAACTGCTCCATTTGCTGCGGGCTCAGCATCATCCTCATATCTATCATTAATATGCCGCTTTTACACTGCATGGTACCTTTTCCGCCGCCCATTGATTTACCTTTTTTATCAAAAACCTCTGACTGAACAGTGGCGCTGGTGATGCCGCCATTTTTAGAGACGTCCGATACTTTGTAAACATACTTTCCGTCTGCATTGCCTTTCCTGTCAAACATGCCGATAGTTACGGTTTTATTGTTTTGCAGATAGTAATAGTTGCACTGCGCAAAACAGCAGGCGCCAATTGTACAAAAGGCAATAAAAAAGAATACTCTCATATTAGTACTTTTAGAGGTGCAAGGTACAGCCCTTTGGCTTGAGGGGCAATCGCATAAACAGGTGAATGCTGCATTATTGCTGTTTTATCCCGTAATTTGTATGCCTTATACTGAAAGCCTATGACGCATGCTATTTTTTATGGTCTGACAGTGTTCTTCTCCTGTTCTGTTTTTGCCCAGGGCAACCACTATAAAAAAGAAGACAACGTTGTATATGGTGTTACCTCAGGTGCCGCTTTACTGATGGATGTGTACCGGCCTTTTAAGGCTAATGGTAAAGGACTTATATATATTCCCGGGAGTGGGTTTGGATTTACTTATCCCCTGCAATATGACCAGCCGCAGCTTAAAGATGATGTTGACCTGGATAGCGCATATACAGGAGCCTGGGTACGCAGCCTGGTAAATAAAGGATATACCTTATTTGTTATTAACCATCGTTTCACCCCTGTATTCAAATACAAAGACATCATAAATGACTGCAGGCGTGCCGTTCGTTTTATAAGGTCTCATGCTGAAAAGTATCATATTGACGCCTCTCATATCGGTGCTATGGGGCACTCATCTGGTGCCTGTCTTGCTGCCCTGCTGGGCACTTCAGATGAAAGCTTTGAGGAAGCCCCGGAACAAACAGATACCACCGGTTATAGAGTACAGGCGATTGTTGCACTGGCGGCGCCCTTCGACCTTTCGGACTATAAAAAACAACAGGACACCGCTATAGACAACGATTTTGCAATAAGTATAATGAGCGCTTATGTGGGCGAACTGCCTGAAACAAAAGACGGATCATTCCTGCTTTCGGGTAAATATGCAGAAGCATCCCCTTTAGCGCATGTATCTACCGGCGATGCGCCCACCCTGATCTACTACTCTGATAATGATCCTATCATTCCTCCCCGACATGCCGTTGCTATGTATGAAGCCTTAAAAAAAAACCAGGTCCCTACAAAAATAGTAGAAAGAAAAGGCCAGAATCATGGCCCTGTTCCTGATATGGATGAGGTAGACCAGTGGTTTAAAACCTGGTTGAAATAACCATTGTGAAGCAGAGAAGTTCATCTATACGTTGCAACTTCTTTAAAGAGACAATAAGATTAACATCAGGTTCAAATGTTGCGTTTTTCTTAATATCAACGTCTCGATTTCTATAAACACTGGTATAATGAACTTTTCTGCTACATTTAAATTTATCGCTTTATGCACTGTCATTCTATCTGTTTTTCAGTCTTGTGAAAAAAGAAATGCAACAGGAGCAAACTGTCTTGCATTTATAAAACCAGATACATTGCGTTTTAACGTAGTGGATAAAAATACTGGCGAAAACCTGTTTTTTTCCAGCACGCCAAGCTATACTGCCGATCAAATATATTTCATTATAGATAATATGGCTGCTCATTTAAAACCCAAAGCAGAAGCTTCAACCAAGCTGGGCAAACATTTTATGATAGCTGTGGGAGCATGGGAGAAAAGCGGAATTATAAAGGGCTTTATAGATGACAAGCTGGAATACACTATTAATTATTCAATGAAAAAAGACAAAAGTTCGGAATGCCCTGCATACGTTTTTGATAAAATAACAATTAACGGAAATCAGCAGGAAGAAAATATAAAAGACAGAGTGATCCTATTGAAAAAATAATTGACCTTGTAACTATAGGGTTCATTTTTCAACCTGATTCCAATTTTAATCATCAGGCGAAGTCGAAGTATCCCTTCTATTCAATGCGGTCTAAAAAGTACTGTTTTGCCACACAAAGAAAATACGATTTGAAAATCAGCTCTTTTTAGACACCTTCTTCGACTTCGCTCCGCAAGTGATGATCCTATTATTTGTCATTGCTTATTTACATTACACCTCACTATTGCAATACGCCATATTTCCCATTTTGAAACTCTTCTATTGCTTCATGAATCTCTGCCTGGGTATTCATTACAAACGGGCCATAGCTTGCAATAGGCTCATTAATAGGTTCTCCGCTCAGCAACAACACCACACTATCTGCTGAAGCCGTGAGCTCCACCTCTTCACCCTCGTTTTTAAACAACACAAAACTATGTTCGGCTACTTCACTGTCATTTACTTTCATATGTCCTTCAATAACCAGCAGCGCAGTATTATGAGCAGCCGGAACACTCGCTGTAACAGATGCTCCTTCTTTCAATTTTATATCGAAAAGGTTTACCGGCGTATAAGTTACTGCAGCGCCTTTATTGCCATTAAAATCACCGGCAATCACATTTACCTCACCCCCACTGTTGGGCAGTAACACGCTGGTTATGTTCTCTTTGGTCAATGCCTGGTAATGCGGGGCAACAGATTTATCCTTTTTAGGCAGGTTTACCCAAAGCTGCACCATTTCAAAGAAACCTCCTTTGGCCGCAAACTTTTCCTCGTGATATTCCTTGTGCAAAACGCCTGCGCCTGCAGTCATCCACTGCACATCTCCGGGATGAATGATACCGCTGTTACCAGCGCTGTCATTATGCGCTACGCTTCCTTTATAAGCAATAGTAACCGTTTCAAATCCTTTATGCGGATGCACATCCACGCCACGGGGCTTGTCAGTAGGAGAGAAGTTAAATGCCGCCGCAAAGTCCAGCATTAAAAACGGGCTAATACGTTGTTGTATAATACCTCCGCGGGGTATATAGTTATACACCCTGAAACCATCACCTACCATGCCGGGCTGTACCGGTTTTGCTATTATTCTTTCAATTGACTTTTTCATCTGTATATATTTTATATTTTTTAATGGTCAGATGGAACGCCCAATATATTTCCTGCTTATCAAATTTTGCACGGGCGTTTCATAATTATTTTCTCCTTTAATGGCAAAGCTACAACAGCACCTGCCGTAGCAGCAATAAACAGGATTAAGTGAAAAAGCTAATATAGATTAATTGCGTTGGGGGGATTTTTTTGTAATAGCAATACTATTTGCTGGTCAGACCAGGTGTGCTATCTTTTTTTCATGGGCTGGCTCAGCATTTTGCTTAAAAATTCAGGGGTAATGCCAATGTAAGAAGCTACATATTTCTGGGGAAGCGCCTGGATCAGGGACGGATAGCGTTCGCAAAAATTACCATATCGCTCCGCAGCAGTAAGGCTTAATGAGTCGATCAGTCTTTGCTGGAACGTAGCCAGCGAACGCTCTGATAATATCCTGAAATAGCGTTCCAGCGCGGGAACAGTATGGTACAGGTTATCTAAATCCAATTGCTTTAGCAGCACAATTTCACTATCTTCTATGGCATCAATATTTAAACTGGATGGTGTTGCGTTCAGGAGGCTCTTCATATCTGCAATCCACCAGCCCGAAGGGGCGAACTGCAAAATATGCTCTGCCCCGTTCTTATCAATAGAATAGCTGCGCAGGCACCCTAAGTTTACAAATACAAGATGCTGCTGCACCTCTCCCTCCTGGTATAAGATGTTCTTTTTCTTTAGCTTTTTAGTCTTCAGACAGCCTGTCACCAGTTGCTGTTCTTTATCAGAAAGTACAACACGTTGTAAAATGCTTTGTATTAATAGTTCATGGCTCATGGCTGTATATAGCAATAGTATTTTAAAAATTTAAGAGCTGCTGCACCTTCTCTTCCAGGCGGGAGGCTGCCATAAAATCGGCTTCCAGCTCTTTATTGAAGGGCACGGGCGTGTCAAGCGATGCACAGCGCATTACGGGCGCATCGAGCATATTAAAGCAATGCTCGCCAATCCATGAAGCGATCTCGCCACCTATCCCTCCTGTTAAAGTATCTTCATGTAAAACCAGCACCCGCCCGGTTTTTTCTGCCGTACTTTTAATAGCATCAAAATCCAAAGGCTGCAACGTCCTGAGGTCAATGATCTCAATGGAGGTCTCCGGATGTCCGGCAGCATATTCTTCTGCCCATATAACGCCCATGCCGTAGGTGATGATGGAAATATCATCTCCGTACCTGACTATCCTCGCCTTCCCGATCTCCACTTCATAGCTATCATCAGGCACATCCCCGGAAAGGCTCCGGTATAAAGCTTTATGCTCAAAATACAGTACCGGGTTAGGATCGTTAATAGCAGCGATCAATAATCCCTTTGCATCACGCGGGGTAGAAGGGTATACTACTTTCAGGCCGGGCGTATGCACAAACCAGGCTTCGTTGCTCTGGCTGTGAAAAGGTCCCGCGCCTACACCACCACCGGTGGGCATACGTATGACCACGTTAGCATTTTGTGCCCAGCGGTAATACATTTTGGCAAGATTATTTACAATCTGGTTAAATGCCATCGTTGCAAAATCTGCAAACTGCATTTCTACTATAGCTTTATATCCTTCCAAACCCAGCCCTAAAGCAGCACCTACCACAGCACTTTCGCATATAGGCGTGTTCCTGATCCTTTCTTTTCCGAATTTTTCCACAAACCCTTCGGTTACTTTAAAGGCACCGCCATATTCTGCAATATCCTGCCCCATCACTATCAAGTTTTCCTGCTCTTCAAGGCATTGGAAAAGGCCTTCCCGTATAGCTTCAATAAACCGCTTTTCAGAAACATTATTTTCATCCACGTTCAGCAACGTTTCATTTTGCTGGTGTGGCGCATATACTTCATTGATTTCTGCCAATGTATCTATTACCAGGGGATGAGCATCCGCATCGGCAAGGACCAGTTCTTTTTCAATAGTTTCTTTTAAGGCTTCGCGTATGGCAGTAATATCTTCATTGCTTACAATCTGCCTGCTTAATAAATATTGCTCATAATTAAGCACAGGATCCTTTTGCTCCCAGAGTTGTAACAGATCCTGTGGTATGTACTTTGTGCCACTGGCCTCTTCATGCCCCCGCATACGAAATGTAATACATTCAATGAGGTAGGGCTTCTGGTTTTTAATACAATAATCGCGCACACCCTTTATAGTATCATAAACTGTCAGAATATTGTTGCCATCTATGGTTGTCCCTTCCATGCCATAGCCTTTGGCTTTATCAGTAAGGTTAATGCAGCGGTACTGCTCGTAGGTTGGTGTGCTTAAAGCATAGCCATTGTTCTCTACCAGGAAAATTACCGGCAGGTCCCAAACTGCAGCAATATTCAGGGCCTCATGAAAATCTCCTTCGCTGGTACCTCCTTCACCGGTAAAGGCTAAAGCCACTTTATCCTTTCCGGCAAGCTTATCGGCCAGGGCCACTCCATTCGCAATGGCCAGCTGAGGACCAAGATGAGAGATCATGCCGCAGATATAATGTTCCTTGCTTCCGAAATGAAAACTACGTTCGCGCCCCTTGCTATAACCATTCTGATGGCCCTGCCATTGATTAAATAACCTATGCAGGGGCATATCGCGGGTAGTGAAAACACCAAGGTTCCTGTGCAACGGCAGGATCCATTCATCCTGCTGCAATGCAAGCGTGGCACCTACAGCAATAGCTTCCTGTCCTATGCCGCTAAACCATTTGCTTATTTTTCCCTGGCGCAATAATATCAGCATCTTTTCCTCTATCAGCCGTGGATATAAAATGCTGTGATACATTTGCAGCAGCTGCGCATCAGATAAATTTTTCCTGTCGAAAAACATAGCACAAACGTAGGTTATTTTTATGTACGATGTATGATATACGGTGTACGATATACGATGTGATTAAGAAAACCCATCGTTCTTCGGGACTTATAGTCCTGCGAAACAAAATGTTTCGCAGAGGATCGTGTAAAGAAAAATTTACGTTGTACAAATAAAGGCCATCTATTCTGCCGGTAATAAAATGGCACAGGGCTTGTTTAAATTATTGTATTTTGTGATATCTTTTATGAGGAAAGCCTTGCTGTTTATTGCCCTGTTTTTTTTGACGATTGAAATATTCGCCCAGTACCGCACGGAACGTTACGATACGAGCTATTATATGTCTTACCGCAATAAGCTGACGCTGGGAGCTGTTGCCATTAAAAAAAGCACGGTTTTTAAAACAGGGGCAACAGATGCAGATCATGCTTTAAGATTCAGGCCCAACAGTCCGGGGCGTATAGGTATTTCGGCAGCACACGACTTTATAGGTCTTTCTGCTACATTTGGCGTTAACGGCCTTGATCCATCCTATTCTGAAAGTAAAGGCAAAACCAGGCAAACTAATTTGCAGATGAGCGTCACCGGCCGGAAAGTGCTGGCCGATATCTACTTTCAAAAATACAAAGGTCTTTATTTGAATACGGATCCTGTTGCCGGCATTGTCCCTGCCGCCAATAAATATTACACCAGGCCAGATATTGAAACTGCATTATACGGTACTACTGTAAACCTGATCAGGAATAGCAGGAAATTCAGTGCCCAGGCAGCCTTTTTATTAGATGCCTGGCAAAAGAAGTCTGCGGGCTCTTTACTTTATGGAGGCGAGTTTTTTTATGGATCGGCTAAGGGCGACAGTGCTTTTATTCCGTCTGCCCTGGCCAATACCTACCCTCATTCAGGTGTTTCGAAAATTAATTTTATAACTTTCGGGCCGGGGTTGGGATATGGATATACTCTGGTATTGAATAAACACTTTTTTATTACCGGTATGGCTTCCATTAATGCGGATGTGAGCCATGTTAAAGAATGGAGCAAGACCAGTGATCAAAATAGCTTCTGGAAATTTAATCCCAATCTGAAGGTAAAAGGTGCGATTGGCTATAATACCGAAAACTGGGGTATTGGGCTTTCTTATGTTTCTAACCGGCTTTTCTTTACAGGTATTGATACTGACTCCCGTTATCTTAATTACAACGATAATTATAAACTAATGTATGCCCGCCGCATTAATGCAGGTAAAACCATCCCTAAAATAACCGGTTTTGCAAGTAAGGTCATTAATGCGATAGGCCTGGGATTTTTGGTGAATTAATATTCCGGTGTTAACCATATATTAAGACCAAAAAACTTCATGCATTACGTTTTACGCTTTCAACCTCCCTCAAATAAGCTATTTTCTTCAATGGATCAAAGCTGTATTTTTACTTCGCTTTTTAATACCTGGTAAAAACATTTTTGTCGCATTACGCTTCTGTTTGCTCATCATACTTTAAAAACACATGCAATGATTAAGGGTACTGTTTTCGAGATCACCAATATTATTGGTTTTATTCCCGGTTTTGTTAAAAATGAAAAGCCGGCTGCCAGTTCATTTCGCGCCGCAGCAGGGCACAAGGTTTATCTTGGATTTGTTCCAAAAACAGGGTTGCTTCCGGGGTTTTTCCCTCAACTGCAGGTAAATGTAAAAACCGGGAATAATGGCAGCTTTTCGTTTTCTGATGCGCAGGTGAATGCGTTTAAACCACTGGCCAGCAGTATGTTCTTTACTGTTTACCGGACAGTAAATATCATTCAAACACCCATGGGAAAAGTAGATGTTGACGAACCTGTTTATCGCAGCGATGACTTTCCAGTTACAGCCAGCAAAAGCGGTATTAATATTTTTTATAATAAGCTAAATCTGCCCGGCGTAAATACCGCTATCACCCAGGCACAGGTTGATAAGCAGGTAGCCGACTTTAAGAAAGGCAATGCGATGTTTAAAAAGCTCAATGCAACCATTGGCTCCGGCAAAGTACGGGTGAATGCCACAGCAAAAAAAGGCAGTCACGAAGCTGATCTTAAATTCGATATCGAACTGTCGCCATACACTGCCAATGACCTCGCAAAATTCATCCGGCATAAAGTAAAGATCGTGGATATTGATTTGCCCGGCCCTGACTTTATTACTTCCATCTGTGTAGATGAAGACCAGATAGAAGCTGCGATACGAAGTGGCGTAAATACGCTGATGAAATCGGTAAACAAGGACATCAAAAAGCGTATCTCCGATGGACTCAACCAATTGGCAGGTAGTAGCGGCAGTATGAAAGACAGTATAGAAAAAGCAGCAGCAAAAGCAGTGGTTACCTTTAACCAGCTTCATTACCCAGTAGTAAAAAAAACACAGGTGTTTCCCAATTTATTTATTGAAGTGCGCAATATATCCCCAGATATTTGCCTGGGCTTTCCGCAAAGATTTTAGCCGGCCGGCTAAAATCATCATAAATAAGGGCTGCCTCTGTTACACCACTACCAACTCGTAAAAATCTCCCGGGATTAAATACTTATTAGCGGTCTCCTGTAATTCGGAGGCCGTAATGTTCTTAATGTTTGAAATATAGCGGTTAAAGAAGTCGTTATCCAGGTCGTTTAAAATAATATTTTTCCATCTTGCTATCATTTGGAAGGGTCCGTCCAGATCACCCAGAATGGAGCCCATCATAAAGTTTTTTACCAGCATCAGTTCATCCTCCTCTATGGGCTCATTACGCAAAATGTCCATTTCTTTATACACTTCGCTTATGGTGGCTTCGCTAACCTCCCTCCCGGCCTCGGTGGAGATCACCCAGCCGTTCTCCTTCTTGTTCCCCATCAGGTAGCTGTGTATACCATACGTATAACCCTTATCTTCCCGTATATTGGCCATTAACCGGCTGCCAAAAAAGCCACCCAATACAATATTCAGTACCTGGGCCTTTAAAAAATCGGGGTGGTGCCTGTTGCCAAACGGCCGTGCCAGTTTTATGGAACTCTGCGAGCTTTTTTCATCGTTCAGGATATGGAACTTATGGTCCTGTGCAGGTTGCGCTATGTATTGACGCCCGGGCTTTTTTATATGGGTAAAATCTCCAAAATGTTCTTCCAGTAAAGGTTCCAGGTTAGCCGGTATCTTACCCGCCACAAATATTTTAAAAGAGCCGGTTCTGTAATACCGGTCATAAAAGTTCAGCAAGTCTTCCCTTGTCAATGCATCAAAATCCTGGTGCCGGCTAAAGCGGCCATAAGGGTGCTGCTCTCCAAAAAGATAAGTGTCAATGAGGCGCCCGGCCACAAAGCTGCTTTTTTTCAGGTTTACATCCAGCTTTTGCTTCATATTCTGTATGGATATATCCATTTCGCTCTGCAAAAGGGAGGCTTCAGAAAATATCTCCCGTATTACGGGCAGCAGCTTTCCTGTATGTTTTGTAAGTGTATGCAGCGTGACCGTGGCCATTTCAGCGCCGCAATTACGACCCAGGTGAGCGCCATAGTATTCAAAATGCTCATTAATTTCAAATGCTGTTTTGGTGGCAGTACCATTCTTCAGCAAAAAATTCGTTACGGCAGCCTGCAGGTTTTTTTCTTCAAACCAGTTCCCCGCATCAAATACCCATTCTATCTGCAGCACTTCTTCGGTTCCTGCATCAATGGCATATACTTCTACTCCGTTCTTTAGCACATATTTCTGATAAGGTTGTAATTGCAGATTGAAATTTACAGCATCTACTATCGGCGGCGCTATTGTTCTGTTCAGCATTTCCAAAATTTAAACCGCAAATATAGTCGGAAAAGTCGGAGGTCCGGAGTCGGAGGTACGAGGATGTTGCCGGCATCAAGCAACCAGCATAATGTAAATGTACCATATAAGGTGTACGAGGTACGACATTGGAAAAGGACAGCAAAAGGCTGAAAGCCTGAAGCTAAAGGCAGAGTACACGTTTCTTCTTTCTCAAACTTCCGGAGCCCGATTTTCGGACTTCCTGACTAACACAAATCAGTATACAACAACCAGCATAATGTAAAAGGTACGATATAAGGTGTACGAGGTACGACAAGTATGCCCTGAATTTGAATGAAGAAGTTAAAGGTAATTGAAAATAGTTGATGCTTTTCCTTATTAATTTCTCAAGCCGCTTCAGCCTTGCCCAGCCAGTCAGGCGAGCTTCTATTCTTTGTTATGAACTTCGGACATCCAACCCCTGACTTCATCCCATTTCTCAGCAAATTCATCCCTTTTTTATAAAACCAACAGGGATTGTGTTTAATCTTGCAGTGAAATTATGCAACATGAAAACAAAAGAAATATATAACAAAATTGAATTCTGGATAGTAACTATAATAGCTGCTGCTCTTTTACTAAGCCTGCTTATTATGAGTAAAAACCCTGATGCCCACAGATCTTACAGGTTTGAAGAGTATTATATAAAATATAATTTCTGGAAGCACCTATTTTTGCCCGGCCTGTCACAGATCATCATTTACTATTGTGGTTATGTACTGATTACCCGATTTGTGGAAGAAAAAAAAGATAACTGGATCAAAGCCGGATCTGTGTTTGGCTTATACCTTATTATAGCCACCCTGGTATCCGTTACTTATACTTATACAGATGCATGGGTATTTGGAAAATACGATTTTAATACAAGATATATTTACCTGTTTACGGATGGATTTACAACAGTTGCCATCATATTCCTGATCTATATTGCCTATTATATTTTAAAAGAGCTGATACTGAAATCTGCCGAAACAATAAGAGCCAGGCAAAGCAGCAAAAAGCTGAAAGAGACAACAAGAGCCGGGCTGCTCTTTGGCTTTTTAGCATTTGCCTGCTGGGTGGCCATTATGATCATCCTGTCGGCCAACAATGAAAGAGAAATAATGGCCTTCTGGACGGTTGGCGTACCCTATGCTTTTATTATAGTACTGATCCACATTAAATACCTTATTCCGTTAGCAGGGAGCAAACGTTTTAAAAGTGCGGCGTACCTGTGGCGTGTTGTTCCCATTGTTTTTTTATTAACCATATTGGGAAGTGCCTTTTGTACAGGTATTGCAGGTAACGGCGAATTCGGAGCGTTTTTCTTTGTGCTGATCATTTTTGCTATATGTGTAATTGTTCCGGTATCGTGGTATATTTCCAAAAACCGGGTTGATAAAGAAGTGCTGCAAACGGCTTTAGGCTCATCGCAAGCCAATCTCAGTTTTTTACGTTCACAGATCAACCCGCATTTTCTATTTAATGCCCTGAACACTTTATACGGCACTGCCCTCCAGGAAAATGCAGAGCGCACAGGCGAAGGCATTCAGAAGCTGGGTGATATGATGCGTTTTATGCTGCATGAGAACATGCAGGAAAAAATATCGCTGACGCGGGAAGTGGATTACCTGAATAATTATATTTCCCTGCAAAAACTGCGTACTGCTGCATCTCCTGAAATAATTATTCAAACCAATATTGAAGAGCAACTGAACCGGCTGGATATTTCGCCTATGCTGCTGATCCCCTTTGTGGAAAATGCTTTTAAGCACGGCATCAGCCTGCAACAACCATCATTTATAAATGTTTCATTGCACACCAAAGAAAATGTACTATTTTTTGATGTACATAACAGCGTGCATCCCAAAAATGATTACGATCCTGAAAAAATGAAAAGCGGCATCGGCCTTCAAAATGTAAAACAGCGGCTGGCGCTGCTATATCCTAAAAAACATGAGTTGATCATCCGCGAAAGCGCTAAAGAGTTTTTTGTTCACTTAACGATCCAGCTATAAGTAAAACCAAGTACCATGAAAGGAGCTTTTCTATTATTCTTACTTTATTGCCCCCGATTAATTTTTTCTCAGCAGGCATTGCCTCTTTCCGCAGAACTGCTCATAAAAAGAAACGATGACCCGGCTATTTTAAACGATGAAAAACTTTTGGCTAATTCCTTATTTAAAAAAGGGTACCATACATGGAGTAAGGATTCTATTATTAATATAATGCTTCCGGAGGTATGGAAGGAACGGGATTCCATTACCCATATATATTCAAATAAAAAAAAGCATATTCAATATTACTACGCCAACAAAATATCCGCCTTTTCAAACGGAATTAAGAGCAGGTTCATGAGAGGAGAAACCTGGAAAGTACTGGCAGATTCCGCTCTTAAAACAATACCGATGCCCGAAACAACCCTGTTATCTTATAGCCAGTCAGCTAACCAGTTTCTCGAAAATTATATTGTAAATGAGCTTATGGAGGTCTTTCTGCAAGCAAGGGAGCACGGAGAGTATATTATCGGGGAAAAATTTGGATTACCAATTGATACACTCAAAAAAACAGCAGAAAAGCATGGTGAGCTCTTTTTAAACATCTTATATGCTAAGGCAGTTCTTCCCGGTAAACTTTACGAGCGTTACCTGGCTAACCAAACATTAAACAGGGCTGGAGATCTTGACCTGATTACAGCTAAAACCATTTTCAGCCAGCTCAAAAAGGCATTCCCTGAAAGCAGATTCCGGGATGTCTGTAAAAAAGAAATTGCCTTATTAGAAGCAAGCATAGCAAGAAATTCAGGTAATAAAAATATCATCTTTATTAAAAATCCTGATAGCATCAGGTTCCTGGATTCTTTAATTGCACCCTATAAAGGAAATGTGGTTTACCTGGATATTTGGGGCACCTGGTGCGGCCCTTGCATTACAGAAATTTCCCAACATACAAAGCCACTGAAAGATCATTTTAAGGATGTAACGCAATTGGTATTTTTATATTTAGCCATGGAAAGTCCTCAGGATGCTGAAAAATGGCGGGAATTTATATTACTCCACAATGTAACCGGAGCTCATATTTACAAAAACGATAAGGAAATTGAGCCTTTTTGGGTAGACCTGTTAAATACAAAAGATGTTCCCCGCTCATACCCTACTTATGCAATATTTGACAGGGATGGCAAACTGGTCACTGCTCAGGCATACAGGCCCAGCAATGGCGAAGCTTTATATAAACAGTTGGAAGAAGTGCTTGCAAAGAAAGAGAATTAAGCCCCACTTTAAATTACTCATCTGTTATCAGGAAAAGTACTACGGTATTTTTTGTGCATTTAACGATAAATTCGCAGATAATATTTTTGCAATATATATCCCTGAAACTTTTAAACATTTAACCTTTTAACTCAAAAAGTGACCGCCATAGCCATAGATGATGAGCCCATAGCTCTGGAAGTAATAAAAAGCCATGCTTCCAAAGTACCCTTTGTAGAATTAAAAGCTGTGTTTACCAACGCTTTTGAGGCAATAGGTTATTTACAGCATAATAAAACCGACCTGCTTTTCCTGGATATCAAGATGCCTGATATTAGCGGTATTGAATTCTTCAAAACCTTAACCAATCCTCCCATGGTTATTTTTACCACGGCATACAGCGAACATGCAGTTGAAGGCTTTGAAGTAGCTGCTGTTGATTATTTATTAAAGCCATTTCCTCTGTCCCGTTTTTTAAAGGCCTGTACCAAAGCTAATGAGTTGCTGGCGTTAAAAGCAGGTAATAGCAGACATGCAGATTACATCTTTTTAAAAGACGGTTATGAGCAGGTAAAAGTTTGGTTTGATGATATTTTGTATATAGAAGCTGCTGGTAACTATCTTAATTTCTTTTTAAAGAACAATCAAAAGCTGCTTACCCGTTCCACTATAAGCGATATTGAAGCACAGTTGCCGGAAAGTCTTTTTACCCGCATTCACCGTAGCTATATAGTTGCCAATAACAAAGTAGATAAATACAATAAACAGGCCGTATTTATAGGGTTTACTGAAATACCGGTTGGCAATACCTACCAGTTTACGGTAAAATAGGCAGCCTTATAAGGTTTAAAAAACTTTACTGGTCTGTCTTTGCAAAATAATAAAGCGTACTGCTGTTCTCTTTTATAAAAATATCTTTTGCGGTTCTATTAATGTCTTCTGCAGTAACCTCTGCATATTTCTGAAGCTCGGTATTCATCATATCAGCATCGCCCAACAGCTCGTAAAAAGCCAGGCTGTTGGCACGGTTCAGCAGGCTCATGTCTTCAAAGGCCATGATGCTTTCTGTTTTATTCTTTACTTTTTCCAGCTCCTCACCCGGAATAAGATTTTGCCTGATGTCATCCAGAACCGCTTCCACAGCTGCTTCCGCAGCCTTCATATCAGCTCCCTTTACCAGCTTGCCTTCAATAGCTAAAAGTCCCGGATCGAGGCTGCCAAAATGATAGCACTGGATATTTACAAATAACTGCAGCTCCTTTACCAGCTTCTGGTACAGGCGGGACGATTCTCCGCCTCCTAAAATATCGGTAAGCAGGTCCATTGCATGATACTGCGGGCTCATACGGCCTTCTATATGCCAGGTTTTATAAAAAGCATCCAGCGGAACCTCTGCGCTTACCTCTTCCACTCTTGCTTCAGGCTGTGCTTCTTCCGGAGGAAGGTTCCGTATATATTTTTCCCCTGGCTCAATGCTGCCAAACCATTTTTCTGCCAGCTGCCGCACTGTTGCCGTTTCCACATTTCCGGCCACTACCATTATTGCATTGTTGGGCCTGTAATACCTGAAAAAGAACTTTTTTACATCTTCCAGTCGTGCTTCTTCAATATGCGACAGTTCCCTGCCAATGGTCATCCATTTATACGGATGATTTTTATAGGCCAGCTCGCGCATTTTAAACCAAGCATCTCCGTAAGGCTTATCAATATAATGCTCCTTAAACTCCTCGCATACTACTTTGCGCTGCACTTCAAGGCTCTTCTCGCTGAAAGCAAGAGACAGCATCCGGTCGCTTTCCAGCCAGAAAGCTGTTTCCAGGTTTTCGGCGGGCAGCTGTATATAGTAATTAGTAAGATCGTTGGTGGTGTAAGCATTATTCTCGCCCCCTGCCATTTGCAAAGGCTCGTCATATTCCGGTACATTTACCGAACCGCCAAACATTAAATGCTCAAAAAGATGCGCGAAACCTGTTCGTGCCGGGTTTTCATCTCTGGCACCTACATCGTATAATATATTCATTACTGCTAACGGGGTAGATTTATCCTGGTGCACAATCACCTTCAGCCCGTTCTCCAAAACAAATTTTTCAAAATGAACCATGCCACGAAAGTAAGGGGTTTTATCATTGGATACAATGTTACCGGAATGCAATTACTCTCAAAAATCCCTGTTTTGCAAAAAATTATCCGCGCCATTCCGTATGTATATTTTAATACCATCCCTGAAATCTTTGGACAATGTCTGGTTGGGTATCGCTTTCCCATTGAGAATATTAATGACCCGCATTTTTTTTACCATGAGCGTATCATTTCTTTTTATAATTATATCAACCGGGCCGTAGGTTGATTGCAGGGCCAGTTTTAAATCGTTAAGCGTCATCCCGAATTTTTTATTTACTGCCAGCACTTCATCGCCTGCTTTAAGTCCGGCTACATCAGCCGGCGATCCTTTAGGAATATCTCCAATAACAACCATATTGTCAAAACTGTATAGTTCTACACCCGAATAAGCATAATCAAAGGGATCTGTAAAAAATTTATTAGGCACAATATGAACCTGGCGGGCTTTGTAATTTAAGATACAGTTAAACCGCCTGAAGATATCGTTACCCACCAATCCGCCGTAACCTGGATAAGCTGTAATATTATATTCATCATCAAAAATATTGATCGGTACATTTTTAAACTTATAGGGGCCAATTTTAAGCTCCCGCATTACACTTAAATGAAACTGCACTTTTCCGCCCATTCCTTCTCCCTGCTTCAGGTATTTTTTTCTTTTAGATTTTAAAAATGCGCTGTCCTGTATATAATCTTCCGAGAACAATACTGTAAGCCCGGCGCCGATATCAAACAGGTAATTGAATTTACGTTCCCGCGCATCTTTTATTTCAGTGCCCAAATAGGGTAGCCGGTTAATTTCAGGGCGCATAATATGTCCTCCCCTGGGATATTTAATGATCCCGTTGCTCCAGAAAGACATTTCCTGCTTTTCGTAATCGAGCTTTACTATGTACCGGCTAAGCACAGCATATCCTATAATGCCATCTATCTTCTGGCCATAAAGCGCCGATAAAATTTCGTAATCAATTACATGGAAATTAAGACTGTCTATCACAAGATCATTGATCGTTAATCTCCTGTTTTTCAAAAACCCTACTTTTACGGTTCCGCCAATACCCCTGATCATACGTTCGGGCGGTGGCTGCGGCAATCCCAGCTCCATCACTGTAGTAGAGTCGAGCGAAATACCGCCGCTTCCTGTATCCAGTACAAAACAAAGCGAATCTTTAAAATCATCCAGTAAAGCCTTAAAAACAACCACGCCACCGGTAAACTGCGTAAAGCTGATCTTAGTAAGCTGGCGACTTGGCGGGTCAACAAACTCTTCCTGCGAAAAACACCGGGTGAATATGCAAAACAAAAGCAAGCCTGTAAATATATACTTCATGAGTGGCAAAGGATTGCTTTAAAGTTACCGTTTTTACAAAAAATTCCGGAAGCTTATTTGATAAGCGGCACTATTATATCTTATTCTTTGATAACCCTGCATTTGGTAGTGATTCCTGATATACATATTTTTAATGTAAATGCTTTAGTATGATAAGCCCTGAAGTTTACCGGGAGAAGTCTCCGTTATCTGAGAAGGACTGCTTTGTTGTTTTTGACCGCAGAAAATCTAACTTTACATTCCCTGTACATATACATCCCGAATATGAGCTCAATTTTGTACACGGCGCAAGAGGAGCAAAAAGAATTGTAGGAGACCTGGAAGAAACCATAGCCGATAAAGACCTGGTATTGATTGCCAACCCCGAACTAAAGCACGCCTGGAAAGATGGAGATTGTAAAAGCAACAATATACATGAAATCACCATTCAGTTTCATCCGCAGCTAATAGAGCAATACAAAAACAAAAACCAGTTTGAAAGCATCCGGCACCTCCTGGAACGCGCATCAAAAGGTGTTTCGTTCGGACAGGCAACCATAGAAAAAATACAGCCTCTTTTACAAATCATAACCATGGAAACAGAAGGGTTTTATTCTGTTATGCGGCTGTTCATTCTCCTGTATGAGCTGTCTAAAAGCAATGATTACAGGATACTTTCCTCCGGCACAGCCATTGAAATGAACCGCACTACCGAATTACTGAACAGGTTGCATGAATATATCAGCACAAATATTTCCGCTGATATTCGCATATCAGACACTGCCAAAGAGCTAAATATGAGCAGATCAACTTTTGCAAGGTTCTTAGCAGCCAACACCCAAATGAACTTTACCGATTATGTACTGGATCGCAGGATAAAAACTGCTATACTAAAATTAAAAGCAGGACTCCCTATTGCAGAAGTTGCTGATCAATGCGGATTTAACAGCGTTTCCTATTTTTACCGTGTTTTTAAAAAAGCTAACGGAACAAACCCTGCGGCATTCAGGGAGGATCATAATAAACAGCGACTGATCATATAACCGGAAATACGATTTTCAATTTTTGAGCAAATTTTTCAAAAACAATAAGCAAATTGTTAAATTCATCTATGCCTCTTAGCCCACAAAACTCTTCTTACTTCCTACCTTTCTCGCTTCATTATAGATATTTTTTCTAATAATTATATATAAATTAAATATTTATATATAATACATATTAATAATAAATTAATAACACTTTGATTCAAAAATTCAAATGTAATGAGCTTATTTTGAAATCAGACATCCGTACCTTAACATACTTTTAGCTTATTATTCACTAAATAAGCCACATGGTATGAAAAGACTATTATTTGTGCTCCTTTTAGGAGCGGTTTGCCATTTTACATGGGCACAGAACATTTTTCCTTTGAAAGGAAGTGTAAAGGATAAACAAAATAATCCTTTAGAAGGTGTTACTGTTGCAATTAAAGGAACAAGTATTGCAGCAACATCAGACGCTGACGGGAACTTCAGCATATCGGTAGAAAAAGGAAAGATTTTGGAATTTTCCTATGTTGGTATGAAAACCACGGAAGTTACGGTATCCAACGCCAATGACATTCACATTATATTAGAGGGAGAAAGCCAGATGGATGAAGTGGTGGTGATAGGCTATGGAACTATTAAACAACGTGATGTTACCGGCTCCGTTGCAAAGGTTTCTGCCAAGGACCTTAACGTTAGCGTAGCCTCAAACTTTTTACAGTCTTTGCAGGGTAAAGCTGCAGGGGTGCAGGTAATACAGAGCACAGGGCAGCCGGGAGCAGGCGTATCTGTGCAGATCAGAAGTAATCCGTCTTTTGCAAATGCAGGGGTATTGTATGTTATTGATGGTATTCCGGTAAATGACAATGCAGGACAACCGGGCATAGGCGGAGCAATTGGCGATAAATACGGCGGCGGCGGTGTTGATAAATCACCGCTGAATTTTATTAATCCCAATGATATAGAATCAATACAGTTTTTGAAAGATGCCAGCGCCTCTGCTATTTACGGAGCAAGGGCCGGTGCCGGTGTGGTGCTGATTACTACCAAAAAAGGAGCTTCTGCAAGACCCAAAATTCAATATTCGGGCTCTTATGGTACACAAAAGGTGGATAAAATGCTGCCAGTGTACAGTGCAAGAGAATATATGGAACAAAGAAACCAGCTTGCTTTAGAAAAATGGCATAAAGACAATAAAATTGCTCCCTATTACGGAACTGTTGATGCCAGCACAGTAACTCCATTTGCTCCCATATATACACAAGACCAGATCAATAAGGCACTGACAGGAAAATCTGCAACTGATGCCATTACCCGGGGAGGCTATACTGAACAACACAACATCTCACTTACCGGGGGCAATGGCAAAACAAGTTATTTTGCATCAGGTAACTATTTTGATCAGAAAGGGGTGATCATAGGCACCGATTATCGGCGCTATAATGCAAGGCTCAATCTTGACCAGGCCATTTCTGATAAGATCAAAGTAGGTACCAATATTGTGATCTCCAACTCTGTTGCCAACAATACCGTTACCGGCGGAGAAAACGAAAACGGAGGTATTGTTACAGCAGCTATTTATTGGGCCCCCATACAGCCGCTGCAACTGGAAGACGGCAGCTATCCTTTAAGCCCTTATTATCCGGCAATACCCAACCCGCTTTCTTACGCTACAGTAACAGATGAAACCCGGGCGAACAGGATGCTCACCAGCGCCTATGGCGAGTGGACGATAATTGAAGGGTTAAAGGCCAAAGCTAATTTTAGCTACGACCAATCTTCCTCCAAACGCTCTTCGTACTTTCCGAGGACTTTTTTATATGGGTTCAACAGTAACGGTTCCGCAAGTATAACAGAATCCGATGCGCGCTCCAAATTATATGAATATACACTTACCTATAATAAGGATTTATCAGAAAAGCACAGGTTAAATGCTTTGGCAGGCTATTCATTCCAGCAAACAGACTGGAGCGGTTTTAGCGCAGGGAACCAGAATTTTCTCTCTGACATCATTTTTTACTATAGCTTACAATCAGGGCAGGCAGACAGGCCTTCTGTAAGCTCTAACAGAAGCCAGCAAACCTGGGCATCCTATTTTGCAAGGGCTATTTATACTTACAATAATAATATAACCCTTCAGGCTTCTATAAGAAGAGATGGATCCTCTGTTTTTGCACAAAACAAAAAATGGGGATACTTCCCGGCTGTTTCTGCAGGATGGACCCTATCGGATGAAGAATGGCTAAAATCTATCAGCGCTATCAGCTTTCTTAAATTACGCGTAGGCTATGGCGAAACAGGAAATAGCTCTTTCAGCTCCTCGGCTTTTGAAAGATACGGCACTTCATTGAGTCCCTATTTTGGTTCGGGGAACATGAATTCCGGAGTTGTGCTAACAAGGGCTGCAAACCCTAATCTTACCTGGGAGACTGCAGGTGAGTTCAATGCCGGCCTGGATTTTGGCTTCCTTCGAAACAGGATCACGGGATCTTTCGACTATTTTAATAAAACCATCAGGGACCTTATAGCTTTTGTACCCTATCCAAGTGGATTTATTATAGACGGGGTTTTTGACAATGCAGGTAAAACACGTTCCTCTGGTTATGAAATTGGCCTGAATACCAAAAATATTCAGTCTCCGGGCGGATTTAGCTGGTCCACCAGCATTAATTTCTCTCATTACCTGAACTATTGGGTTGAAAGATCTGAAATGGCGCGTAAATCGTTAAAGCCATACGAACATGTAACCGGCCGCAAAGCAGTCTTTAATCCTGTTTATGGAGTATTAAGCGATGGTATTTTTACCGGCCAATACGGAACAGCCCCGGCATGGATGCCCGACCTGCTGCCCGGAGGACTTATTATAAAAGATATACATGGATATGACGCAGACGGGAACCTTATTGCTGCTGACGGTATGCTGTCAGAAGCAGATATAACTTATTTAGGTAACGCCGATCCTAAATTCAACTTCGGCTTCGGTAATACTTTTCAATACAAAGGCTTCGACCTGAATATTTATATGTCCGGGTTAAAACAAAAGAAATGGTCGCCTCTTGCAGGTATGAGAGCTACAGAAACCTCTATGGATAACAATAAAGGGTTTAATGGCATGCCGGTTTCTAACAGGTGGGGCATTAATAATGTAAACGGAACCTTCCCTACTGCATTATACGATGCTAATTACAGTGCATTCCATAACGGTTCGGATTACTGGCTGGTTGACGGAAGTTTCCTGAGAGCAAGAAATATAACCCTGGGTTATACACTTCCCGGCAGCCTGATTTCCAGGCAAAATATCTTCTCCTCTGTCAGGGTTTCTTTTGATGCACAAAATCTGTTTACTATTACCAGCTACCCGGGTTTGGATCCTGAACTGAATACCGGAAACTTCTATCCATTGGTAAAAAGTTATGTATTTGGTATAAATGTAACATTCTAAACATATAAAAAAATTGATATGAAATCTTATTTGCAATATAAAAGAATGATATTAGCTGGCAGTATTGCGCTTTTATTCGGAGCCGTTGGCTGTGAAAAAAATCTGGATTATGTAGGTTACGGTGACCTTAATGCCGTTGTAAAAACACCCGAAGGAGCGCTTGCAACAGTAAATGCCGCCTACACCGGTTTAGCCGGGGGCAGCGATTGGCAGGGAGGTGCTATGGCAGGAACTTACAGTTGGAAAACACAGGCTATGATGACCACCGATGAGGGAGTTTGTGCCTGGGGCGGAGACTGGAGCCGTATGTACAATCTTAATTTCACACCCGATTTTGATTGGGTAACACATAACTACAGTCGCTATTTGCCCTATATTTCCCGCATCACTATTGCACTGGATGGCATAGAAGGCATCTCTATGGAAGAGAATCTTAAAAAGAGATATATAGGTGAGCTGAAAGCATTACGGGCTTTCTATGCACAGATGTTATATTTTTCCTACGGACCGCTTACCATTATTACCGATGCTAAAATAGCTGCAGATCCTAATGCAAAACCGGTTCCAAGACCAAGCAGTGAAGATATGGTAAAACAGATTGAAGCAGATTGGTTAGATGCAGTGAATGCATTACCTCCAAAATTTACAGGAGGCGATTACGGCAGATTTTCCAAAACCGCGGCCCTTACTGGCCTTATGAAGCTATACATGCATGAAAAACAATGGCCAAAAGCAGTAACTGCTGGACAGCAGATCAAAACGATGGGTTATTCTTTGGCTACCAATTATGAAGATCTGTTTAACATCAACAACAAAGGAGGAAGCTCTGAAGAAATTATCCTTGCTGTGGTATGTACCAATTCCTCAAGCGTAAGCAATTATACCAATATGTGGCTGGCGCACGCACTCCCCTCGGACTATGCAGACCCTACAGGCATCCCCCTTACGGCATGGGGAGGATATAAAATGCCCTGGACAAGCTATGATAAATTTAGTACAAATGACAAGAGGCTGAGTGTATTACTGCAATCTTATCCCGTTGGCAAAAACGCAGATGGCAGCATTATATATAAAAATGCACGTACTGCCGGAGATATGGGTGCTGTGCCTATGAAATTTGCAGCTGATCCATCAAAAGCCAACTCCCAGAACAGCGCTATTGATATGCCTATTTACCGTTACGCGGATGTGCTGCTCATGCTTGCTGAAAGCATTAACGAAGCTAACGGCAGTCCTAATGCTGAAGCATATAATGCTATTAATGATGTCAGGACCAGAGCCGGTCTTTCTGCGTTGCCTACAGGTTTAAACCATGACCAGTTTTTACAAAGAATCAGGGATGAGCGCCTGTTTGAGCTTTGGGCAGAGGGATGGAGGCGTGATGATCTCATTCGCTGGAACCTCTTTACCCAGCGTGCTGCAGCTAATGGTTCTACCACAGCAGAACCGTATAAAGTGCTGTACCCTCTTCCCAGAACTGCCATTAATCAAAGTGACGGAGTTATTAAGCAAAATCCTGGATACAATTAGTAAATACCGTACCAGGAGATTTAAGTGGGGAGGGGCTTTACCCCCCTCCCTATTTTATTCCTATTATTTTATTACCTGGAAACGCCTCCGGGATATGCCATACCAAAGTTGTATGAAAACGGAGCAGTTGAAAATGAGTATATTGTTCATCCATATCATTAATTTTTTCCCCATGTCAATTATGCGTTCAGTACGTGCTTTTTCCTGGCTTTTCAGCTCACTGGTTGTTGCAGCAGTAAGTTGTGCCCCGGCAGCCATTGTTCAAAATGAAAAAGAGGCGCCTTCATTTTATTTGATGGGTACCCGCAGTTGGATACGTGTTACCTGGAATAATATTCCCGATGCCGGGGAGTACAGGCTTTATTGGAGCAATAACAATAAAAAGCCCGAAAACCCCAACACTATAGTAAAAGCCGGGACAAACAGGTTCTATATACAGAACATACAGCCTGAAACAAAATATAACGTATGGATGGAGCCGGTTGCAAACGGAAAAATAAAGCACCCTTTCACAGGCACTGTAACCACACAAAAAAACTGGGTGCCCGACCTCCTCGAATTAAAGGAGCTGCAAACCAACCCGGCATCAGCGGCAGTGCCCAAAGGAATGGAAGTTTACTGGCAGGATGAATTTAATGATGAGCTGCTGAACAGGAACAAATGGTTTACAAATTACTATTCCAACATTGACTACCTGTATAAAGTGAATTTTGAGAAAATGAAGGAAGGCCGGCTTCCGGAAGCGGCCTATATCCTTAACGGTAAAACCATTAACCTGTTTACCAACGATTCCCTGCCACGCGAAGTGTATGACATAAAGAACGACAAAAAGATATCTTCTATCCAGACATACGACTGGGGCACCAACGAAAACCTGTTGGATAACAGCCGGGGCGGCTATTTTGAAGTAAAAGTAAAAAGAAGCAGCACGGGCAAGCCCCGCGGGTTGAACACTGCTTTCTGGTTCGATTCCCCGGGCCCCGACCTGAAATATTATTTACAGCAGGGTACAACGCTGGATGGGGTACAGGGTATCCGGCCTAAAGGGCAGGTATTTGAGATCGACGTATTTGAATACCTCAATGCCCAGTTTGTATTGCACGGGCACGTGGACCCGAACGGAAGATTTCTGCGAAACTTAAATACGCATATTGCTGAAGGATATCAGCATGTGAACAATTGGGTGGTGCATGGCATGTTATGGACGCCAACGTCCATTAAACATTACATCAACGGGGATCTTATCAAAGAATATACAGATAAGAATCAAATCTATTCACCCAATCATTTTATGAATGTGCTGTTGGGCAGCTACGGTGGTGGTGGTACAGTTAACATGGAAGTAGATTATATCCGTTATTACAACTGGCCGTTGAAGAATGGCAATGAATTACCTAACCCGGGTTTTGAAGACGGCGGAGGCCTTGCTCCCTGGGAAGGTGATGGCAGCTGGCTTGCCGATGGTGGAAGAAACAAAACAGCAGGCGTACTGCTAAAGCCAGGGCAACAAATAGAACAATATGTGTATCTCAGCAACGACACAGATTATCAGCTTCGCTATTGGTATAAAAACGGTAATAAACTAAAAATAAGCATAAGCGATGGGCAGCCTGTAACCGGGAGATTAACAACAGTCACAGAAAAAACGGCTACAGGAAAAAGTACTTTTGAAGAAGAAATAATCTCCTTCCGCACTCATAAAGATTTTCCGCTAAATACAAGGATCCTTTACATTCTTATTGTTAATGAAGGCACATCAAACGCCATTATTGATGATGTTACAATAAAAAAAGTGAATTAACGCTTGCCCAATCCGATGTCGTTAAGGCATCGGTCATAAAATATTTAATTGATGACAACTATGAATGGTACTTTTCAGGAAAAATTTGAAGAACTCACGCAAGAATACAATCAGCTCATATCAGCGCCCAATGCACCGGCAGGTACATATAATGGTTTCGTTCAGCGATATCAAAACCCGATACTTACGGCAAACCACATTCCGCTTTCCTGGCGCTATGACCTTAACCCTGCAAGCAACCCTTTTTTAATAGAGCGTTTTGGAGTAAATGCTGTATTTAATGCAGGCGCTATTAAATGGAAAGGTAAATACCTCGTAATGGCGCGGGTAGAAGGTTACGACAGGAAATCATTCTTTGCCATTGCCGAAAGTCCTAACGGAATTGATCAGTTTACCTTCTGGGACTACCCGGTTCAGCTTCCCGAAATTGACGAAAAAGAAACCAACGTATATGATATGCGCTTAACGGCACATGAAGACGGCTGGATCTATGGTTTGTTCTGCTCAGAAAGTAAAAGCCCCGATGCTTTACCCGGAGATTTATCCAGCTCCATAGCCTCTACAGGAATTGTAAGAACAAAAGACCTCATCAGCTGGGAACGGTTACCCAACCTTGTAGCCGCAAGCCATCAAAGAAATGTGGTGCTGCACCCCGAATTGGTGAATGGTAAATATGCCCTGTACACCCGCCCTCAGGATGGTTTTATTGATGCGGGAAGAGGCGGCGGTATCAGCTGGGCTTTAATTGATAACATTACCAATGCAGTAGTGCAGAAAGAAGCGTTAATTGACGAAAGGCTTTATCATACTATAAAAGAAGCTAAAAACGGAGAAGGCCCGCCACCGATTAAAACAGAAAAGGGGTGGCTGCACCTGGCACATGGTGTAAGAGCATGTGCCGCAGGGCTGCGTTATGTGCTATATCTTTACCTGACAGATCTGAAAGAACCGCAAAAAGTTATTGCCGGCCCGGCAGGGTACTTCATGGCGCCACAAGGCAAAGAGCGGATAGGTGATGTATCAAATGTGCTGTTTTCTAACGGCTGGATCTGTGATGACGATGGCACTGTTTATATTTACTATGCCTCAAGCGATACCCGTATGCACGTAGCTCTTTCTACTGTTGATCGCATGTTAGATTATTGCATCAATACAAAACCTGATGGATTACGCTCATTTTTATCGTTAAAAACAATAACTGATATAATCTCAGGAAATAAAAAATACCTGGCAGAACAAACTGTAAAATAATATCCATACGCACGTACCTTTAGGCATACAGAACGATTAAAGCATGTATATATGAATACCATTAAACTAAAAGAAAAGATTGCTTATGGTTTAGGCGATGCCGCCTCTTCTATGTTCTGGAAAATTTTCGGGATGTATGCCCTGTTTTTTTATACCGATGTACTGGGCATCACCGCAGCAGCAGCAGGGACCATGTTCCTTATTGCCCGGGTATGGGACTCTTTCTTTGATCTTTTTGTAGGCATAATGGCAGACCGCACCAAAACCAGGTGGGGGCGATACAGACCCTACCTGTTATGGTTTGCCGTTCCGTTTGCAGTAATGGGTGCTATTACTTTTTTTGTCCCTGATTTTGGCAGCACCGGCAAGCTGGTGTATGCATATATTACCTACTCCTTAATGATGATCGTGTATTCGCTTATTAACGTGCCTTATGCTTCTTTATTAGGTGTAATGTCTTCCGACTCCCGGGAACGTAATATACTATCCTCCTACCGTATGTCGTTTGCCTTTATAGGGAGTTTTGTAACCTTTATGTTGCTGCAGCCCTTGGTAGACGGGTTCAACAATATGTTTAATGACGTTCCTGCTTTAGCTAATACTGACGGAGGCATCAGCACTGCGCCAATAGGCTGGACACTTGCCGTTGCTTCTATAGGCCTGCTATGTTCCATCCTGTTTTTTCTGTGTTTTAAATGGACAAAAGAAAGAGTTGGGTCCATCAGTAATAATGTAAACGTATCGGCAAAAGAAGATCTGAAAAGCCTGCTCCGCAATGTACCCTGGTGGATTTTGGTGGCAACAGGCCTTGCATCCTTATTGTTTAATGCCATCAGGGATGGCGTTGCCATTTATTATTTCAGGGATCATGTACAACTAAACTATAAAATGCCTGTTACAGGTTGGGATGTTACCACTATCTATTTTCTCGTGGGACAGGCGGCCAACCTGGCCGGCGTTATATTAGCACCTGTTCTGTCAGAAAAATACGGAAAGAAACGAACTTATATGATCGCAACGGCGCTGGCTGCTGTATTTAGCGCAATATTCTTTTTTATTCCCAATCATATTGGCTGGATATTATTTATGCAGGCCATTATATCAGTATGTGCAGGGTACGTGTTACCCTTGCTCTGGAGCATGTTTTCTGATATTGTAGACTACCAGGAGCTAACCACCGGGCGCAGAACATCGGGGCTGATCTTCTCATCCTCTTCCATGTCGCAAAAGCTGGGATGGGCATTGGGTTCAGCATTAACAGGATGGATCCTCTTTATTTTTAATTATACCCCCCATCTGGCGCAGCAAAGCATGGAAACCATTTTTGGCGAACGGCTGATGATTAGTTTATTACCAGCCTTTTGCTGTATTCTTGCATTTATTGGTATGTCTTTTTACCCGCTTAATGAAAAGAAAGTAAAAGAAATATCAAAAGCGTTAAATCAAAAACGCAACGTATAGCAACAGTTGTTGCTAAGCAACCGCATGTTGAGTGTAAAGCGCAGACAATTCGCATAGCAATCAGTTAATCTGCAGCCGGTAGTTGATCTCTTCTGCAAAAAGCCTTTCTTTTCGTACCTTTGCACTTAATTTTGTTCCCGTAATGGTTTTAACTGATCTCTATAAAAAAGCTGCGGCTTTTGAATTTTTAAGTGTGGAAGAAGGGGTTTATCTCTATCATAACGCCCCGCTAAGCGAGCTGATGTATGTTGCAGATGAGCTGCGTAAGCAACAGGTGCCTCACGGCAAAGTTACCTGGCAGATTGACCGTAATGTAAACACAACTAATGTATGTATCGCCAACTGTAAATTCTGTAATTTTTTCCGTATACCGGGCCACCCCGAAGCCTATATTACAGATATGGATACTTACCGTAAAAAAATTACGGAAACTATCAAATACGGTGGAGACCAGTTGCTATTACAAGGTGGGCACCATCCGCAATTAGGCTTACAGTTCTATGTAGACACTTTCAGCGCTATAAAAGCAGAATTCCCTGATATACGTTTACATGCGTTAGGTCCGCCCGAAGTGGCGCATATTACCAAGCTGGAAAAAGCTACGCATCATGAAGTGCTGAAAGCATTAAAAGAAGCCGGGATGGATTCTTTGCCCGGTGCCGGTGCTGAAATCTTAATAGACCGTGTACGCCGTCTGATCAGCAAAGGAAAATGCGGCGCGCAGGAATGGCTCGATATCATGCATGAAGCGCATAAGCTGGATATTACCACATCTGCCACTATGATGTTCGGGCATGTGGAAACGATTGAAGAGCGCTTTGAGCACCTGGTAAAAATCCGCGAAGTGCAAAGCCGGAAACCGGAAGACGCTAACGGGTTCCTGGCATTCATCGCCTGGACCTTCCAGGATGTGGATACCTTGCTAACCCGCATCCGCGGTGTGCAAAACCTTACCACTACCGAAGAATATATACGCATGGTGTCGCTATGCCGTATAATGCTGCCCAATATCAAAAACATACAGGCAAGCTGGCTTACAGTAGGTAAACCCACAGCCCAGCTTTGTTTACACGCCGGTGCCAACGACTTTGGAAGCATTATGATAGAAGAAAATGTGGTGAGCGCAGCCGGAGCGCCCCACCGGTTTACTTATAGATCCATACAGGATGCCATTAAAGAAGCAGGCTTTGAGCCACAGCTTCGCAACCAGTTATATGAATGGCGCGAGATACCGGAAACGATACAGGAGCAGGTAGTGGACTATTAATCATTCAGCCCATAAGGTTTCTACCCAGAGTACGTATGCACGCTCATTTGCGCAGTTGGCAGGTAGTTTACGCCAAACCAACAAACGATCAGCAACATAAAGGCGATAATTACAATAACAAAATTGGTCATGGCCTTTCTGTCCTTATACTTATGGCGATAATGGATATAAGTAAGATAGCCCAGCCAGCTGATGAATGCCCAGGTTTCTTTGGGATCCCATGTCCAGTAATGCCCCCAGGCCTCTTTGGCCCATAAAGCCCCGAACAATAAACCGAAAGTGAGAAAAGCGTATCCTATATTAATAAGCCGGTCTACTACCTCTATTGATTCTGCGGCAGTGTAAGGTTTATACCGTATGCCGGCAATACTGTTTTGATGAGGACGACGGACCTGCACAATTCCATATATAGCTACCAGCGTAGCCATGCCCAGCATAGCATAGGCAAAAATGTAAACAATAACATGCGGCACAAACCAGATGCTTTGTAATGCCGGCATTAATGTTTTATTGGTAGTATCGGGCTTAAAAAACGTTACCAGCATAAACACTGTTCCCATTACTGCTGCGTAGTTCAGCATCCATTTCTGTTTGTACAGCATATATACCACCAACCCAATCAGCCCCATGAAAAAAGAATACCAAAGCCTTGTTTCGGCAAGGGTACGCATAGGCGGCCTTTCCAAAGTGATCCATAAAGCAATAATAAAAAAGCCGATGACAGCAGTAGCTATACTATGCAATACCAGGCTCAGCCTTACTGAACTATTCCTCTTATTGTAAACTAACACGGAAGCCGTTATCCATAACAGGACAGCAGTAAATACGATATAGGAAAAATATTGCCACATGATTATTTCCTGTTTTTGAATAAAAATGCTGCAGTACCGGCGATCAAAATAAAAATACCGGTGTACACCAGCGGGAGCCACGGATCTAATATCAGCTCTACAACGCTTAGTTCCGACCATCTTCCCAGGCGCTCATCATAACTTACCTGGTACACTTTCCACCCGTTTATAGTAATAGGATGATTTACCTGTATGGTTTCTTCCCTTATTTCATCTTTTCCTTTTTCATATACCAACACTTTGGATTGGAACTTCCGGGCTTCCGCCGGGCCCATTACTACTATATGATTGCTGTCAAGAGTAATGGTTAATGGCGGGAACTGGAAATTACCTGCAGCTATCCATTGTGTTCTTTTAGCTTTTGTTTGCACATCCTCAACTGTAATACGCGCCGCATTGGTGGCGCCCCACATAGGACTGGCAGCGAACGTAGTATCGTTTACAGGAACGGCATTAGGTAAATACTCATGCAGGGTTATCTTCCAGTTCAACAGGTGCTGGCTGGAATGCGCTTTCTCCAGCATAAACGCCTGTGGCTTGTTTTGCGGTAAGGCTTTTCCTTCTTTATTGATGATATAAAGCTTGTTAGGATAAATATCAATGTCAAACTTTTTTAATTCCAACGCCAGGGACAGCTCTGTTATATGCCCGTTCTCATCAGTGGCTCTCCATTCCGGCTGATCCTGCTTCAGGTTCATGGTCAGCCTTGTAAGATCGCCCTGGCCAAGCACACCGGCAAATAAGGTAAGCCATAACCCAAAATGATTAAGTAAGAAAGTGATGTTCTTGGTTTGAAATACCAATGCTTTTTTCAGGATCGCCAGCCAAAGATTGATAAGCACCAAAAAAAACATGAAAGCAAAATACCAGGTGGTTGTTATCCTGTCAAAACCCAAACGTAATAAAACCGGGTTGGCTTTCGGGTCCGATGCCTCTATATGAATACTGCCGAGTCCTATGGTTAATACACCTAAAATAATGGTAGACACTAACGCCAGCGGAACGCTGCTCAGCAGGTTGATGAACTCTTTTTGCTTGAATAAAAGAAACAGCGTAGTGAATAGGGAAATAAAAGCAACTCCTATCCAGATGTTATTGGGAAAAGCAAACCACTGTTTGGCAATAGGGCCGGTAAAGTATTGCAGTAAAACCCCTGCAACCAGTAGGACCGCTATAATAATAGCCGAATACTTATACTGATCTTTTTTGTGGAACGCTATATTAAAATTCATGATATCCTATACCTGTTACAGCACTAGCTTTTAGCTGAATATAATGCTCCTTTTTCTTTAGCCTTTTGTAACCATTGAGGCACCACGTTTTGCATAAAGCGCTCTTTGGCAGTCTTTTCTTTTTGCATATCTAATCCTATAACAGCCTGTGCTTTTGCCTTTGAGCTGATGTCCGGCATGGTGAACCTGGCGGTTATTTTCATTTTATCATTAAGGCTGTTCATCTGGGTCTCTGCCTGCATAGCATAGTATAACCCATCGGCCAGAACGCGCTGTGACTCAATTGGAGCATGAAAAGCCGCTCCGTGCGATGCTGTAATAAAGTCCCAGCGCCATTGCGATTTTCTTATTAGGTCCAGCACCGGCTTCATATCGGGTTCTTTCGCACCATTATCCCATAAGAACTTGGCATAAAAATGCACCATTGCCAATTGTTTTTCCAGCTTGTTCCTCAATCCATATACATAGTCCTGCCTTTCATAAACATTACCGGCAAGCACGGCTTCGGATTCCCGGTGACATACCTGGCAGGTATTGTTGATATTGGCCAATGGACTGGTCACATGGTGATCGGTATATTTAATGCCCCCTTCTGACTTGTAGGGCATGTGGCAATCAGCACAGGACACCCCCCTTTGGGCATGTATACCTAACTGGAATATTTCATAATCAGGGTGCTGAGCCTTAAGAATGGGGGTGCGGCTTAATTTATGTGTAAAATCAGTAAACTTTGCATTATCATAATAGGCTTCTATCTCTTCTACCTTTTTACCACCATCCCAGGGAAAAGTAAGATACTTCTCATCTCCCTTAAAATAGTATTCTACGTGGCATTGGGCGCAAACCAGTGAGCGCATCTCCTGATGTGTAGCTTTGGAAATATCTTTTCCGGAGCGATGAAAGGCTTCTACCAGCGCAGGGCGTGTAATGGTAAGATTCATGGTTTTAGGATCATGACAATCGGCACAGCCAATAGGATTAACTACATCTGATCCCAGATCGGCCCAGTTCGTTTTATAGAAATTAGTAACCCCCATTTCATTCATCATGCGGGGCACATCAGGGCTCTTGCAGGTCCAGCAGGTACCGGGCTGCGGGCTTTTGCTGGTATCGCTCGGCGCGCCGGTTCTCAGGGTATGCCGCACATCCTCTACAGCATGCATGTGCCCTCTTGGTGCTGTATAGTCTTTTGAAAAAGCATAGCCGGCCCACAGGATGACCATTTCAGGTCTTTCCTCCAACAGGTCATCATTATTGCTGCTCATATATTTGGAGCGAAAGGTAGTATCGGCGGTTTTTGCCCACGATTGATATTCGCGTGGATAAGCTTCGCCCCAGACCTCATTCCTGGCTTCAAAAGGCTGTATATTATTGTCGGCCCTTGACAGATGCGCCGATTCTGCACGTCTCTCCATAATAGAATTTGTAAGCAGGCCCAGGCCAAATGTTACAATGGCCAAAATGACAACGATTAACCAATTCTTCTTTTTCATCCGTAATGATTTATGTCTTTAAGAATGTATTTGATTGTATCAAAGCCGGTGAGCTATTGACTTTTATTATTTTTTGATGTATCTGATATTTTTTGAAGCCAATCAGGTACGGGTTGTGGTGCTAATGGCACACGGGCATTAGGAGCGGAACTCAATCCTCTTACATCACCATGTGGCACATCCCTGTGGCATTCCCAACACAGCTTGCCTTCATCCTTGTGGGCCATGGTTGCCGTTACCTCACCGGTACCTACTACGCTGTTCAGATCGCTATGGCACCTGATACAGTTTTCCTGGACCACAGTCTCGCCCGGCTTTCTGATCCTGATCACCTGGGGCTCCAGGCGAAAGGCAAACATGGTAGCATGACGTAAGCCATCATTTGCTTTAAAGTAATATTTTCTAAAAACATTGTCATGTGGTACATGGCAGTCGTTACATACCGTGTTCCTGCCGTGAGAGGAATGCTGCCATGTAGAGTATTCAGGCGCCATTATATGACAGTTCACACAGGCTTTGGGATTGTCTGACAGGTAGGAATAGGCCCTCGACATAAAGAAAATATAGCCCATAAACCCTATCATGATCCCGAGCAATACCGGTATTAAAAACCTGGAAAATTTTCTATTTCGCTGTTTTAATAACATCGTGAAATAAAAGATGAATTTGTCTTAATCTAAACGAAGGTAAAAACCGAAACATGACTTTGTCATGCTTTTGTCATGATTTATATCAGGTAGTTGAATGATACTGATTATGTATTTAAGCTATGGCCAGGAATAGCTTTGATCCCCTTATACTCATTTATTAAGGGTAAAACAACCTTAAATAACCATAAACATAAAAACTATGAAGTATCCTGCGATATTACTATGTGTCTGCATATCCCTTTTTATAAGCACCTATACAAATGCGCAGGAGGTTGTAACAAACAAAGACCGCAACGAGAATTCCGTTAATGAATTTTCAATATCTGCACAAATAAGACCCCGGTTTGAATACCGGAACGGGGCATACAGGCCCCTGCAGACCGGGGAAGCGCCAGCTATACTGACCCATAACCGTACAAGGCTTGCAATGGATTACGCTAATGAAGATAAACTGCGGCTCCGTATTTCGGCGCAGAATATCAACGTTTGGGGACAAGATGCCCAGGTGGTACCCATTAATGCCAGCTCCGGTAATTTTTCAGTATTTGAAGCTTATGGAGATATTAAGCTAAGTAATACGATGCGTACTAAAATCGGGAGACAGGTCATCTCACTGGATGATGAAAGAATTTTTGGCGGACTGGACTGGCATCCGGCGGGCAGGAGCCACGATGCACTTAATATCAGCTGGAAGAATAATAAAGTGGTTGAAGTGCAAAGCTATTTTGCTTATAACCAGAATTATAAAGCAACAGGATGGAATGTAAACAACCCCGTAGGACAGTTTTATACACCAGCAGATGCACAGCCTTATCAGCATATGCAACTACTGTATGGTAAATTCAATGTTTCCGGCACTTCCTATATTTCGGTATTGCTTAATAATTTAGGGTTTAAGAAAGATGCCATTACCAATGGAAGTGTGACTGCAGCCAAAGTGCATAATATGCAAACCGCAGGGGCTAACTGGTTTGGTAATTACGGGCGATGGAAAAGCCAGTTATCGGCTTTTTACCAGGGAGGCAAAAATGCAGACGGTAAAGATAAAAGCGCTTATATGCTATCGGGATCTGCAGGGTACCAGGTATCTCAACCGGTTGGTATAACCTTAGGTGCAGACTATTTGAGCGGGGATGACTACGGGACCGCCAGCAACGATGAGTCCCGGTATTTTGACCCCTTATATGGAACGCACCATAAATTTTATGGTTTTATGGATTATTATTATGTAGCCGGACCCAATACTGTTGGCCTGTTAGATACCTATATGAGCTTAAGTCTGAAACCAGGAACAAAAGCTGATTTTGGTATAGCCGGCCATCTATTTAATGCCGCAGGAACAATATATAATGGCAGTGATAAGTTATCATCAGGGCTTGGCAGCGAAATAGATCTGACCTTTAATTACAAGGTGCTGCCCATGGTAACAGTTAATGGAGGTTATTCTACTTATTTCTACACTTCCTCCTTGAGAACTATAAAAACCACTCCTGATGCCAGGGCCTACCAGGATTGGTTCTGGCTGAGCGTCAACATCAATCCAAAAATATTTACAGCAAGGTTTTAACCTGTTTATGAATATCATGTTTGAAGAGCCTCCTTTTATGGGAGGTTTTTTGTTTCAGATGTGTTGCCGTGCTTTCTCCAATGAAAAATATTACCCGTTTTTTACAGAGTTACCACCAGGGCAAAGTAACTTTACTAAATCCGGGTACCATTGTAATGGTCCATAACGCTATTACAACTGACAGTTTCAATTGTTACAATAGCTGACCATACATTTAAACAAAATAATTATGAATACAGATAAAAAAAGAGTGGTTGTTGTGGGCGGCGGTTTTGCCGGCATCAATTTTATTAAGCGGTTATCTAAAAACAAGGCTTTTGAAATTATACTGGTAGACCTTAACAATTATAATTTTTTCCCTCCATTGTTATACCAGGTAGCGACAGGCTTTTTAGAGCCTTCGAGCATCAGCTATCCCTTCAGGAAGTTTTTAAGAAAAAGACCTAATGTGCGTTTTCGCATGGCAGCGCTGCAACAGGTAGTGCCCGCAGAAAACAAGGTGATCCTTTCCAACGGGGAACTGCATTATGATATACTGGTGATGGCTACAGGGGCTGCTACCAACTATTTTGGTATGGAGAACGTGAAGCAACATGCCATACCTATGAAAACACTGGGTGATGCGCTGGCAATGCGCAACCTGATACTCAACAGGCTGGAAGAAGCCACCCGCACTACCGATCCGGAACTGAAAAGAAAGCTGCTGACCATGGTGGTAGCAGGAGGCGGGCCTACAGGCGTTGAAGTTTCGGGCATGTTTGCCGAAATGCGCCAAAGCATCATCCGTAAAGACTATCCTGAGCTTGGTAAAGGTTTCAGCGATATTATCCTGGTAGATGGGGGCGATGCGGTGTTAGGGCCTATGTCCGTGGGATCTCAGCAATACTCAAAAGCATCACTTGAAAAACTGGGGGTGAAAGTAATGCTGAATACCCGTGTAAAAGACTTTGACGGGGATGTGGTCACCGTGAATGAAGACACTGCTATTAAAACCAAAAACCTCATCTGGGCAGCGGGTGTTTCTGCCATGGTGTTTGAAGGATTTCCTGCAGAGTGGTACGGACCTGGTAAACGTATGCTGGTAGATGCTTACAATAAAGTACAGGGATCTGAAAATATTTATGCCCTTGGCGATACCTGCCTGCAAATGAGCGATCCGGCTTTCCCAAAAGGTCACCCCCAGGTAGCACAGGTAGCCATACAGCAGGGCAAACGGCTGGCTCAAAACCTGTCACAACCAGCTGCAGAATGGAAAGCGTTCGAATATTTTGATAAAGGCTCAATGGCAATTATCGGCCGTAATAAAGCTGTGGCCGATATCCCTAAACCAAAGTTCCATTTCAATGGTTTTACAGCCTGGGCTGTATGGCTGTTCATACATGTAATGTCGTTGCTTACCGTAAAAAACAAGCTGAGGACATTTGGTAACTGGGTGATTGCGTACTTCAGTAAAGACCAGTCTTTCAGGATGATCATTCAGCCGCAGGCAAAAGACAAGAAGTAAATGGGGCCGACCCAAAAGGTTCCTTGATTGTCAGCCCCATTTAATAATTCACCGCATAATCTTTTGGAAAAGGCTTGCCGCTCCAGGCTTTTAACTGCGTCCATTCAGTAAAAGGCGCTGACCAGAACTCGTGTGACGCAGGCAACCCTAACGATAAAAACACCAGCGCTGTAACATACATACTGCCGGTATTAGAGTAGTAATCAGCAAGGTCTTCCTGCCTATCGCCTACCAGGCCCATAGTAAGCCAGCCGTCTTTTGTAAAGGTGGACGGTATAAACATCCGTTTCATTACTTTGGTTAGCGCGCACCGCACCTGGGCCGGTTTGATCTCTTCAGGAAGCGCATTTTCCAGGGCCAGCTTAACCAATGGCTGGAACGCACCTACCCGGTAAGTAGAGGAACGCCCCACAACCAGGTACGTGCCTTCCGGCGAAATATATCTTTCCAAAAAAGATCCATAACGCTGCATCCGTCTGTAAGCGCTGTCATACTCTTTTTTCTCCCTTCTGCCTTTGGCTACATTCACTCTTAAAACATCTACCAGCATAGGGTGAATAACATATCCGTTATAATGGTCAAAGTGGAAACTATCCCCATCACTGTACCAGCCATCGCCTACGTACCATTTCTGTATCTGATCAATAGCATTGTCTATCCTTGGCGCTTCAATATCTTCACCAATACTTAATAAAAAACTTTCTATAATAGCTGCAAACAACAGCCAGTTGCTTTTAAAAGGTTTTATCCTGCGTATATTGGTGAACTCATAAAGATATTGCTGCTTTGTTTTTTCACTTAAGGGCTTCCACAAGGCATCCGGGGCATATAAAAAGCCCTGGGCAATATGTGCCGCATCCACCAGCACCTGGGGTGTTTTGCCGTCGCCCCAGAAAAGATAATCCGGACTTTGCGAATCAACCGAATGAGCCAGGCTTTGGTGGGCTTGTTTTAGTAATCGTGCGCGAACTTTTCCTTCAGGCGTATCATCAACAGGCAAGGCCAAAAACGGGGCAATACCGCCCATCAGCCGTCCGAATGCTTCCATGTAAGCCACCTGTTTATTACGGTTATCCCATGTAGCGCTGTAAACAACCGGCATATTTTTGCGCAGTTCCCCTTTGCTCATATTTGATAAAAGCGGGGAAGCTATTTTGTCTAAAAGGCTTACCCAATAAGCCCTGTCGGTTTTTGGATTTAAAGACATTAAGTCCATACCTGTATCCGTGGCATTTGTTTTTGTAAAAGGCAGGGAGGCCGACATGCCTAATAATGATGACCACTTTAAAAAACTTCTTCTTTGCATAAATCTTCATTTATTGTTTAAACGGATCAAAATAATTGATCCCCTCTTTTTTATATAAAGTAAAATGCTGTTTCAGGTGATGGGTAAAAAGAGCATAGTTCTTTTTCTCTTCAGATGACCATGCTGTTTCTGCCAAAGCCGCGATCCTGGGATACAGCATAAAATCGAGCTGGTAACTGTTGGTCATGGTCTCTGTCCACACGTTGGCCTGAACGCCAAGTACCTGTTTTTTATTTCCGGGAGTAACACCGGGCAGGCGCATGATATTGAAATCATACACATCTTTCAGCGGGCTGTAGGCCTTTCCCCACTTGCGGCCAACGGTGTGCGTACTGTCCTGCACAAAATCAAAATAAAAGGGAAGACGGGGGCAAAGCACCGTGCTGTATCCTTTATTTAAAGCGGTGGCCAGTTGCTGCTGCCTGTCGTGCCGCCACCAAAATACGATCGTTTTATCCGTTGGAAAATTCATATTCGCCACTTCGTCCCAGGCCAGCAGTTTAGCATTCATACGATACACAGAATCTGCCATGCGCTGCATAAAGTATTGCTCTACTTCCTGTACCGTGGTCAATTTATTACGGGTCATCAGGCTTTTTACATCGGTATCGGCCATCCATTTATCATTGCCGAAACTTACTTCATCTCCACCCAGGTGCAGCATATTGGATGGGAACAACGCATTCACTTCGCGAAGGATATCGGTAAGGTAACCGTAGGTACCTTCCTTACCCGGATGAAAAGTGAACTCGGGGTGTTTTTCGCTTCCCCCACCGCTAAACGCGGGATACGCCATATTGGCTGCAGTAGCATGGCCCGGCATATCAATTTCGGGAATGACTGTAATATTTCTTTCCGCTGCATATCTTACCACTTCTGCAATTTGTTGCTGGGTGTAAAACTGTGCAGGCCTATCGGGATCGGTGTAAGACCCAATGCCGCCAACCAATGTAAGCCGGGGATATTTTTTTATTTCTATACGCCAGGCAGGCTCATCTGTTAAATGCCAGTGAAAACGGTTGAGCTTATAAAATGCCATCCAGTTCAGGATAGATTTTACTTTTTCCATTCCAAAAAAATGCCTCGACTCATCCAGCATTAATCCGCGCCAGACAAGCAATGGAGCATCAGTTATATTCCAGCAATGGAGCAGGAGGTTATCGGCAGATGATTTACTGCCGGAGGCTAATTGCAGCAGCGATATCACTCCATAAAAAACGGCCCTGCTATTGGCGCCGGTAATATGGACTTGCTTTGCATTCATGACAAGCTGATAAGCCTCTTCGCTGTTCCCTTTTTTTACTAAGGAAAGCTGTATAAATGGTGCTGCTGCTTTGGCTTGAATGCTTAACGGGATCTTGTGCTGTGCCAGCAACTGCTGTTGCAGGTAGCTGGCAACGGGTTGTAAGGACTCATCCTCAACTAATACCGGCGTATGCTTATTCAGCAGGAAGGTTTCGCTTACCACTGTTGCTTCCTGTGGCTGAGGTATAATAGGACAGGCGTTTTGCGCTTTTACTGCTGTTGGGGTAAATAGTAACAATAATATGTAAAAAACAACTGCTCTCATCTGCTATTTTGTTTAAAAATTTATTCAAGTATCAGCTCAATAACCGGAACGGGAGTGTCAGGATTTTGTACCGGCAATTGCAGCATTACATCATTCTCTCCTGAAGTCTCAACGGTATGGCCTCCCGCTTTTGTGTTGGTGGAAAACCTGATCTCTGATCCATCCTGCAACAATTGAGCATATTTAAACTTTCCTTTATAACCCTCCAGCAACAGGGTTTTGAACGGCCATTGCAGCACATGTATATACAGACGTTTCTTTTCAGGATTATAAGTAAGCAGGCAATTAGCAGGCTTCTTAAATTGCCCGGGAGCTTCTGTACAACCATAAATGGACCGGCTATTATATTTCATCCATTTACCCATTGCAGCAAGGCGGTCAGATGCACGGTCATCAAAGTTGCCACGCGCCGTAGGCCCTACGTTTAACAATAAATTTCCGCCTTTGCTCACCGTTTCCACGAGCATTACCACCAATTGCTCAGGGCTTTTCCAGGAATATTCATCGCGATAGTAGCCCCATGAGCCGGAGAAGGTCTGGCAGGTTTCCCAGGGTACTTTTACGCCGTTTACTTTCACCCATTCTGCAGGCATGAACTGCTCCGGAGTCTTGTAATCCCAGCCCCAGGAGGTTTCATTCAGGCCCAGCCTGTCATTGACAATAATACCGGGCTGCAGCTTACGGGTCAGCTTTAATAAATTTTCAGCATCCCACTCTTTATACCCCTTTCCAGGATATGAAAAGTCAAAAAACAACTGGTCTATTTTTCCATATCTGGTAAGCAGCTCTGTAACCTGGTCTTTCATGTATTGCTGATATCGCTCCATCTTTCTGCCGGCGTTAGCCTTTTCCCGTTCTTCTTTAGCAGTGGGAGTAGGCGGATGGCTGCCGTCATATACAAAATCAGGATGGTGCCAGTCTATGAGAGAATAATAAAAGCCTATTTTTAACCCTTCTGCCCGGAAGGCATCCACAAAGTCTTTTAAAAGATCTTTCTTATAAGGAGTATTAGTAACTTTATATTCCGTGTATTTGCTGTCCCATAAACAAAAACCTTCGTGGTGCTTAGTAGTCAGCACTACATATTTCATTCCTGCGGCTTTGGCTTCTTTTGCCCACTGTACGGGGTTGTACAAATCGGGATTGAAATTGTTGAAATACTTTTTATAGTTTTCCGGGGTTATCTTTTCGTATAATTGAATCCATTCATGCCTGGCTGGCAAGGCATATAATCCCCAATGGATGAACATGCCAAACCTGTCGTTTGTCCACCATTCCATACGTTTTGCTTTGGCATCTGGGGTTTCTTTTGCCCAGGCAGGCGCCTGGTCCTGCGATCTGCCTTTTATGCAAGGAAGAAGGAGCAACATTACTCCCGGTAAAAAGAACCTGGCAAACTGTTTCATTAACATCCTGTTTTTTTAATGAATAAGTGTATAAATATTTTCCGTGTTTATCCGTTGGTCAGGAGAAGCAACAGCGGCAGCGAGGTCATCTGAACCCGGCTAAAAGATACAGTATTTGGAATTACATGTATGCTTTTTCCAGTTCCTTCGCATTGATCTTTCCCGGCTTCGTTTCTATTTTTATTACAAAAGGCTCTTTGCTGGTAAATGTTCCAGGTAATGTAATATCAAAATATACGTTTTTGTCAAGATCAATGCCCATATCAGTAAACTTCATTTTTAACGCAGTTTTATTGGCTAACAGCGAAGCGGCTGTTGGTACTTCTGTTGCAGTTCTCGGAATTTTAATTCTTATAAGATCGTTTACGGGGCGGTTAAATACCGTCAGGTATAAAGCATGCTCCTTTTTTGTATAATATCCATATCCGGTAGGTTCAAGCGGGGCATGTGTGGCGCCATAAACAGCTTCACTGTTCAGTTTCATCCAATCGCCTATTTCTTTGGCCAGTTTATCTTCGCCTGAATGCATACGCCCGTTTCCGTCAGGTCCAAAATTGATAACCAGGTTGCCATCCATTGAAACAGCGTGCATCAGCATATCAATCAGGTCGTAGGCCGTTTTTGTATAAAACGGGGACCAATCTTTGATATAGCCCCAGCCATTGGGCGGAATGGTCATTACACAATCCCAGTCGTTGCCATTCAGCCATTCATATTTCGCTGGCAACTTACGTTCCCAGCCCTGCTCATAATCGCCCAGTAAATCCCCATTCGAGTCGAAATGCCTTTTGCCAAACTCATCATTTCTGAAACGGCTGCCAATAACCAATCCCGGATGTGCGGCACGCAAATCTTTTTCTAATTGATAAGTCCATTCGTAAGCGTCTATCCAGGCCTTATCCCAGGTGCCGTCAAACCAAAAGCCTTTCATCTTAGGATAATTATTCAGCAGTTCAAAAAGCTGGTTGCGGGTGTACGTCAAAAACTTTTCATAGGAAACTTTCTGTGCATCGGTTTGCGGCGCTGCACTTTGATAATCTTTATTATACCAGTCAATAATTGAAAAATAGAGATACACATCAATCCCTTCTGCAGTATAAGCATCTACCAATTGTTGAATAATATCTTTTTTATAAGGAGATTGAGCAATGGTATAGTCGGAATATTTACTGGGCCATAAACAAAAACCATCGTGGTGCTTGGTGGTAATGATCATATAACGTGCACCCATTTGCTTTGCCTGCTTTGCCCACCGTTTTGCATCAAAATCTTTTGGATTAAATTGTTTATATAAGTTATCATAAGTTTGTTTCCAGTTCTGAGGGGCTGTATTTCCAGACCATACCCTTATCCATTCGGATGCAGTAGGTGCTTTTACACCGTTCCACTCGCCACCTGCAATAGCATACACGCCCCAGTGAATAAACTGGCCCAAACCATATTCGCGAAAACGCTGCATATCAGCATCGGTACGCTTACCAGCATGTAAAGGGCCGTACTTTAGTTCAATACGTTCTTTAGGTTTTTCTTTAGGACCATTCCAGCTTTGGGCACGAGCATATAGCAGCGTTCCCGTTAAAAGTATTGTTATTGCTGTTTTCAGGGCTAACCTGTTCATACTGTTGTTGTTTATTTCCGGGGCTGACCCAAAAGGTTCCTTGATTGTTATATTGTCCAAGGGACTCCTTCGGAGAGCTTGACGAAATATAGACAATCAAGCAGTTAGCCTTCGACAAGCTCAGGCTGACAATACTTTTTGGTCAGCCCCGGGGAGATTATAAATACCAGTCTTTATAACGCTTTAACGCTTCGAGGTAGTAGTAATCGGCATAGACCAATGGCACATCTATTTCTGAATTCAAAGGCAGGGCGCCAGTGCTGTGCTTTAACAAAAAGCCTCCGTTCTCGCCAACCTTAGCTTTATATTTTTCGCCTGATAAAGACACGATCATATCCCGCGCATTGTTAATGTACGATTGCTTTTCTGTGCCGCTGGTGTATTGCGCCAGCTCTAATAATGCTGATGCAATCAATGCGCCCGCAGAAGCATCTCTTTTAGCATTAGGAATTTGCGGGGCATCAAAATCCCAGTAAGGAATTTTATCCTCCGGCAGATTGGGATGCTTTAAAATAAAGCCTGCAATTTTCCGCGCATGATCAAGATAGCGTTTGTCTTTTGAAAAACGGTACATCATGGTATAACCATATAAGCCCCAGCCCTGCCCGCGCGACCAGGAAGAACAATCTGCCGCACCCTGCCAGGTGGCTTTACGCAGCACTTTTCCGGTTTTCAGATCGTAATCAATTACATGATAAGAGCTGTAGTCGGGTCTGAAATGATTTTTTATTGTGGTGTTGGAATGCGTAACTGCAATCTCTTTATAACGCTTATCTCCGCCATCGTTACTTACCCAATATAGCAGCTCCAGGTTCATCATATTATCAATAATAACCGGCCCTTTGAAATACTGGTTGCTGTTCCACGACTGAATAACTTTTGCATCGGGCCTGTAGCGTGTAGCCAAAGATGCAGCTGACTGGTGTATGATATCCCTGTATGATTGCTCTTTAGTAATGCGATAGGCATTACCAAAGCTGCAATACATCATAAAGCCCAGGTCGTGATTACCGGTGTATGTTTTATTGGGCTCGATAACCGTTAACGCTCTTTCCGCTTCTTTTTTTATTGCAGGATCGCTGGTTTGTTCGTATATATACCAAAGTGAACCTGGATAAAAGCCGGTACACCACCAGGTACGCTCATGAGCTATGAACTTACCGGTTTTCTCATTATAAGATTGTGGCATTTTATCCGGCGGAGTCAATGTCATCATGTACTTATACTGGGAGTCGGCAAAAGCGAAGTTTTCTTTTATCAATTGACTCATATCCGTCTTCTGTGAGAACAAAGGCAATGCATTCAACAATGCGATACTCAAAATTACCGGGTACTTGCTCATGTTATAGCTTACAATATTAAGGTTACAAATGCGTATCAAATCTAACTGGTTTTTATTTAAACACAACATTCATCATTTTATTATTAATATCCCGGGTTCTGTGCAAACGGCGCACCGGTATTGGCATCAATTACTTCCTGTGGTATGGGCCACAACACCTGATGATCTTTAATAGCTCCTTTTGACTGATCGTTTAAACTTCTTACTCTTTCTAAAAATTTTGCTGCTCCAAAACGGGACAATGTCATCCGGCGCATTTCTTCGCCCATCAATTCGCGGGCCCGCTCGTCCAGCAGCACATCAGTCGTTACTGAAGAAAGAGGCGTGGCCTGTGCCCTTACCCTGATAGGATTCAATGCTGTAGCAGCTCCTCCGGGGTCACTTTTCTGAACGTAAGCCTCTGCCAGTAACAGGTAGGTTTCTGCCAGGCGTGCTTTTACCCGGTCTTTCATGTTTCCTTCAAACGCAGGATCAACAGCAGTTTTACCATAGAAAAACTTGGTTGTTGTTTCAAATACATTTCCAGACTCCCTGATGGTATTTGTAAGCACCAGCTTTGTACCATATAAAGGTGAGGCTGGATTATTATGATACCAATCTCTTTTAATATTGTATTTAGAGTTACGCACATCATTACCCTCGTAACTATCTAACCACCATTTGTACGGGCGTACCTGGCCTAATCCACGGCCACCAAGTGAATCTGCCAATGAAAATCCCGTTTGTTGTGCATAAAACGGTACCCAGGCTCTCTTACTCCAATCCGTATAGCGATCACCTCCGCCCAGGTTATTAAATTCAAGCTGTATAGCCCAGATGGTTTCCCTGTTTCCTGATTTCCGGTTTTGATTGTTCTCAATAAACATGTCATGAAAATAATCTCCCGCCAAATCTTTTTCCGCTCCAAAACGCTGATCATTCAGTTTGAAGTAAGGCGCATTAATAACCTGGTTGGCCGCCCAGATAGCGGAATCTGATTTCTGCACCATTAAATAGGCCTCTGCCAGATAGTGCAGCGCAGCCCACTTCGTAAGCTTTCCATCGGCTACCTGGTCGGGATTATCGGGAAGGTTCTCAGCAGCCGTTTTAAAATCGTTGATCATCATCTGTATTACATTGGCTTTGGGATCTCTCACAAAGTCTGTACGGGGCGAAGCAGAAATTTTATCCACCCAGGGTACATCTCCGTAAAGGGTTACCAGGTACCTGTAAGCATACGCCCTGAAAAAAGAAGCGGTTCCTCTTACAGTTTTAGGATCCTGGTTAGGATCTGTCCATGAAATACCGGGGTTTTCAAGAGCGGTTAAAATCTGGTTGGAATTGCCTATCAGCCCGTAAGCAAATCGCCAGTAGTTTCTTATGTAGCTGGATGCCGGGTTAAATGTATAATTAGTAAACGGAGCCAGCGTAGCATCGGTACCTGTTGTTTTTACAGCAACAATATCGGTGCCTGCCTGCAAAGCTTCCTGTGGAGTGGCCCCATGCGAAAAAATACTATTATTCCAGGTTTGAAACTCCAGCCGGGCAAAAGCATATAGCCCGGTCAACCCAGCATCAAATCCTTTTGTATTTATAAATGTATTCTCAGGCGAAAGAAAGCTGCTGGTATCCTCATCAAGAAAGCTTTTACTACAGGAGGTCAATGCCAGAACAGCAAACAGTGCAAATTGTAATTTATATAAGAACTTCATGGTCATTATTTTAAAATTGAACATTTAATCCAAGAGAAAACATACGGGCCACCGGGTAAGGAGAAAGAATATTGGTTGTAGTAGGGTTACCCGTTGCAGCACTCACCGACAAGGCTTCCACATTATATCCTTTTACTTTAGTGAACGTGTAAAGGTTTCTTGCATTGATAAAGGCTTTAATGGAAGAAACCCCTTTTAAGTTCCAACTGTCAACCGGTAAATTATAAGCAAGTGAAAAATCGCGGATACGCAGGTAAGATGCATCCAGGTAGTACGAATGGTTATTTACCGGTGTATACCCTGGAGAAACGTATTGGGTGCTTGGGTTTTCCGGGGTCCAGTAATGGATATCTGACAGGAAGTTACCCCCATTATTCGGCAGAAAGCGCTCAATATTCGCAAAATTATTTTCTTTGGTAACGTCAAAGGCGCCGGTTAAAAAGAAAGAAAGCGACCAGTCTTTATAGCTAAAATTATTGCCTAAACCTAAAGTATACGCCGGAATTTTAGACCCGATCACTTTGCGGTCGGCGGCTGTAATCTGGCCGTTACCGTCTACATCTTCCAGCTTGGCATCGCCGGGTTTGGCATTGGGTTGCCAGGAATTGGCAATATCATCGCCTTGCTGCCAAACGCCAATAACATTATAGTCATAGAATACGCGGATGGGCTGCCCGATCAGCCAGGCATTGGTCAGGTCATCTTTTCCATCTCCCCTGAGCTCTACTATTTTATTTTTATTGTAGGCAAATGCCAGATCTGTATTCCAGGAAAAATGATCCGTGCGCATATTTTCACTGTTCAGTGTAAGCTCAATTCCAATATTCTCTGTTTTTCCTATATTGTCCCAAACCGAATTAAATCCGTTCATTACCGGCACCTGGCGATTGAGGAGCAGGTCATAAGTATTGGTTTTATAAAAATCCAGCGATCCGTTGATCCTGTTCCGGATAATACCAAAATCCACCCCAACATTCAAAGAGCGTGTGGTTTCCCACTTCAGCATTTTACTTCCTACTCCGTTATAGTTTGTAACCAAACCGTTTACAGGGGTGGCGCCATCACCAAACAGGTATTGTATTTTGGTTAGCCTGTCAAATGTCTGGTATGCCGAAACGCCCTGGTTACCATTCTCTCCGTAAGACAATCTTAACTTCAGCTGGCTGATTGTATTACTATTGAAAAACTCTTCCTGAGATAATACCCAGGCTACAGCTACAGAAGGGAAAAAGGCCCATTTGTTATTTGCCGAAAAAGCACTGTAACCATCAGAACGGCCTGTAAGCGTTAATAAATACCGGTTCTTAAACCCATAATTAATTCTACCCATGTAAGAAATTAATGCGGTATTAACCAAATTGGATTCTATTTTCTGGTTTTTAGAGGCGGAGCCTAAGTTGTTATAGCCATTATCTGAAATAAAATCCTCTCCATAGGCGGAAGAAGTTTTCAGATTGGTTTTCTGTGCACTGTACAGGCCCACTGCATTCAGCTTATGATCGCCAAAGCTGCGGTCGTAAGTTAAAAGATTTTCCCAGGTCCAGTCAAAATAATCTGCATTGTACACAGTTCCCTGGCCATTTGTGCTCATACCAGTAAACGTGTTGCTGCCGTAGTAGGTACCGTTAAATTCGTGCCTGTAATTAGTACCAAAAGAGGTTTTGAAGCTAAGTCCCTGTATCGGGAGCTTTGCATCCAAAAAGCCGCTGGTAAATACAGTCCTCCTTGTGTTATCATTTACCCCGTTTTCATCTGCAAACGGGTTTGGATAAAGCGTTTGCGCATACATGGGATAGAGCACTCTCTTTCCATTTTCATCAAAATTCTTCCCATAGGGGCTCAGTTTTACTGCATTATCCAGAGAAGGTTGCACTCCATTATTGTTTCCCTGGGACAGCTGTGCAATCAACCCGCTTTTCAACCAATTAGTCAATGTCTGGTTCAGGTTAAACGAAACATTGTATCGCTCATAAGAAGTATTTTTTACAAGTCCATCCTGTTTCAGATAACCAACACCAGCATAATAATTTGACTTATCTGTACCGCCGGACAAACTTAGCTGGTGCTCTGTTATAAGAGCTGTACTGTTAAAAACTTCTTTCTGCCAGTCAACTTCTGCTCCTTTTTTCCATTGCTCCAGCACATTTGCAAAAAGATACTTTTCGGGATCAAGTTCATCCCCGGTTTTCCCTTTTGATACCTGGTAATCTCTCAAATATTGAATATATTCAGGTCCATTCATCAGGTTTAGCCTTCGCTCCACCATTTGAACACCTACATAACCGTTATAGCCCACTCTCGCCTTGCCCGCCTGTCCTTTTTTAGAAGTAATAAGAATTACCCCGTTTGCCGCTCTTGAGCCATAAATAGCGGTGGCAGAGGCATCTTTTAATACAGATATATTCTCAATACTGTTAGTATTGATATCATTGAAAGACCCGTTAAACGGCACTCCATCCAGGATGATAAGGGGCTGGTTTGAGGCGGAGATTGAGTTTTCACCCCTTACGGTAAGAGAGGCCACTTCACCCGGCCTTGCATTTCCTGTGTTTATGCTCAAACCCGGGACCTTTCCCTGGATCTTATCAACGAGATTGGGCGCATTAATTCCCTCCATATCGCGGGAGCTGATTGTATTTACACTTCCTGTAAGATCAGATTTCTTCTGGGTGCCATAACCCACTACTACCACTTCATCCATAGCCGCATTCTCGGTAGTTAAGGATACATTGACAATGTCCCGGCCATTTACCTGCACCTCAACCGTTTTATATCCTATAGAACGGAACGATACGGCAGCATTGCCACTTTTAAGCGTCAGCTGGTATTCGCCTTTTTCATTTGTGGCGGTGGCGTTGTTGGAACCTACTTCCTCAACAGTTACACCGGCAATCGGTTGTTTTGAAACAGAGTCGGTTACAACACCTTTAATAACCACATTTTGCTGCAGCATCAAACTATTGGATGCTATAGCTTTGTCGGCAGCTATCAATAAAAAAAGCAGCAGGAAAAGCCGGAGACCCTGTAAGTATTTTCTCCCGTTGTTCCCGGTTGATGAATGTTGAAGGCTTACATACATAATTAGAATCGTTTGTTTTAATTGGTTTAAAAAACTCAGCAGACCTGAATTTGAAAAATCAAGCACGTTTTTTCTTTGCTGGTAAATTTGCCCTTGGATTTAACAAATGGCAGGGTGCTATTTTAAAAAAAACAGGGGGTTTTTATTCTATTCAACATAAAACCCTGATTATCAATAGTAAAATTTTAAGCATTTTTTCTTTTGTTTGGCTTTTTCTACGAACTTGATTCGGGTTTTACAGTGTAATAGAGTGGCGCTGAATATTCGTTTGTATAGTAAACCAGTTTAAACAACTTAATTTTTTTATGCCAGTACAAGTATTTATTAAGAAAATGCTGTATGCTTTCCTTATTGCGCTGTCCTTTCCCGCAGCAGCGCAGGTAAGCTTTTTTGTATCTCCCGATGGCAGCAACAGCAACAGCGGTAGCTTCAGCAAACCTTTTAAAACACTTCGCTATGCCATTGAAGCCGCCTCGGAATTAAAAGGAAAAGATGTGACTATTGCACTGCGCAAGGGAGAGCATTATCTTGATCAAACTATCATAATAGAGGCAACCCGGTTTCTGCCTGCGTCTTTACAGATTACAGCTTACGGCAAAGAGGAAGCAACCATAAGTGCCGGTAAACCATTGCAGTTGAAATGGAAACGCTGGAAGAACGGCATATATATGGCAGATGTTCCGGCAGGGCTTTCTTTTGAAAGAATGTACGTAGACGGCCAGTTGCAACCACTGGCGCGCTATCCCAATTATGACTCAACAGCCAGGGTATTTCACGGAACGGCGGCAGACGCTATTGCACCGGAGCGTGTAAAAAGATGGAAAAACCCAACGGGCGGCTATATTCATGCACTTCATGCACATGAATGGGGCGGGTTTCATTATAGGATAACCGGCGTTGACAATGAAGGAAATTTGCAATTGGAAGGAGGCTGGCAGAATAACCGTCCCAGTAAAATGCACGAAAAGTACCGCTTTGTAGAAAATATATTTGAAGAACTGGATACACCTGGCGAATGGTGGCTTGATAAAACAAAACACATTCTTTATTACTATCCACCAGAAGGCATTGCTATTACAAAAGCAACCATACAGGTGGCACAATTCAAAAACACAATAGAACTGAAAGGTACCGAAGCCAAGCCGCTCAGGCATATACAGATCAAAGGCCTCCGTTTTGCCCATAATGAAAGGAGCTTCATGGATACTAAAGAGCCGTTGCTGCGAAGCGATTGGACAATTTACCGTGGCGGCGCAGTTTTACTGGAGGGTACTGAAAATTGCAGGATAGCCGATTGCGTGTTTGAAGGCATTGGCGGCAATGCTGTAATGCTGAGCAACTATAACAGGTATGATACCATTACCGGCTGCCATATTTATAATACCGGCGCTAACGCGGTTTGCTTTATAGGGGATACCAAAGCAGTACGATCTCCATCGTTCAGCTATGGAGATTTTGTTTCGTATGACCAGCTGGATAAAACACCAGGGCCGCTTACTAATGATTTCCCTCAAAACTGTATCGTAACAAATAATCTTTTTCACGATCTGGGCGATATTGAAAAACAGGCAACAGGTGTGCAAATCCAGGTAGCCTCTGAAATTACAGTGAGCTATAATACTATATATCAAACATCAAGGGCTGGAATTAATATTGGCGATGGCTGCTTTGGGGGCCATATTATTGAGTTTAATGATGTGTTCAACACTGTGAGGGAAACAGGAGATCATGGCTCATTTAATTCGTGGGGACGTGATCGTTTCTGGGCACCACGCAGAAAGTACATGGACAGCCTTACAGCAGCCCACCCAGAGCTGATCTTGCTGGACGCCCAAAAGCAAACTATTATACGCAATAACCGGTTCCGCTGTGATCATGGCTGGGATATTGACCTTGATGACGGCTCCTCCAATTACCACATTTACAATAATCTTTTGCTGAACGGTGGCCTGAAGCTGAGGGAAGGATTTTATCGTATTGTTGAAAACAATATTATGATCAATAATTCCTTTCACCCGCATGTATGGTTTAAAAACAGCGGTGATGTTTTTGAAAGGAACATAGTAATGAAAAGGTATGCGCCTATACAGGTAACCGACTGGGGCAGCAAAATAGATAATAATCTATTCCCCGATACAGCGGCGTTGCACGATGCCCGGTCAAGAGGAACAGACCGGCACAGCATGGCAGGTGACCCTATGTTTGTAAATCCTGCAAAAGGAGACTATACGGTAGCACCTGCTTCACCGGCATTGAAAGCAGGGTTTAAAAATTTCTCTATGGATCAGTTTGGCGTACAAAAATCAGCGCTGAAAAAAATAGCGAAGCAGCCTGCCATACCCGTGCTTATTTCCGATGCCGGGCTGGCAGACAAATCTGTTTCTGTCGCTTTTTTAGGGGGTACTATAAAATCGGTAGATGGATTAGGTGATAGGTCCGCCTACGGGTTGCCCGACGAAACCGGAGTTGTTGTTTTGTCTGCAGGCAGTGGCAGTTTACTCACACAATCCGGGGTTCAGGACAGAGATGTTATTCGCAGTGCTAATGGGAAACCAGTAAGGGATATAAAAGAATTAATGGATGTTTACCAGGGATTTAACTGGACGGGCCGCCTTCCCGTTACAATTATCAGAAATCAGCAAGTGCTGAGCCTAGAGCTGAAAACAAAATAGTGAAAAATGCTATAGACTGCATATATTTTAATAATTAACGGGAAAATATTTAAAAAGTTTAAACGGGTTGTATGCATAAGCCCCAAAGAAAGTTGTAGCTTTCAATTCCTGCATGAGTTATAAAACCAACAAGATTTTACTTGCAGCCCTACTTGTATGCTGCTTAACAATAGCTGTTCATCCTATAAACGGTCAAAAGCTTTCATTCAATAGCTGGAACACGGAAGCGGGCCTTTCCCGAAACAGGGTTTATGCTATTACACAGGATAAAAAAGGGTTTATGTGGATGGGGGCAGGAGAGGCTTTGAACCGGTTCGACGGAAAAGAATTCAGAGTTTTTATGCCAAAATCGAAAAACAGTGTCAATGCTCCGGAAAATGATATTAACTGTCTTCTTACAGACCAAAGCAATTGTATATGGATTGGCACAACTGTTGACCTGCTGACCTATGACATTAAAAATAACCAGTTTAAGGAAGCGCAGTTTGAAGGAAATCATAAACCGGTATATGTTCGCTGCCTGTTTGAAGATGCACGGTCAAATATCTGGGTTGGTACCAGCTCGGGCATTTATCGCCTGAAAAACAGGGAAAAGCTCATTTTTGAAAAAACAGGCACTTATGATAGCACAGGCCTTCGTCCTGGTATCCACAGCCAGATAATAAGAAGCATCTTCTGTGATAATGACAATACGCTTTGGGTTGGTACTAATGCAGGCCTTGTAAAAATAAGGTTTACTCAAACAGATACAACCTATACCCACTTTAAGCACGACCCGCAAAACCCGGCCAGCATCAGCAGCAATACGGTTAGCTCCATTACTACAGACAAGTATAATAATTTATGGGTAGGAACTCAAAGCCAGGGTATCAACCTGCTTGATAAAGCCACAGGAACTTTTACCCGTATTAATACCGGTTCTCCCAAATTATCTTTACTCAATAATTTTGTACGGGTAATAAAGCCAGATACCACAGGTAATATCTGGGTGGGAACACAGGAGGGGCTAACGCAAATAAACTGGCAGCAGCAAACAGCCGTTAGCTACCGGAACGACCCCCTAAACAAACATAGCCTCAGCCAGAACTCAGTGCACAGCCTTTTTGTAGATCAAAACAACCTGGTATGGGTAGGCACTTTTTTTGGTGGCATCAACCTCATCAACCCTTTTCCTTCCGAATTTCAAACCTGGCAAAATAACGGCTTATCATCAGGCCTAAGCAATAACGTGGTTAGCTCCATTGCATCAGATCTTAAAGGAAACCTATGGATTGGAACGGAAGGAGGAGGTGTTAATTATTATAATAAGCAAACTAAAAACTTTACGTATTATAAGCAGGGCCCCCAAAGCGTAGGATCCAATCTTATCAAAACCATTTTGCGGGACAGGGACGGCAATATATGGGTAGGAACTCACGCCGGTGGCCTGAACCTATACAGTGCGGGGTCGTTCAAAAAATATTTCTATACACCGGATAACCCCGCGTTTCTGACATCGGAGATATTTACTATTGCAGAAGACCAGGCCGGCAACCTGTGGATAGGCACACAGGGAGGTATAAAGGGCGTAAATATATACAGGAGAGAAGGCACCACACTAACAGATATCAGCAACACTTATGACCGCAGTCTTTTAAAAGAGAAAAACATAAAAAAAATATTTCCTGATACTAAAAATAATATCTGGATAGCAACCTCATCGGGTTTATTTATTATAAGAAATGGCCAGAAAAAAGTAGATACTGCCAATTTATTTATAAATGTTCCTTCCCAGCAAAACCTCTATATTAATTGTATACAGGAAGACAGCAAAGGAAATATGTGGTTTGGCATGGAAGGCGGTGGATTAAAAAAGTACAATCCCGCAAATGGTAAAGTGTACTCTTACAGGTTAACCGAAAGCAATATTTACGGTATCCTGGAAGATGCCAAAGGGTTACTTTGGCTTAGCACCGGGACAGGAATCATAAAGTTGAACCCCGATACAGGTAAATTTCAGCCTTATACTACAACAGATGGCCTTCCATCCAATACTTTTAATTATAATGCCTACTTTAAAGATGATAACGGCATATTTTATTTTGGGGCATACAACGGTCTTATCAGTTTTGACCCGTTAGCCTTTTTTTCTAATACGCTTCATGTTCCTGTAGCATTTACAGGTTTGAAGACGCTCAACCAACCTGGCATTGCTGAAATTGATCCATCGTCTGAGCTAAAGCTAAAGTATAACCAAAATGTGTTCACCATAGAGTTTGCCCTTTTGAATTACATAAAACCGGAAAAGAACAAATATGCATATATGCTGAAGGGATTTGAAAAACAATGGATTGAAACAGATCAACCTTCCGTTACGTATATGAACCTTAAACCGGGCAAATATACTTTAGTCATAAAAGGAGCTAACAATGATGGCAGGTGGAGCCCGGCAAAAGAATTGTCCATTGTTGTGCTTCCCCCAATATGGAGAACCTGGTGGGCCTACCTCATTTATTTCTTATTATTTGCAGCCATCCTGTTTTTTATCATCCGCTATTTTTATTTGCAGGAGCTGATAAAAAAAGAAGAGGCGCTGCACCAGAACAAGCTCGACTTCTTTACCAATGTAACCCACGAGATCAGGACGCACCTTACACTGATCATGGCTCCTGTTGATAAAATGATTACAGACAGGGCTAATGATAACTACCTCCAGCAGCAGTTTCAAAATATTAAAAAAAATGCCAACAACCTGCTTCGCCTTTCAGAAGAACTGATGGATTTCAGGAAGGCGGAAACTGAAAACATGAAACTGCAAATAGCTCCTTATGATATTGTGGCATTTGTAAAGGAAATCTATGAGCATTTTACTGAAATTTCCCTGGCACGGGAAATGCATATCTCGTTTACCCACGACACGCAGGAACCAATAGTGTACTTTGACAAAGAGCAATTGGAAAAAGTATTTTTTAACCTTATCAGTAACGCCTTTAAGTTTACACCTAATGGGGGCAGGATACAGGTGCATATTGCAGAAGAAGGCCCGTATATTAAAGTAACCGTTACAGACAGCGGGCGCGGCATTGCGCCGGAGTATAAGGATAAGCTCTTCAATAGTTTTTTCCAGGTAAATGATTCCGGTTCCCAGAATAAAGGCTATGGTATTGGCCTGGCACTGTCCAGCAAAATAGCCGCCCTGCACGGGGCAAGGATAGAGGTAGACAGCACTTTGGCAGCAGAAGGTACAGAAGAAAGAACAACTACATTCGCCGTTTTTCTTCAGAAAGGCTTTGAGCATTTTAACCAGCCCCTCAGCATACCGGAGCCACAGGTAAGCGTGGAGGAAAGCGAAGCGCTGGTTCCATCGCCAGCAAAAGATCTGGCAGAGGAGCCACAGATCCTGGAAAGCTATATAGGCAGTAAACAGCTTTCTATATTAGTGGTAGATGATAATCCTGGTATTCGTAATACTATTTTTGAAATACTGACTGATAAATACGATGTGGTATTAAAGGAAGATGTGGCCACCGGCTGGCTGCACGCCAGCGAACAATTGCCGGATATTATTATAAGCGATGTGATGATGCCGCACGAAGATGGCCTGAGTTTTTGCAACCGCATCAAATCAGATATGCGCACCTGTCACATCCCGGTAATTTTATTAACGGCAAAAACCACGCAGCAGGATCATATTGAAGGGCTGGATAAAGGAGCTGACCTATATCTTACCAAACCTTTTAACCGGAAAATATTAGAGCTTAATGTAAGAAACCTGCTGGCTACACGCGAAAGGGTTCACGAAAAAGTGCAGCAATACATTCAGCAGGGGTTGCTGGTTTCGGCAACGGAAGAGGAAGGCTACAGACAAAAAATTGTAAATCCGCTGGATAATGCGTTTTTAAAAGAAGTGCTGCATATTATAGAAGAGCACCTGGATGAGCCGGAGTTCAATGTAGCATTGCTGGCACAGAAAGTAGCCATGAGCATCCCGGTGCTTTATAAAAAAATGAAAGCGGTTACCAATCTTTCGGTAAATGATTTTATCAAATCAGTTAAACTGCAGAAAGCGGCGGAAATGTTGCAACAAAATACCATGGCAGTGTACGAGGTTTGCTACGCCGTAGGCTTCCAGGACAGGAAGCATTTCAGTATGGAGTTTAAAAAGAAGTATGGCCAATCCCCTAAGCAGTATGCACTTTCGTATAAAAAGGAGTAGTTCCTATAGCCCTCATATTCAGTGCTTATAAAATTTTTGCAACAACGGAGCCTGTCCTGATCGGGCTCAACACAAAATTTAAAGGGCTATGCTGTTGCACCGCCCTTTAAATTTGAGTTTTCCTGTTCTTCCTTTTTTATTGTATGGGTAAAAATTCACTTTCATAAAGACTCAGCCAGTTGCTGGTTTCTATACCCCAGGTTGAGTTTACGGCTACTTTTAGCCAATAAAATATTGTACTGGGGATTCCCGCACTTGACAGTTGCAGTTTCACCTGACCAGCTTCCACAGCGCCTGGAGTAATGGTACAGGGCAAAGGCGAAACTTCGGCCCATTCATAAGTACCTGTTAAATTAAATCCAAGATTCTGATAATTGGGAGCAAGATTTTTTAGTTTCGAACCAAAACCATCTGAACAGGGCCAGTATCCTATCAGGTTATTATACTTTGGATGAGCTGCCATATCAGTTAGGCAGAGATTATTTTTTACCTCATCATCAGAAAGCGCCACATTAAATATCCTGATATCCGTTGAATTAAAACGGGCGCTCACACTAGTTGGAGAAAGGTATCCCAACGTAAGCGGAGCTGTGGTATTTAAGTCCCCTTTTGCCGTAATATCACCCTGGTTATTAAAAACACCATCGGTAAAAGTGCGCACCAGCCTTGTAGCTCCCGAGTTTTTAATGACAAAGGAGAGGGTGTGCCATTTTTCATCCCTTATGGCAGTACCGACAATCTGGGTATTGTTCTGACCTACCTGCCCGAAATTCACCCGCCAGTGATCACCTTCAAGGAATACGGTCCAGCCCACAACCCCCGGGTTAAAAGCGGCGCGTTTTGAAAGAATGGACGGGTAATTTGTATTTGCACCCAGGATCTTCACTTTTATTTCTACTGTGTATTCTCTAACTCCCGAAGCATCCCCGGGTGTACCAAAATTATAAACACCGTTGGCATCGTTTAAAATAGCGTTAGGATCATTAGGGCCTGTACCCAGCAAGGGGCTGGAAAAGTCTGAAGCCACAAAATGATTGGACTTGAATTTTTCGTTATAGTAAATTGAGGGCACTCTCAATTCTTCATCGCTGTTGCCTCCGTAGCTATTACCTTTTCCGCCGTGGGTTCCCGTAACTATTACCAGCCAATCTTCTTCATTATTGTAACCGGGCCTTGCTTTTAAGGCAGCCATTATTTCACCAATATAGGTATCTATCTGCAGTACTGCCGCCTTATATCCTGCATTGGAAGCTGAAAAAGATCCGGCTTTGCCTGCAGCGCTTGCCCCGGCAAAATGAGCCACCAGAAGGTCATCATTATTGTTTTTCAATGCAGCCACAACCGAATCCTTTGTAGCTGCATCCCCACCCGTAGCTACTTTTACAGAAGCTTCAGGCGTAAGTAAGGTTAACAGATCGCTCCAGGACGAAACCATACGGCTTTTTAAATCAGAGCTTGCAGATCGTAAAATAAAGTAGAAGAGACTGGGATAATTCCTGCCCGGTTGCCCTTCTGATGGCTTTTGCAAAGACTCAAACGTACTATCCCGCACCAGGTGCCTGGCAAATGTTACTCCCGAAAGCAGCGTTTTCCAACTTGCCGGATCGGAGGATACCTCTTCATCAACAGCATTATTAAAAGTGTACTTACTCTTTGGCAACATAGCTGTCAGTACGGGCGGATTTATTGCGGTGAACTCCTTACCGGGCAGCCCATCTATCCCTATTAACAATACTTTTCTTTTCCCCACTATTGCTGCGGTAGAGTCCTCCTCAAAATAAGGTGGCGGATCTGCATACTTTTTACAGGATGGTGTAAAAATCAATACCGCACAAATGGTAACCAGTAGAAGATATATATTTCGCATCAGAAACAAATTGATTTATTTTTATTTAATTACCTCAAATTCGCCAATTGCAAGGTAGGGCGTACCATCCGAGATATAGCTCCTGTCTGGATAACTTAATTTGATATATCTCGCCGAAACCGGGGATGAGAAATTAATCGTTTGCCATGAATTTACACCAGCCAATGCAAAGGGGCTTCCGGCAACCTTGGTCCATGTTGATTTATTATCACTGATTTCAATATCTACCTTGCTGGCGATCCTGGCTAAGCCGGCTCTGTGTGAATACCTGAACCCTGATATGGGCAATGGCACTTTACTCACTGCTCCCAGGTCAACTACTATATAATGAGGCGGTTCTGCTGTGCCTGTACTCCATTCACTATGCCAGAAAGTATTCAGGTTACCATCAATAATAGATGATGCTAAACCATTGGGAGGCCCCTCTCCTGTTGGTTCCTGGCTACTAAAGCTTTCGATGGTCCAGGATGAGTTAGAGTACAGGTCAATATCCACAAAGCTATCACCACCGGTTCTTGTATAAGGGTTATATTTCCAAATCTCCTGCATCATCAGCGGATATTCTTTGTCTCCTACACGGGCTATTGCGGTAGAACTGAGAGAAATACCCCATTGGCGGAAAAACAGTTGCCAATCCCTTCTGGTATAGTCAGATACAGTTTCATATAGAAAGTCATGTTTGGCAAGCGTTGTTGATGATTCCCTTAGGGCACGGCGGCTTCTCTTATATAACTCTGTCATTATTCCCCAACCATCTCCCTGCCCTGGATACCCCCAATTAGCAGGAATTTTATCAAATATCTGCAGGAAAGGCACCAGCCTTGCAAATGGCGCATTACCCGGATCAGCAAGGAACGGATCAGCAAAATTATCAAAATCCTTTGCTCCGGAAGCTGCGGCAAATGCCAGCGCCGGTGCCACAGTTCTTTCGGGGCCGCCCACTATATTATCAGGATCATGACGTGCTGGCCATTGCCCACGACCGGCATCGTTCATACGTTTAGACAAATGGTAAATGAACAAATTGTTAGTAGTTTCGCCAACAGCAGGCCAGCTCCAATATTTTGGCTGCTGGAAATTATGACCAATTTCATGGTAAAGCCCCCACACCATCGACTGCCTTAGCTTTGTAATATCGGTTATTGTGGTTTGCCAATAAGTATCATTTATAGCCATGATAGGAAAGCCATCATGTCCGTATCCAACAGTAATATTTATATCAAGAACAATGCGGTAAGGAAGCTGAGGAGACCTGTCTTTTGGATCCGACGGGTTTTCTTCCAGGCCCGTCCAGGTAAAAAAGTCTTCTTTGATACCCTGATCCCATTCGTTCATTAATGCTGTCGGATCCGCTATTGGAAATCTTAAAGCATAATCGCGCCTTATAGTAAATATTACATATTTGCTTCTAAGCTCCAGATAGGGAACGCAGGAGGCTGTCAGCTTCTGCTTCCAGGCTGTTGGATCGGTAACGCCCAGCACGAAGTCTGGCGACTCTACAACATTGCTGAACCCGATCGGTAACGGTACGGCTCTTGGCTGGCTGGGCAAAATGTAAATATGGCCCCCGTAAAGATTGCGCATGTAATTTTTGCCTGGCACCAATTTGGTCCGGGAATAAATAATCGCATCCCTTTGCGCATTGGGAACACTGCCCACATAGTCCGTCCATGCACCAATCTGTGCCGAAAGGTCATACACGCCGTCCGGGATAGTAATTTCCACTAATTCACCGGGAGCTGCATAAAACCCGGTACTAAACTGTGCCTGGGGCAGAACATTAATGCGCAGGTCATCAGGTTTTACATAAAACAGATCCAGGTTAACGGTCCTGCTAACACGAGGTTCTTCCACACATACTAATCCGGGGAAAATAGACGCCTGCAAATACTTCGACCTGTCAATGTTACTCATAGAAGTATCTACCGGTACGTGAACAGAATCAACGCCTTTGTCCAATGTAGAAGCGTCCTGCAAATAACCAAAGTCGCTTTTTTTACCACAAGACGCAAAAAGTGTTATTGCCAGGATAACAGATACTGTTTTTCCTGATAACGAAGCCTTACATCTGTCTTTTGTTGTAAGCAAACCCTTTATCATACTAAATCTCATTTTTAAAATTTTACTTGTCATACCCCGATACCATATCTCTACAATACTTCTCATCACTAACAGACCATTCTTTTATTATTCTACTAAATCAACATATTTAGGTATCCAGGACTGTCCTTCCAGACCCCAGCCCTGGGGTATGGTATACCCCATCCATAAATAAATCTGCGTAGCCACATCCACACTCTGGGGTACTGTTTTATAAGCCACTTCATCTACCAGCGGGCAGGCATTAGGTGTGCCTTCGCTAAACGATACAATGCTGGGGTTGTTTAAAAAAAGGTGGTTGCCACCGGCCGTATAATCTCTTAAATAAGGGTTGCCGGCATCATCATATTCTACTATGGTGCTGGGCCAGAATCCCACCAGGGACGGGTCAGTCAGATCCGCATCGGTGCGGCAATAATTATTAGCAATTTCTGCATCGGTGAGAGCCCGGTTATAAATACGCACATCGGTAACCAGCATTTGTATATCACCACCCGTGGAACCGTCTCTCCAGCCTACCATAAAGGGGGCTGTGGTGCTCAAATCCCTGGCGCCAATATTTGTTGTAGCATTTTTTACCCCATCCGTGTACACGGTTGCGTTCCTTACCGTACTGCTCACCTGCGTTACCACCAGGTTCAGGTTGTGCCATTGGTTATTGGTTATCGCGGTTCCGCGCGCCTGAGTATTACCGCCCGATCCGTTAGCGCCGTTGAAATTGGCCTGCCAGTCACCATTTTCGAGGAAAAACACCCAGCCATGGTTACCGGCACTTGTAGAAAACGCCAGCCTTTTACCTAAAAATGACGGGTAATTACTTGAAGAAGGCACCTTTACCTTACATTGAACCGAGAAGCTGCCGGTAATGCCATAATTAAATGCGGTAGCATCTTTTACCGAAGCATTGCGCCTGCTGGTTCCGGTTACAGAACCAATCCTGTAAGAGTTAGTAGTTCCGTAATAAGGAAACACTGTAGGTTTTTCTTTATTGTTGTAACCAAACCTTGGGTTGGTTATCAATAAAAAGTTATTATGCCTTGCATCGTCAAAGGCCGACCAGGGCTTGCCTACCGGGTTATAAACGGTGCTGTTTCCTTTAGAAGAAGTAATGATCACCATCCAGTCTTCATTGGGTGCATTGGCTCTTTTGTTCAATGCTTCCAAAATTGCACCAATATAACTATCTACGTTGAGCACCGCAGCTCTGTATGCGGCGGATGAAGCCATATAGCCCTCTGCCAAACCGGCAGCATCTACACCCGAAAACTGTACCATCACAAAACCCGGGTTGCCTGAGCTCATTTCGGCTATTGCGGCGTCTTTTACAGCGGCGTCATTGGCAACCAGCTTTTTTTCGGTGGCATCGGCGGCAATCTGGCCCGTTAAAGCCGATGAAGAAGAAATGACTACCGAACGGAGGCCTGGTTCCAGGGTTTTAAGCCTCGTAAAAACGGTAGGATATTGATTAAAATTGTTGGTGGCGGCAGTGCTTATAACATTGTGCTTATCTGGGTTAACGCCCGTTAACAAGGTTGCCCATCCCTGTTCGTTGGTTACTTCTACTGTATTTTTGGTAGAGTTGATCGCATCCCAGGAAAAGATGGCGTTTTCAGTTAAATCTGTAATTACCGGGGCGGCAATTTTTTTTATTTCATTGCCAAGGCCACCGTCAATTACAATCATCAGCACTTTTCGCTCTTTTGCCTGTGGATTTTGAGCATTATCGGGGCTTTCCAGACCATTATTCACCGATTTATTACAGGCGCTAAAAGCTACCGCCGCCAATACCGCAGCAAAGGTGCAGTGAAAAATAGCCTTATTCCGTTTCAAAAACCTTTTCATCATATTGATTTTTTAAATCTCTTAATTAGTTGCTCAACACAATTTTTACGATATTACCCACCTCTTTTCCGTCAAAACGATCGAAATTACCTACCAGGAACAACGCAATACCACCCACCACATTGAACTGCGTATGCCCGTAAATTATTCCGCGGAATAACCCGGTATTGTTATATCCGCTGGCAAGGGACCCGTCTTCATTTAATATAGCAAAGCCCGAACGGACTATGTTGTCATATTTTGTAAAGGATCCGCTGATAATAAACCTCCCGTCGTTAAGCTGTGCGCAATAATTAGCCACACCTCCTTCCATAGCTTTAATCATTGACCCGGTATCAAGAGTGCCATCTTCTTTTACTACAGCTACACCGTTAACTGCAGTGCCGTTATAAGTTTTGAAGTTTCCTATTATGATAAGGCGTTCCGTATTTTCATTATAGGTGATTTTGTAAACCGGTCCGTCCGTGCTTCCCGAGAAAGCATCACTGATTAGTCCTGTATCGGGGTCTATGCAAACAAGATGCTGAGCAGCGCTACCATGATAGCTGGTAAATGTACCTCCTAAAACCAACTGCCCCTCATAAAGCTGAATCGCGGTCAGTACACCTCCGTTAGCGCCTTCATAACTCCTGTTCGTAGCAAAGTTGTAATTGAAGCTTGAGTCAAAATTGCCGAGGTTATCCATTTTTGTTAAACCGGAAGACAGGATCAGGTCTATTTGGGAGCTTCCCCTGGTACTGTTAGGATAGTACACCGAGCTATAGGTATTGTAATTACCCACGGTTATATACTTATCGTCGCTGGTAACAAAAGTGCTTAATATACCAGGCGCGCCTCCATTTATTGTTGATCCGGGCCGTGTATTGTTCTGAGGCATTTCAGGATCAGGATTTGCTACTTCGTAATTGGTAATATCTAATGTACGCCCGGTTAAAAAACGGGCCACGCCGTTTACATTGTCAATAGTATCGTAAGCGCTGAAGCCTCCGGAAACCAGGTAGCGTCCATCGGCCAGCATTTTTACATCGTTCACAACACCGTTTAACCCCAGCCGGCCCATTACAAACTGGTCAGCAACGGCCAGCGCCTGTCCTGTATTGTTTATTACCTGGATATTGCGGGTAACATTGGTTGCGGTTATGGCATTACCATACTGGTCGAAATTGCCATAAATGATATAGTTTCCATCAGAGCGTGGCGTAATTCCGTAAATGGCCGAAAAGGAGGCATTGCCATTAATTAAGGCTTTGTTGGCACCTATATTTGTCAAAAAATCGGTAGCAACCTGGGTATTCCCCCTTACAGAAACAGAAGGACCATAATAGATCTGGCCATCATTGAAAATAAGCGCTGCGCTGCCCGAGCTGGCATTTACAGGTACTCTTACAGCGATGTAAGCATCGGTTACTTCCTGTATGGCAGCTTCCATCTGGTTAATATAAAACTTATAACTGCCCGCAGGCTTTTCTTTTAAACCTGTAATACTATATTTAACCACAGTTCCTTCCGATACCGTTGATGGCTGCGGAGCTTCCGACCCAAAGCTAATGTCTACTTTAGCGTTCTCAGGATAAATTTCTGTAGTTCCGTAATCACTTTTTCTACAGGAAAAAGCACTTAGCACGCAGCAGTAAACTAAAAATAAAATAAGCTTTTTCTGGTTGTATTGCTTTAAATAGAACATCATACTTATTTACAAATTGTAAAAAATTAGTTATTATAGATTATATCCTCAACAAAGCCTATTGCACTAAAGCCAAACTCAAACTCAAAATCAGCAAATCTTAGCGCATGTATATAACCATTATCTGCCTTAATGTTAGACGAAGCCACGACGGCAACCCGCCAGGTAGTATAGTCCCTGGGTGTTGAACTATTAACATAGGAAATCATAAGATACCGGTACCCTGCATATTTAACGCCATTGGCATCGGTAAAAACAACACCTATATTCATTGGCTCTCCATCGTAAGAGGAAAACATTTGCCCGGAATAAGCAGAAAGATTTCCTGGGTCTAACTGGGCATAATCCGACAGGCTTTTCGAGCCTTTAAAAATATACCTCGCCAAATATTTTCGCCAGATAGCGGGTTTTATATCCGTGATTTCGCTGATGGCCGGTTTTCCAAAAAGAGGAAGCATAATATTCGCAAATTCAATAGTCTTTCTGATTGAGGAATCTGCCGGTGCAAAAAAGGTAACCTGTTCACTACTTAAAGCCTGTTCCAGTCCTGCGTATCTTACAACGCCGGCTAATTGCCTAAACAGCTCCGGCTTTGATTCGAGAAACTGCATTACAGACCCGTTGAACGTACCGTTTTGTGTACCACCATCAAGGTAGTAATCGCTTTTTTTGCAACCGGATACTAATAATATCAGCGCTGCTGCCAATCCAAATATTTTTATCGCCTTCATGTGTGTACTCTTTAATAATTTTATAACCAGTAATTATTGAGCGTAATACCCGGGTTGTTAATTCTGTTATTGGGATCTATTGGCCAGGTCCATGCGCCTGCATTAAACTGGCTGATAGTTAAATGAACACCAAACTTGTAGTTGGGATCAAGAATACGTTTTGTACGTACAACATCATACCAGTAATGACCTTCTCCCATTAACTCACGGCAACGCTCATAAAATATCTGTAGTTTTAAATCATCGCCTCCTGCTACTACATTAGGCGCCCCGGCTCTTGCTCTTACCATATTCAGTTTTACACGGGCCTGTACATCCTGGCCCAGGTTTGCTAATGCCTCAGCCTGAAGCAGGTAAGCATCCGCCAGACGAAATACAGTTTGGTTGTCATCGGGGTTTACATCCTCGGCCTGGTCATTTGCATAAACATTTGCAAACTTCAGCATCATAAATTTATCGCCTCCGGAATATAGCTGATCCTGGATATACCAGGCTGATTTCCTGTTATCCGCTATCTCTCTTGGGAAAATAGCTTCCATAAAATCAGGATTATAGGAAATATAGCTGTTCAAAATGCGGAAGTTTTTATATGGCGCATACAATACGTTATCAGAAAACGCAGACCAGCCAAAGCTTTCACCATAATTCACATTCTGTGGTATTTCAAAAAGCCCTTCTTTTGTTCTCCCTTTAAAAATTTCTTTGGTCCTGGAAAGAGGCAACAGCTCATAAGCACTTCCATTTTGATCCAGCTCTGCTCCCAGATCGTTTACATTAGTATAGTATGCAGTACTGTTATCTGCATCAAAGCAGGCAAGCCACATATTTACATGCATCATCAGCGCAATGGCCGATCCTCTCATGGCGCGCACTGCAACGTGCGAAGGGTTACTGTAAGTCCATGGAAGGCCATTTTTAGCGGCCCCCATATCCTGCAAAATGTTTTGTAACACCTTCACTTTATTTTCCCGCACCAAAGAGCCGGTGAAATAAGGTTCTGTATAGTAAGGCACATCGCCCCACAACCTGACCATAAAGAAGTAGCATATATTTCTTATAAAGACCGCTTCTCCTACGTACCTGGCTTTGTCCGCTTCGGACAGGGACGGATCAGATATTTCCGGAATTACATTAATGGCAATATTAGCTGATGCAATGGCTTTGAAAAACCGGTCCCACTGCGTGAAACGCCTAACCTGGAAAATACCGCCCAGGCCATCCCCGTTTACTATCCCCCTGATATCATTACTGGTAAGCTGGGGTATATACACTCTGCCCGAGCCTATAGCAGGATTTCTTCTTAAAGGTGCTCCGCGCATATCGCCGGCCCAGGCAAAAAACGGAAACTCATCTTCACCCGGAGGGGCCGTCATATCTGACCGGTAAACTGCGGCGCGGAACAGGGAGTAAAGACCATTAATAAACCCCTCTACATCATTTTTATTGCGCCAGAAATTATTTCCCGATAAATTGCTTGGTGGGTCGAGGCTTAAAAACTTTTTACATCCCGCAGGCAGGAATAAAACAGATAACAATGCAATAATATATACAAACCGCTTCATGAGTATTGATTTAAAATTGAACATTAACTCCTACTGAAAATTGCCTGGCGTTAGGATAACCGTTAGACACATCACGACCCAATGCTGATACCTGCTCGGGGTTGGCCCCGGTATATTTGGTTAAAATAAGCAGGTTGTAGGCACTTAAACTGAAACGCAATGAAGACATTCCATATTTGCTTATTATATCCCTGGGTACGTTGTATAACAAAGTTACATCACCCAGCTTCCAGTAAGAACCATTTTCTAAAAACATGGTTTGATTGGTTCTGAAGCTACCTATAGAGTTGGCTCTTCTGAAATCAAAAGGGTTGGGATAGTCCGCACCTACAGTTCCGGATGTAAGGTCTCCGCTATTGGTTGGTTTCCAGTAATTGTAATCAGCAATGGATAACATAGCGTTCATTGATGTCGGGTTGGTATATGCCTGGAAACGCTGTGCGCTTGCCATATTAATTACGTCGCGCCCTATAAAATACTGCACATTTACGTTTAGGGTAAAATTGTGATAAATAAGATTAGAGTTAATACCTCCATAATACTTAGGCTCGGGGTTACCCAATGGCACCAGATCCTTATCATCAATAATATAATCGCCGTTTACATCTGTCCAGATGGGATCTCCGGCTTTAAAGTAGAGGTTTTGCCCTGTTCCAAATTGCTTTTTCAAGCCGGTTGCCGGGTTAACGGGCACGTCAGCATCGCTGGCATAAACACCTTCGGTACGATACATCAGGTTGGAGAACTGGTTTCTGCCAAGGCGCATTACTACAGGCACGTCTGAATTGGCGTCCCTGAAATCGCTTATTACATATTCCCGCATGCCATCCGGTAATTTAGCCATGATCGTTTTATTGACAGAAGCATTGGTGCTTATTGTCCACTTAACCCGCTCCCTGTCTACAGGGCGGCCGGTAAGCGTAAACAGGTGGTTACGCTTTGCAAGGCTTGCGTCAACGGTGTTTAGCCTGGTGAAACCATTTGTATTGTTAAGGCTCACCGCCAGTGTGAGGTTATCAATAGTAGTGTACATGTAAATGTACTCTGCAGTAATACGGTTATTTAAAAATCCTAACTCCGCCGAAAAGCTGGTGGTTGTGTTTTCTTCGGGTAAAAAGTCCACATTAGGAATGGTTTCAAAATCAATCAGGTAAGTAGGGTCATTGTTAAACCGCTGACCAAAAACATATTTGCCGTATACATCAAAAATACTTCCGTTTGGCTTAATAGTTTGCCCCCAGCTTCCTTTTACAGAGGCATTGGTGATCCACCTGTGCGCTTTTATAAATTTCTCATTGTGCAGGTTCCACCTGGCTGACAAGGAGGGGCTTACCTGCGCGCCCTGGTTAGGACCGTTAACAGAGGTTCTGTCTACCCGGTAGCTGGCATCAAAAAGATACCTCCTGTCGAAGTTATAGTTAACCAGTCCGCCATAACCGTGAATCCGTTCATCTTTCAGCGAATTTAAAGTACCTCCCCTGGTACGATTGGCGTTGTAACCATATCCGCCCTCTATTTCATCACTGGGAGTTTGAACAATCTCAACTGCTTCGGCACGGGTGCTATAGGAGTTGATCTCGTTAAATGCCGTTGCACCAAAAGTATGAAGCCCGATAATAGTAGTATAACCAAATTGTGTACGGTTATTAAGTGTATTATCCCGGTCATTATACAGGTAGCCATAGGTGGAGCCTCCCCGCAGAAAGGCTGGTGTAAAAAAGTCTCTGACGCCCGTAGCAAAGCTATAGCTAAACAGGTTGCTCACCCTTAATCCTCTTAAAAACTCGTAACTGATATCTAAGCTCGATAATAAGCTTTTGGAGGTGTTTTCGCTTTTTATATACCCATTAGCGATTGCTGCCGACTGATCAGAGTATTTGGTTGGTTTCGGCAGCAAAGAGCTTAAATTAGCCAGGTCTGCCAGGCCACCCAGCGTAGAACCCGAGCTACTGCCCGTTTGTGTATTACCAAACTGCCCGTTCAGGAACATGGCAATTTTGAATTGCTCAACCGGCATATAGGTGGCATTCATGGACAAACCGTAACGTGTAAAACCGGTATTTCTTACAATATTTTTGTCATCATAATAGTTAAGATTGGTTTTATAATTAAAATTCCGGGTACCGCCATATACTGTTACATTATGGTTTTGGCTTAAGGTTGGCTCTACCACAAATCCCTGCCAGTTAGTTGAGTTATTGTAATATGGGTTTAAGCTGTCTGACAGGAAAAATAGCCGGTTAATCAATGCCTGTGAAACTTCAACCGAAGAGGTGTCATAATTAAGAATGGCATTGATGCGCTGCGCACGCTCAGAAACACCACCCACAGTTACACGCATTTTTGGAGGTATTTTATACACCAGGTTCCCGGAATACTGTACCACCGGTATTTTTGATTGCCCGCGCTTTGTTGTAACAAGAATTACACCATAGGCCGCCCTGGAGCCATACAACGAAGTGGCCGCAGCATCACGCAATACTTCCATCTGGTCAATATCTTCCGGCGGTATCAGTGATAACGGGTTAATCCCTGCTCCGCCAGACTGAAAGCCATATTCATATTTTGAGTTTACATCAACCGGTACCCCATCAATTATGAATAAAGGCGAAGTAGGAGAAAGGAACCCGTCACTGCTGATATTAATTGATGAGCTACCGTTTAATGTGATGGTAGGTCCTGCACCGGGCCCGGACATATTGTTCTGTATATTCAACCCTGCTACTTTACCTTGTAATAATGAGGCTACGTTATTTACAGGTACGTTTTGCAGCGCATCTCCCTTAACCACTGTACTTGACCCCGTTTGCAGGTCTTTGGCGCGGGAACTAAAACCCTGAACCACTACATCCTGCTCTACTTTACCTTTGCTTTCTATAAGTGTAATTTCCAATGCTGTATCCGCCGCCGTTACTTTATGGGTATGGGGAATGAATTGTACGTGGGTAAATTCCAGCACGGTACCTACCGGCACGTTTATCTTAAACTCCCCTTTTTTATCTGTTACTGCCAGGCTGGCTTTGGTAGTTTTGTTGGAAACAAACACTCCTTCCTGGGAGCCCCCCAACTCATCTTTAACAACGCCTGAAACAGGTATGTTTTCCTGCGCCTGGGCCAATGTTACCGTTGTCAGAAACAATACAATACCTGTCAGATACCTTAACATCCCCATAGCATTTTGTTTAGTTATTTGCAAATTGCGCCTCATTGTTCAATGTTAATCGTTAGAAAACTTAGGGTTATCAATCACAAAGTGAAATAATACCTCCCAATGGCCGGACTCATAAATTGCGAAAGGGAAGTAAATGGAGGCGGTTTCTATAGCTCCTCCAAAGCCCCTTCGCTCATAGCTGAAGATCACAAAGGTTCTTTCCCCGTCAGAAGTGGTGAACCTTGTTGGCAACTTTACCAATGGTATGGGATAAAGTACATCATAAGTAACACCGGTATTTGTAATAACCGGGTTAAACCCATGTAACAATCCATTCCAATTGGTCTTTGCAAACAAATTGGGATTGATCAGGTTTCCATTTTTGTCTAAAAAGCGAAAAGTAATTTTACTATCGCTGCTGCCCTCAATTTTTTTCATTGATACGAGTAAATCGCCCCCGGAAAGAATACGGTTCGTACTATCTCCCCTTACAGCGCTCAGGGTAGCACCAAATACGCCCGGAGACAGCTCCTGCCCGCTGGCGGCATCCCTGTTGGAGGGCTCTGTTGGCCGCTCCCGGTAGGGCATCAATTTAAAGTCCCTGAAAAACCTTCTTCCGCCGGTATTGGAAATTTCAACATCGAACAAATACCCCGAATCCGGTATGGCCCTGATGAAATTTGAACGTGCCGTATTCCAGATCACAATGTCGCCCGAGTATTTTCCGATATCTAACACAGGACGATTTTGTACCTCCTGCTTGGCCTTAATCTCTTCTATTGAAGTTTCCTCACCTGTATAAGCATCTTTCCAGACTGTTACCGGTAAAACCGACTGCAGTTCAGGTGCCGGTTCTCCATTCCTGCGTCTGATATTTCTGATATAAAACTCAGTAGGGTAGGTGGTGGTCCCTTTGAAGAACGAGCTGTAGGAAGTGTTTCTGCCCAATATGGGTTCAAGCAATGTTTGTGTAAACTGCGAATCCAAACCAATATTCTCACGTTCTTCAGGGAAGTATTTATCGCATCCCCAGGCAGCCATAAACAAAACACCAATGGTGCCGGCTCTGAAAAAATTTATATTGCGCTTATTCATATACAATAATTATAATTTAAGGGGGTTGGCTTTATCTCTTGTTAACGGCCCTTATAAATGTGCTCCCGAATCCAAAGTCATGGCCCGATTCCAGAAGGTTTATAATTGCGTTGCTGGCTGCCAGGTCAATTGTTGACGTTTTAGTTGTAACCCAATATCGTGTAAATATGGAGCCGTTCCGGTCGCTGAAATTGAGCAGGGTGGGCCCGCCCGATACATAACCATTGGCATTAGTAAACAATAACTTCATGTTCATCACGTAATCATACTTCACTGCTTCCACATCTCGCCCGTCAGAAAGTGTATTATAAATGTCTGTGCTTTTTATTTTTCCTTTAATAATGTATTTGCATAAAGCACTGTCAAGCACGTTCAGGTCTATTGAGTTAATACTTACAGGAGGCATTTGAGGCACAGAGTCTATACGGGCCTGGTTTATATTGAACAGCGCCAGCTCAAAACTGCGGTTGTTGGGGGCAAAAAGGGTAATTTCGAGGTTCCTGAGCGTATCGGCCAGGCCCGGTACCCGGGCTACGGCTTTTAGTAATGAATCAAATACACCAGGTTGTGATTGCAGATACTCATACGCATTGCCTCCAAAACTGATTTCGGGTGCCTTTGCATTTTTATATGTGGAGTCTATTTTGGTACAACCCAACATAGTTAGCCCAACCAAACACCCTGTCAATATTGCTTTTAGCTTCATGTAACTACTATTTATTAATTCAGCATTATCAAAAAACAGCTCAAACTACCAGAGCTTTCTTATTCATTTTTACTGGCCAAGCCAATAACTGTTCTGTACCAGTTTTGGATTTTTATCCAGCACCTCCTGCGCTATAGGCCAGTAAATACCATCCTGCTCCAATAGTTTGGTAAACGCTGGGTCGGTTTTCAATAACCGGTTCTTTCTCACCAGGTCGTACCACCTCCAGCCCTCGCCGGCTAATTCCCTGCGTCTTTCAGCAAAGATTTCAGTTATGATCTCATTAAGGCTTGTAGAAGTCCCTGCTACGTTATCAATTCCGCGTGAAGTACGAACACTGTTGAGCAGCGTGGTTGCATCAGTATATTTACCCAAAACCGTTAACGCCTCAGCCCTCAGCAGCATAATCTCCTCCAGCCTGGTAAAAACCAGCGCTGATGTAAATTGAGCAAACATACCGGTGCCTGCACCGTCATCAACAATTCTTATTTTCTTAAATACAGGTATGTCTGCATTATAATTTTCAAAATAGGTTGTAAGCAAAGTACCTTCTTCTGTTGCGGTAGGATCTACCCCAAAGCGCTGATCTTTGCCCTGGGTATTTGCAAACATTTCTGCAATAACGTCTTTAGGAATATATATATCGGGTAACAGCTTCGACATGGAAAATGTGGGCGTATTGGCAAGTGTCCATTGCTCTATATGGCCATTAGTGGTGGCTTCACCATCCTGTTTTAAAAACGACAATGAGAAAATAGGAAATACACTGGTTCCATTGGTTCCCCTGTTGAATAAACCTACATTGGAAGTTGAAACCATATTGGAAGTTGAAACCACTGCCAGACGGCTTTTGGAGTAGTTATTCATAATAAACTCTGTATAAACAGCCGCATTTACATAATCTTCTTTCCAGGCCGAAATATGCGCTAATACCGCATAAGCAGCAATTCTGCTAAATGGCCGGCCGGCCCATTCACTCGTAGAATAATCGTAATAATTATTGGGAAATTTAAAATCCTCACCAGTAACCGAATATAAATAAGGCAAATCCGGCGCTACTGCAATTAATTCATTTTCCGCAAAAGTCAGTACCGCGTTTTTATCGGTACGGGGGTATGGCTGAAAGCCCTGCCCTTCACCCGATGTGGTAATAAGCGGTACATCGCCCCATATACGCACCATATAGAAGTAGGCAAAAGCCCTTAAAGCCCTGGCCTGAGCTACATCGAGGCTATGATATGACGCCGTATACCTGGCATCAGCCAGGCAGCCTGCAGATCGCTCAATAAATACATTGCATGCATTGATCAAAGCATAAAAGCGCCTCCAGTTGCTAACCTCCCCTATTATTTCATAGGAAGCATTGAGTTTGCCATCAATTACTGCTTTCAGGTCGGGCCTTGTCACTGACCTGAAATCTCCGTTTCTTAATTCTCCCACCAGCCAATGTGTGTTGTTGCTGGCCAGTGCCGCACGAAACAAACCATAAATTGAGATGAGGCCACTTCGGGCGTCATCATAAGAATCCCAGCTTGCTGATTCTGTGGCAACCCTGGTTGAGTCCAGGTCAATCTGTTTGTTACAGGAAATCCCGGCTGACAGCAAAGCAGCTGCTATAAATATGTAATTTATTCTCCGCATATATTTTGTAAGGAATACCATTTTCTTCGGTTTAACGTGGGTTAAAAATCAAGCTTAAATCCTATAATCACTGATTGGGGGAGGGGTAAACCATCGCCACGATAATAGCCGTTGTAATTAACCAGCTCAGGATCATCGCCTTTGAACTTAGTAAACGTTAAAAGGTTCGTTCCGGTAACATACAGCAAACTCCTTTTAAACCTGTCCCTGCCTATCAGGTCAGAGATATCATACCCAAGTGTTAAAGACCTCAGCTTTAAATAAGAAAGGTTTTCCAGAAACAGGTCCTGATCTACACGGTAAGGAGAAGTGCTGCTCCACGGATTGTAAACAGGAAAAGTGCTTAGGTCCTGCTTCTTTTCCCAGTATGTAATTTCTTTTACAGAATTAATGTCTTGAACAGCTTCTGTATTAATAAAGTCTAACCTCTTTGAAGCATAATAGTTAAGCGCATTATGGCCAAGTGCATAATAGAACTGGAGGTCAAAAGTTAACTTACGCCATGCCAGCGAGCTTCCAAAGCCGCCCGAAACTTTCGGCATATAGTTACCTTTTAAAATTTTATCCTTGTTGTCAATGGTATTATCGCCATTTACATCCACCCACTTTGCATCACCAACACTTACAGGAACGCCATTCACATTAAAACCGGATGGGATATCGGAACCGGAACTGTAAATACCCTCATTTTGTAATACCCAAAACTGATCAACAGGGCTTCCTGTTTTTAACTTATAGTTCCCAATCACCACTTCATCAATCCCATCGGGCAAAGCCTTCAATACATTTTTATTATAGTTCGCATTAAGGTTTACATCCCAACGCAAGGTCTTGCTGATATCATTTACAATATTTGCAGCCAGTGAAACATCAACACCCTTATTATTTACATGTAATCCTGATTTATATGCACTCACGAATCCCCACTCTGCCGCAACCGGTACCGGAAATAAACCGTTCTTATCATCCTTATTATAAATATCAATTCCAAGTCTCAGCCTGTTTGCAGCAAAACCAAGACGAACACCCACTAACAGCTTGTCAACATAAGACCAGGGTACATCATATCCTACCCATCCTGCGGTATAGGGTCTTGTAATACCTGGTATACCGGCATAGGATCCTATAGTGGGCTCGTTACCCCAGCCCAAGTCTACCCGGTATTGAGGGCCGGCCTGGTACCGGTCGTCGGAAAAAGTTTTACCCAGCCTTGACCAGCCCGCGTTCAGCGAAAACGCTGAGAATGGTGATGCCTCATCCAGTAAATGCTTTTTTATATCCCAATCGGCGGAGCCGCCAAAACCCGTAAACCACCTGTTGTTGGCGGGCATGGTTGACGAACCGTCCCTTCTTACCAGTGCATTTACGGTTAAAATATCTCCTATTTCGTATGCCGCATTTCCTCCGAAAGAAAGCAAAGAAGTTCTCATTTTGCTTGGGAAATAATGTACTACAATACCATTAGTGCTCAAATAATCACCGGCAGATGGATCTCCTTTTACAATTACCGATTTTATAAAGTCGTTGGGCGTATTATAGGCATAAGCGTAGTTATACCGGAACATATCAGCGTTAAACCCTTGCAGGATACCAATCCTAAGCTTTTCATTTTGATTAAGTTTGAATGTGTAATCCAGGGAGTGGTTGGTAATCAAACGCTGGTTATAACCAAAGTAGGCCGAGGTGAAATTGTTGGTTTCCAGCAGGTTGCTTGGCCAGAAAACATCTCTTAACCCTTCATTATAGTCGAAGCCCAACCTGCCGGTGTAATGAAAACCCGAACTTTCGGCATCAATGGCCAGGTATCCCTCAAGTGCATTATTTATATTATTATCAATCGTTATTTTATTATCAAACTGTGAAAGATATGCGGCGTACAGTCTTTTGTTCGGTGTAAGCGGGTTGGTTAGATCCGGGATATATCTCTGCTCTGCCAGCCGATCCCGCACACTGCGATTCCTGTCCCTGTCGAGCCTGTTATATGAGATCATACTTGAGATCATCAACCATTTAGCAGGTGCCACGTTCAGCATGAAGTTGGCGCCATATTTAGAAATAGAAGTATTGTCGGCGCTGTTTGCATTCTTTGCAGCATTTCCAAAAAAGCGGAAATTGGCCCTGTCTGTTCCGGCGCTAAGTCCAAAATCAGCATTATATAAAGCAGTGGTTTTGTAATACTCATCGGTCCAGTTAGCCGCACCGTAATAGTCGTTATTTGTTGAATCTCTCAAATATTGAGGATAATTTAATACGTCGGTGAGGGTACCGTATTGATTATAGAACTTTTTTCTGAACTCATTTTCATAACTGGCATTTAAAGGTGTAACCTTATGCGCAGGCACCATTCCATAATATGAGTTAATGGACAAATCAAACCTTGAGCCCTGCTTGGTCTTAATCCAGATAGCACCATTAGAAGCGAGAGGTCCTAACGAAGCCAGGGCCAGCGGATCTTTTAACACTTCAATAGATTCTATATTATCGGCGTTGATAATGGACATTAAATCAGTTGCTGGCCCTATCCTGTTGAAATCATATTTCTGAATATCATACGCAAAAGGATTGTCCGTAAGTAGGGGCAACCCGTTGATATAAACTGCCGGTTGCTGATCATACAAATATTTCTTATTCAGCAAAGGAGCCGACAAACCATGCAGGAACATGTTTTGAACCGTTCCCGGCTCGCCTGTGGTCTCCTGTATATAAAGCCCGGCGGCATTCCCCTTCAGCATTTGCTGTACAGAGTTATAAGGATTTTTATCGAACCGGTTAACGGGTACGTTCTCAAAAGAGTCTGATTTAAAATCACGAACTGTCCGTAATAACTTTATCCCATTAGTAGGAGCTACCTTAAGGGAGTCCTCAATTACTGCTGCTTCATCAGCATCAACCGTTTGTGCTATGGCTGTATGGGCGCTGCCGGCAACAGAGAATAAGAAAACAAAATTTCTTAGTAAACCTCGCCAAGTTACTATTCTCATCAAGTGTAAATATTTTAGTTTTAAAGCTCTGTTTGTTAATTTTTCAGCAAATAATCTAGAGGCTATAAAAAATTAACATTTCTATAATTACCATTAAATTGGGTGTGCAAAGCTAAATAGTCGGTTTAAGTACTTCCCCATATTCAGGCATATCGTAATCTCTACTAAAAGTACTAAAAAAAAATTATAAAAGATGCGCAATCGTTTGCTCAAATTTTAAGGTCAATTTAAATCCCCTTCAATTTTTAAGAGGCAAAATATGTTAATTTTTATTTGCCACTCCTAAAAATTTGCATTTCATTTAAAAATAATTTTTTACAGCAGCAATTTATAAATACCTCCTGTATTTAAATATTTTTTCTCCCGGAACAATAATGTTATACAATTCCCGTAAGATTGCAGGAAAGTCAAAACAATTATAAGAAAGCCAATGAATAAATTATTAAATCGGGTTTAAATGGAAAGCTATTTCACTGAACAGGAATTTGCAAACAGGGATGGTGCCGTTCAACCTTTGCCAATAGCGGAATATGAAGCCTGCATTTTTACAAACTGCAACTTCTCTAATACCAATATAAGCAAATGCAGTTTTATAGACTGTAGCTTTCAGCACTGCGATTGCAGTAACGCGAACCTGCATCAAACCATTATCCGGGATGTTAGCTTCCATGATTGCAAAATGCTGGGCCTGCATTTTGATGCATGTAACGATTTCCTGTTCTCCGCAATCTTTAAAAATTGCACGCTGAGCTTTTCTTCTTTTTACAAACTCAAATTAAAGGGGATTTTGTTTAAAGACTGTACGCTGCATGAAGTTGATTTTGCCGGATGCGACCTGACCGGCGCATTCTTCAATAACTGCGATTTAAAAGGAGCCATCTTTGACAGAACCACACTGGAGAAAGCAGATCTTTCAACCGCGTATAATTATATTATTGACCCTGAAAATAATAGAATAAAAAAGGCAAAATTTGCTGCCGCGGGATTAGCCGGGCTGCTTGGTAAATATGATATTGTGATAAAATAGGCACTAAGATAAAGCCTTTGCTATCTTGTTGTTTCAAAATACCTGACGATCTGGGCTTTTTTTCTCCGGGAAACCGGTATGGAAATACCGTTTGTTAACCATATCAGTCCCTCCTTATCAAACCGGGTCACATAGCTCATGTTAACGAGGTGCGATTTATGAGCCCGTACAAAATCATAATCAGTCAATATCTCCTCGAAATCCTTCAGCGTGCGTGATACCAACAGCGCCTCGCCGTTTACAAGGTAAAACCGGGTGTAGTTATCATTTCCTTCGCACCTGATAATTTCCCGCGGAGGAAAAAAATAATACCCTTCCATAGTATTGAGCGCCAGCTTAAAAGCTGCGGAGTCTTTTTGCTGCAGGTTGCTCATCAGATTATTCACCAGCACTTCTTTAGGGGCAGCTTTATTCTCCCGGAGCGCTATATGCCGGTAAACGGCGTTCTGCAGGTCTACAATATCTATAGGTTTCAGCAAATAGTCCAGTGCGCTGAACCGGATGGCTTTTATGGCATACTGATCGTAGGCTGTAGTAAAAATAACATCAAAATCCCAGCTGCCCAGCTGGTTCAGCAAGTCAAACCCGTTGAGGTGGGGCATTTCTATATCCAGCATGATCAGGTGGGGCTGAAAGCCGGTTATTACTGCAACGGCGGTGGTGGGGTTGTTGCACACTTGTACCTGTTTTTCACCGGCAACATGTTTTTCAATCAACAGCTTTAGCATATTAGATGCCGCAGCTTCATCATCTATGATAAGTATCTTGGTCATAATGCTGCTTTTCATTAAAGACAATGGTTATTTCAACAAGGGTTCCGGCTACCCCGCCATCAGTATCCAGCCGGTCGCCGATATGGATGTCGCCACTGCATTCACCCGTCAGCTTTAATAGCTGCAGCCGCTCCCGGGCCATTTGGATACCTTTTGATTCAGACCGGTGCGCACCCAGTTTTTTTTGTTTTATTAACCGCGCTTTTTCCCTGCCGATACCGTTATCGGATATGGCGCAGATCAGCTGGTTCTCTTTTTCTGAGAAAGTAATCTCCAGTTCCTTCACACCGTCCTTTTGCAGCAGCCCGTGCCAGATGGCATTTTCTACAAAAGGCTGCAACAGCAGCGATGGAAAGGAAATATTCTCCGCGTCTATATGTTCCGGCAACTGGATACGGAAACGGAACAAATGCCGAAAACGGAGTGATTCCAGTTCAATATAAAGCCGGATGATCTCTATTTCTGTACTTAGCAGATGAAAGTTTTTTTCAGAAGCCTGCAGCACCATCCGCATCAGCTTTGAAAACTTGGACAGGTACTCATAAGATTCCGCATAGTTCTCGGTAATGACCAGCTCCTGTATAGCGTTGAGGCTGTTAAAGATAAAATGCGGGTTCATTTGCGCCCGCAAAGCCTTTTCCTTCAGCCCCTGTATCTGTAACCGGGTGGCCGCCCTGTTTTTAATACGCTGAATATTTCTTTTGATGATATATATTATACCCGAAACAATAACTATAAGCGCTGGTAACCTGAACCACCAGGTTTGCCACCAGGGCGGAACAATGGTAACGAAAATGCTGGCTTCATTGTCCGAGCGGCGCCCGGTATAATCAATAGCTCTCACCTTAAAGAGGTAGGAGCCAGGCAGCAAATGGGTATAACGGACCGAAGGGTTATTGCTATTCTGCTGCCATTGTTTGTCTAACCCGCTGAGCATATATTCATACTTCGTGAGGCCGGGAGCATAAAAGCTGAGCGCTGCAAATTCAAAAGTGATCTCGTTGTTATCAAAATTCAGGCGGACTTCTTTTTGGGTACTATACATGTTGATCATATCACCCTGCTGTGTTTTGATACCTTGGATCACTACAGGAAAATTACGGGACGGTAACCGCACCTCGTTGCTGCCGAAACGAATAAAACCTTTATCCACGGCGGTTATAATAGTGCCGTCTTCTGATAATATAAACCGGCTGTGAAAGTCGGTATAGTGCAGCCCGTGATTGCGGTCATACACT
>JASGDI010000247.1:0-12854 GCA_049841335.1 Niabella sp. | reverse complement strand
TTCCTTATCTAAATTTATCCAACTCATCTGTTATATTTAAAAGGCCGTTCGCGCCCGAACGGCCTTGTGCAATTACAGTCTTTTTAAAATTTCTTCCCCAATAGCATCTGTACCTAAGATCTTATCTTTGGGCGTAGCCGCATCAGCAATATCCCCTGTTCTAAAACCTGCTTTTAATACGGCGTCAACAGCATTAATAATGGCGTTGCTTTCTTCTTTCAATCCGAAAGAAATATCCAGTAATAATGCAGCAGAAAGTACGGATGCCATTGGATTGGCGACTCCTTTTCCCGTAATATCGTGTGCCGAACCATGAATGGGCTCGTAAACGCCTGTGCCATCACCAACCGATGCGGAGGCAAGCATTCCCATAGAACCAGCTATCTGAGACGCTTCATCAGTTAAAATATCGCCAAACAAATTAGCCGTTACCACCACGTCAAATCTCTTCGGGTCTTTTATTAACAGCATAGCCACTGCATCTACAAACTGGTGCTCTACCTGTACTTCAGGATAATCTTTAGCTACCTGTTGCACTACTTCGCGCCAAAGGCGGCTTGTTTCCAGTACATTGGCCTTATCTACGCTGCATACTTTTTTATTACGGGTCATTGCTGCATCAAACGCTTTGCGCGCAATGCGCTCTACTTCATACCTGCTGTATTCTGCATGGTCGTAAGCGGTATCGCCATCGTTCTTTCTTCCTTTCTCCCCGAAATAAATATCACCTGTCAGCTCACGGAAAAAAAGAATGTCGGCGCCTTTTAAAATTTCGGGTTTAATGCTGGAAGCATCTAACAACTCATCAAATAATTTAATAGGACGGAGATTAGCATATAGCCCAAGCTCTTTGCGCATTTTAAGCAGTCCCTGCTCAGGTCTTACTTTTGCAGAAGGATCATTGTCGTATTTAGGATGTCCCACGGCACCAAAGAGCACCGCATCGCTGTTTTTCATTTTCTGCAGGCTTTCATCAGGAAGTGCTTCACCGGTAGCCTCAATGGCTACATGGCCTATCAATGCTTCATCATAAGTAAATTCATGGCCAAACTTTTCGGCAATCCTGTCCAGCACCTTTTTACCAACAGCAGTTACTTCCTGTCCAATCCCGTCTCCGGGAACTATTAGAATGTTTTTTTTCATCCGTATATTTTTTATAGTATTTAATCTGTTTTCTGTTTCAAAGCTATGGATAATAGGTACCCCGTTAAAAGGCTTTCTGTAACCAGTTCACCCCCGTCTTCCAGCGTTCCTAAAATTACACTATACTTCCAGTCATATTGAATAATAGCAAGTCTGTGCACCTGGTCCAGCACAATAGCACAAAATAAGAATAAAACTAATAATAGGAACATAACTTTTGAATGTTTCCTGAAAGTAGCATCTCCTTTTTTGTAGGCTTCAAAAACCGGCGCCATAAATATAAATCCTAAAAATGCAGCAGAAAAAAGCTCCATTATTTTCCCTCCGCGCCGGCCACTGGTCATTCCGAATGCATCGTAAAAGAAAAGCCCCAGGGATTGATGAATCCTGAATACATCTTCAAGGAAAAGAAAAAGAAACACCAGGATCCAGGCAAAATATTTTTTTTCCTTTCTGAACAGGGCAATCATTGCCAGAGCAATGATCATAATGACCCATTTAAAATTCTGAAAATCCTCGGCGTAGCTGTCGTCCACTTCTATTGCATACAGCTTAGGGTCTGGAAATGGATGATAAATGTTGATCGCATTAAGAACAATCAGTACAATGTCTATCGCAAGTAAAATAAATAACGGTATAAAATATTTTATGTTATAGGACCTTTTCAAATCTTTTACTCTTTAGTGAACTCTTTGTATCCGCCTTGAAGAAATGCCTATTCCTATAGTAACTTTATGAACCGTTCCTGAATAGTCCAAGAAATTATTTTTCAGTGGCGTAGCAATAAAGTCATAACCTATACGGATGGATGTGGTAGATGTGCCCTGCAGGTAATAACTGCTATTACTATTGTCTTTTGTTTTGAGTTTAATATCGCTGATAAAACCTATGTTGCCGGCAATACTGGTCTTTATTCCGGCGCCTTTATAGTCCGGCTCTTTATTGGTATTGCTGTTAGGATCAAGCCCAAAAATGCCCACACCCAGTAATGGTGCGAATGCAAAATTTTTAGTGTCAATTATATACCTGCCTGCAGATAAGTTTATCTGTCCGCCGGTGGCTTTTGAATTCTGGGGCCAGGTTTCTTTATTGGCTGGCATATCCGTTTTGGTTTTGCTAAAGCCTACAGAGAGGTTTAGCTGGTAAACCCAATTTCTTTTTATGGCTTCCATAGAAAAGCCAAACAGGGTAGGGTGCCTGTAATAGTCAGTTAAATTACCGCTAAATAAAAATTTACCTAAATATAAAGAGTACGCAAAGCCATTACGGGTAATTTCATATTTTACTCTGATAAATCTTCTGGTAAAGTCAGCATATTCGCTGTCAGGATACCGGGTCAAAAAATCATCAGCAAGCAGATTCAGCTCTTCCCGGCTCTTTTTTCTCTCTGTATCTTCTGATTCAGATAAAAGATACCTGAGCTTCATCAGCATAAATGCTTTTTCCTCTTCAGTTAGTTTTGAGTTTTTAATATGCTGCAGGAGCGTATCTTTTTTTTCTGCTGATTTTTCAAACAATTTTGGAATGAGATAGTCCCTTTGTGGCGGGATCCTCAGGTTCCTGTCATTGGTAAGGCTATCCACCCTTAATGATTTATCAGATAGCAGGATAGCTTCGTAGTCCCCGAGCCAGTAAGACAGCAGCCAGAACTCGACAGGGTAGAGTGCCAGGTAGTCGTTATTGTCGAGCATCATCAGCCGGTCCATTTCCAACATTATTCCCAGCTTATCATCTTCAATAAACTTGTCAAGTAATATTCTTCTTGATTTTGCAATTTCTTCTGATTTGGTCATTACAGCAGACGGAACGTTTTGGGTAAACCCGTCTAAAACGACATAAATAAGGAAGAAAAGCAAAATTATTTTTCGCATAATTATTTTTAGCTATGATGCCTGGTCAGCCAAAAATACATAGCCTATATCAGATTCAGCATTTTTTGTGTAGCTTTTATTGCTGCTACTGTTTGATCGCTATCCAGGCCTGTAGTAGTGAATTCGCGTCCGCTCAGTTCCCAGGTAATTAAAGTTTCACAAAGCGCATCGGTTTTACCGCCTGGCGGAATACGTACAATATAATCGCGCAGTTTGGCTAATGGCAGTTTCTTTTTGGAATAGATCTTTTGGAGCGCGTTCATGAAGGCATCGTACTGCCCATCGCCGGAGGCATTTTCTTCCATCACGCCATCTTCAAACCTTACCCTTACAGTGGTTGAGGGGCGCATATGCTTGGAGTGCGTTAGCACATAATCCTCAACCAGCACTTTCTCACCAATAGTATGACTGTCCAAAACATCTGATATAATATAAGGCAGATCGTCCTGTGTAACCGTTTCTTTCCTGTCTCCCAGCTCAATAATGCGCTGGGTAACTGTTTTCAGATCCGCATCAGAAAGCTGTATGCCTAACTGTGCCAGGTTATTTTCAATATTAGCTTTGCCTGATGTTTTACCGAGAGCATACTTGCGTTTACGGCCAAAACGTTCAGGCATCAGGTCGTTATAATAAAGATTTTTCTTTTTATCTCCATCGGCGTGGATGCCTGCAGTTTGTGTAAATACATTTTCACCTATCACAGGTTTATTGGCAGAGATCCTGAAGCCTGAAAACGCTTCAACCAGCTTGCTTACTTTGTAAAGCGCTTTCTCGTTTACCGATATTTTTACATCTTTCTGGAAATCGTTCAATACAGCTACCACACTTTCCAGCGGGGTATTCCCGGCCCTTTCGCCCATACCGTTAATGGTAAGGTGCAAACCTTTTACACCGGCTTTTACAGCTTCCAAAGCATTGGCTACACTAAGGTCATAATCATTATGCCCATGAAAATCGAAATGCAGGGCAGGGTAGCGTGTTGTTATTTCTGTAAGATATGCTGAAGCTTCAGAAGGGATCAATACTCCCAGCGTATCTGGCAGTAAAATCCTTTTAACAGGCTGTGTTTGCAGAAAATCTATATACTGAAAAACATAATCTTTGGAATGACGCATACCATTGCTCCAGTCTTCGAGGTACACATTGCAATCAATACCCTTTTTAGCAGCCAGCTTAATAACAGCAGCAATTTCACTGAAGTGCTGTTTAGGTGTTTTTTTAAGCTGGTGGGTTAAATGATTTAAGGAACCTTTGGTAAGCAGGTTCATAACCCTGGCGCCTGCTTTTTGCATCCATTTGATAGAAGTATCGCCATCCACAAAAGTGAGCACTTCTATCTTATCAATAAACCCGTTAGCCTTTGCCCAGTCCGTGATTTTTTTCACCGCCTGGAATTCGCCTTCTGATACACGGGCAGAGGCAATCTCAATCCTGTCCACTTTCACCTCCGTCAGCAGCAGTTGTGCTATGGTCAGCTTTTCCTGTGCTGAAAATGATACGCCGCTGGTTTGTTCTCCATCCCGCAGCGTGGTATCCATTATTTCAATGTGGCGGGTAACCTCACTCCCGGCCCCTTTCCCAGGGAGAAGGGAGCTGGAAGTGTTCTTATTTTGAGAAGTCATTTTTGTTTAAACAAATTTTACTGTTGGCTTGGGTTGGCAGGAATTTAATATAAGCTTTTTTCAGCAAAGGCAGCTATTTCGCTTTTCATATCCTGCAGGTAATCAATATCGTCAAAACCGTTCATCAGATTATGCTTTTTATATCCGTTAATATCGAACGATTCGCTTTCGCCGGTTGCCAGGATGATAACTTTTTGCTCGGGAAGGTTTACTTCAATCTCTGTTTTGGGATCGGCTTCTATTGCTTTAAAGATCTTATCTAAAAATGCTTCACTAACTGTTACCGGAAGGATACCGATATTTAACGAGTTTCCTTTGAATATATCTGCAAAAAAACTTGAGATAACACATCTGAATCCATAATCATAAATCGCCCATGCCGCATGTTCACGGCTGGAGCCGCTACCAAAATTCTTGCCCGCTGCCAGTATCTTTCCGGAATAGATTGGGTTGTTTAATACGAAATCCTGCTTGGGCGTATCATCGCTGTTATAACGCCAGTCGCGGAAAAGATTATCGCCAAAACCTTTACGTTCGGTTGCTTTTAAGAAACGGGCAGGTATGATCTGGTCGGTATCCACATTTTCAATAGGTAAAGGAACAGCAGTGGATGTTAACACTGTAAATTTATCGTAAGCCATATTAGATTATAAAGTATTTAGATTTTAGTATTTAGATTTATTAATTTAAGTTGAAAGTCAACAGCCATTGCTGTCATCAGCCAACTAACACCTCTAAGCAGTAACTTCTTGCATTAGCTCTCTTGGGTCGGTAACCACACCGGTAACTGCTACTGCCGCAGCTACATAAGGACTTGCCAGCAGGGTACGTGCACCGGGGCCCTGACGACCTTCAAAGTTCCGGTTACTGGTACTTACTGCGTATTTACCCGCAGGGATCTTATCATCGTTCATGGCCAGACATGCTGAGCAGCCGGGCTGCCTTAATTCAAAACCGGCTTCGGTGAGGATATCTAAAATACCTTCTTCTTTAATCTGGGCTTCTACAATATGCGAGCCTGGAACCAGCCAGGCAGTGATATTGTCGGCTTTTTTCTTTCCTTTCACAATAGACGCAAATGCGCGGAAATCCTCAATACGGCCATTGGTACAGCTACCTAAAAAAACATAGTCTATTTTCTTTCCAATTAATTGATCCTCTTCATTAAAATCCATATAAGCTAAAGATTTTTTATAGGAGGCTTCGCCATCCTTAACCTCTGAAGCTTTAGGTATTTTCCTGGTAATGCCGGTGCCCAAACCCGGGTTGGTTCCATAAGTGATCTGGGGTTCAATATCGGCTCCGTCAAAAGTCAGCTCATAATCGAAAGCAGCGCCTTCATCTGTTTTTAATGTTTTCCAGTAAGCCAGTGCTTTATCCCAGGCCTCACCTTTCGGCGCTTTATCTCTTCCTTTTATATAATTGTAAGTGGTTTCATCGGGCGCTATCATGCCGCCACGCGCACCCATCTCAATGGACATATTACAAACTGTCATACGGCCTTCCATGCTCATATTTTCAAAAACCTCACCCGCATATTCTGCAAAATATCCTGTAGCGCCGCTTGCCGTAATTTGAGAAATGATGTATAAAGCCACATCCTTAGGTAAAACGCCTTTGCCTAATTTACCGTTAATGGTAATGCGCATTTTTTTGGGCTTGGGCTGCATGATACATTGCGAAGAAAGTACCATTTCTACTTCAGAAGTACCGATGCCGAAAGCAATGCTTCCAAATGCACCATGTGTGGAAGTGTGAGAGTCGCCACAAACAATGGTCATGCCCGGCTGCGTAATACCGTTTTCAGGTCCCACTACGTGCACGATACCATTTTTCGGACTTCCCAAAGCCCAGATAGAGATACCGTATTTTTCAGCGTTACTGGATAATGCTGCTAATTGTTTGGCAGATAGGGGATCCTGTACTGGTAAATGCTGGTTGATCGTTGGTGTATTATGGTCAGCAGTAGCAAAAGTACGTTGCGGGTACATTACACCAATACCCCTGTTTTCCAGACCTAAAAAAGCCACCGGGCTGGTTACTTCGTGAATAAAATGACGGTCGATAAACAATACATCAGGCCCGTCTTCAATTTTTCTTACCACATGGGCGTCCCAAACCTTATCAAACAAAGTAGTTGGATTTGTACTCATTTGTAATAAATTCTTATAGTTAAAAATATCAATGCAAACGTTGCTTTTCGAAAGCACGTAAAGGTAGCAATTATTTAAGGTAAAATAACCAGAACCAAGTGGTTTTTAGCCTGTGCGTCTTTCAGCTCGTTATATTGGAAATTGTAAATATTGAAAAGAAGACTGATGCGAACGCGGATCAGGTTGACTAATATAGCCTTATATTAAAAATTTCACAATAAATTGATTTTTAATTTATTAGTAATATTATATTCATTTTAATAAGATGTTTATTCCTATTGCGCCGTACCTACCTGGAAACGTATTAAGAATTTGGATACTGTAATTAAAGTACTATTTAAGCTCTTTTACCATTACAAAATCATTCATCCAGAAACCGTTACCGATAGGAATATCTTCTGTTTTTACAATTTTGTATCCCTGGCTTTTATAAAAATTGACAGCTGCGTTGTAACGGTTTACATTAAGGTATAGGGTAGAGGCGCCATAATCCTTTACTAGCTGCTCCATTTGTTGTAATTGGCGCTTTCCCAATCCTTTTCCATGCAGCTTGTGAGAAAGGTAAATTTTGTGCAGTTTGTATGATGTGTTATCTTTTTTTTCGATAGCAGTATAGCCTACATCTGCTCCTTCATAATTGAGAATGTAAAACTCTACGCCACGGTCCAGTTCCTTTTCAAGGGCAGGAATGGCATACATCATTTCCATCATGTAAGCAATTTGCTCTTTTGAAAGAATATGAGTAAAAGATTCGGGCCAGATTTCCTGTGCTAAATCATGGATTTTTTTAATATCGTTTGATACAATTTTTTTTATTGAAAAAGGATTGGGGACCATACGGCAAAAGTAGGGCAATGGCAGATTATTGCAGGGTAAAGATAGCCGATAGCATAAGCCCTGCATTATAGAATCGTTCAAAAGTCATATTTCCGGCTCTTGTGGGCGCAATATTTTTTAAGCCCCGCTGCCCTGCCAGCTCAAAGCCAATGTTGGGTGTGATCTCATACCCTAGGATTACACTTATGCCTATATCAATCTTTTTGCCATAATTAAACCGGTCATCATGATCGTTTTGATCGCTGATGTCTACAAACTCAATACTGCCGGCATCGCGCCCGCCTTTATATTCAATTGACCAGTTACCACCATTTATGCCGTGGGCAATATAGCCGCCTGCACCAAAATACAGCCTGGCTGGCGTGTACTCATCTCCTTTAAATAATACATTTACCGGGAGCTCAATATACCGGGGAGAAACAATCAATGTACCCTTTCCAAACATGCCGTCTTCGTAATATTGCCTGAAGCCTTTTTGAGTAAAAAACACACCCGATTGCAGCGCAAAGTGCTTGTGAATAATATAAACGGGAACAGACACGGCCATGCCTGCGTGAAGGCCAGGGTTGGGCCTTACTTTCACATTGCCTGCGCCAATGGACTCCTGCCAGAAAACACCCGACAAATTACCACCTGCTTTTACGTGCACGCTAAACCTATCCTCTTGTTTGTGTTGTGTTGTCCAGTCCCGGTCCGGGTTGGCCCGGTTGGGTTTTACGCCATAGGTTATCTGAGCCGATAGACCCAATATAAATAAGGCAAATGTTATAGTTAGGGTGAAATATTTCACATGTATATTTTTAGCGATTCTGGCTGCCGGTTTTTCTCATAATAACAGGACATAGCTTACCTCGTTTTAAGATCAGACGGGAAACATTACATGAGGGTTGTATGAAAGGAGTAATTGTATAAATACAAAATGCACCACTCAGTTTGCGGTGCATTTTGTATTTGAAGGGGGCAAAATATTAACTCAGCTTCTTTTTCAGGTTTTCATCAATAGCTTCTAAAAACTCTTCTGTATATAAATAATGTTCACCGTGATTGACTTTGTTACCGTGGATACAAACGGCGAGGTCCTTGGTCATTTTCCCTTCTTCCACCGTTTCAATACAAACCGCCTCCAGCGCATCAGCGAAATCAATTAGAGGTTGGTTCCCGTCTAATTTACCCCGGAAAGCCAACCCTCTTGTCCATGCAAAGATGCTGGCAATAGGGTTAGTGCTGGTGGGATTACCTTTCTGATGCTCGCGATAGTGGCGTGTTACAGTGCCGTGTGCCGCCTCAGCTTCCATTGTTTTACCATCGGGTGTAATGAGCACAGAGGTCATTAACCCCAAAGAGCCAAAACCCTGGGCTACTGTGTCGCTTTGTACATCACCATCGTAGTTTTTACAGGCCCATACAAAGTTGCCGTTCCATTTCAAGGCGCTGGCCACCATATCATCAATCAGGCGGTGCTCATATACAATGCCCGCTGCATCAAACTGTGCTTTAAATTCGTTTTGGTAGATCTCTTCAAAAATATCCTTAAAGCGGCCGTCGTATTTTTTAAGGATAGTATTTTTGGTAGAAAGGTATAAGGGCCATTTTTTGCTTAAAGCCATATTAAAGCAGCTACGTGCAAAGCCTTTGATACTTTCGTCTGTATTGTACATGGTCATTGCCACACCATCTCCCTTGTAGTTGTACACCTCAAAAGTCTGTGGTTCGCCGCCATCTTCAGGGGTAAAGGTCATGGTTAATTTACCTTTCCCTTTGATCACTGTATCTGTTGCACGGTACTGGTCGCCAAAAGCATGACGGCCTACAATAATAGGTGCCGTCCAGTTGGTAACCAGGCGCGGAATGTTTTTTATCACAATTGGCTCACGAAAAACAGTGCCATCCAGAATATTACGGATAGTGCCATTAGGGCTTTTCCACATTTGCTTCAGGTTGAACTCTTTTACACGGGCTTCGTCGGGAGTAATGGTGGCACATTTAATACCAACGCCATGCTCTTTAATAGCATTAGCAGCATCAATAGTTACCTGGTCGTTGGTGGCATCGCGGTGCTCCACGCCAAGGTCGAAATATTTAATATCTACATCTACATAAGGCAGTATCAGTTTGTCTTTAATAAATTTCCAGATGATGCGCGTCATTTCATCGCCATCAAGTTCTACAACAGGATTAGCTACTTTAATTTTTTGAGCCATAGATAAATCTTTTAGAATTTTTGATTGCGGCAAATCTACATATAAAAGATTAATACACCATATCGTCAAAACGTAAAATATTCTGCTGCAGTGCAAGAAATAATATTTGATGCAGATCAATTTTCACTACCTTTGGTTTCATGGCAGTTAATGAAAAAATTGCAGGAAATTTCGTAAAGTTTTTACGGCAATTTGTACCTCTTACCGACAATGAAATAAAAAAAGAGTTGCTTCCCATCATCACCGTCAGGGAATTTGCAAAAAAACAGGTGATTACCGAGGCAGGACAGGTTGAAAATTATATGAATTTTATCAACCAGGGCCTTATCAGGAAATATTATAAAACAGGGGAGGACGAGCATATTGTCCAGATATCAAGGGAGGGCCATCTTGTCAGCAGCCAGGAATCTTTTTATACACGCACTCCTTCCGAATACATGATTGACGCTATTGAACCCAGCGTGGTACTTTCTCTTACTTATGAAGATATGGAGCGCACTTTCCGGTCCAGTCACAGTTTTGAAAGGTTGGGGCGCCTGGTAACAGTGCATACCATGGTATTGAAGGATAAATGGCAAACCAGCCTCATCATGCAATTGCCCAGGGAAAGATTTTTAAACTTTGTAGAGAACCATCATGAAATACTGCAAAGGGTTCCGCAAAAATATATTGCCTCTTATCTGAATATAAAGCCTGAAACATTTAGCCGGTTCAAGCATCTGCTCCGAACCAAAAAGCCTGTTACCTGAAAATAGTATCAGTTTTGCACTATTAAAACCGGTATCTTAATTAAATGGCGCAGGTTATTAATGGTTTCACCGTAAATCAGGTCTTTAAAGCCTTTATGTCCATGTGCGCCTATCACTAAAAGTTCTGTATCCGATTCGTTGATGATTTTTGCTATACTATCCACGGTGTTTCCAAATCCCAGCCGGGCTTCGGCTTTATAGCCTTTTTGCTGCAACTGTACCACATAATTATTAAGGAATTCCTTATCGCTGGTGGTTTCATTATCGGCGCTTTCGTGATAGTTGGCGCCGCCTGCCACACTTTCTGTTATATGGATCAGTACAAAAACACATCCCGGTGCTCCCTGGGATAATGCATGATTAATTACCTGCTGGTCCAACTCCTCAAAATCAACCGTAATGGCAATTTTATTGTAAGCAGCTACCGGGGCTATTTCCAGAGCCTCCGGCTGGTTGTGTATCGTTATTTTTTGCATAGCTCTTTTCTTTTGAAGGGGGTAATAAGTAGTATAAAGCAGCAGGGCAGCAAAGACAATACCTCCCAAAACAATAAGACTTTTCCAAAACAGGTTGTCTGATGTTGTAAAATAGTCGGCAGCCTGCTCTACAATCAGCCTCGTGTTTAAATAAACCAGCACGAAGGTTATTAACCATGCCGAAACTTTTACTACAGGTTTGATAGCAAATTTTCCCATGGTGGCTTTATCGCTTACAAAATGGATAAGCGGTATAACAGCAAATCCCAGCTGCATACTTAAGATCACCTGGCTGAAAATCAGCAGGCTATCCACCTCTTTCTCCCCGTTAATTAAGATCACCAATGCGGCGGGTATCACAGCTATTAAACGGGTGATCAGCCTGCGTACCACAGGGTTGATGCGCAGCCGGAGATACCCTTCCATAACAATCTGCCCGGCAAGAGTACCTGTTATAGTGCTGCTCTGACCAGCTGCAATCAGCGCTACGGCAAATAATTTGGCGGCAAAAGTGCTTCCCAGTTGCTGGGGAAGGAGCTCGTAAGCCTGTTTTATCTCTCCCACATCCGAGCGGCCGGTTTTATAGAATACTGCTGCGGCAAGTATAAGAATAGCGGCATTTACCAGGAAGGCCATGTTTAAAGCTACTGCACTATCAATAAAGTTGAGCTTAAGGGCCTTTTTGATACTTTTTTCATCAGTTTTAAATTTTCTTGTCTGCACAAGCGCCGAATGCAGGTAAAGGTTGTGTGGCATAACCGTAGCACCAATGATACCTATGGCAATGTACAGCGCCGTATCGTTTTCAAGATGTGGTACAAACCCCGACACTACTTCTGCAGGATCGGGCTTTGCTACTACAATCTGTATAAGAAAAGACATTGCTATAATGAAAATAAGACCAATAATAAATGCCTCCAGCTTACGCATTCCCAAGCGTTGTAATGCAATAAGTAAAAAAGTGTCTAATGCCGTGATCAGAACACCCCAGATCAGTGGCATACCAGTAAGTAACTGCAGGCCAATAGCCATTCCCAGTATTTCGGCAAGGTCAGTTGCGGCAATAGCAACTTCGGCAAGTATGTAAAGTGCCAGGTTGATCTTTTTAGGATAAGTTTCCCTGTTGGCCTGTGCCAGGTCACGGTTACGAACGATGCCCAATCTGGCAGAAAGGCTTTGCAATAGCAGCGCCATAATATTGCTCATAACAAGCACCCATAATAAAGAGTAACCAAACTGGCTGCCACCGGCTAAATCGGTAGCCCAGTTCCCGGGGTCCATATAACCTACGCTTACCAGGTATGCCGGGCCAAAAAATGCCAAAACCCTGCGCCATCGCGATTTTTGGGGTAGGGTAGTATCTACTGATTGATGTACTTCACTTAAAGATATTTCTGAGTGATGCCTTGCCATTAGTTTTTCTCTTGTAATTTTTTATTGTTTTTTGTCAAGAGGAGCCTTTGATGAAGATGTTTTGAGAAAGCTCCCTGGTAATATGCGATTGATGCCTGTTGTCTGTTTTCACTTCCATTGATTCATCAAAAGGATATTTTTTAATAACCTGGATACGGGTGCCGATGGTAATATTCTTCTCGTCTAGCATTTCCAGCACCTGCGGCGATTGGTTACCTATTTGCGTAACTACTGCTGCTTTTTTTTCCGGCAGGTTGGCCAGCGAAATCTGTTGTTGTTGCACCATTTTTCCTTTGGCATCGGGTATAGGGTCTCCGTGTGGATCAGTACGCGGGAATCCCAAAAATTCGTCCAGCTTCAGGATCAGCTTTTCGTTGCTTACATGCTCC
>JASGDI010000246.1:0-3514 GCA_049841335.1 Niabella sp. | reverse complement strand
GTCACATTATTCAACCCCATATCCAGAGCCGGCAAGTCGATATGCCTGAGTGTGGCCATGCTGATTGTACGGGCCGGCAACAACAAAGCTCCGGGCTTCACGTTCAGAAAGGCGGACTCCAGCTCAAGTGTGTTGGATTTTCCTTTCTCAAACACAGAGGTTTGCTGCCTTATATTGTTATTTATGGCATATTCGGCATCCGCGCTTGTCTCTTTCGTGAAAGTCAGTTGGCGGGTATATTCTTTACCATTAGCCAAGACCGCTTTTACTTCCACCGTACGGTCATCTCCTAACGAGACAACTGCCTCGAATGAGCCGTCTCCATTTAGAACGGATGCTCCTCCGACATAAAATTTCACCCCTTGGAAGTTCATCTCCTGCAAGTAACCGTTCAGGTACACTTTTTTATTGTAACTTGTCCCCGAGCTGTTGACAACCAGCGGCAAAGTATTGGTTCCTTTTTCTATCTCCACAGAAAGATTCGTGATCTTGTATCCGTAAGCAGCAGCCTCCGGAAGGCTGAATCCAATCAGATTGGCTCCTTTTTTCAACCAGGCGGGATTTATCCGTTCCCGTTGCCATGTCTTTTCACCGGAAATCTTCACCAGGTATCCGCCTGTGGCAAAACGGTCGTTAATGCTGTGTGGAATATTGGAATAATCGGCGAGCCCGCTCAATTCATAACTCAACCAGACAACATCTTTTTCGGATGCTTCTTCGTGAATGTTTACCGTAAATATATTATCGGCCGGATTGTCAATCTGCCGACCGGCATAGTTCCCGACAACTCCCTCTTGTTGGACAGCCCGGTAGCGGCGGATGCCGGAGCGATGCTCCTTTGATATAATATCATGGCTCTCAGATTTCGGGCTATATCCAGCCGGTTTTTCCGGAGTTTCTTTTTCTGCCGGAATGTTTTCTGTCAATAAGCCACCGGTACCCGTTTGCGAAGAGGATATTCTGCTGATACCCCAAGCGAAAGCCAAAGCTGCACAGAGGCAGAGGGCAACCAGGATGTTCTGTTTCGTTTGTTTCTTATATTTTGCTGACATATCTTTTTCTTTTTGTTTATTGAACAATGATCTTCTCACTGTATTCCCCTTTCGCAGTGATGGCCTTTACGTTATAAATCCCTGTCACTCCAACGTTAAGCTCTACCGAGGGTGTATCCTGAGGCGGCGTATTCACTTTGTTTATCTGCATTCCCGATAGATTGTGAACGATGAATGTTACAGCTTCAGGTGTATCCAGATTTAAGCTGGCCTTTATCTTGTAAGTTCCCGGCTGACTACTGACTATAAATCGATTGTCGACAGTGTTTGCCTCAGGTGTCGGCTCGGGTGTTACCTGTTGCCGGTCACAATCAGGACTAAGGGTAAAAGTCTGCGACATACTGTCGCCGGATGATTTTTCCAGAGCGAGATTGTCGGTCACCAACCAGGTTGCATTTACATCCATTCGATTGAAATTCAGATTATAAATACCTCCTGCTGTTACTTCAGCCATCGCATAGTTATAAGCCAGTCGATCAGCAACAGGCAGCTCTTCCGAATAAAGGATTGTGTCATTCAGTTTGTAATAGATGATATTGGTTATACGCTCCACACGGATTCGATCTCCCGGAACAACTGTACCTAAAGAAGCTCCGGCAATTGCATTCTTGTTTATCCGAAACAAATTTCCTTCTTTGACCCAGAGTCCGTAATCGACGTTTGCGACATCGGCTGAAGTGATAAGTGTCGCTGAAGTTTTCATTCCCGCTTTGGCTTCTGTATTTTCCGACACGGTCCATTCCATATATGCATTCGTCCAAGAGTTGAAATAGATACTGGAAACAGCCTTATTTACATAATCTCCGGTTTTCTTGGGATACAGATTGAATCCGCCGGATTCGACAACCGTCAGGTCGTATGTTCCGGTCGCCAGGTTTTTAAGGCTGATGGAGTCTGTAAAAAAAGTACCTTTGTGTTCTTCTTTGGTATCCTGGTTCGTCAGGCTGTATGTAAAAGCTTTGAAACCTTGCTTGATTTTTATGTCGATTTGTCCGTCCTCCTGAAGTACGCCTTCCAAACATGCAGGGTCCTTTTTTGAAGTAATAGCAATCATGTTACTTTGCCTGTAGCCGAATGTAAACATATCCTTCCCATTGCCATCGGTATCCCAGAAGATATTATTAAATATAATTTTATAGCGGGATTCATCCATTTCGTCCGATGGGATATATTCCGTATCGGAAGAAGAAAAATCTCCTGTACCGCTACGATCGATAACCAGGTAACTCTTATTTCCACTCCGGTAATTCAAAAATTCGGATGCACGCTGTACCACGTAAGAAAGTTCGAGGTTGTTACCCGTATCGCAGAAGCCTCCATGGCGGATACCGGCAAGGTTGACTGTTTCCTGATAATATTTGTCTATCAGGATGCTTCCATAATAAGGCTTGTTCTCATCAGCCTCGTCTATATCAATATCATAATTATAAACTCTGTAGCCGTTGAAACGCAAATAAACGGTATTTCCCTCTTTTCCCACTTCTATCTTTGTATTCATCGCAACAGCGGCAATGGCTGCCGTTTGCCGGATTCCTTTAACAATCTTATAGACAACTCCATCCTGGTTGAAATAATAACCGTAATCGTGTGAACCACTTGTTAAGAAAGGGGTGTTGGCTCCGAATTTGACAGTCAGAGGTCCACGCCGGGAACTGGAAATCGTCCACGACAAATAACCGTCTTTATGCAACAGAGCTCTGTCGCTGATCAGGTATCCCGATGTTTCCGAAGCGCTGCCCGTTTTGGTCGCTTTGGTTATAAAACCTTCTGTGTAGACATCCAAGTGCTCAGTTATCCACTCCATTTTTTTCTGCTCTTCACGAACAGGCAGCATATTAGTGTTAATAAGCCAACGGCGTTGCATCAGCCTGATTCCGTTTACTCCTGTCTCCGTTGAAGTAGCAACAGCAGCATCATTATCGCCGTAGAGCACATATTTGTCATCTTCAATAGGGCTGGCAGCCTGCCTGCCCATCACTAATAAACGATAGCGGTTGGGCTGATAATACGAGTTATTCTGGTCGAAAGAGTCGTAAAGATCACTGTAATCATCGCTGTAATAAGGAGCTTCTTCGTAAGAAGTCGTCGACATCTTTTGATACATCCCACTGAGGTCGTCCCGTCCATAGCCTGTTATGCGGATATTATAGTTCGGGTTCCGGCTCTGCTCCCAAAGAAGTGTTCCCCGGCTGCTTATATAAGACCTATCAAGCGTGAGTCCGTATTTTATTGCCAGATAGGTTTCCGCCATACGTCTCTCTAGTGGGGTTAGTATTCTGTTGTAAATAATAAATTCAGGGGTGTAACCGAAAAACGACCGATTATTCAGATTTCCGCTAATGTTGTATGTGGAATTGTTGATGGTTGTGTATTCGGGATGAAATATTTCTCCGATATTAATAATGGCTTTATCTTTTTCGCCCCAGACGGAAGTCGCCGGTTTCAATGCTCGGGTATAAGAG
>JASGDI010000245.1:0-9957 GCA_049841335.1 Niabella sp. | reverse complement strand
GCTGATCTGTTGTTCCCACCAGGTAACGTGCAAACAGCTCCAAAGCGCGCGGGCCGCTCCACCCTACGAATCAGTGATACACTGCTGCGCATCCAGCGGCCCGCGCGCTTTGGAGCTGTTTGCACGTTACCTGGTGGGAACAACAGATCAGCAGCTATACATTAACTCTTTATCGCCCTCCGCAATTTCTTTGCCCGTATCATTGGGTGGAGGCCAGCTTATGATAAAAGGTTCGTACCCAACAGGCACTACAACAAATATTACGTTAAATATTGCACAATCAAAAACCTTTCCTGTAGCTTTCCGTATTCCGGCTAACAGTACTTTAAAAAGTGTAAAACATAATGGTAAAGCTGTTAGTGCTACGCTTAACGATAAAGGATATCACATAGTAAAAGGCACCTGGAAAAAAGGCGATGTCATTACAATAGATCTGAATTTTGAATTAAATGTAGCGCTCCAGGAAGGCGAAAAAGGAAGCAAATGGGTAGCTTTCTCTTATGGTCCGCTGGCTTTGGCACAGAAAATAAATGCAAAGCCCTCAGAAGAGCCCTTTGCAGGTCTGGAACCGGACGATACGCGCGTTAAAGAAATATTACAGAGGCTTAAACCCAATCCCACTCAAAACGGTATTTCATTCACGATTAACAATAGCGCTGTATCGCTTATTCCTTACTACCAGGCCGGCTCCAGAACCTCCGGCCCCCGTGCCTATTTTCAGATAGGCAACCCTCTTTAATATAAGTACAAAATATTTCAAAATAATAAATTAATGATCATGATACGATTGCTGTTTTGTTTACTACTATTTTTCTTTATCACTGTTTCAGAATCCACGGGGCAAAAAAAAGCTGCACAGCCTTCCTACGGCCAGGTTACGCTCACCACCAATGCTCTAAAGGATAAAATAAAAGGCGGATGGGCCGGCCAGACCATTGGTGTTACTTATGGAGGGCCGACGGAGTTTAAGTATAACGGAACTTTTATCCAGGATTACCAGCCTATTGTATGGTACGATGGCTATCTGAAAAAAACAATGACTGAAATTCCCGGTCTTTATGACGATATATACATGGACCTCACATTTGTTGATATCCTGGAAAGAGTAGGATTAGATGCCCCTGTTGATTCCTTTGCGCAGGCGTTTGCCCATGCCGAATACAAGCTGTGGCATGCCAACCAGGCAGCAAGGTATAATATTCTGAACGGGATAAAGCCGCCAGAATCGGGCCACTGGCTTAATAATCCTCATGCCGATGATATAGATTACCAGATAGAGGCAGATTTTGCGGGGTTGATGACGCCGGGTATGCCCAACGCAGCTTCTGCTATCAGCGATAAGATTGGTCATATCATGAATTATGGAGATGGCTGGTATGGCGGGGTTTTTGTCGGCGCTATGTATTCTCTTGCATTTATATCAGATGACATCAATTTCGTAGTTAACGAAGCTTTAAAAACCATCCCTGCTCAAAGTAATTTCTATAAATGCATGCAGGATGTTATCAATTGGCATAAAAAATATCCCGGCGATTGGAAACAGACCTGGTTTGAGCTGCAAAAAAAGTGGAGCGATGATATTGGTTGTCCGGATGGTGTTTTTGCTGCATTCAATATTGATGCTACCATCAACTCGGCCTATGTATTATTGGGACTGCTTTATGGTAAAGGAGATTTTGGTAAAACTATGGAAATTGCAACCCGTGCGGGGCAGGATTCAGACTGTAATCCTGCAACAGCAGGAGGTATTCTTGGAACCATGTTAGGATATGATAAGATACCCAAACAGTGGAAGCTGGGACTTGCAGAAGTGGAGGATATGGATTTTCAATACACCACTATGTCCCTGAACAAAGTTTATGAAACAGGCTATAAACATGCGCTGGAGATGATAAAAAGAAATGGAGGTACTGTAAAGCAAAACGAGGTTATAATAAAAGCACAAAAGCCGGTTCCCGTACGCTTTGAAAAAAGTTTCGATGGCATGTACCCGGTAGCGCAACCTATTTTGAATGAGGCATTAAAAAATGAATACAGTTTTGAATTTGAAGGCACCGGATTTGCAATGCGGGGCAAAGCCACCAAAAAAAACAATAACCTGCCTGATAAGGTTTTAGAAGCAACTGTTTTCCTGGATGGCAAAGAACTTGGACATTATAAATATCCTACTAACTTTACAACGCGCAAACTGGAGATTGCTTTTAAGTATCAGCTTCCCAACGGGAAACATACAGTAAAAATAGTAACAAAAGATATTCCTGCGGAATATGAGCTTAGAGCAACAGATTGCATAATATATACGGATAAAGTGCCGGTAAAACATCAGCATTAAATAAGCAGGTTATGATACTACGAATGTTCTTTTTGTCTATTGCATGTCTGGTAACTATATATGGCAACACCCAGAATAAACCTTTCCGGCTTGTGCTGCTACCGGATACGCAAAACTATTCCCAGAAGTACTCATGGATATTCAGGATGCAAACTGCCTGGGCTGCAGCAAAGGCTGACAGTATCAGCTTCGTGATACAGCTTGGAGATATAACCAATAGTAATGCCGACAGTCAATGGCATGTAGCAGCAAGAGCATTCGAATTGCTTGATGGTAAAGTTCCTTACGCATTTGTAACAGGTAACCACGATATAGGAACAAAAGGTAGATCCGATATCAGGAACACAGACCTGTTCAACCAGTATTTACCTTATTCAAAATATAGTAAAGTCCCGTATTTCGGAGGGGCCTACGAAAAAGGAAAGATGGATAATGTCTGGTACACATTCAGCGCTGGCAAACAAAAATGGCTGGTATTATGCCTGGAATTTGGGCCGAGGAATAAGATCATAGACTGGAGCACGTCAGTCATTAAAAATCATCCTTCGCATAAAGTTATCATTGTCACACATGCTTACATGTACTCCGATGATTTAAGAATGGGTGCAGCTCCAGATCATAAATGGTTGCCGGAGGCCTACGGTTTGGGTAAAGATACCGGTGAAAATGCAGTCAATAATGGTGAAGCTATATGGCAGAAACTGGTAAGCCATCATCCTAATATTGTCTTTGTGTTTAGCGGGCATGTGCTCAACGATGGCACAGGGTTATTGGTTAGCAAGGGTATTCACGGCAACAATGTATATCAAATGCTATCTAATTATCAAAGCGGAGTGGAAGGGTCAGAAATGGGAGGAAACGGCTATCTGCGTATCCTGGACATTGATCCCAAATTAAAATCTGTAAAAGTAAAAACCTATTCACCCTACCTCGATGCTTATAAAAATGAACCCGACCAGGAGTTCGTTTTAACAGATATAACTTTGTAACAAATCCGGGTAAAGCCATACCACATTACATTACCTTATCATAGCAATAAGGCTGTCCAGGACTGGCAGCCTTATTTATATTTATATCTGCAGCTTTTATAAAAGCTCCATCTTAAGAACAGGGCATCTGCTATCCACTACTTTAAACCTGTCATCAATCCTGTGCCCTACCACCCAGATGATCTTTTTATTCATTTCAACTACCCATACTCTTTCTTTTTCTGCAAGTGATAATTTTCTGTCTATCAGGAATCTTGATACCTTTTTCTTTTTTTGCATCCCTAAAGGATAAAAATAATCGCCCGTGCGCCAGGGCCTTAAAATAAGCGGATATTCAACAAGAGATGCATTGATGCTGGCCCTGCTTTCGTTTCGTGAAATATCCTCCTGAACGGCTGCTTTAATACGCAATGTTCCTCCTGCAAATGCGTACCTGCCCTCCCCTTCTATAATAACAGCAACAGAAGGGATTTCCTTCAAAGCTGTAATAACCAGGTGTCTCCTGTCCTTTAAGATCCGGTGCGTTGGAGAAAGCATATATTTTCCCGGTTGGCTTTCCAGCAAACCACTCAGCTCTGGTATTTGCCTGGCTTTAAAGCCAAAGGACTTTACCATTTCAAGCAAAACAGTTTGATAAGCAGGTGTTTTTTGCAGTAGCAGCACAGGAATAAAAAACTCCGCTCCTCTTTTTTGCAGCAATTTCTTTTGGTGGTGCTCTATCTCATTGCAGTAGAGGGTCTCTACATCTTTGAACCGCTCAATATTGTTCAGCAGGTTTTGCTGTACTTCGGGATATACCTTACTTATTTGCGGCAAAATAGTATTCCTGAAATAATTCCTGGTATAATCATCATGCAGGTTGGTTTCATCCTGTACAAACTGTAATTGGTTATCTTTTAAATAAGCTTCCAGCTCAGCACGTTTTGCAAACAGCAAAGGCCTTCTTATTTTTCCATTCATTGGTTTTATACCGGTGAGGCCTGCTATTCCTGTGCCCCTGAAAAAATTCATCAGCACCGTTTCTATATTATCATCCGCATGATGAGCAGTTAATATAAAGTCATAACCTTCTTCTGTCCTTGTTTTCTCAAACCAGTTATAACGTAGCTCCCTTGCCGCTTCCTGAGTAGATTGTTTCTTTTCTTCAGCATATTGTTTGGTCTCAAACCGCACCAAATGAAACGGAACGCCCAGCTCTCCGGCTAATGCCTGTACAAATTTTTCATCCCTCGTACTATCTTCTTCTCTCAATTGAAAATTACAGTGGGCTATTCCAAAATCATAGCCGGCACGCTTACATAAATGGCACAATACCACAGAGTCTACCCCCCCGCTTACTGCCACAAGTAACCTGTCTTTCCCTGTAAAAAGATTATTTTGATGAACAAAAGAAATAAATCTATCTAACAAATCATTGTGTTTAATAAATGAGGTATTCATAAGCGCTTCTCAGCTCACTGTATGCATGTTGCTCGCCTAACCGCCGGGCTGTTTCCATGCCACGTTCATATACGCTGACAGCCTCTTCTTCCTGGCCACATCTTTCATACAGTTTAGCAAGATGGTAATAGCTGCCCACATACTCCGGGTTAGCTAATAACAATGCTTCAAATACATGTTTCGCATTTTCATCATCCCCTTGCTTTACATATTCCAGGGCCAAAGCATGTTGTAAAAAGCTATCCGCGGGATTTTCTTTTAACAGTTCTTGTATCTGATCAATTCTTGACATATTAACTTTTTAATCCTGCATTTCTTATCAATAAATTATTATATTTGTTTAGTTGCATAAACAACTATATTAAAACAGCTCCTATATGAAAATATTAGTATGTATTAGCAAAACGCCTGATACCACGGCAAAAATAGCTTTCACTGACAATAACACGAAATTTGACTCCAATAGTGTGCAATGGATTATCAACCCTAATGATGAGTACTATGCACTGGTAAGGGCTATTGAGTTAAAAGAGGCTGATCCTTCTGTTGTCATTCATTTAGTAACTGTAGGGGCTGCTGATGCTGATGCCATCATCAGGAAAGCCCTGGCTTTAGGGGGCGATGAAGCCATACGCATAAATACAGAAAGCCAGGATAGTTTTTCAATAGCCTCGCAAATAGCTGCGGTTGCAAAAGAAAACAGTTATGACCTGATTTTTTTAGGAAAAGAAACCATTGATTATAACGGGGCTTCTGTAGGAGGCATGGTGGCTGAATTATTAGACCTGCCTTATATTTCCCTGGCCACAAAATTTGAGTTAAACGGAACAGCAGCAACTATCACCCGCGAAATAGAAGGTGGTGAAGAAGTGTGTGAGGTAAACCTACCGGTTGTGGTAAGCTGTAATAAGGGAATGGCAGAACAACGCATCCCTAATATGCGCGGCATCATGGCAGCCCGTACCAAACCTTTAAGAGTAGCAGAACCAGTAGCTGTTGATGCTTTGACCAGTATTGCTGAATTTAGCTTACCACCAGCAAAAGCCGGGATAAAGCTGGTAGATCCTGATAATGTAGCCGAACTGGTACGGCTTTTAAGAGATGAAGCCAGGGTAATTTAGCAGCCCCACTCACTACTTACCGCTCACCATTAACTTAATAATATATATGTCGGTTTTAACTTTCATTGATATAGCCGAAGACGGCAGCGTAAAAAAATCATCGCTTGAAGCACTTACTTATAGTGCACAATTAGCCAAACAATCAGGTATTGAATCACAGGCGCTGGTTATAGCTCCCGTAACAGAAGAGCTGAGTGCTCTGGGTAAATATGGCGTCACAAAGATCTATCAGGCAAATAACGAAGCGCTTAAACATTTTGACGCTCAGGTTTATACAAAAGTGATGGCAGCGGCTGCCGAACAAAGCGGTGCTACCATTATTGTATTTTCCAACAATACCAATGGCAAGGCTTTAGCCCCCCGCCTTTCTGCAAGGTTAAAAGCCGGGCTTGTGGCAGGCGCCGTAGCATTACCCGACATATCCAATGGTTTTACAGTGAAGAAGAGCGTATTTTCGGGAAAGGCTTTTGCTGATGTAAGCATTCATACACCGGTAAAAATCATATCGCTACAGCCTAACGCTTTTAAAACGGAAGCCGGAGAAGGTACTGCAGAGATTGCAGCCTTTTCCGCAGCAGCAGATGCCCCAAAAGTAAAAGTAACCGGCATCAATAAACAAAGCGGGGAAGTACCCCTCGCTGAAGCAGAAATTGTGGTAAGCGGCGGCCGCGGCCTTAAAGGGCCTGAAAACTGGGGTATCCTGGAAGACCTGGCAAAAGAGCTGCACGCCGCCCTGGCCTGCAGCCGTCCGGTAGCAGATGCCCATTGGCGACCGCATAACGAGCATGTAGGGCAAACTGGCGGAGCTATTGCGCCTAACCTTTATATTGCCGTTGGTATTTCAGGAGCCATACAACATTTAGCTGGTGTGAACCGGAGCAAAGTGATAGTTGTCATTAATAAAGACCCCGAAGCGCCTTTCTTCAAGGCAGCTGACTATGGTATTATTGGCGACCTGTTTGAAGTAGTGCCCCAGCTTACTGAAGCTATAAAACAATTAAAGTCAACGTAAATTTATTTATATTTATAAGTTTATTCAATATCAAACACCATATCTCCGCCGGCAGCATATTGTGCAAAAGCTAATGAAAAATCCCTGGCTTTTTTTCTGCCAAAATGCTTAGTTTCGTGCTTCGGTTTATGAAAAAAATAGAACTTGAAGTTGTAGCGCTTTCGCATAGCATTACCCAAACCCACTCCTATGCCGTAGTGCTTGGGGAGGTAAACGGTTTGCGAAGGTTACCCATTGTTATCGGAGGGTTTGAGGCGCAGGCTATAGCAGTGGCCCTGGAAAAAATGAACCCCAGCCGTCCGCTTACGCACGACCTGATGAAAAATTTCATGGTGGCCTTCTCCATTGACCTTCATGAAATCATTATCTCTGATCTCCAGGAAGGTATTTTTTTCAGTAAGTTGGTCTGCTCTTCCGATCATGACACGGTGGAAATAGACAGCCGCACTTCCGATGCAATAGCGTTGGCAGTACGCTTTGGCTGCCCTATATATACTTACGAAAATATATTAAGCAATGCGGGGATTATAATGGATGACAAAAGTAAAGCTCCGGCTTCGGTATCTGAAAAAGCAGAAATGGTAGGTGCCGTTATTACAGAAAGCGCAGGAGATGACCTTAAAAACATGAGCGTAGAAGAACTAAACAAACTATTGAACGAAGTGCTGGAAAGCGAGGATTATGTGAAAGCCATTGCTATAAGAGATGAGCTCAACAGCCGTAAAAAGAAATAATCTCCCCGGAGAAACGAAATAACATTCACTATTTATCATCTATCATTTAAAACTTCCCTTGATTGTTTTCTCCAACTGTAAAATAAATATCGGGTTATACATCACTCAAAAAAGGACTGATGGATACCATAACCTTGAGACAGTTTTTCTGCCCCTTCCTTTATTTGATGTTATTGAGTTGATGGAAGCCGATACAACAACCATTTCTGTTTTAGGCCAGCCTGTTCCCGGTAATTCCGAAGACAATATTATATTAAAAGCCTGGTGGCTTTTAAAAAAAGATTTTCCTGCATTACCTGCTATTCATTTTTATCTCTTAAAAAACGTTCCCGTTGGAGCAGGCCTTGGAGCAGGCAGCGCAAACGGCACTTACACTTTAGCCGCATTAAACAATAAGTTCCATCTCAATTTATCAGCTGATCAGTTAATCAGCTATGCCCTGCAGCTTGGCAGCGATTGTCCATTCTTTATAAAAAACAAACCCAGTTTTGCTTCAGGTCGAGGGGAGCTTTTTGAAGAGGTTTCACCTGATCTTTCCGGCTATAAAATAGTACTAGTGAACCCTGGCATCCATATATCCACGCCCCTCGCTTTCAGCCAGGTACAGCCCAAACTGGCGCCGGTCAATTTAAAAGAGGCTGTTTCCTGGCCCGTTAAAGAATGGAAAAACCTGATAAAAAATGATTTTGAAGCCGCCGTAATAAAACTCCATCCTGAAATCGGCACTATCAAACAATCGCTTTATGACATGGGGGCAGATTTTGCGCTAATGAGCGGCAGCGGCAGTACTGTATATGGATTTTTTAAAAAGGAAACAGATATGATACTTCATTTTCCGGATTATTATTTTGCAAAAATGCTGGATTTGTAAAACAGGAACAGGCAATACCGTTAAAAATAAATAATTTTCTTAATACTCTCATTGTATATGGCGGAAACCGAAACCCCAATATCTCTAGAAGAAATAGACTCGGCCATTAATGTGGCTATTCACTATTTATCTCAGCATCAACTCCCTAACGGTGAGTTTATTGCATATATGGCGCCAGATGAAGCTATGCAGGATCCCTCCTGCTCATATGAAAGCATGACTTACACCACTGCTCTTATTGGGCATTGCCTGTTACCCTTTCAGAACAGGCCTGAAGTTGATACTATTCTAAAAAAACTGACTGCTTTTCTGCAATACCAGGCTATGAGAGGAGGCGTTTGGAATTTTTTTTCCAAATACCACCGATTATTTAAATTCCTTCCGCCTGATACTGATGATACCGCTATAATATCAGCACTTTTTAAAAAAAGAAACATAGATTTTCCTGACAATGTTCCCCTACTTCTTTGCAACAGGGCTTCAAACGGGATATTTTATACCTGGTTCACACTGCATAAAAATTTCAGGAAGTATCCTAAAGCATTTTGGCGGCTTATTGCAAGAGAACTTAAATATCCTATAAAAATTTTGCTTTTTTGGATGAAAGAAGATTTAAAAAGAGACGATATAGGTCCTGTAGTAAATGCCAATATCATTGCCTATCTGGGATATTCGGAGATAACAAAGCCGGCAACTCAATATATTGTGGACACTTTAAAAAAAAACAAAGAAGAAAACTCGGACAACTGGTATAAAAATATTCTTATTTATTATTATTTTATAGCACGGCTGGCTGTTTTAAATATTCCTGAAATAATAGAAATAAGAGAATTATTAATTAATAAAATAATTAATAAAATACACAGCAGCCGAACTTTTTTTAACTGCTCGTTAGAATTGGCAGTTGGTATTACCTCTCTTCTGATGTTGAGTTACGAGGGCCCATTAATCGAAAAATGCATGCGGCAACTTTTATTGCAGCAAACAAAAGACGGGGAATGGGAGCGTTACGGATTTTACACCACACCATCGCAGGCCCGTTTTTGGGGATGTGAAGAACTGACAACAGCTTTAGGTATTGAAGCACTGCATCTTTATCGCCAGTATTTAAATAAAAAACTATCCGGAGGTTCAGATATTTAATAATATCTTTGCGGTCAATATGTAAGTTTGGCCCTAACTACAATATTGATTAAGCTTATGGGTTTGCAATGATCGCTATTCAAAGAAAAATATCTCATATTAAAAGTAATCTGAACTTATCTGAAATGCTGAGTTTAGTTAAAGTTGCTGCATCCAGATGGTTATACATTTCTATCATTTTAATCTTTGTTGAAACCCTGTTTTTTTTTGGTTCTCTGTACATTATGAAGCTGTTGATTGACACAGTTGCCAGTGTTCAACTGCATTCAACTGCTGCCACTGCTAACATTATAAAGTACGTAGTCCTGGCAGGGT
>JASGDI010000244.1:0-13141 GCA_049841335.1 Niabella sp. | reverse complement strand
TCATATAAAGGCAACCTGTAATTAAGGCCCGGGATGTCCAGCACGGAACCAAACCCATATTTCATGGCATTCTGTACCTGGTCCATCCCAACAGTTACCGGCCGGGTGGGGTCTTCCCTGTGAAAAATATCCTGTATGCGTTTCGCTCTTTTGGCACCTTCAAACCCCCATTGGTCGGGCACTTCATTGCCGGCGCTCCACATTACAATACAGGGATGGTTGCGTGTGGCACGTACCAGGTTGACCACATCCTTCTCCATATCACTGGCAAAATAGAGATTGTACCCATTCTTTACTTTGGGCCGTGCCCATTCATCAAAGCTTTCTGCCAGGAACATAAAACCCATTTCATCGCATAGCTCCAGTTGTTCCATAGAAGGCATATTGTGTGAACTGCGGATCGCATCGCAACCCATATCCTTTAATATCTGTAACTGGCGGCGTAATGCTGCTATGTTAACGGCTGCTCCCAAAGGCCCCAGATCGTGATGCAGGCAAACGCCCTTAAACTTCCTTGTATGTCCGTTTAACCGGAACCCTTCCTCGGCACTATAGTTGATGTGCCTGATACCGAAGCGCGTAGTTACTTCGTCCTTCAACTGGTCACCTACATAAAGCCGCGATACTGCTTTATAAAGATGAGGTGTTTCGGGGCTCCACAGTTTGGGATCGGCAACTGCAATATTCTGATCAAACTCGTTATTGAACATTTTTTGTATAGAATCCGTAGCCACCTTCTTCCCTGTGTTGTCAAATATATCTGTAACCAGCAAGGCATTGGATGCAGACACTTTGGTCTTTACATTTACTTTTGCTATTCCGGCAGTAATAAACGGTGTTGTAATTGTGGTGCCCCACTGCTCAATGCTTTCCCTATCTTTTACAATAATGCTTACCTTTCGATACAAACCGGCGCCGGGATACCATCTTGATGATGTCTCCTTATTGTTGAGATGTACTGCCAGCAGATTTTTTTGCCCGGCTAACAATGCATCTGTTATATCAAAATAAAAATAGCTGTAACCATAATTCCATTCTCCAACCTTGTTACCGTTCAAATATACTTTAGGTTCGCTCATGGCGCCTTCAAACAGCAGTATCACTTTTTTACCTGCCTTAAAACCAGGTAATGTGAATTCCTTTCTATACCAGCCATCACCCGTATAAGGCAAAGCCCCGGTACGCCCTGTTTTTTCGGTAGGAATTTTTTCTCCGTTTTGTTCTATAGCCACTACCTGCTTATCAATCTCTTTGTCAAAAGGGCCGTATATCGCCCAATCGTGCGGCACAGTAACCGTTTGCCAGTCACGGTCATCAAATGCTATTTTAGTGGCATCGGTTTGCTGACCACGAGCAAATTTCCATCCGTCTGTTAACACTTCCACCGTCCGGATTTGAGCGAAAGCAAAAGAAGAAATAATACAAAATGACGGTAATAATAAGCGGCTGATACTCTTTTTATAGTGTTGCATTGGTTGAAATTAGGAACTGATCAAATAAAAATTAATCAAGAGAAGGGTAAGCTGTAAACGGATGTTTAGGTTCGTAATAATTCCATATCAAACCGGCAATTTTCCTCGTGAGCACTTCTGCCTCATTATTTTCGGTCCAGCTTTGATCTTTATTATTTTTGGTTAAGATGCAAAATACTATATCGCCTCCGGGAGCATTTACCAATACCACTTCTCCACGGGCGGCATTCACTGATCCTGTTTTGGAAATAGTAGCAACGGTTGGCGGAAGCTGAGACAAAGAACGCCCATTATAAAACTGGTTTTTGAGATAACGGTACATTTTGTCGGAATAATGTGCATCAATTACTTTTCCCTGGCGGATCAATGTAAACAATTGCGCCATTTCACGGGGTGTGGTCTGCCCCCAGCCATATTTTTCCCATATCTGTCTGCGTCCTTCTGTACGCGAATTTACTTTTGTATCAGGCAAACCCAGGTCATCCATCAGACTGTTGATGGCAGCCCCGCCACCGCTTAGCTCCTGCAACCAGATAGAAGCAACATTATCGCTATAGGTGAGCATCAGGGAAACCATAGTAGAGAGATCTGTTTTTGCGCTATCCCTGTAAAACTGCATCAACCCTGAACCGCCATATACTCTGCCCGTATCATACACAAACTCCTGCGAAAGCTTTAGTTCTCCCCTGGCAATTTTGTCAAACACACCCACCAGTATAGGCACTTTCACTATACTGGCTGTAGGAAAAACCGTATCGGCATTAATAGTAACGGTTCTGTTTTTCTGAAGATGGTACACATAAACGCCAATATCGCCGTTAAAGCCTTCAATTTCCTTTTTTATAGCCACTTCCAGTTTGTGATCTGTTTTCTGACCAAACAGAGAGGAAGTAATAATGACAAGTGATATTAAAAAAACAGATCTCATAAAAAATAAGTTAAGGGTTCATCCTCCTCAAAGATAAATGTTATGTACCCGACACCTATGAAAAATCAATCTTTTGTTTATTTTCTTAATATAATAGTTCGAGGTGAGCCTGCCTGACGGCAGTAAGGGACGCCCCGAACAGCGGCAATAAAAGTTAATAGTCCAACCAGAATACTAAAGTCTTCTGCCTCCGGGCTTTAATTCATCAGGGCTATCTTTTGTATAAGCATCAAAAGTAAACCTGGATGGCGACACGAAAACATCTTTTATAATCCTGATATCTACTTCCTGTTGAGGACTGAACGCCCCAGATCTCATATAATTCATTAAACTAAACCGGAGCTGCCGTGCTGCTATCCTCTTATCCAGATCCTTGATAAGATCAGCGCTTGTTACCAAGAGCTGTCCTTTACCCACTTTTGCCTCAAAAACCAATGCCAGCCTCCGGTTCATAAACCAAGTATCTATGGGTTGTATCAATGGCCTGAACCCTTTCGGAAAATCTTCCAGGTGCATTACCCGGGCGTTGTTTACCATCTCCCACCATTGCAGGTCACTGTGATAAGCCGTAGGAAAATCATTAAATGCAGGATGGCTGGGATCTAACAAAAATCCTAATGTATGCGGAGGTCTCATTTTAAACCAAGAGGTGTTCCAGAATACCGGCAAAAATCTTTGTACCACTTCCTGCCCTTTCACAACTTTGTGCGCCACCTGTAAAAAAACCTTTCCACCGTTGCCCAGGATATGCATCGCTTTTGCATCCAGCGTATCTGTTTCATAAATATCATTTGCAGTAACATCAGGCAGAACTGATGGATACACCCAGAAATTCCATTCATTATTATACTCCGTTCCTCCAACTGAAACCTTTAACGTAAGTTGTGCTGCCCTTTTTATGGAGCCCAGATCATAATTCAATACTCCTACCTTATGCAAGCTGCCTGTTTCATATACTTTCTTATCAAATTCGCCTCCTGCTATAACCTTGTGATCATTAGTAACGATCTGCCAGTTTACCTGCGTATCCAGCTTATGTTGCCCATAGTTATATAATTCAACAGGAACAGAAAGCAACTCATTATTAGTATAAACAAATTTTTTAAACCTTGCCAAAGGCACTACGCTGTTATTGAACCGGCGAAATTCCCTAGCATTACCATAGCCTTTCTCCTCATAAAAAGCGTCCAGCACGCCTACCAATGCCGTTCCCTGTCCGGGAAAGTCCTGCAAACCTAATAACTGGAACCCACCCAAACCGGGTGTTCTGAGAGACCGTTCTATTTCATATTTATAGCAAAGCCATTGCAGCTTACCTGAAGCCAGCATAAAGCTATCGGCTAAGGTACCCATGCCCTGTGCTTTTATATCCGTTTTAAAAATTTCAAAATTGGTTGCTTTATAAGCGCCCGTGTATTTTTCTATTTCCTTAAAATTGGGAAACACGCACCATTGACCCTGCTCGTGAGTGATATAAGGCACGGTAAAGTTTTTTATTGCATCGGCATAATCATCATCGGAGGAGGGCGGACTATTATTCCAGTTTAAATTACGCGCACCAGACTTGATCATAAATTCATTGGCCGGGATCAGCGGCCAGCTCATAGCTACAGAAGCCCCTGTGTAAATGCGCCGCGGATCTTTTTCTTTCCAGTAATTAATAAATCCTGTAAGATAAGGCACCTGTTTGCTGCTACGGGGCTCATTGCCTGCTGCCAGCATCGTATAGGAAGCATGGTTGCCATACCAGTGTTCCATACGATTGGTTTCCTCATAAATATACCCATCAATAAACTTTCCTTCACCCAAGGAAGTAGAGTGGTTAGGCCATGTAGGGCCTTCAGGCTGCAGGTAAAAGCCCACCTTGTCGGCGGCTAAGAAAGCTGCTTCGGGAGGGCACCAGGAATGAAAGCGCACATGGTTAAATCCATACGATCTCATTTTCAGGAATATCTTTTCCCAGTGCTCCACGTCCGTAGGGGGAAAGCCGGTTAGCGGGAACTCGCAGTTATTCAGGTTCCCCCTGAGAAACACGGGTTTACCATTGACTAATATCTGCCTGCCGTGTACTTTAATTTCCCTCATCCCAAAAACAGTTGCCTGCTCATCTGTTGAGCGGCTACTGTTGCCCAGTCTTGCCGTCAACCTATATAATGCAGGAACAAATTCGCTCCACAACTGCATTTTATCTCCTATGGGTAAATTCAGGTCTACCCAGGAGGTATCATAACCACCTATTGTAATATTACGGGCAACAGGATTTATCTTATGTGATATAGCGGTATTAAACGAAGTTGCCTCAAGTTTTATTGAGCCTTTATACAATTTGCGGCGGCTGTTAATCACAGCCACTTTCACATGAGCACTCTTTTGCTGAACATCGGGATATACTTTTATATGCTCTATATAAACATCAGGCAGGGCCGTAAGCTCCATCCGGCCGATAATGCCGTTCCAGTTTCCCTGGATATGATCTGCCACACTATGCGCATTAGTGCCCACATCTGTATCCTTAATGCTGTTATCTATACGGACGGTGACCGTATGCTTACCCGGCTTTAAACCTTTTATCACATAAACATGCGGCGCTACCAGTGAATTTTGTTGTTCGCCTGCTTCAACGCCATCAATCCATACACGGCTCTTAATATGTACCCTTTCCAGGAAAAGTGCTATCGTTTTATTTTCCCAGCCAGCAGGTAAAATTACTTCTTTCTGATACCATGCCGCCCCCACATAGTGCTTATCGGGCATCAACCAAAAAGGCACTTTAAAGTTATCGGGCTGCCGAAACTGTTCAAAACGGGGTTGAAAGAAATAAGAGCTGTCGTAAATACTGGCCGTCCATTGCGTATGCATACCGGGCTTATCTCCTTTTCCATTGCTGTTCATAGAACCTGGCAGCGTAATAGTTTCCCCCAGCTTCCTATTGAACCACTGCTGCGCAATACCTTCATCATTTCTGTCTATCGCAAAACGCCATTCCCCTGCCAACGAAATTTTCTCCCTGCTAAAACTGCACAGTGAGAATAAAAGCAACAGATACAAAAGCTTTGCGCTATGTTTTATTATTCCTGTCATTATTTTATCCGGTAAACACATCAGCCTCTCTTAATAATTTCAGCTCTACAGGGTGTAGGACAAATCGCCCGTTTTGTGCTTTATCTATCGCCAGGATAGATAGAATAAGTGTGTGAGGCATCCTCGCCTCACACAGCTTTCTCTGAAATGGTGAATTTGTCATACTCCCGCTTTACTTTTTCAGAAAAGACTTTAATTTACATTTGCGAAGGCTTTTAACGCCTTCTGCCACTTTACCTGCATTTAACTGGGAACCTTCCAGGTTGGGATGCGTATGATCTTTAGGAAAGAATGCCTTCACCGCATCTGCGCCCATTTTATCATAAGCATCTGCAATCAGTGCATTCAGATCAATAAAGTAAGCTCCCGTTTGCTGCGCTACCTGCTTTGCCCAAAGTCCATAACTTTTATCTTCCCTTGCCACGCTACCGTTTCTGAAATTATTTCTTGGAACAGGTGAACATATAACAGGTATCGCTCCTTTTGCTTTAGCATCGTTTACATATTTACGCATATAATACCCATAAGTGTACACTGTTTCATTTACCTTCCTGATGGGATTATAGATATCCTTGCTTTCATTTCCTATTCCTTTGATAGTGCCCCGTGCCCGCGCGGTATCATCTAAAGGGCCTCCATCGTTATGGCCAAACTGTATAATCACATAATCTCCTTTTTTCAGCGTTTTCAATATAGCATCCCATCTTCCTTCGGTAATAAAAGTACGGCTGCTGCGTCCGCCAATAGCATGATTGCGGATACTGATCTTCGTGGTATCAAAATAAGCATCGATCAAACTACCCCAGCCCCATAGCTGATCGGCGCCCTTACCACTTCCGTTCTTAACGGTGGAATCTCCGATAATATACAAAACAGGCTTTTCTTTTAATGCGACGAATGAAAGAAAAATTATTGCAATTCCTACGATTGAGTAAAATGTTTTTTTCATATATATTATTTTAACCGTTCTTCATGTTCCTGGCTTTCCACTTTTGACGCTACGGCTTTTTTGCTTACGTTGATCTTAAAGTTGTCAAAAGTCCAGTTACTCGTATATTCCATTTCGCTCATTACCCTTGCATCTATAGTACAATTTTTAAAATTAAAATTCCTGATCAAGGATTCTAGTAAACCACCCGCTACAATAGCAGTGTTCACATGGGTTGCTTTTACATTTTCTATATAAAAATCCTTAGCATGAGGAATACCTTTTTCTGCAGGTGCTACTTTTTGCAGCATCGCTTTCCAATGTGCAGGAATGGTTTCATAGCTGTACCCTTCAGGAAGTGTGGAATAACTATATGCCGGGTACCAATTCAGGTTAAACTGAAAGGCATTGTTCACCGAGTCTAAAACAATATTTTGAAAATAAATATCTTCAATAGTTCCGCCCCTTGTTGTAGCTGATTTAATGCGCAGGCCATTGTCAGTATTTTTAGCTACGAGGTCGGTTGCTAGCACATGCCGGATCCCTCCCGATGTTTCGCTGCCTAATGTTACCAGTCCTGCCCCGCGCCTTGCCAGGGATTTCCGGATCACTACATACTCGGTTGGCCTGTTTACACGCAATCCATCCCAGTCACGGCCTGCTTTCAGGCAAAAATTATCATCGTTACAATCAATATCGCAATTCTCAATCAGCACCCAGCTGGATGAGTCTATGTCAATGCCATCTGTGCTGGGCCCATGCCCATCTTCATTATTCCTGATAATAACGCCATCAATAGTTACATACTTTGAATATAGGACCTGTACCGTCCAAAATCCTGCATTTTTAAATGTCACTCCTTTCAAAGTGATGTTCTCACTATTCTGAACCAGGAAAGTTCTCACCCGCTTTACATCGTAATCTACAATCCAGCGTAACCCTTTTTTATCATATTCTTTGCGGGTTTCCCAATAAAGGTCCCAGTTAAACTTTCCCCTTGCGTTTACCACTCCATCACCGGTTACAGCAGCATTTTTTACATCCAGGATATTGATCATTGCCGAAGGCCAAACCATTTCTATACCTGCAATACGGGACATTCTATCGGGATAGTCTTTCACATTTTCACTGCCCAGCAGCAGCACTTTTTTATCTATTTTAAGATGCACATTTTCTTTAAGGAAAATAGCGCCGGTTATATAAATGCCGGGATCAAAACTTACTACTCCTCCACCGTTTTTGCTGCATATATCAATAGCTTTCTGAATGGCTTTGGTACTTAATTTGTCACTATTTTTGAAAGCCCCGTATTTATTTACACTATATACTTTTTGTACGGATGGAAAAGATTTTGCACCCACATCTTTTACCCAATCGAGGTTTTGAGCGCCGGCAATGCCTGTTACAAATAATAAAACAAATACTAAAATATGCCTCATTTCAAATCTTTAAAGTATTGATCAAATTCTTTTTGTGTGATGGTAAAAACAGTGCCATGCCTTAATCCCGATGGCATACTGATCTTTTCAGAAATATCTACCCATGACTTAAGATTGGTGGATGAGAGAGCGCCGTATTTATGATCACGGTATTTATCAAAATACACGATCCACTCTTTTCCTTTTTGCAGCACCGTAGGCCCTTCTGCCCAATAATCACCGGTTATAGGCGCTGAAGCATCTGTATATTTTTTATTAATAAATTTACTGGTGGCAATTTTCAGATTTTTTTCAGGCCTGGGTAATTTGATCTCATCTTTCAGGAACATTATATACCGTTTTCCATCCTGCTTTATAGTAGCATCAATTACCGTAAAGCCTTTATTGTACAGGACCTCAGGTTTGGTAAAGGTTTTAAAATCTTTTGTAAATACATAATACATCCTGTGGTTGTACTTCCCATCACCCGAAGAGTCGGTTTCAGGAAACTTACCGGGAATAGTGGTAGCCCAGTAAATCATATAACGCTTTTTGCGGGCATCGTAATTTATTTCAGGCGCCCAGCAGTTCAGGGCATTTTCATGCTCCATTAATGGAATGTATTGTTGTTCGCTCCAGTTCACCAGGTCTTTTGAGGAGGCGTAGCCAATCCCTTTTTCATTCCAGCTTACGGTCCATACCATGTGAAATAAACCATCAGCCCCCCTGATAACACAGGGATCGCGCATTAGTTTGTCCTTACCTGCTGCGGGTGTAAGGAACGATCTGTCATTTTTTAACGCCTGCCATTTCAACCCGTCAGTACTATAGGCCAGATGCAGCCCATCCTGCCCATTATTCTTAAAATAGCTGAACATATAAACCGGTGCCTCGCTTTGTGCAAAGGCACTGTGACCAATAAATACTATTAATAATACACTGATCCAATTCACGTTTCTCCTCCTTTTCATATTTTACTTTTTAGTTTTAGGACGCCTTAGTTTTATATATACCGGCTGATCTCTGTTGCAGGTTATTTCACCATTCTCATATTTTAACTGAGCCACCTGTATCACGCTTCTTTTACTTTCGAAAGACCCCGGAGCAGCAGGATTATTTTTGCTTCTGCCGGGATGTGTGAAATAATAAACATAAGCCTTACCTCCATTCACCACCACATCACAATGCCCACCAATAGCCTGATCGTCCGTCTCTTTGCCGGGATGCTCTAAAATACGATGAGGCTGCTTTTTCCACTTCAGCAAATCATCACCCGAAAAAACCTCCATCCCCTTCCAGGCATCTACAATCATAAAATATTTATTTTTCCAATAAAATACTTTAGGTCCCTCACCTCTTGTTGCAAGGGCTTTTCCCTTATCTTCCCAGTGATACAGATCTTTACTATCAGCATAATAAATGCTTTTGCCGTCCCGCTCATTATTATACCACATACGCCAAAGCGAATCACTGATCTTATATACAGCTGCATCTATCACTTTATCATTTACCAGCTTCAACACAGACTGATATTGCCAGTCCCTAAGGTCGCTGCTAGTCAAGTGCACAACAGACCTCGGATGATTCCAGTCTTTGAAAGTCCCCGGCACATAAGTCAGGTACATATGGTAAATACCTTTTTCTTCAATTACATCCGGGGCCCAGAATGTATATCCTTCATCAGGACGATAATTAATATTTACCGTGTCTACATATTTCCAGCTTTGCCCATCTCTGCTTTCTGCAATACCAATGCGGGTTCCATGCACCCATTGCACAGTAGTATCGTTTAAAGAAGCCCGCCTGTTGGTGTATAACATCCACCAGCATTTCCTTTGTTTATTGTAGATAACCACCGGATCGGCAGCTCCATGATAAACAGGGTCATCAAACAATGGTTTAGGAGCCGCTTTCTTCTGCGCCGCTGCTGTTATGACGCTGCCAATAACCACTAATGCCAGGACAACCGTTTTACAATATCTCATCTGCATACACATCCCGTTATTTTTCTTTTACCAATGTTACGTCATCTATATAACAAAAGGCACCAGCCTGCCCTTCAACCCTGAAACCAATTTCAACCTCTCCTTTTGTGACATATATCTTTTCTATTTTTACAGGACGCCAATTATTATTCTCCCCGATCACATCTATATAGGATGTTTTACCATTACTCTCTGCATACATGCTAAGCCGGGAAAAGCGGCTGCTGTTCTTTACCATTGCTGTTAATGTATAATAGCCGTCTTTTAAAGCTACATACGGCGATGAACGGATCACCTGCGATACTTTTCTTTTGAAAGGGATCTTATCTGTTATACTCAGACTTTTCTCCCCCACAACCCACTTCCTTTCAGCTTCAGTATTAAAATGGTTCAGCACAGGAGATATAGTGCTATCTAAAGAAACTGCGTTTCCCTCCAACACTTCCGTGATCCACCCCAGCAGCTCTGTTTGCACAGGTTTTACATGACTTGGAATGCGATTACGGTCTGCTTCAAAACTCCCGTTCTTTACGTAATTATTATCATCGGCTACTTCCCATTCGCCGGTGGCAGCATCCAGTTTCCAGGAGCTTAGTGAATTAAAGTAAGGGGTATCTCCGTCAAAAGATAAAGGAAACCATTGGTTATAGCCCCATCCATTTCCCGCAAAATTAGCCCACCTGTCGCCGCAATATATAACGGTTTCCTGAGCAGTGCCTTTTACATTCACAAAAAAACCGGTTTGGGTTACATGCGCATAATCACTCTCAGTACCCTGTATTACCAGCATATCATCAGTTGGGCGATAAGGCCCGCGAATATCGTCTGCCACCATATAATAAGCATAAGAGGCGTCCCAGCCATAAATATTGGAAGCCGCCATATAATACCTGCCCTTATACTTAAACATACAGTTACCTTCACGGCTTTCCCCTTTAAAAATCTGGGTACAGTCCAGTAATCCAACCTTCCCGTTCTTTACCCCGATTTCTGAAACATATATCCTGTTCCTGCCTTTGCCATAAGAGTAGACCAGGTAAGACTTACCCGTATCCTCATCCGTAAATACGGTCTGATCACCGGTATTGGTAGTACCAATCATGGGTTGCATATTAATACGCTGATGCCATGTAAACGTTCCGGCCGGCGCATCGGACAAGGCCACCAACACCTGGTTACCAAACTGCACGAACATAGCATATTGCTTTAGCTCTTTAATATAAGCTACACCCAAACGCCCTACCCAGGTTACGCGCATGTTCTTTTCAAGATCGGCCCTTGTTAATACATCTCCTTCAAAAGTCCAGTTAACCAGATCAGTTGAAGTATAACAGGTTACTGATTGAAAAGTATTCTGCGAATAAGTGATGGAAGGATCAGCACGATATGCTTCGGCTTCCTTATAATAAACGCCGTACCAGTAATATTTTTCAGTACCGCTGACAGAGTCTTTAAACCTGAAAATGCCGCCACCCTGGCTGTAAATTGGCTGCCCATCCTTCGTGTTCCAGAACTGATCGTTCTTCATATGCTGCATCTGTGCGCCGGCTGTATGGACGGCACAGGCTGCTACCAGGCTAAACATCATCAGCCTGAAAAAAGCAAAACAATATGTAACCCTGTTGATCATTATAATTTATTTATTGCAGAGGTGTTAAAGTAACAGGCCCTGAAAGTCCCGATACAAAAGGCTTCCAGTGCGATGCATCAAACAGGCCCTTCTTCACATTCTCCGGCTTCCGTGCCGGCATATTGGTATTGTAAAATATTTTCCAGGGAATGTTATTCCTGTCCATATAGGATATTCTGTTGGCCATTAAATTAGCCACTATAATTTCCAGCCTATTCTTTGGCTGAAAGGCAGAAACAGGTATCGAAACCGTAAACGACGGTCCAATCAGCGTTCCCATACTCTTACCATTCAATATTACTTCCGCCGTTTCATTCACTTTGCCCAGGTTTAACAGGTACGCCTTAGCCGGATATGGCTTATCAAATTCAAGCGTATATTTAGCTATACCTGAAAAGTTCTTAACCGCTTCTCCTTCCAACTCTGTCCACGAGCCAGGTTTATCAAGTATGGCTGAAGGAGGTAAGACCGGGCCTCCTTCCATAAAGTCAAGCTTCCACTTGCCATTTAAAACCATCGCTTCCCCAACAGGAGACTGGTAAGGATAAAGCGAACCTGTGCTCCTGGCATGATAGGCCTGCACTATTAACGATGCGTAAGGTTCTAATTGTACCCATACTTCTATACCTCCATTAGCTGCCTTCCTGGTTTTTGCAATGCCTTTATTACCGCTTGCAGGATCAAACAAAGCTACGGAAGCCGCATTGTCTGCCAGCTTTATCCATTCTTCAACCTTATGATCCGTACGGTTATTGATAAAATAGAAATGTCCGTGCTGGTTTTTGCGGCGCAATACATATACGGATCTATCTCCAGGTTTTTCTGCCCTTGCATTAGCATAGCCCATTAATGCTTCTGCATCGTCACTTATATATATTTTCCCTTTTCCAAAAGCGGCTTTAGCAGTGATACCGTCTTTTTGAAGATTCAGCTGAGCTAAAAATGTGGTCAGCTTTTTCCGCCTTTCTGTTACATTATTCAATCCGGGAACATCGGAAGGCAGATTTTTATACACCAGCAAAGTAGCACCGTCCTGAACCAGCTTTATTATTTTGTCGAAAGACGCATCATTGATCAGCTTATTACCCGGCAGCAGTATTGCCTTGTATGCATTGCCGCCTGTAATAATTTTACCTTCTGAAAATCTGAATTGTTGCAGCTGCCTGTCTGAAAAGAAATCGAAGCTATATCCTTTCTCTGTCATTTCCCGGGATATATGCTCAAAATGGGTATGCACAAAATTCCTCTCCATACCATCAAAGTGCTGCAGGAGATCTTTTCCCGGCTGTGCATAACGATCTGTAATGGGATAATACAAAAGGATATCATTATCGGGCTTTCCGCTTTGTAAAAAAGACTGCACCCTTGCCACATATTTATTCAATGCGTGAAAGTGGCACCATTGCGGGTTTTCGGGCTGAAAATGAACCGCTGCATAAAACAACCAGCCCGGCCAGGGAGCTTCTTTAGGCGAATATTCCGTACCATGATAAAAAATGTGGTTTACACCTCCCAGAAAGAAAAGATCCAATGCCTTTTTCACATCACCCCAGGATGATAAGAAATGTTCGTTGAGCCAGGTTGCCGATTCTGAAGAGACCAGTTGTTTTCCGGTAACATTAGCAGCAGATGTAGCAAACTTAAAACGCAACACATCATTACCCTCTGTTTCAGGAATATCTACCACGCTGTATAAATC
>JASGDI010000243.1:0-50364 GCA_049841335.1 Niabella sp. | reverse complement strand
GGAAGGCCACCCCGTTTTTACCACAACCCAATAATATTAAAGACTTTTTCGAGAACGGATATACTTTAAATAACGGGGTTGCTGTCACCGGCGGCGGTGAAAATACCACCTATAAGCTAAGCTATAATAATACCTATATTAAAGGTACTTACCCCAATACATTCCTGAAAAGAAATAACCTGGGCTTAAGCGCCAGCCTCAAAGCAACGGAGAAGCTTACAATAGGAACCAATGTTAATTATGCCAATAATGAAGCACGCAGGCCGGTTCAGGGATACCAGGGGTCCTTCACTGGGGCAGTGCAGTGGTTTCAGCGAAATATTGACATTAACAGACTAAGAAATTATAAGTATGATGACGGAACCATTTTAAACTGGAACGTGAACCCTAATACTACTTCTGAGCTTATAGTAAATAACAGGCCGAGCGACTGGAACAATCCTTTCTTTGATGCGTATGAAAATTTAAACTCAGATCAGCGTGACAGGTTTTTCGGAGACATAAATGTGCGATATGAGCTGTTGCCGGGGTTACGGGTAAGCGGATTTGTACGGGGAGATTTATATACCCAGCAGCTTTGGAGCAGAACCGCAGTAGGAGGCAGGTTAGATGCAGGTTACAGCGAAGGAAAGTATCAGAACAAAGAAGTGAATTACGAGCTGATGGCGGAGTATACTAAAAAATGGGACGATTTTTCCTTCAACGGAACAATAGGCGGAAATATATTGAAAACCGATTATTCCTATCTATCCGGTAATACCGTTGGTGGACTGTCAAGTCCGGGATGGTATAGCCTCGAAGCCTCCATTAACAGGCCGGTAATTAATCAATATCATTTAAAGAAAATGGTAAGAAGCGTTTACGGCATGGTGTCCTTAGGATTTAAGGATCTTTTATTTATTGATGCCGCGCTCAGAAACGATATATCTTCTGCATTACCGCCAAGTAATAACTCTTATGTTTATCCGTCTGTTTCGGGAAGCTTTATATTTAGCGATGTGCTTAAAGCGCCGGTATTATCTTTTGGTAAGCTAAGAGTAAGCTATGCAAGGGCCGGCTCAGACCTCAGCCCTTATCAAATAAGCGATATATATGTACCCGGCTCCATATATAATGCTGCTTCCGGCCCTGTCAACACTATGACATTACCCGGTACATTAAGGAACCCATATATTAAACCATCATACGCCAACTCGTTCGAGGCCGGCACCGAGCTTAAGTTCCTTAAAAACCGTTTAGGCTTAGATGTTACCTACTACAGCCAGGTTAACGTAAACCAGATACTACCATTGCAGGTTTCACCTGCAAGCGGATTCTCCAATGCCGTTATTAATGCCGGGAAAATTTCCAATAAAGGGGTAGAAATATCTTTATCCGGAGCTCCTGTTCAAACAAACGCTTTCCAGTGGAACACTGTAATTAACCTGGCCCGCAACAAAAGCATGGTTGACGAGCTGCACCCCGATGTAAAAGCATATCAATTGGATCTGAATACCTACTCCAGTCAGACTATTTATTTGTTTTCAAACGAAGGCGAAGCTTTTGGGTCTTTAATTGGTCCAGGGTATAAGCGCGATCCGGCTACCGGCAAAATACTGCTGGATGCCAGCAACATGCCCGTTCAGGAACTAAACAAAAATTTTGGTTCTGTGGTACCCGAATTTACAGGTGGCTTCCTGAACAGCTTTAAAATATTCCAGTTCGATTTGAACGCTATGATTGATTTTCAAAAGGGAGGCAAGTTCTTCAGCTGGTCTAAAATGCTGGCCGTAAAATCGGGGCAGGCCGATGTTACAGCGTTTTTGAATGACAAAGGAAAGAATGTGCGCGATCCGCTGGCAGATGGCGGTGGTTATAAAATAGAAGGTATCTCGGAGGCTACCGGGGAAGCCGTTACTGCTTATGTGGATGCCAGAACCTATTTTAGAAATAATATTGGTACCAGGATATACGAAGAATGGCTTTATGACGCCTCTTTCATAAAGCTGAGAGAAGTAAGCCTTGGCTATAATTTTTCTGCTAATGTTTTAAAGAATACGCCTTTCAAGGCAGCAAGGCTGGCTTTAATAGCAAGAAATCCTTTAATGATCTGGCAAAAAGCGCCCAAAGGTTTAGATCCCTCTGAGCTGTCATCGGGCAGCGCTTCCATAAGCTGGATAGAGAAGGGTGAATTACAAACGGTTCGTTCTTATGGTATCAATCTGAATCTTACTTTCTAAAAACCACCAAATAAAATGATTATGTATAATTATAAAACATTCCTCTTAATGGGTATTATGGCTATAGCATTTGCGGGATGTAAAAAATTTGACAGTTCGTACTATGTTGATCCCAACAACCCGGCAAAGGCATCCGGTACACAACTGATTGCCAATGCAGCACTTTTTTTACCCAGCATCAGCTCAAGTGTTTATGGCGTGCATTATCCGCAATACCTTTCCCTTACCCAGTTTACGGATAACAGCAGGTATGTAGCCACCAATTTTTCGTTCTCCAGCTGGTACACCGGCCCTCTCATGAATTTAGAAAAAGTGCTTAGCAACCAGTTAGACGCAAACGAAGGTCCGGTAGAAAATCAAATAGCTGTGGCAAAGATCTTAAAAGCTTATTTTATATGGTTTGTTACAGACAGGTGGGGAGATGTGCCTTATACTGAAGCGTGGAAAGCTGCTGACAATTTCACTCCCCGGTACGATAAGCAGCAGGACATTTATAACAGCATGTTTACTTTATTAGATGAAGCCAACAGCGCATTTATTTTAACAAATGGAAATATCAGAAATGATATTGTTTATAATGGGGATGTAAACAAATGGAAAAGGTTTGGCAATACCATTCACATGCTGATGGCGCTAAGATTGTCGAAAGTAGATCCCACTAAAGGAAAAGCTGAATTTGAAAAAGCACTGGCAAACGGTATTATGGCAGCCAACAGTGATAATTTCCTTTTTCAGCATTTAGCAGAGCAGGCCATGGAAAACTTCTGGTACAACTCGTTCACAAGGTTAGGACGCCAATGGTACGCGCTTAGTAAACCGCTGGTTGACTATATGAACCCTTTGAACGATCCCAGGCTACCCGTTTTCGGAGATAAAAACCAGGCAGGCGAATATGTAGGGCTTGAGTATGGCAAAGAGGTAGGAAGCTCTGACGATATTCCCCTTATTTCTTTATTAGGCACCAGGCTCAGGCAACAAAATTCCCCGGTGTACCTGGTAACATATGCACAGGCTTTATTTGCGAAAGCCGAAGCCGCTAAATTAGGCTGGATAAGCGGTAGTGATACCGAAGCAGAAAATAATTACAAAGAAGCCATCAAACAGTCTGTTATTATGTGGACGGGGTCTGATGCCGGTTACAACGCATTGATTGCCCAGCCTTCTATTGTATATAATCCTGCTGATGCTATCCGCCAGATTGCTTATCAGCGTTGGGTACATTTGTTTTTAAATGGATATGAGGGCTGGGCAGAATGGCGGAGAACCGGCTTCCCTTTATTAACAGCACCGGCAGGCGCCAATGGCGGCCAGATCCCCAGGCGGGAAGGCTACCCCACAGCTGAAGCAAATATCAATAAAGCCAATTATGATGCAGCAGTGGCGGCTTTCCCTTATGGCGGAACCGATGGCCTGAATGCAAGGGTTTGGTGGGATAAGCCATAAGCAGCGTAAAAACTTTATACTAGGGGGCTGACCAAAAAGTATTGTCAGCCTGAGCTTGTCGAAGGCTTAACTCCTTGATTGTCTATATTTCGTCAGGCTCAATATGACAATCAAGGAGCCTTTTTGGTCAGCCCTATCTTTTTCCCCTAAAGAACTCCTTCATCAACGCAGCACATTCATTCTCCAGTATACCGGAAACGATTTCTGTTTTGGGATGAAACGGAGATACAGCGGGGCTGATCCGGCTAAACCCGTTTTTGGGGTCGGAAGCGCCCCAGACTACTCGGCTTATTTTGCTCCAGTATAAAGCACCGGCACACATCACACAGGGCTCTACAGTTACATATAAGGTAGCCTCCGGTAAATATTTGGACCCCACATTACTAAATGCCGATGTAAGCGCTATTATTTCAGCATGAGCCGTAGTATCGTTCAGCCTTTCCGTCATATTATGCCCGCGTGCCAGCACCTTATTATTTTGCACTACAATAGCGCCAATAGGTATTTCATCTTCTTCAAACGCCTGCTGCGCCTCTTTTAAAGCCAATTGCATAAAGTATTCGTCCGTCATTTAGAGCATGTTTTTTATCTTCAAACAAAAATAGATTAAAAGCTTAAAGCGAAAGGCAAAAGCGCTAAGCCGTTCTCCATAAATTCAAATTGATGAACCTGTTACCACAACTTGAAATAATAAGACAATACTTCCTTAGCGGAGCTACTCAAAGCATTGAGTTCAGAAAATTGCAATTACAGAAATTAAAAAAAGCTATCCTTACATACGAAGAGGAGCTGAACGAGGCATTATATAAAGATCTTAAAAAAAGTAAAGAAGAAGTATGGATCACAGAAACCGGGATGGTGCTGTCAGAGATCAGCTATTTTCTAAAACATATAGAGGACCTGGCGGCGCCTCAAAAAACAGGTACGAACCTTTTAAACCAGCCGGGAAGTAGCTTTATTATGAGTGAGCCGCTGGGCGTAGTACTGATCATCGCTCCCTGGAACTATCCTTTTCAGCTATCGCTTATTCCGTTGATAGGCGCCATTGCAGCAGGTAACTGCGTGGTATTAAAACCCAGCGAGTTTGCTCCGACTACCGAAAGCATCATACAAAAAATAATAACAGAAACATTCCCTCCGCAATATGTTAGTTGTGCTACGGGGGACGGTGCTGCTGTTATACCTGCTATGCTTGAGAGATTCCGTTTTGATCATATTTTTTATACAGGAAGCACCGCCGTTGGAAAGATCATCTATAAACAGGCGGCAGAACAGCTGATACCGGTAACGTTAGAGCTGGGAGGTAAAAGCCCCTGTATCGTTTCTGCTAACGCTAATCTAAAGCTCGCTGCCAAAAGAATAGCTATGGCTAAGTTCTTAAATGCAGGACAAACCTGCATTGCACCGGATTATCTTCTCGTTCATCAATCAGTAAAAGATGAATTTTTGCATCTTTTAAAAGATACCATCCGGGCATTTTATAGCGAACATCCTGTAACAAGCTACGACTATGGGCGCATCATTAATAAAAAACAATTTGACCGGTTAATGGGTTACCTGGAAACAGCCCGGGTGATTTGGGGGGGCACACATAATGAGGACATGCTCTATATATCGCCCACTATTATTGAGACTCCCGGGACAGACGATCCTATTATGAATGAAGAGATCTTTGGGCCACTGCTACCGGTAATCGGCTACAGCGACAACACTTTTGCTTTAGAAGTAATACGCAGGAACCCCAATCCGTTAGCCTTTTACGTTTTTACCGGCAATACAAGCGAAGCAGATGAATGGCTGCAAAAAGTTCCGTCTGGCGGAGCCTGTGTAAATGCCGTAGCCATGCACTACCTGAATAAAAACCTGCCCTTCGGTGGCAGGGGAAACAGTGGTACAGGCCGCTATCACGGCAAATATTCCTTTGATACTTTCAGTCATCAAAAGGCAGTGCTCAAAGCTGCTACCTGGCCCGATCTGCCCATGGCTTATCCTTCTTTTAAAGGAAGATTGGGGCTTTTAAAGAGATTAATAAAATAAGTATGAAAAAAAGACTTGCCATCTTTGTAGCAGTTTCCGCAATGCTCTCCTGGTATTTCTGGACAAACAGCAGCTCTGAACAAATGACAACAAAACAAAAGATCATAAAAACCATTTATCCTGTTATACAGCTTTTTTCAACTAAAAAAGATATTGAAAGCCCCAATAGGAAACAACCTTTGCAATCCTTCTATGATTTAAGAGCAACTACTAATGATGGTAATACCTTTGATTTTTCTGTGCTGAAAAATAAAAAAGTATTGCTGGTAAATACAGCCTCCGATTGCGGATATACACCTCAGTATAAAGCGTTACAATCTTTGTACGAACAATATAAAAATAAGCTTGTTATCATTGCTTTTCCTGCTAATGATTTTAAAGAGCAGGAAAAAGCGGATGATGCCACTATAGCCAACTTTTGCGAAAAAAATTATGGAGTAAGCTTTCCACTGATGAAAAAATCTGTAGTAATATCCTCCCCGCAGCAAAACGAAGTGTTTCAATGGCTTACTCAGAAAGATAAAAACGGATGGAATGATAAAGCCCCTGAATGGAATTTTTCTAAATACCTGGTAAATGAAAAAGGAGAGCTGACGCATTACTTTTCACCAGGCATGTCGCCATTGAACAATAAAATCAGACAGGCAATTGCTGAATAAAAAGAAGGCAGGTAATATTGCTAAAACCTGAACGTAAGCAATAATCCGGCTCTTATACCGGCCCAGGGTCCATCCATTTTTATATTGGCCCCTTTGGAATCAACAGTCACCGTTGTTCTGGTAAAAGGGATATCAAGGTCGTTCTCCAAAGACTCGCGAATATCCTGCTGTACATCAGGATCAATAGCCTTATCAGATAAGCCTGCCAGGTCTCCTTTCCCTTTTCCAATATTAGGACCAGCGATCCACCAATCTAACCCAACCGTGTTACTCAACATCCATTGCGCACCCAATAATAAGCCGCCGGTATGCGCTGTCAGATTTCCGGTAAGCTTTATGTTTACATCGTCTGAGCCATCGTTATATACGTAGTCTAATTCATGCACTTTATACCTGGCAAACCTGTAATAAGGGGCTACATAGAACCCTCTTCCGTAGCCCTTTTTTCCTAAATAAAAACGCACTTCGGGCGTAATGGCAAAATTGCTGAACTTAGCCTGGTTAAAAGCATTTGTTATCAGATCGTCATCTCCCTTAATTACATTTTTTCGTACTTCTTCTTTAAATGGCAGCGTAGAAGCAGGCATCATCCTGCCAGATATTGCCACTGAAACAGTTTTGTTGATCACCCTTTCATACTGAACAGCATAATTTTTTAATACCGGAGCGGTTAGATTCAGTTTAAAAATATTTTTTTTATCAGCTACATCATCCAATATAGCGGTTTGAGCTGCGGCGAACTGTACACTAATTATTGCAATGAGAATCAATAAAAAATTTTTTTGCATGAAGTTGGTTTTGAATGCTAAGTTATTTAAACCTGCTTTAAATAATTTCCATTTTTTTCATAAGATAAGAAGCGCTTAATGTGTGGCAAACACCATCCTTCAGCTTATAATCAAACAGCAGCTCATCATTAATAATGGCTGATTCAAAAGCTTTGTTAGCAATAAAACCAGGATATTCTTTAATAAGATCAGCCACCACCACATCGTGTGTTGCAATAATGCCGAACGTATCAAATCCGGCCATTTTTTTTATAAGGCCGATAGTACCATTGCGCTTATCATTACTGTTGGTTCCTCTTAAAATTTCATCTAATATCACAAACGTATGCCGGTCCTGCTCCAGAGCTTTTATAATAGATTGCAGGCGCTTTAGCTCGGCATAAAACAGCGACTCGCTATCCTGTAAAGAGTCGGTAATGCGCATACTTACAAATATATCGAACGGGTAAAACTCAAAAGAGCGGGCGCAAACTGCCGAACCAGCCTTTGCCAGTACCAGGTTAGTCCCCAATGTTCTTAAAAAAGTGCTTTTTCCGCTCATATTAGAGCCGGTAAGTATTACAAATTTCTGCTCATTAAAGGATACATCATTACATACCCGCTTTTCTTTCCTTACAAGAATATGCCCGAGATCGTTGGCCCTGAATGCAGGCTGCGCCGTTACTTCAGGAAAACAGAACGAAGGATTATTATATGATAGATTCCCGAAGCTGCTTAACGATTCTGTTTTGCCTATGGTCCGTAACCAGTCCTTTATTTCATGGGCATGTTGTTTTTTCCAATGGCCCAGCCGGTACAAAATATGCACATGAAAAAGGAAAAGTCCGTTCAGCAACAGGCTCACTACTAGGTTCACCACCGTTTCAAGATAGTTGAACAACGAAGCCAGCTGGCCTATTAAATGGGAGGCTGCTACCCCGTTTTTATTTAATGCCTGCTGGTATTGTTTGAGTAAAGAAGCCTGAAACCCTTGCTTTTCAATCAATCTGAGCTGATGGCTATAATGCTGCAGGATTTTGGTAACCGCCGTTGATACTGATAATTGCGAAGTGATCTTTTTTGAAAAAGAAAAAGCAATGATAAGGTTCACTACAAACAGCTTAGTGAATAATGAAAAAGCGGTTTCACTTTCGGTAGCAGCATAATAAATTAAACTGCCAACGGTGCATAAAGGAAATACCATAAGCAGGTAATACCATAGGGTATTGATCAGTTTCGTATCGCTGTCTATCCAATGCAGCAATCTTTCCAGGTCTTTCTTTTTAGTTTGATGCAGGCTTCCGTGCGCGTATAGTTCCTGCCTGAAATCTATAGCACCGGCCAGCTCTTTTACAGCGGCCTGTCTTTCTTTAATACCCGGCGAATCAGGCGCCAGAAGATCCTGTGCCAGCGACTCTTTACCAAAAGAAGTGCTGCACCTGTTCAAATAGGAAAAAAGACCATCCTCACTAAACAGATCAAGATCGTAAGAATAAGGGTGGTGCGGATCTTCATACTCCTTTCCTGTATCGTAAGGCGATTTATTGGTTGCTAAGAAACGTTCTTCTTTTTCATTACAATCAGCCAATGCGGAAAAATATTGTCTTTTCTGTTGAAGTTTTCCATACCATTTTACCAGGTATAAAAAAGCAGCAAACGTAGCTGCAGCTATAATAACTATCCCGCCACTTCCTTTTTGTGTAAGCTGGTATAATAAAAAAACAAACGCCAGGAAGCTCAATAGCCTGGCAAAGCTAAGCCAGCCCAGCTGTTGTTTTAACTGACCGGCTTTTTGCCGAAACCTTTCTGCCCTTTCTTTATAAACGGTAGCCATAGAACGTAAAAGTAAAGAAGAAAGCAATATGCAATGTACAATGGCTGAAAGCCGGAAGCATAAGGGTTAAGGCTTTTAGCTTTCGGCTTCCTGCTGATTATTGCGTATTGAAAATTGTTTATTTCTTTATTGCGCATGGTCTTCGACCCGTGCAAGCCATTTAAACGAACTAAGCCAGAGCCTAGTAACGCAGGCACAGAGGCCAGAGGCCTGCGGGAGGGATGGTGAATAGTGAGTAGGGAATTCAACCATCTTCAGCCTGTCATCTGTCCTCTGTCAACTTAAATCAAAGCTCAATATTCATTGCTAAAAGCTTTAAGCATTACGCTTTCAGCTTCCTGCTGTAACTATAGCCATCCCCGGCTTTTTCCCTTTTTCAAAGCTACCGTATTGCGCTTCTATTTTTAGCGCTTTAGCTCCGTTAATAGTGGCCCAGGACAACATTTGCTCCAGCGAAAGCTCCGGAAAATGCTTTTGCAGGGTTTTTATTTCTTCCCAGATGCTCAACTGGTGATTGGACGCAAGGCTGTCGGTTCCTAAAACAATATTACAATCATTTTTTATAAGCAAGGATACAGGAGGCATGACACGGCTGATATATTCATTGGCATTGGGACAAAGACACCAGTAAACGCTGGTGGCGGACTCCTGTACCAGTTCAATATCGGCCTCGCTGGTATATACATTATGTACTAGCAGCACTTGCTGTTCGCTGTGGAACCTGGGCAGATAAGTTTGCAGACTGGTTTTTCCCGATGGATGAAAAAAATCCATGTTCAGGCCCATCGCTTTAAACATCTCTGCAAAGCCACCGGTTTTTTGTTCAAACCAGAGATTTTCATCTGCTGTTTCCTGGTTATGAATGCTGAAAAGCTGTTTTTGCGGATAACTTAAAATTTTTTCCCAAAGAAGATCAGACACCGAATAAGGGGCATGCGGCACAATAGAAGCTGGCAAAGGCTCAAACTGACGGTAAACAGTTTTGTAAAATTCAAAGTTTTTATCCGCCACGGCCGGATTGGCACCCATGGCCTCAATAAAACTATGATAATATAAATGGCCCTGTTTCTTCTGTGTTAAGGTATGGGTGGTATTACAAATATCGCCTACGGCAACAATACCGTTTTGCTGCATTTCCTGCTCAGCATCGGCAATAGCCTGAAAGATGGCATCTTCTGAAAAATCTCTTTGCTGCACTATCTGCCTTACAAAACCCGCCAGTCCCGTGTTTTCGGGTATCCGGTCTTTTAAATGGCTGAGCTCCAGGTGGCAATGGCAGTTAATAAACCCCGGAGTAAGGATACCCGCTACCGGTTGAACATCATCTCCTGCCTCAGAAGGATCTATGATAGCTTCCACGGTACCATTTTCCTGCAACACCAGCACTTTATCCTGGTGAAGCCGGTACCCGTCAAATATTTGTGTTGCCTGTAACTTATTAAAATGCATCTTGTAAAATAATTTAACTTTGCCCGCCCGAACGCATTTGTTCGGTACGGGCGGGCTGCCCTCTGTAAAAGTAAGAGAATAACATGTTAGATAAACTGGAAGCTATAAAAGCCAAATATGATCAGCTGGGTGTGGCGCTTACCAACCCTGAAATTGTGAGCGATAACAAGAAGTTTGCTGCCACAAGCAAAGAGTACCGGGGGCTGGAAAAGATCGTAACGGCTTATAATGACTACAAAAGACTGCTGGACGACATTGACTTTAATAAAGAAGCGTTGAATGGCGATGATGAGGAATTGCGCGAACTGGCCAAAGCCGAAACTGCCGGTTTGCAGGAGCGTAAGGAAATAATGGAAACGGCCATTCGCCAGTTACTGATACCTAAAGACCCCCAGGACGGCAAGGATGTGATCATGGAGATCCGTGCCGGTACCGGTGGCGATGAAGCCAGTATTTTTGCCGGCGACCTGCTACGGATGTATATTAAATACTGTGAGAAGCACGGTTTTAAAACGGCTGTTTTAAGCGAAAGCGAAGGAACCGTAGGAGGCTATAAAGAGGTACAGCTGGAAGTTACCGGGGATGATGTGTATGGCACCTTAAAATTTGAAAGTGGTGTACACCGCGTACAACGCGTACCTGATACTGAAACGCAGGGCAGGGTACATACGTCTGCAGCCACCGTTGCGGTTATGCCTGAGGCAGAGGAGATTGATTTTGAGTTAAGGGAAGCTGACGTAAAAATGGAAACATCACGAAGTGGTGGTGCAGGAGGACAAAACGTGAACAAGGTGGAAACCAAAGTAATGCTGACCCATATTCCAACCGGTACGGTGGTTATTTGCCAGACCGAGCGCACCCAGCTGGGCAACCGCGAAAAAGCCATGCAGATGATGCGTACCAAATTGTACGAGGAGCAGGTGCGCAAGCAGGAAGAAGAAATTTCCCGCCATCGTAAAAGCCTGGTAAGCAGTGGCGACAGGAGCGCTAAGATCAGGACATATAATTATCCGCAAGGGCGTGTAACTGATCATCGCATTAACCTGACGGCTTATAACCTGGACGCTGTAATGAATGGCGAGTTGCAGGAGTTTATAGATGCCTTACAATTTGCCGAAAACTCGGAGAAGCTGACGAAGCAGGAATAGGGAACAGTTTACAGAGCTTGTCCGCTGCGGATTGAAAAGCGAATAAGTTAAAAGGCTGAAAAGGCTTTTACCAGGTTGTATGGCCAATCTTCCTCTTGTGCGTTTATCCATGCCCAAAGACGACAGCAGACCAAATGCCAGTCGTCTTCACCTCGCACAGCCACGCGAAGCAGGCGCCTCATACACTTTACTCTCTTTTACCACACCTGTTTTACTTCCCTTTTCTTAATTTCTGCTTTACCAAATTTTCTCGGGTAATAGGAAAAGGTAAGCATAAAGTATTGCTGAAGACCGTTGGTAATACGGGTGGTGGTACCATATTTATCAGCAGTATTGCTGATATTCTGGAACTGCTTCAAAATATCCATTGCAGAAAATTTAAGCTCACCCTGCTCGTTCTTTAACACCCTGCAGCTTGCAAATGCGTTCCAGAGAACGATAGGTTTATCAATATTGGTATTTTTGGTATGATCGAGCGTAGAGCTGATAGTATAGTTTTTAGGCAGATTTACGGTCAGGCCCAACCGCGTTATATCTGATGAGTTTTTGAAAGACCTTAAACCAGCGCCTGACTGATCTGTTTGATAAGTGTTAAAGGTTTTTCCCAGGTTGAAAATAACAATTGACCTTAAAGCCAATTGAAGGTTGATATTGTTATTAAAGCCGGCTGTACTTGTTTCAGAAAAAATATTATCTATATAGTTCGGGTTTTTACTATTGTTATAAGAACCGTTATACATAAGCTGGATATTACTCTTTTTAAGGGTGCGTACAATATTTAAGTTATAACTAAGATTATAAGACCGGCTTTCCTTTGCATTAACGTAATAGTAAGTTCTTTCACCCGAGGGGTCATTTATTAAGCTGTCCGTTACCGGGTTCAAAGTATGAGTATAACCACCGTTCAGCCCTCCATTGAATGCGTATTTGGCTTTTGGCTTTTGCGAATTAAAGCGGGCATTGAAGTTGTAGGAGTGGTTAACCCTGTTTTTGAGATCAGGATTTCCGATTCTTACATTAAAGCGGTCCAGGTCATCAGTAATAGTATATAATTGATCCACACTGGCATAGTCAAAGTTTTTGTTATAATTCAGGTTTAAGTAATACGAAAAACTTTCTCTTCTGTTATAGTTATAGGACAGGTAGCCATCGTATCTGAAAAAACTGAACGAGCGGTTCAGGTTACGTATCGCAAAAGAGGAGGAGTTATTATCCTGCTTAAAATCTTCAGTAAAATTTACATACACATAAAAATTGCGATAGTATTTATCGCTCCATTTATAAAATGACTTGCCTAACCGGAGCGTAGGGGAATATTCTGTTCTTTCGTTTATATTATTATTGGTAAGACGGGCATTTCTTACGTAAACATTTTGAACACTGTCGTAGTCCGAAACACGGTCTTCCCTGTTCGATTTAGTATAGTTAATGCGCTGGTCGAGGCTAAGATCAATGCCAAAGAAATTAAATCTGCCAAACAGTAACCTTCTGAGGCCATTGTAACTCAGGTTGGCACCTACATTCAGGTTAGACGCAGTATTGTTATAGTTACGATTATAGGTGGTATCTATGCTATCGTCTACAAACGAGTTAAAAACACTTTTCACGTACCTGTCAGATTCGCTGTTGTTATTATTTACATTCAAATTGATATTGAACTGCGCAGCAGGGTTATCGTAGTTATATTTTGAATAATTGGCAGAGAGCGACTGGTTCCCGGATCTCCTCTGTTCCGTGCTTAACACGTTGTTGGTGCTTACCAGGCTGTTTGTGGTGTCCCTGATATCCGTAACTCTGCGGGTATCGCTATTGCTGTTGTTAATGCCTGCATTACCATTAATGGTGAAGTTATCCTCGTAACTATTGGTTTTTATATAATTGATGCCAAGGCTATGATTATCGTTTACCATATTGGTAACCGCATTGTCTTCCACAAATTGGGGGTTATCTAAAGCAGTTCTGTTTTGCAAAGACCGGTTAGTGAGATAGCGGTCATTACCCGATTTCGTATAGTTAGCCGTTATCCTGTCGTTTTGCCGGCTATTGGTAGTTTCAATAAAATTATGGGTAAATACACCTCCTATGGAATGGTACCGGTTAACTCCCTCGGTATTAAAATTACCTACATTGCGCAGGTTGGGGTTATAGTTCCGGTAAGTATTGTTTTGAAACATCTCTCGCAGGTTGTCAATGTTCTTATTGATATTGTTATACCCGCCGCCAATGCCAAAAGAAGTTCTTTTATTGTACATCTGAAAAGAAAGATCACTTTCAAACCGCTGGGTAGTTCCGTATCCCACACCCATTTTACCAAAGTAGCCCTTTTTTTTGTCTTCCTTCAGTTTTATGTTCATGGTAAGCAGTGAGTCCTGCTGTTTTCTTTCCTCCGGTTTCAGGGTGCGGTCTACTTCCTGGTACACCTGTATTTTTTCAACCGCATCCTTCGAGAGGTTTTGGGTGGCCATTCTTGCATCGTCTGATCCCATAAAAGGTTTTCCATCTACCAATACGCTGGGAATTTTCCTGCCGTTCATAGTTATGGTACCATCCGACCATACGGTGACTCCTGGTACCTGCGTAAGCAGATCTTCAACCACTGCATTAGGATCCATTTTGAAGGCGGCAGGGTTTATCTCCAATGTATCCCCGTTCATCCTGATGGGTATTTGCGCCGTTACGGTTACATTCAGCGAATCGTTGAACGATGGCGAAAGAAAAATATCAGCGGTATATATTGCAGAATCAAGCTTAATGGTTTTAAAAAAAGGCTTAAAGCCAACATAAGAAACATTTAAAATAATATCGGAGCCCAGCGGTACTTTGCTTAAGTTAAAACCTCCGTATCCATCGGAAAGCTGGTAGTTGATAAGCGAGGAGTCTTTTTTAAAAATACTTACGGTTGCCGACTCTAAAACTGCTCCTGTAAGCGAATCTTTTACAATACCTTTTACAGTTCCGGTTTGGGCCTGCACAATGGTTGCCCTTAATAAAAGGATAAGGCTGCACAATAAAAAAGTTCTCATTAGTACGTTTTGATAGTATATTCAACAATTACCGGGGTTGGATTTTTGCTGTCTTTAAAACAGGCCTCCAGCTCTTTAGGAAAGGGTATGGATTTATCTTTTAATTCGTAGGCTTTTTTCAGGGTTTCGGCATTAATGACCTTATAATATTTATTGTTGAACCGGTTACCAAGGTCGTCAGATATTATAGGAAGATTATGAGTAGCGCTATCGGCTTTGGTTTTAGACAGGTTGTAGGAAGAGGTTGTTTTTTTGTCGTAAATATATTGGCCATAATTGCTTAAGAAACCAATGGTAATGAACATATACCTGCCGGATTCAAAAACATTATAGATCTGGCGTAACATCCAGCCGTTGTTCCTTTCAAAATTCTCCCGCTCTGTTTTGTTTTTAAAAGGAGTTTCAAAAAAAGACTTTGGAAGACTATTTTCCATCGGAAGAACTATTTGGTAAGCCGGTGTAATAATATCGTTCGATAAAGAATAGATGGTATCTAAATAAGGCCGTGTGATATAAAAAGTATCAGGCTTTCCGCTTTCCTGGGTATGCGCTCCAATATAGGGAGCGTAAAGATATTTGCTTTCATGATTTTTATTGTAGGGAAAATATCCTTTTACAAACTGGTCGTTTTTGTAAATCTTCACTTCATAATCGGTGGTATCTTTGTACCGGTCGCTGACATGTACCCTGTAAGTACAGTACAGGTCATCTTTCAGGTTGTAGGCATCCAGTATGTCGAAAGCTGTAACGGCTGCCTTTTTCATGGTAAATGTGCTATCGTTTAAGTCGATAATATACTTTTTATAATACTTCTTATTTTTCTTATTGGCAAAATCGGTCTGAATGTCAATGCGGTCTTTTTCAGTTAAAGAATAAAGCTTATTCGTAAAAATAAAGTTAAGCTGTTGCTTTGCCTTGTCATACCGGGGATAGGAACCTGCTGCCATTTTTTTATAGGCAACCTGCTTAACAAGCCGGCCGTTCCTGTCATAAACAATAAGATTCCCGTCCTGGTAGTTCACAACTATAAAGTATTTGTCCGTTATATAAAGCCCGCTATACCGGCTGATATCGGCCCCATTACTCTTTTCCAGCGGGTAAAATTGTACCGAATCAATAAACACCGATTGGTTGGCTGAACCCGCAGCTTTAGGGCTTAAATAAATTTTCGCGGGCTGGCACCAGGCTGCTATACAAACAAATTGTAAGGCAAATGCCAGGAATGTAAAAGTTCTCAAACATTTAATTTTAATGTTCCAAAGATAACAGTCAGTATGTATCACAAACTGTTAAACTTATAAACGGAATTTTCTGAAAATCACATCGTTGGAAGAGGTACGTTGTAAAAATTGAAGTAGTTAGACTGTCCTGCCCTTTCGATAATATCTATTGATTTTGCGGTGGAGGGGATCTTTTCAAAGTACACTTTAAAATGAATCGTCTCTCCTGCTTTAGTAAAAAAATGCTTATAAGGCTTCATCGGTATGCCTTCAGATTTTACATACTTAAAATGCTTCATGTCATTATTGGCCTGAATATAAATTTCCTTGTTCAGCAATGCCCAGTCCTTATCGTGCTGCGCAGTATATGTAAAATTTACAACCGTATAAGCTTCATCATTTTCAATATTAGTTACTATACAACCGTTACTTTCGCCCAGGCCCCATCGCTCTTCTTTTTTTTCTGCAAGCACAAGATTCTGAGGCATTATATAAAATATGCTGTCGCTTTTTACAAGGCTGTCACTCTTTACAATGATGGCTTTACTTACTGGCAGCGTACTCTTTTTCCTGCCGGTAGTATCTTCCTTAATAAGGAGATTTTTTATTTGTGGTTCTTCTGCTTTTTGTTTTACAACTATTGCGGGGGTGCGGGGTGGTTCCTTTTTTTCAGTAACCTTTTCCTGTGCATAAACAAAATGAACTCCAAATAAGCCAAAAAGGCTAAAGCAAACGGGTAATGCCAACAGGTAGGATATTTTTTTCATGTTGCCTGATTTTTGATTAAATAACATTTTGATCCGTTCCTTTACAGGGCTTTTTGAAAAGCTGTGCAGGAGCGGTGTATTTTTGGAAATAGCGATATTTAAAATAAGATTGGCATAGAGAGGAATACCCACGTTTTGCGAGGTAACCTCATCGGCTTCATACTCGTGCATTTGTTCTAAAGCCCTGTTATAGAAATACACAACGGGGTTGAACCATAAAACTGCCTTAATAAATAACAAAGCGATTTTATCAAGCGAGTGATATTGTTGGGCATGCACCGTTTCGTGCGCCAGTATAATCTGTATTTCGGGCTCGGTAAGGCTGCTTTTATCAATAAAAACATAATTGAAAAACGAACAATTGGTTAATCCTGTAGTTTGCGAAATCAGTTTTAGGCCGTTAACATTCTCGCTATTCCGGCTAATCAGCCTGGATAGCTGAAAGAGCCGCCATACAGCAAGGCAGGTTATTATCAGCGCTACGGCAATGTATAAATACTCCGAAAGTTTTATCCAGTCAATATGCTTTTGGACGGCGGCGCCCTGTGCAGCGCCCATTACTGTTTTTACGGGAAGCGGCATCGCCGCCTGGTTACCGCGGACCGTAGCGGCAGGTGCTGTTGATACAATTGTTTCGGTGGTTTTTTCTATGGTAAGCCGGAGCGCCGGTATCACAAAACTCAGCAGCAATGTTATCAGTAGGTAAAACCGGTTGAATTTAAAGAACGTCAGCCTTCTTAACAGCAACTGGTAGAAGCCAAAGAATATGACGGTACAAATGCTTACTTTAATCAGGTAGGGAAACCACTCCATGCTTACGGCTTTTTATTAATGATCGCTTTAATTTGCTCTATATCCTTTTTACTCAGCTTTTCTTCTCTTACCATAAATGATAAAAGGCTGGCAGGTGAGTTATCGAAATAACCGGAAAATAATTTAGAGAAGGTTGTTTTTGTGTATTCTTCTTTACTTATAACCGGAAAGTACTCATAGGTTTTGCCGTAAGCCGTGTAGCCAACATATCCTTTTTTTTCCAGCAGTCTTACTATGGACGAAATAGTATTGTAAGGCGGCCTGGGCTTGTCATTCAGCTCCTCAATAATATCTTTTACAAATGCCTTCTGTAATCGCCAGAGCACCTGCATGATCCGCTCTTCTGTTTTTGTAAGTTCTTCCATACATCAAATGTATAACTTATTTTTCAGTTATATAACTGAAAAATAAGTTATACTGTTATGCTCTTGTTAAACATTGCCTGTTGCCGGCATTTTCGTATCAGTCAGCAGGGTATGTTTTACCAGATGCTGATAACCCTGTACCGGCTACAAACAAAAAAGAATTGCTGCTGGAATCCGTAATCCTTACCTTGCAAACTATGGAAAAGAAGTTGTTTCTGTTAGATGCCTACGCCCTGGTATTTCGTGCTTATTACGCGCTCATTCGCAGTCCGCGCATTACCAGTAAAAATAAAAATACCAACGCCCAGTTCGGATTTACCAATACCCTGGTAGAACTGCTGAATAAACAAAAGCCCACACACATGGCAGTATGTTTTGATACGCATGAACCTACCGAACGCCATACCGATTATGCCGATTATAAGGCTAACCGCCAGGAAACGCCTGAAGATATTTTAATAGCGGTACCCGATATTAAACGCATTATTAAAGGGTTTAACATTCCCTGTATAGAAACCGACGGTTATGAGGCAGATGATGTAATTGGAACCCTGGCCCAAAAAGCAGCAGCCCAGGGCTACGAAGTGTTTATGGTAACTCCTGATAAAGACTATGGCCAGCTGGTTTCGGACAAAATAAAGATCTATAAGCCAGGCTACCAGGGCGGCGATGTGGAAATTATGGGACCGGAAGAAGTTTGCGCTAAATGGAATATCAAAAATGTATCACAGGTAATTGATGTATTGGGACTGATGGGAGATGCAGTGGATAATATACCTGGAATTGCCGGTGTAGGAGAAAAAACAGCAGCCAAACTGCTGGCAGAATATGAAACACTGGAAAATGTTGTGGCTAATGCAGAGCAGATTAAAGGCGCTTTAGGCAAAAAGGTGGTAGAAGGAAAAGACCTGGCCATCCTTTCCAAAAAACTGGCAACCATTATTACGGATGTTCCCGTGGAATTTCATGAAGAAGATTTTAAGGTGAAAGAATGGAATAAAGAAGGCCTGAAAGAAATTTTTGCAGAGCTGGAGTTTAGAACACTGGGTAAAAGATTACTGGGAGAAGAGCTGGAAACACCTGCCGGCGCTGCATCAGCAGGAGAAAAAAAACCAGCAGCCAAAGCGGTACAAATTGATTTGTTTGGAAATGTTATTGGCGGAGCAGAAGAAACAATGCCCGCCGCTATTGCTGCTGAAGCTGACCATACGCCCTCCTTCACTACCTCCAAAACAATAAATGAAGTTCCTCATGAATATACGGCCGTAACCGGTGACGAAGCTATTGCCGGTCTTGTACAGCAGCTTTCAAGCTTTGATGAAATATGCTTTGATACAGAAACAACAAATATAGACGCCAACCTGGCAGAGCTGGTTGGTATGAGTTTTTCGGTAAAGCCCGGAGAAGCTTATTGGGTACCTTGTTCGCCGGAACGTAATGAAACGGATAAGGTGCTTACGGCCTTCAAACCGCTGTTTGATGATGTATCTAAAACCTGGATCGGGCAAAACCTGAAATACGATCTGCTGGTAATGAAATGGTATGGCATTGAATTTAAAGGAAAATTATTTGATACCATGCTGGCCCATTATGTAATAGAGCCCGATGGCAAACGTGGTATGGACCAGTTAAGCACTAAATATTTGGGTTATGAGCCTATACATATTGAAGACCTGATAGGCAAAAAAGGAAAACAGCAAGGCAATATGCGCGATGTGGAGCTGGAAAAGATAACTGACTATGCCGCGGAAGACGCCGATATTACCCTGCAGCTGAAAGAAATATTTGCGCCTATGCTTGCACAAAAGGAAGTAGAAAAGGTTTTTAATGAAGTAGAAAATCCGCTGGTACCTGTGCTTGCCGATATGGAGTTTGAAGGCATCAGGATTGACGAAGAATTTTTAAGATCCTACTCAAAAGAACTGGAAAAAGACGCTGCTGAAGCAGAAAAAAAGGTATTTGAAATTGCCGGTGTACGTTTCAACCTTGCTTCGCCCAAACAATTAGGCGAAGTATTATTTGATAAGTTAAAGCTCGATCCATCGGCCAAAAAAACAAAAACCGGTCAATATCAAACCGGTGAAGATGTATTACAAAAGCTGGCAGCAAAGGGGCACCCGATAGCGGAGGAGATTATCACTTTCCGGGAGCTGACTAAATTAAAGTCTACTTATGTAGATGCCTTACCGCAGCTGATCAATCCTAAAACAGGACGGGTACATACCACTTTTGGACAGGCAGTGGCAGTAACCGGCAGGCTGGCCAGCAATAACCCTAACCTGCAAAACATTCCGGTAAGAACCGACAGAGGGAAGGAGATCAGGAAAGCATTTATTCCCCGGGATGAAAATCATATCTTACTGTCTGCCGATTACTCACAGATCGAACTGCGTATTGTGGCCGCCATCAGCGGCGACGAGAATATGGTCAACGCTTTTAAAAGCGGTACGGATATTCATACGGCAACGGCAGCGCAGGTATTTAATGTAGCGCCCGAAGAGGTTACCAAAGAAATGCGTTACAAAGCTAAAAGTGTCAACTTCGGAATTATTTATGGCCAGGGGGCATTTGGCCTGGCAGATAACTTAGGTATTTCCCGCACTGAAGCCAAAGCCATTATTGATAGTTACAAAAAAGAGTTTTCGGGCATACAACGTTATATGGATAATATGATCAATTTTGCCCGCGAGCATGGTTATGTGCAAACCCTGATGGGACGCAAGCGCTGGCTGAAAGATATTAATTCCAGCAACTTTACCGTACGCGGATTTGCAGAGCGAAATGCTATCAACTCTCCTATCCAGGGCACAGCGGCAGATATGATCAAGCTGGCGATGCAAAAAGTATATAGCGCCATGAAAAAAGAGGGTATGAAAAGCAAAATGATCTTACAGGTACATGATGAACTGATCTTTGATGCGTTGCGCGAAGAAGTGAACGAGCTGAAACCTCTGATTCTTGAAAACATGGAAGCCGCACTGCTGCTGCCTCACGGTGTACCCACTATTGCAGAATGTGGCGAGGGAGAGAACTGGCTGGAAGCGCATTAGGAATTAAGTTCGGGTTGCTGGTTCCAGATTTCAGGTTCCAGGGTTTCAGTTGTACTAACCTGTAACTGGTAATTTGTAACTGGCAACCAACCTTCAAACCCTAAACCCTTAAACTATTCACTAACCACCCTTATTGCCTTCGATGCACTCTCCGTACCATCCTTATCCACCTGAACAATGCGCACAAACAACCTCCCATCCTCTATGCTCTTAAACATATCTTTCTTACTGCAGGAGAAAAGAAAAACTGCCAGCACAATGGTAACGGTTGCAAAAGCATACCTGCGCCGATGATCGGCCATAACACCCAATAGCAGGAACCCGGCGCCCAGGCTTAATGTAGTGAATGGAATAGCGCTGCTGTAGTCCAAAGCCGTGCTGCTATTGCCATCCTCAGCTTTGCTTTGAACAGTTTGAATGGTTTTAAAATTTACCCCATCGCGTGAAAGCTGTATTAAGAAATGGTCGTTGTTGGTTTCGGTAAGCGTGCGCCAGTTTATTACCAACCGCCCGTCTTTTATATAAGCGCTAAAGCTGCCAAACACTACCGGTAGCGTACCGTCTGCACTTTCGTAAGCGCCTAAATTAATGGTAGCGCCTGCCAGCCGGGCATTGCCCGCCAGGTCTTTGGTATTGGCGTCTAACTCCGGGTATAAGGCATTGCTCCCTTTATCAATGGCGGGCGAACCCAATTTTAAATTATAATTGCCATTGAGATAATCCATAAAAAGATCCGCAGGCGTAATTATTGAGGCATCGAGGTTGCTGTTGCTAAAATCCGTATTCCCCTCAATTAAAGAGTATTGTGCGGTATAGGCATTGCCCGCAATTCCGCCGTAAACAACGGAATTGTTAACAGATACGGATGCGTTGCGGTTATATATTGCATTTAAGCCGGTATTCCCGGCCAGCGTTGTATTGATCAGAACAGGTAAAGAGCTGGCATCGTTATACATTCCGCCGGCATCGTTATTAGAACTGTTTCCTGCTATCAGCACATTGACCATTTGCGGGAAGGCCGATGTTTGGTTAAATACGCCGCCGCCGTAATTGGCTTTGTTATCCGTTATTTTAATATCAACCATCAACGGGGACGATTGCTTGTTGTAAATACCGCCACCGTCTTTGCTTACCTGATTATTCATTAGCGTAATATGGCTCATCTCAGGAGAGGAGTTCCTGTTGAAAACGCCGCCGCCAAACACCGCTTTATTATTCCTGAACACCAGGTTGGTAAGCGTTGGCGAAGCATATTCATTATAGATGCCACCGCCATCTGTTGTTGTACTTCCGCCGGTAATGGTAAAGCCATCCAATATTGCTGACTGATTTAATGGGCTGCCCTGGGTAAAAACATTTGCAATTACCGTGCGGCTGCCATTTCCGTTCAATATAGAACCTAAAGTGCTGTTCGCCGGATCTGGTAATATCCGCACTTTAGACAGATCGTCAATGCCATAATCAGGGTCAAAACCGCCATAAACAGCTACCCCGTTTTTCAATTTAAAGCTGCCGCCCAAAGGTGGCAGATAGTAAGTGCCCACAGCTACAAATACTTTTTCTGCCCCATCAGCATTGATAGCGCCCTGCAAATTAGCAGTAGCATTGAGCCAGCTGCTGCCATCTCCGGTAGCGCCTTTTCTTACATAAACGATTTTATTGGCATCCGGCGTAATTACTACCGGCGGCACGCTTGAAGAATATTCATACGCACCAATATCAATAGTGCCATTATTTATACGTGGGTTTCCTTCTAAGTCCAAAGGAGTAGCGTTGAAGGTGTTATTTCCGGCATTAATAGCTACGGAACTGCTTTTTAGTCTGAAATCGCCCCCAAATGGATCGTTAAATATTTCATCAGCGCCGGTGTTTGTAACAATAGAGGTAGAAGTGGTGAAATTCCCAACTTTCTGACCGTAAATAATTGAATTTCTCACTATTGTTGATCCTGAATATGAATACGCTTCATTTGATGTATTGTATACTGATGTATTATTTACTAATGTTGAGTTTATCAGGGTAGTGCTCCATCCGTCGGTATAAACACCGCCGCCGTTTTCTATTGCGGTATTACCGGTAATAAGTACGTTCACCAACGTGCCGTAAGCGTAATTATCACTTATGGCACCACCCTTCCTGGCTTTGTTTTCGGTAAAAATGGTATTGTAGACATGGACATCAGCCCATTTATTGTACATACCGCCGCCTTCCCAGTCAGCTGTATTATTTTTTATAACCAGGTTAAAAAAGTTGGGGTACATGGATGATGTTCCGGTTGATTTTTTATTGTATATGCCCCCGCCATCGGAAGTGCTGTAGCCGTTTTTAATGGTGAATCCGTCTAAAATTGCCGAGGAGGTAAGCTCGTTACCTTCGTTCCATATTACGGGTCGTTCGTTTTTACCGTTGAGAACAGAGCCTTCCGATGCGCCATGATTGGGTAAGATCCTCGCATCGTCCAGATCTGTAATTCCCGCTCCCGGGTCAAAACCGCCGTAAATGGCAACACCGTCTTTCATCACAAAGCTGTGTGGGCTGGGTACCATATATTCGCCTACAGCCACAAAAACTTTTGTTGCCCCGGAATTAATAGCTCCCTGCAAATTGGCGGTAGCGTTGTCCCAGTCATGTCCATCCCCAGTTCCGTTTGGCGTTACATATATAATTCCGTTGGCATCCGGGGTTTGGGCATTGGCAGTAAAGCTCAATAATAATAATACAAGAACTAAGGCATTTTTACCCGGCCAAGTTAGTAACGGCCTTTGATTGGAGGACAATTTTACGGCATCCTGTATGTTGTTAAAGCAGGTAGAGAATAAGTTCATAATTTGTCTGTTTTAAGTTTTAGTTCTTTTTTTTGCTTTTCTATTGCTCGTAGCTCCCTATCATAGTATTGCCATATTGCTGTTATGACAATGAGAAATAATAGCAGGAAGGCCAGTAGCAGGAGCAGCTTTTTATCCCGAACAAAAGGGCGGCGCATATACATTTGCTTTGGCTGATAAACATAGCACAACAGCTCAAAGAAATCCCGGAACAGGGGCTTACAAAATGCTTACATTTGGTTATTATACAAACAAGATCTTGTTTGTGAAACAAATACGATTGAAAATAAAAAAACATTCGATAATGAAAGAAGCAATCAATATATCATTATGGAAAAGCAGTATGTTTAGGAATGACTGTTCAAAAAATCTCTTTATAGATAAAATACAGATATAAAACAGACGGATAAATTCATAAGTGGGTCTGTTTCGATTCCACCCCAATCAGGTATTCCTTATCACTTCCTCCAAAGAAACAGTATCCGGCAGATCCAACTTTTTGCGGATGCGGTGACGCATTACCTGTATAGCATTGGCAGAAACACCCAGCATAGCGGCCATTTCTTTTGTAGAAAGATTTAACCGGGAGAGCACAAAATACCGCAGTTCCCCAATAGATAGCTCTGGCTGTTTTTCTTTGATCCGCAGGATAAAACCAGGATGAACCCTATCAAACAGCTGCTGAAAAGATTGCCAGTCGTCTTCAGTTAAGATAGTGCTTTGCTGCAATTGCTGAAAAAGTGCGGCTTTGTCTTCTTCAGGATTACGGCTTTGTAATTGTTCTATCAGCTTGTTTTTTTCCAGGATGCTTTCCGTAAAGCTGTTCAGATTCAGCTGTGCCATTTCCAGATCCCGGGTGGCCGCCTGCAATTTCAGGTCCTTGACCAGCTGCTTTTTCTTTTGTATAAAATAGGTAAGCAGCATTATGATACACAATATTAATACCAGCAGGATGAGTGCGTTGCGCTCTGCTACTTTCCGTTCCTTTTCCAAAGTAAAGGCAGCTAATTGCAATTCCTCTTTCTGCCGGTCCACTTTTTGCTGCGCCCTTAATACTTTCAGCGCACTGAATTTCTCATTGTACCGGTTGAGCGCCGCTACCGATGAGTCTACATATCGCTTGGAGCGTTCCATATCGCCCGCAGCCGCATACCATTTACTCAATACAGGATATAAAAGCCGCAGCCTGTCGGGCTGTCCTGCTTTTTTTATATATTCCTGCGCATGGGCAATGAATATTTTTGCCTGTTCCATTTTTCCTTTCTCCCTGTAAATATCCGCCAGGAACACCGAAGCTCCTGCTGCACAGCCGTAATCATTTTCAGTAACGGAACCGAAAAAATCCGCTTCCAGTAAAGGAATAGCTTTGTCATACTCCTTTCGCAGGTACATGTTGGCACCTAAGTTGCCGGTAGCTATTCTTTTCCACACCCAGGCTTCCGGGAAAGTTGTTTTCAATACTTCATTAAAGTAATGGTCTGAACTGTCGAGCTTGTTTTCCTGCTGATAGCATAAACCCAGGTTATTCCGGGCAGCATTCATCACCATGGTATTAAAAGTATTTTCGGGTAATGCTATAGCTTTTTTAAAATACTTTTCAGCAATGGGGTAGTCCTGGAAAAAATAATAGGCTTCGCCTATCTGCATCAGGTCTCTTGCCATTTCGGGGTAATCACCGGGATTGGCGGAGGCCAGCTCTTTATCCAGCAACAGGTATTGCTCAAAAGCCAGCTCATAATTTTTCTCAATTTTCCAGTAAAATTCAGCCAAAGCCCTTAAAGAACGCGCTCGCAGGAAGTCTACGTTCTCTTTAGTTGCCTGCTCTAACTGCTCCCTGAGACTGTGGAGCGATCTCTCTTTGGTCTGGCGCTGGTAAAAAGCGTTCCAGTAAACCAGGAAGAAATCTACATTCAGCTCTAACCTTCTGTCTTTGTTCTTCCGGGCAAAGCTTTTTATTTCCCCGGCTTTTTTAGCTCTTAGTGCAGAATCTTCAATGTCTATCAGGCTCCGGTACATGGCATGAATGCCCAGTACATTCTTTCCGTAGGGCTTATGGAGTAAAGAGTCGTACTGTGCAAAAGACTGTACAGGAAAAAGAAAATAGAAAAGAACCATCCAGCCCCGGAATTGAAAATTCAGAGAGAGATAAGCAGTATTTTTATTAACTGGTTGGTACAAATGAGGCCTGATTATATTACCAAAGATATAAGAAAGCGCTCCATAACAAAAAGATAAAAGGTCTTATTACAGGGCAAGCGCATAAATTTCAACATACCGCCATTATACTGCTAAACGGTCATTTTCTTTTACCGCATAGCGCGAAAGAACCGTAATTTTAGTGTTCCTAATGGAATGCGTAAGCTCATGAAACTATTTTTTTACTTTACACTCTTACTTACTGTAAAAACCGGTTATTCGCAAAACTTCTCCGAGACCGAAAAGAAACTCATTCTTAGCGGCGATACCGCTACTATGCTAAGAGTTATTCCCCTGACCGAAACAGCGGGGAAAGAAGCATTAAGAAATGTTTCTAAAGACATCGCTTTTAACGATCCGCTGCTGCCCTTACTCAAAAACAGGATGCTGAAATCGGTACTGGACAGTAATCACAGGGGCGTTGGCATTGCAGCGCCACAAGTGGGTATCAACCGCAATCTTATCTGGGTACAGCGCTTTGATAAGCCGGGGCTGCCTTTTGAATTCTTTATTAATCCTAAAATTACCTGGCGTTCAGCCTTGCTGATCAGAGGCCCGGAAGGCGACCTTTCTTTTGAAGAAAGGGGAGATGTGGTAAGGAACTATGCTATCATGGTTTCTTATACTGATATAAAAGGGCAGCAGCATATCGAAATGCTGGAAGAGTTTACCGCCATCATCTTTCAGCACGAAACCGATCACCTGTCCGGAATTTTACTTACTGACAGGATCAAAGAACAACAGGCTAAAAAATACGAGCCTTTTCAGCCTGTAAGAGCAAATGCATTGCTGAAAGAGCAGGTAAACTGATCTTTCCCGGTAAAACCCGAGCTGCTTTATTTAGGAAACTCCGTTGAAATCCTTTTTAAGGAAAGGGAGGTTGCAGATATAGCAATTACCTCCCATTTTTCGATCACCTTTCCGCCCCAATAGGCTCCGTTAATGGTTAGTATATTATGCTCCAGAGTCCAGGTTCCACTATAATCGTTGGTTACGATCGGGGGTGTTCCGCACCATCCGGAATTACTCCGGATCGTTAATTTTCCACCATCCTTTAGCATATATCCATATTGATTTTCTTTAAGATTAGCAGTTTTTTCGTACACCGTGGTTTCATCCTTATATTCTTTAGGAGTCCAGTTTCCCAACAATTGCTTTGCCTCTGCATTCTGTTCATTGGTAAATTCTTCTTGTACGGATACCGGATCACTACCCTTTGAGCAAGAAGCGGCACCGGTCATCAAAGCACTACATAAAATAATGGCTGCAAAAAATAAATTTCTTCTCATACAATAGCTTTAAACTGAAAGTTTTCTTTTGTTTAAACGTAAACCTATGACTAAACGCAGCAGGGCAACACAAAAAAGTTGACTTTAGTCCGGTGTATTTTTACTCCTTTCGTTTGACCTTCAAGTTCTTAAAATCCAGCATTAGTGTTATTGTACCCAGGGAACAATACCTACCAAAATATCACTAAAATCTTCCTGTTTTAAATATCTTCGCTGCCATGATCAAAAACCTACTTTTCGACTTTGGAGGTGTTTTATATAATCTTGATTTTAAAAAAACTTTCAGCGCTTTTGAGGCTTTGGGTTTTAGCGGATTTGAAAACAATATGTTCTCACAATACACTGCCGACCCATTATTTCAAAGCCTCGAAACAGGAAAAATTTCCCCTGAAGCATTTTACGATCACATCAGGCAAATTGCACCAAAGTCTGTAACAGATGAAGAGATAAAAAACGCGTGGAACGCCATGCTTATAGACTTCAGAGTTCCCAGCCTTGATTTCCTGGTATCATTAAAAAAAGAATATAACCTGTTCCTGCTAAGTAATACCAACCAGATCCATTACGATCATTTTAGCGCCCAGTTGCAGCAGCAAACCCGCTATCATTCCCTCAACGATTTTTTTACCAAAGCTTATTACTCGCATGTCATAGGTTTAAGAAAACCAGATACCGAGGTCTTCGAATTTATTTTGCAGGATGCTGCAATTAAATCAGAAGAAACATTATTTATTGATGACTCTCATACTAATTTTCCTAACGCTGAAAAACTTGGCTTGAAAATTCATTTGCTAACTCCCGGAACACTGATAGAAAACATCAACTACCAACAGTTTTAATATAATAAATAATATATATGGCTGATGCAATAATACCGCTGCTTACCCTTATTGCCCTCGAAGTGGTTTTAGGTATAGATAATATCATTTTTATCTCTATCCTGGCAGATAAATTACCTGAGAACCAACGCAATAAACTGCGGCTTTGGGGAATTGGGCTGGCTATGGTGATGCGCCTGCTTTTACTGGCCGTTATTTCGTGGATATTAAAACTTGACAAGCCCCTGTTTGCAGTCATGGACATGTCTTTTACCGGCAAGGAGCTTATACTCATAACCGGTGGCATATTCCTCCTGTATAAAGCTACCAAAGAGATCTATCATAAAACAGAACAGGAAGATCCTGACAGCCCTGTCAAAATAAAAACCGGCAGCTTTGGAAAGTTTCTGTCTGAAATTATCGTGCTGGATCTTGTATTTTCCATCGACTCCATCATTACGGCGGTAGGTATGGTAAACGAATTATGGATCATGTACACTGCAGTTATAGTTACAGTGCTTATAATGTTGGCAGCCTCCAAACCTATTGCGGCATTTATCAGCAAGCATCCTTCTTTTAAGGTGCTGGCGCTTTGCTTTTTAATGCTGATAGGATTTACCCTTATTGCAGAAGGGTTCGAGATAAAGATTCCTAAGGGCTATATTTATTTTGCAATGGGATTTTCTTTCCTGGTAGATTTTATTCAAATGAAGACCATCGGCAAAGCAAGCACTACGGCAGTCAAAGACAAACAGCAGTTACCTCCAAAAGAATAATTTGCCCCTCTTGCGCTGGCCTCCGGGCCAGTGTATTGAGGTTACTTAATACAGATCTCATTAGCTTGTGAAAAGAATTGGTTTCTAAACCAATCAAGTAACGGATATGCCCAGGTCTGGAGACCTGAGCAAGATGAGACAAATAGAGATTGTCTTCAAAAAAATAATTTGCCGCCTTTGGAGGGGAGGACTGTCCACCTTTTTCCTCCAGCGGGAGATATGCCGTGTTAAAAAATGTTTGCGCCTCTTAAGACCTTTGTGACTTTGTGGCGAATTCAACCTGCGACACTTTTGGGACAGCCGCCTTCTTTTCCTTTTTAAAGATCAAAGAAAGCAGCAGTCCTATCAATAGCAAAGCAAGCCCAATTCCGAAAGAATAAATACCGGCTTTTTCAGGATAATTATCTTTAGTGAATGCTACTATCTGCGGACCAATAATACCTCCAACTCCCCAGGCAGTAAGCATAGCACCATAAACCGTAGCCATATTATGAGTGCCAAACACTTCTTTTACAAAAGAAGGGAGCACGCCAAAGCCACCGCCATAGCACAGCAGCACCACGCATACCAGTATGGAAAATAATACCGGTTGCTTTAAAAATATCAGTATGCCGAATATAATGGCCAATAAAATCAATATGATCCGGAAAGACTGCAAACGGCCTATTTTATCAGACAGGGCTCCCCAAACCAACCGTCCCAAACCATTGCATATAGAGCTTAAAGCTATCAAAGTAGCGCCTGCTCCTGCAAGATAATGTTGTGTTTCGCTGGAAGTAAAATCTGTACCGGCTGGCATATTCAGTTTTAACAGGTCCTGCAACAGCGGGGACTGAAAGGAGATGAAAACCATGCCCGCAACAACAATACAGGTAAAGATCGTCCACATTAATACAAACCGTTTGGTAAAAATAATTTGCAATAAAGGCGTTGAGGCTCCGGTAGGTTCGGGATGCAGCGGATCGTAAGCAGCTTTATCGGCCGGAGGCATTTTTAAAAAAGAAGCCGCAAAAGCAGTAAGCACCAGCAACGTAACACCAATATAAATAAATACGGCAGACATATTATTATGGGTCACCTTTATAAATACAGGAGCCAGTACTTTCGACATGAGCACAGCACCCAGGCCAAAGCCCATCACCACCATACCGGTTACCAGTCCTTGCTTATCGGGGAACCATTTGGAAACAGCAGCCACAGGCGTAACATAAGCCAGGCCCAGGCCAATACCACCAATAATACCAAACCCCAGGTATAGTAATACAAGGTTATGTTGCTGTAATGCAAAAGCTGCAATTAAGTATCCCAGTGAATACAATATACCACCTATGGTAGCTAATCTCCGGGGACCGTACTTTGGCATCAACGTACCTCCAAAAGCAGCTGCAATTCCTAACATAAAAATAGCGATGCTAAACACCCAGGCTACCTGGCTGTTGCTCCACCGGTACGTTTCCGATATCGGGTTCTGAAAATAGCTCCAGGCATATACAGTACCCAGGCAAAGCTGCATTAAAGTACCCATAATAGCTATCAGCCACCTGTTATTCTTCTGTATCATCAGTTCAGTATATTAATAATAGAATGGGCTAAACTACTAAAGTCTGTGTACAATAACTCAAAGCAAAATCAATTCCGTATATGATTTATCTCATGCTCCCTGCCACCTTGCACAATTTACCTTTGCATAGAGCACTTATCTCTTTACCAGGATTTTTTCCTTTTTAATCTACAAAAGCAATGAGCAAACCAATTAAAATAAATTATATAGAAAGCTTTGGCACACAAGATGGGCCGGGTGTGAGAATGGTAGTATTTACGCAGGGATGTCTTTTAAAATGTCTTTATTGCCAGAACCCGGATACGATTCCTATCCAGGGGGGTACAGAAATGAGCTGGCAGGAAATTTTCGATAAGGCCATGCGCCAAAAGGAATATTTTGGCAAACGCGGCGGGATTACTATTTCAGGGGGGGAGCCTTTGCTGCATGCTGAAGCCCTGCTGCCTTTATTTAAAGCCATAAAAGAAGCAGGATATACTACAGCCTTAGACACCAATGGCTTTGTATGGAACCATCATGTAGAAGATCTGCTGGAGTACACTGATTTTATATTGCTCGACATTAAACATATCAATCCGCACACACATAAAAAGCTCACGGGTGTTCAGTTATCCCCTATTTTAGAGTTTGCCCATAAAGCAAGCCGGCTTAATAAACGCATCTGGCTGCGCTATGTGCTGGTACCCGGCTGGAATGACAGCGATGAAGACCTGCATGAGTGGGCTAAATTCGGCGCATCTATTAAAGGAGTAGAGCGCGTAGAGGTATTACCTTATCATACTTTGGGTGTGCCGAAATATGCCGAAATGGGCCAGGAATATCTTTTATCGGATGTAAAAACGCCTACACAGGATCTTAAAAATAAGACAAAACAAATTTTCGAGGAAGAAGGGCTAACTAATATCGTAGTGAAATAAATCATGTTTTTGACATCAATAATTGTCTGTAATTATGAAAAAATATTGCTCAATTCAGCTTCCTGTTTTCTCACTCCGAGCTCTTGATTTCCTGATCTCACGCTCATGTCCTCAATCATGTTTCTTCATGACGGAAGTCAGCATTTACGCCACTTTGAGAGAGTAGCTTTACTTCTCACAACACAAAAATTAACTTCAAAAAATTAAATAAAATGATAACAGAAGCCGACGTCAAACAGTCAAAATTTTTGGGTACTAAGTGGATCAATACACTGGATATAAATGATTTCATTTATGCTAACATTACTCCTTACCTGGGAGATGCTTCCTTTTTAGAAAATGCAACAGAAAGGACTAATTCAGTTTGGAATAAAACCAAAGAATTTTTAAAAGAAGAAAGAGATAATAACGGATTGAGAAGTGTGGATGTTGCAACTATCTCTACCATAACCAGCCACAAACCCGGTTATATACTTAAAGAAAAAGAGCTGATCGTTGGCTTACAAACCGATGAGCCGCTTCGCCGTTCTATAAAACCTTTTGGTGGTATCAAATTAGTTGAAAGCGCTTTGGAAGAAAGGGGACTGACAATAGACCCTTCTGTAAAAGAAGTATTCAATTACGCTAAAAATCACAACGATGCTGTTTTTTCGGCTTATGACAAAGAGATCCGTCTTTACAGGAGTAACCATATTGTAACAGGTTTGCCCGATAACTATGCACGTGGCCGTATCATTGGCGATTACAGGAGACTGGCGTTATATGGTGCTGATCAGTTGATCGCTTTCAAACAACAGGACGCTGCAGCTATTGGTGGTGAAATGAATGATGAAAAAGTACGCCTGCGCGAAGAAGTAGCTATGCAGATAGCAGCTTTGAAAGATATTAAGAAAATGGCGGCTTCTTATGGTTACGATGTTTCTAAACCGGCAAGCAATGCACAGGAAGCTATACAATGGGTATACTTTGCCTACCTTGCTGCTATTAAAGAGCAGGACGGTGCGGCTATGTCCATGGGTAATGTTTCTACCTTCCTTGATATCTATATTGAAAGAGACCTGGAAGAAGGTGTCATTACCGAGGCCCAGGCCCAGGAAATGATTGATGATTTTGTAATTAAATTAAGGCTGGTACGCCATCTGCGCCCCGGTTCCTATGATGATATTTTTGGTGGCGACCCCACATGGGTTACAGAGTCTATTGGCGGACAGTTATTTGACGGCAGAACCAAAGTAACAAAGACCTCTTTCCGGTTCCTGCAAACTTTATATAACCTTGGCCCTTCTCCTGAGCCCAATCTTACTGTGCTTTGGAGTAAAGACCTGCCGGAAGGTTTCAAGAAATTCTGTGCACAGGTATCTGTAGATACTTCTTCTATCCAGTACGAAAATGACGACCTGATGCGTGCTTCAAGAGGCAGTGATGATTACGGCATTGCATGTTGCGTATCGCACCAGGCTATTGGTAAGTCTATCCAGCATTTTGGAGCAAGGGTAAACCTCCCAAAAGCGTTGTTACTTGCCTTAAATACCGGCAGGGAAGAAGAGCATGGTATTGAAATATTGAAAAATGTTCCTGCTTTACCTGAAGGCCCGCTGAGTTATGATGAGGTGATGGACAACTTTAAAAAAGCAATGGTAGAGCTGGCAAGGGTGTATGCAAAATCTATGTATATCATCCACTACATGCACGATAAATACTATTATGAAAAAGCCCAGATGGCCATGATAGATACAAATCCGCATGTGGATGTTGCCTATGGTGCTGCAGGTATTTCTATTATTGCCGATTCTTTGTCTGCTATTAAATATGCCAAAGTAACCCCGGTAAGGAATGAAATTGGCCTGGCAGTTGATTTTAAAATAGAAGGTGATTTTCCTAAATACGGTAATGATGATGACCGCGTAGATCTTATTGCAAAAGAAGTAGCCGCATTCTTCTATGCTGAGCTGTGCAAGCACACTCCATACAAGAACGCTACCCCTACCCTTTCCTTACTTACCATTACATCCAATGTTATGTACGGTAAAAATACAGGAGCTACTCCGGACGGCAGACCGGCCCATGAAAGCTTTGCTCCGGGCGCTAACCCCATGCACGGCCGCGATACTTCGGGAGCTATCTGTTCCTTAAACTCAGTAGCAAAACTGAATTATGAAGTAGCCCAGGATGGTATTTCCAACACGTTCTCCATTATTCCTAAAGCGCTGGGTGCAACAAAAGAAGAGCAGATCGAAAACCTGGTGGATATGATGAATGGTTATTTTGCTAAAAATGCGCACCACCTGAATGTGAATGTATTGAACAGGGAATTATTGATGGATGCTTATAACCATCCTGAAAACTATCCACAGCTGACTATACGGGTATCAGGTTACGCCGTAAACTTTGTAAGGCTTTCCAAAGATCACCAGTTAGAGGTGATTCAAAGAACCTTCCATGAATGTATGTAATTTTTTGTAGTTAGAGATAAGTAATAAAGCGGCCCATTTTTATGGATCGCTTTTTTTATGCCCCTTGTATTTTCAATTTGCTTTATCGTTTTCAAATAGTTTGTTTGAATTGAGTTGCTCTTTGAGAATTGACACGGTAGCGAACTGAAATAATTACATCTAAATTGTAACACTTTGTTTTATAATTTTTACCGTCAGAGGCAGTTGCCGAGAAATCCTCGGTAACTGAATTTTCATTAAGCTCACCAGATTTAATCCGGGCTTCTTCATTTTGCCCGAAACGGAAATCCTGCTTTTGTTTTTGTGTGTGCTTTGGCCTATTTTGCTCTTATAATCCACATCTTCAAACTGCCGAGGATAGCACCGGCAATGGCGACATTCAGCTTCTATCTCCTTCCTTCCCAACCTGTTTTTTCTTTTTTTCGGGAAGGTAATTTTGATCTGATACTACTTTTTGCCCGGTTTTGCTTTCTAATTCTTTTCTTGCGTTGCCTGCAACTGCTCCGCCTTGCCTTGCGGCCTTTTTATTTTCTTCAAAACCTTCGGGATTTTGCGTTTTAACGATGGCCGTAGTAGATGCTTCACCTAACATGGAAAAAATCAATTCAAGATCTGTCATGTGATCACGTAGATTCTGACTTTTGAGACCTTTTACTTTTTTGTATTCCGATGGTGTAAGCCCAAAAGTTGCTTTAGAAATTTCTGCGGTCAGTATTGCGTATTCTACTTGTTTTTTTACGCCTCTGTTCTTCCATTCGTCAGTCAGCTCTTCCCGAATGGCAATGCTCCGCATACGCTTTTCAATCCAGTCGTCGGAATAACCTTTTAGTTTGTATAACTCCCTTGTGCGTTGTGTTGCCAACTCGGGATTTTCGATTTCATCTAACCGGTCTGCCCCTACCTGTGCCAGCCAGAGTTTAAAAGGTTCTGCCTTGGGTGAGGGAATGGATTGAATAATGCGAAGAAGCCCTTGCGCATTGGCACAACCCATTTTCTGCTTCCCACCTGCTGTGTCTACCGCAAGGGTAGGTACAATTTGTACCCACCCTTGAGCAAGCGTTTTGTCTCTTTGACGCATACGCTTTATGTATTGCTTGGGGTCTTTGCTGTCAGTCAAAACAGCTACAACGTCTTCCACTACAAAATACCATTTTTCTTCTGTCTCATCCCAGACAGAACGAATTTGCTTGCTTTCAAAAAGTTTGATGTTGTTCATGGGACGAATGTAAGAAAATGAACTGTATGTTATGGGGATCTCTAACCAGTACGTTAAAGACAATACTTAGACCTTTCCTTTCCGGTTAACATCATTCCCGATAGAACTCAGCGGGGCACGAATAGACTACCACATATACTGATATTTTTACAACCAACTTTAGTTTCTAAAACAATCAAGTGACGGGTATATCCTGGTCTTGGAGACCTGAAGATGCTATTACCTCTCCCCAATCAACCGCTCTAACCGCTGCATCATTTCATCCTTTTCCTTCAACATCCTTTCGTATAAAGCAATCTTTTCTTCATGAAGCTGAATGATCTTTTCAACAGGATTGATATGATAAGAGCCGCCGGAATTACCTATAAAGGCTTCATCATTGAAAGTATTAGCGATAATATTAATAGCCTGCTCCTCATCAAAATTTTGAAAAGCCTCCACAGGTATTTTTAAGGTGTCAGATATTTGCTGGAGCAGGGAAGCGTCAATGGTTTCTTTTTGTTCCAGCACAGATATTTTCTTCTGGTTCCAATCATCGCCTAACTCATAAGCCAAAGCCTCCTGTTTAATGCCCAGCATTTCGCGGAAACGCTTCACATTGCGGCCTTCGTGTACCTTTTTCTCCATAGCATTCGTATTTATCATAGGTCAAATTTAAGATTTTTGCTATTCAATAAGTTATTGATAAAGATAAGTAAAATATCCCCTCGCCGGCCTACACGGCCAGTACGTTAAGCTCACTTAATCTCATTAGCTCATGAAAAAAGTTGGTCCCCTCGGCCTGCGGCTCCCCCGAGGGAAGGACATATAGCATCTCACAAAAAAAGAACAAACTAAAGATGTGTCCGCACGATAGGGGTGAATTAAAAAACAAAAACGGCTGAACAAGAGTTTCAGCCGTTTAAATATATTAACGAAAGAATTACCTTACTGCCTTTCTCCCTTTGCAGGTGCTGTCTCAGCAGGCGCAGCCTTGTGTGGCGCAGGCATTGTAGTTTCTTCAAAATGCTTATCGTATGTATTTTTAAGATCCTTAAACGATTGTCCGTCTGCCAGGAAGGCTATAATAAACCATATAAACAATAGCAGGGGAACAACGATGGTCATCATAAAATTACGGATCTCATCCCCGAGGTGCATAAACACTGAAACAATATAATAAGCTTTGGCAAGTGTAAGAATACAAACAATGCCTTTCAGCAACAGGATGAAGAAATAAGGAGGATCTCCTTTATGAAGAAAATAAATAAAGAACCCTATGGCCAGTTCCGCTATTGTAACAATAGACAGTATCCATGTAGTTCTCCACACCCTCTTCTTAAAAGTTGCATCATCAGAATGATGATGGAAGCTCACTTCAGGATAAGCTGCCGAAGGAGAAATATCTTTTGTAGGATCGTAATGATTGCTCATAACTTTTTTATAAATTCTAAACTTTAAATGCTAAGTACTATACTATAAAATAATGCTCCTTATATCAGGTAGAAGCACAGGAACACAAATACCCAAACCAGGTCTACAAAGTGCCAGTATAACCCGGCTTTTTCTATCATCAGGTAATGTCCCTTATTTTCAAAAACATTAGCCCTTGTCATCAGCAACATCACAATATTGATGATCACACCACTGAATACGTGAAAACCGTGAAAACCGGTAATACCATAAAAGAAGCCTCCAAAGGCAGCAGGACCTTTTTCACGTACATGCACATCGGGGCTGTTGGCAATTAATTGTACCAGCTGATCTTTGGGTGTTTGCATTAACTCAGCATGGGAAGCAGCAGATAAATGATGCCCTTCTACCAGGGTGGCCAAAGTATGTACAGATGAGTTTTGCAGGGCAGTAGTAAGCTCAGGCCCATGTACCAGCTGTCCCCACGGATTTTGCCTGGTAGTTTGGGTAATCAATTCTATTTGCCCATCAACCAATGTGGCATGTTCTGCTGTTAAAAGGTGGTGCCATTCCAAAGCCTGACATCCCAAAAACGCCAAACCTCCCACTATTGTCCATATAAGCCATTTCTGCACTTCTGCCTTATTCCTGTTATGACCGGCATGTACCGCCAGCACCATTGTTACCGAGCTGATGATAAGTATAAAGGTCATGATACTTACAAACACCAGGGGCAGGTTGGCATGGCCGGCACCAGGCAAAGCGTTAAATACCACGTTAGGATCGGGCCAGAAATTTTGGCTGAACCTGGTAGTACCATAAGAAATAAGGAACGCGCCGAAAGTAAAGGCATCGCTCATTAAAAAATACCACATCATCACTTTTCCGTACTCAATATTAAAAGGGCTCTTACCCCCGCTCCACCATTTGGTACGATGTGTGTTTACTGTTGCTTCGTGTGCCATTCCTTGCAATAAATTTTTATCCGACAATTATAAAAAATATTAATAAATATAACCACAGGAGATCTACAAAATGCCAGTAGATGGACATTACCTCTACCGGTACTGCACTATACAGCTTTATTTTTCCTGCTAAAGATTTTACCACCATGACCAAAAGCGCTACCATGCCTCCTATTACGTGTAAAGCATGCAGCCCTGCAATAGCATAAAAAAACTGACCTGCTCCGGAAGACCCTTTAAACCTGACATTCTGGTTCCATAATTCACTAAAGCCCATGATCTGGCAAACGACAAACGCTATCCCAAGGACAAACGTAACGCCCATCAGGGTCCTGTACCGCTGCATTTCGCGTCCCTTAAAGGCTTTTACCGCCATCTGTATAGTAATGCTGCTTACCAGGATGAAGGCAGTAGATACCCAGAAAACCTTAGGTAATTCTATAGTTCTCCAGCCCGTAAGGCTGCTTTTTACAATAAACGCACTTGTAAGGCCGGCAAACATCATGATCATGCTCGCCATGGCCACCCATAAAGTAAACTTATGAGGATGCAGCCTTTTATGTTGTTCATTGCTCACAGATGTCTGAACCATGATTTTTGTAATTATTTTGATTTTAATTGTCCGAACGCTGATTTTATCGTTCAGACTATACTTTCGCCAATAACAGCGCCAGCAACACCACCGGTAAATACATATAACTTCCAAACATCACATTTCTTGCGCTCTTTACATCCATTCTGTTATACAAAGTCACACATCTCACTATCATAAAAATATTGGCCATGCCCACCAACACTAATGCAATAATCCCTTTTGCTCCGGCAGTTGTGCTTATTCCCGTAAAAAACGGAGCTATGGTTATGGGTATCAGCAAAAGCGAATAAACCAATGTCTGCAATGCCGTAAACTTTGTAGGCCCTTTATCGCTGGGCAACAATTTAAATCCTGCCTCGCTGTAATCCTTATGCGCTACCCAGGCTATGGCCCAGAAATGAGGGAACTGCCATAAAAACTGTATCCCAAACATTACAGCACCACCCAGCCAGTCAATATCCTGTCCCGGAACAAAACCGGCCACCCAGCCTATAAGGCAGGGCAAAGCACCGGGAACTGCACCCACCAATACCGCTATGGAGTTTACCTTTTTAAGCGGTGTGTAAATAAAGGCATATAAAAACAAACTAAAAGCAGCCAGTAATGCCGCAGTTACGTTAAAATAATACCCCAAAATAAACACACCCAAAGCTCCGGTCAATACAGCAAAGCCCCATCCCTGCTCCGGCGTTATACGCCCGCTTGCAACAGGTCTTTTTGCTGTACGCTTCATAAGCGCATCGGTATCTTTCTCTACCACCATATTGATGGTATTGGCGCTGCCTGTTACCAACATACCACCTGCAAAGAGCAAAACTATACGCCACCAGTCAATCAGCACACCAGGCACCAGCAGGTAACTGATTACACTGCTGAACACCACCATTATACTCAAAGAGGGCTTAATAAGCTGTATATAATCTTTTAAGCCGCCTCCTTCCTGTTTCAATTTATTTAGTAGTTAATAGTAAAGAGTTAATAGTTAATGGTAAGCTGTTCTATTCACCACTCACTATTTACCATTCACTGAATTAATGAGCACTTTCTTTTTCTCCTATCGGCTCGGTTTGGGGAATAAAATCCCTGCCATCTTTACCATAGTCATAAGACCAGCGATGCACTTCAGGGATCTCGCCCTCCCAGTTACCATGCCCGGGCTTAATAGGTGTGGTCCATTCTAAAGTTGTAGCACCCCATGGGTTCAAAGACCTTACCCTTCTTCCTTTATACATTGAATAAATGTAGTTGAATACAAACATCAGTTGCACTGCAAACACCAGTACGGTAACTACAGTGATCATAGCATCCAGGCTTTGGAACTGGTTAAAGCTAACCCAACTGCTTTTATCCAGATACCTTCTTGGCATACCGGCAAAACCCTGGTAGTGCATGGGCCAGAAGATAAGGTAAGCGCCAACCAGTGTTACCCAGAAGTGGATGTAGCCCAGCGTGTTGTTCATATAGCGGCCATACATTTTAGGGAACCAGTGGTAAATACCGCAGAACATTCCAAAAAATGCAGATACCCCCATCACAATATGGAAGTGAGCAATTACAAACATAGTATCGTGCAGGTGGATATCAATGGTTGAGTTACCCAGGAAAATACCCGTTAACCCGCCCGAAATAAATAAGCTTACAAATCCTATAGCAAACAGCATTGCCGGCGTAAAGCGGATATTACCACGCCATAATGTAGTAAGCCAGTTAAATACTTTAATAGCCGAGGGAACCGCAATAAGCAGTGTTAATAATACAAACACTGAACCGAGGAATGGGTTCATACCGGTAACAAACATGTGGTGCGCCCATACCAGGAAAGCCAGTATACAGATGGCAAACAGGGAGAATACCATCGCCATATAGCCAAAGATAGGTTTACGTGCATTCACCGACATTACTTCTGATACAATACCCATTGTAGGCAGGATGATAATATATACTTCGGGGTGTCCCAGGAACCAGAACAGGTGCTGGAACAGGATAGCGTTACCGCCTTCGTTTGATAATGCCTGTCCGGCAATATAAATATCGCTCAAATAAAAGCTGGTACCTAAATGACGGTCAAAGATCAGCAATACCACACCAGATAATAATACAGGAAATGAAAGCACACCCAGGATAGCGGTAAACAACAGCGCCCATATTGTCAACGGCATCCTTGTCATGCTCATACCCTTGGTACGCATATTAAGAATGGTTGCTATATAGTTAAGACCACCCAGCAAAGAAGAAATAATAAACAGCGCCATACCAGCTATCCAGTAATCCATACCAGCCTTGGAGCCTTCTGAAGCCTGACCTAAAGCGCTCAATGGAGGATAGATGGTCCAGCCACCAGATGCAGGGCCGGTTTGAATAAATAAAGAGGCAAGCATTACCACGCTTCCGCCAAAAAAGAACCAGTAAGAAAGCATGTTCATTAAAGGAGATGCCATATCTCTTGCACCTATCTGCAATGGAATGAGCAGGTTAGCAAAGGTTCCGCTCAGGCCGGCAGTTAATACAAAGAACACCAGCACGGTTCCGTGCATGGTTGTTAAAGCATAATAAAAATCAGGTCTGATACGCCCGCCTTCAGCCCATCTGCCAAAAAAAGTTTCCAGAATAGGAAAAGACTCATCGGGAAAACCCAGCTGAAGCCTGAACAGCACCGAGAACAAACCACCAATGATAGCCCAGATAATACCGGTTATAAGGAACTGCTTGGCGATCATTTTATGATCCTGGCTGAATATATACTTCGTAATAAAAGTTTCCTTGTGGTGTACGTGCACATGATGGTGCCCTTCTGTATGACTATGACTTGCTGTTTCGTGCTGGGTATGTAAAGTATCGCTCATAAAAAATGTCGTTCTTTAATTATAAAGGTATAACTAAATTATTTTGTTGTGGCAGAATCAGGTTTAGCTGCAGTTGTTGCAGTGCTGTCTGCCGGCGTTTTTGCCGAAGAATCTGCAACAGCAGGTTTAGCAGCAGCCTGTTTTTCTACTACAGCTGTCAGGTACTGGGCTTTTTGGGTAGCCATCCACTGGTCGTACTCTTCCTGGGTTTCAACAATGATTTCCCCGCGCATACCTGTATGACCGGCACCGCACATCTGGTCACAGGCAATTTCAAAAACAAAATTTTCGTTGCCCGTTTCTTTGATCATGTCTTTGGTTGTTTTAATAGGAGTAAACCAAAGCGTGGTAGGTGTACCCGGCACAGCATCCATTTTTAAACGGAAGTGAGGCAGGCCCACACTATGTATCACATCCTTTGCGCCTATTACCAGCTTCACAGGCTTATTTACCACTAAGTGTAAAGGCCCGCCGGATACAATATCATCATGTGTGGCGGCATCATCCCAAATAAGTCCTAAAGAGTTATCATGGACTTCATCTATATATTTATAGTTCTTCTTACCTAAAACCCCATCTTTACCCGGGTACCGGAACTCCCATTTAAACTGGCTGCCGGTAACTTCTACTGTAGCAGCATTTTCGGGAGCTGCACCAGTGATTTGATACCAGTACACCAGGCCAAAAGAAATCAGTATCGTAAGCACAATGGCCGGAACTACTGTCCAGATCATCTCCAGCTTATTGTTGTGAGGGAAATAATAAGGTTTCCGGTCTTCTCTCTCCTGGTATTTGAATGAATACCAGAACAATAATATCTGGGTAACAAAGAAAACAATACCGGTAGCGATTAGGGTGTACTTAAGCATCCTGTCTACTTTAATACCATGGTCAGATGCAGAAGTGCCAAGCCCCAGGGTTTTATCAGCAAGCGTATGGTGCGTCCAGTACACACCAAACAATCCTACTATAAGGAACACCAGTAACAGGAATGCATTGATCCTGTTAGACTGCTTCCTGGTCCTTTCCTCCCCTTGTATTACTGATACAAATTCAGTAGCCCTTGCAATCTGGAAGGTGATAATGAATCCCAATAATAAAATCGCTATTAATAAAAAAGTATGCATACGATGTATTGTTCTGTTATTGTTTTATCTTAATTTTTATACCCCCAACCCCTAAAGGGGAGTTTTATTATCCTGTATTGTCCCCGGCTAACAACCTGTCCTCAAGTTCTCTTCCTCTGTCATCCGTCAACAGTCCTCTGTCCTCTTAAGTATGGTGTATAACACTCTCCTTGGCAAAAGGGTGATTTTTTACCACCAATGGATACCTGCTCAGGGTACGGCCCACTATCAGCATGATCAACCCTACAAAGAACAGGGCTATTCCCATATCATATAATATTGCAGGCACTTTGTTGGGAGATATTGCGGGGAACACCATCTGGTAAAAATCCAGCCAGTGCCCGAATAAGATAAGCACCGACACAAAAGTTACAATAGTATAGTTACGCTTGGAGTCACGGCTCATGAAAATCAGGACAGGGCCAACAAAATTAATGATCAGCATTGTCCAGAATATACCTGCATAGTGACCCGGGTTACCGGCATTGCCTATCCTGTTTACAAAATAAATGGTTTCCTCGGGCTGGTTACTGTACCATATCAGCATAAACTGGGAAAACCACAGATAAGTCCAGAAAATAGAAAAGGCAAACATAAATTTACCAAGGTCATGTAAATGCTCATTGTTTACAGCAGGTAAAAAGCCGTTATTTTTAAGAAATACTACATAAAGGGTTATTAAAGCAATACCCGCTACAAAAGTGCTTGCAAAAGTGTACCAGCTATACATAGTGCTGAACCAGTGCGCATCTATGCTCATTAACCATAACCAGGGCAGTGAGGACATAATGGTTAATGCAAACACCACAATATATAATGCGGACATTACAGTATTATCCCATATAAATTTTTTCCTGGCTTCCACTGTTTCAGGAGGGTTGGTATCAAGGCTGCGCGAACGCTGGCGCATTTTCCATCCCAGGAAAGACCATAAAATAACGGTGCCTAAAGTAACCGATGTATAAAACCCTTTATTAAGAAATCCCTTTTTAAAATTTAACACTTTATCATGCGCTACATGTTCGGTATCTGTCCAGTGGTAAATAACATGGTTATCTCCAAATACAATGGCCAGCAAAATAACTGCCGCAATAACACCAATTACAGGCACTGCAGAAGATACGGCCTCTGTAACCCTTGAAAAACCAATTTGCCAGCCACCCCATGCCAATGTAGTAGCACACATAAAAAACATGGCTGCATTTACCACCAGCAGGAAGTAAACACTATTCTGTAACAGGCTTGCCCAAAAGCGCGCGTGGTTCCTGTGCAGCTCTTCATCATTGGCTGCAGCACCATGCGTTGCAATATATAGCGCAATAGCTGCTATCAGCCCAACCCCCATTAACACATACGCAATAGTGTTATATTTTTTTGCAGGTATAAATTTTTCTACTGTTGACATTCCTGTTCTATATTAAATAAGTTCAAATAATTATTTCGTTGCTGTGCTGTCCGCCGGTGTCCCGATAGCTATCGGGACTGCTGCAGGGGCTGCCGCCGCTGTTTTTGATTTAATATACGCTACTATTTCCCAACGCTGCTTTGGAGACAATTGAGAAGCATAGCCCCCCATTTGCCCCTTACCATAAGTAATGGAATAGAACATAGTACCTGGCGCCATGGCAATCATATCAGCATCTTTAAAGTTTTTAGGAGCTGCAGAATAAGGGCCATCGCCACCCTTAAAGAGCGGACCGTTACCATCCAGGGCTGCTCCATGACAAATACCGCAATTGATCAGGTAAAGCCTTTCCGCTTCTTTCATATCTATTGCAGCCCCTGCAGTATCCAACGGGTTTTTTAGGGCTGCAGACTGTGCATATCCTGCAGAATCATGCTTCAGGTCAAAATGAAAAGCCAGGTCATCCTGCCTTGATACCGTTCCTGTCACAGGCATCCCGTCATAGTGCGCACCCACCTCTTTTAACCTGCTGGCTGCGGGAGCATAGGTTTCATACGCCACGCTATAAAACATATCGGGCATATAGGCAAGTCCGGGATTATCCTTACCTGCACCACAACCGGCAGCCATTACGCCCAGCAATACAACTGCTATGTAAAAATATTTGTTCATATTGATTATTCGATTCTTGATACTCGTTTCTCGATACTTGTTTGCTTTTAACCTCTTGAACATTCAATATTCAATATTCAATATTCAATATTTTCGTCCTTATATCTGTGGCACTTTCTTACCAAATCTTACGGTTTCCCTGTCGTAGCGGCCAATCCACCAATCGGCCTCACGATGCTGTATTTCAACGTCCTGGGCGCCTACACTCTGTAAAAAAGCAATGGCTTCGGCCTCATTGGTTTTATCGGTGCACTCAATAGCCATTGTAAATGTATCATCGGTGCTGCGCAGGTTAAAATGGTCTTTCTTTACAAAAGGAGCCAGCTGGCACAACCAGCAAAAAGTAAGCACCATACCTACAGCGGCAAATAACACCGTAAGCTCAAACATAATAGGTATCCAGGCAGGCAGGGAAAAATAAGGCTTACCTCCAAAATTTATAGGCCAGTCATATGCCAGCATCCAGGTAATAAAGCCAACGGCCGTTGCGGTACCGGTAATACCATAAATAAACCCGGCAATGTGCAGGTCGGTATCCTTTAAACCCATCACTTTATCCAGCCCGTGAATAGGGAAGGGAGTGTACACATCGTGTATTTTGTAACCGGCACGGCGCACTTTAGTTACCGCGGGAAACAAAACCGCTTCCTCGTAAAAATTACCTACAACAAATTTTTTAACGTTCATATAATTTTTTGTTACTGGTTTCTGGTTACCGGATACTGGTAAGTACCACTCCAAAAAACCTTGTCAACTTATAAACTTTTCAACTTTTCAAACGCTCATCTGTCATCCAGCAACTGTCATCTGCTAATGATGATGGCTCTGCTCGTGCTCAAACGCATCATAACTTTCCATCTCTTCTTTTGTATAACCAGCCTTATAGCTATCCCCGTTCTTTTTCAGGATATGCTTGATCTCTGCGATAGCAATAACCGGGAAAAACTTGGAGAACAGGAAGTAACAGGTAAAGAACAAACCAAAGGTACCCATGTAGAAACCTATTTCCCAGATGGTGGGTGTATAATAAGTGCTCCATGAACTTGGTAAAAAGTCGCGGTAAATAGAAGTAACAATGATCACAAACCTTTCGAACCACATACCAATATTTACAAGAATGCTCATAAAGAAGGTAACCAATATATTACGCCTCATTTTCCTGAACCAGAATATTTGCGGAGAAAGCACGTTACAACCCATCATCAGCCAGTAGCTCCATCCGTAAGGGCTGTTCAGGTTCAAACGGTTTTCCTTGAACGCGAACCATTCATAAGGAGAGGCACTGTACCACGCCATAAACAGCTCTGTTAAATAAGCAATACCCACTATAGAACCCGTTAGCACAATTACCTTGTTCATCACATCAATATGCTCCATTGTAATATATTCTTCCAGTGCCAATACCTTACGGGTAATCAATAATAATGTTTGCACCATAGCGAAGCCGCTGAATACCGCACCCGCCACAAAGTAAGGAGGGAAGATGGTAGTGTGCCAGCCGGGGATCACTGAAGTAGCGAAGTCGAAAGATACTATGGTGTGCACCGAAAGTACCAGTGGGGTAGAAAGACCTGCCAATACCAGCGATAAAGCCTCGTGCCTTTGCCAGTGCTTGGTGCTACCGGTCCAGCCAAAAGAAGCCAACCCATAAAAGAACTTGCTCCATTTCAATTTGGCGCGGTCGCGAAGTGTAGCCAGATCAGGCAACAAACCAGAATACCAGAACAGCAGGGAAACCGTAAAATAAGTAGAGATCGCAAATACGTCCCACAGCAGCGGCGAATTAAAGTTCACCCACAAAGGACCTCGGGTATTAGGATAAGGCATTACGAAGAAGCCATTCCACACACGACCCATGTGCCATATAGGGAACTGCCCTGCGCACATTACCGCAAAGATGGTCATTGCTTCCGCTGCGCGGTTTACACCGGTACGCCAGCCCTGGCGGAACAACAGCAGGATAGCAGAGATCAGCGTACCCGCGTGACCAATACCTACCCACCATACGAAGTTGGTAATATCCCATCCCCAACCAATGGTTTTGTTCAGGTTCCACTGGCCGGTACCATACACAATGTCCATGTAAATGGAAACCACACCAAAGCCCAGCAAGCCCAGCGATATAATAAAACCAACCCACCAGAGTTTACTGGGTTTGGCTTCCACGGGACGGCAAATATCTTCCGTTACATCGTGGTAGGTTTTATTTCCTTCTACCAATGGCGCCCTGGCCTGCGATTCGTATCTGATTAATGACATATTTATTATTCGTAGTTTATCGTTTCCGGTTTATCGTTAAAGATCAACGTATAAACTTTTCAACTTTTTAACCTTTAAACTTTTCAACTAAACTTTAATGATGCGCCTCTTCTGCTGTTGCTGCCTCATGTTTCTCTGCACCGTGCCCACCTTCTTCTCCGTGCCCGCCACCGTGGTGGTCATCGCCGGCAATGATCTCATCCGTGTTCCTGATCTTGGCCAGGTAGTTCACATTAGGCAATACGTGCAGTTGCTCTAATACATAGAAAGTGCGTAACGGGTTGTTCTCACGCTCTTTGGTAATAACACTTTCAGGATCGTTTACATTACCAAACACAATAGCATCAGCTGCGCAGGCAGAAGAACAGGCCAGCCTTACGTGCTTATCACTTAGCGGCTCTCCTTTTTTCTTGGCATCCAGCTTGGCATGCTGCAAACGCTGGATACACATGGAGCATTTCTCCATCACACCTCTTGAGCGCACGGTAACATCAGGGTTCAATACCATGCGTGTCAGGTCATCGTTCATATAGAACACAGCAGGGTCTAATTTACCCACCACTTTCTGATCCTGGTTATTGGGGAAGCTATCAGCACCGGTATAATCTAACCAGTTAAAACGGCGCACTTTGTAAGGACAGTTGTTAGCGCAATATCTTGTACCGATACAACGGTTATAAGCCATCTGGTTCAACCCTTCATTGCTATGGTTGGTAGCCGCCACCGGGCATACGTTCTCACAGGGAGCGTTGTCACAATGCTGGCACATCATGGGCTGGAAAATAACCCCTTTCAGCTCGTTGGGATCTTTTTCGTCAGACACATAATAGCGGTCAATCCGCAGCCAGTGCATATCATGGTAGCGAAGCACTTCGCTTTTACCTACAACAGGAACGTTATTTTCTGCGTGACAGGCTATAACACACGCGCCGCAGCCAAAGCAGGCATTCATATCAATGCTCATGCCCCACTTAATACCGTCTGAAGGATGCTCCCTGTACATGGTACCGGCTTTTACATAATCATCGCGCGTAGCGTTTTTCTTGCCGGTATAGGTTTCGTACAGCTTGTTAGCGTAGTCGCTATACTGCGTTTTATCCTTCAGGAAGGTAGCCATCGTGGTTTCTCTCACCACTTCTATACGGCCTTCGTAGCTGTTATGGATCTGCGTTTGGGCCAGCTTATACTTTTTACCGGTGTTGGCAACCTCGGCATCAACAGCATAATGGCTTACGCTGGTTCCGTTGAAAGCAGACAACGGATAAACATCAACCCCTACTTTTTTATCTTCTGTGTACTCATCCACATAAGTAGCTCCTAAAGCTGCGGTACGACCGTATCCTAAAGCTACCGCGATGGTATCAGCATCCATACCGGGAACTACAATAATCGGGAGCTTCAGTTCTTTCCCCTTTACTTTTATACTAATAACGGGTTTTTGCGGGTAATACTCGTAATCGTTGCTTTTATAATCAATCTTCAACTCATCAGCAGTTGAAACAGAGATCATGGCATAGTTATCCCAGGTAATTTTAGTAATGGGATCTGGCAGCTCCTGCAGCCAGGGGTTAGCCGGATGGGTACCTGCTCCCAAAGCATTACTCTGGTATAAAACAATTTCTTTTTTAGATGATTTGGGAGCAGCGCTTACAGCCGCAGCAGCAGCTTCTAAACCACTTGCGCTATAAGACCCGGCTGATAAACCGGCAGGGGCAGTAAACGATACCCCATCCTGTAAAGATTTCAGGTAAGCTGTTTCGCCGCCTAAACGGGCTACCCAGTAATTCTTGAAATAATCAGCGTAAGATTCTGTTTTCCCAGCCCAAACCAAAAGGCTTTCCTGCCATTGCCTGGTTTTAAACAGCGGTGCAATAGTGGGCTGCATAAAACCAATGCTGCCGGAGGTAGCTTCTCCATCGCCCCAGCTCTCGAGGTAGTGATGCGTGGGAACAAGATAATCGCAAAGTTCGGAAACTTCATCCTGCTTTTCGTTAAAGGAAATCTTCAGCTTAACTTTTGCAAGTGCTTTTTTAACACGGTCCTGTTCCGGCCAGGTATAAACCGGGTTGGCCCCATAGATCATTAATGTACCTACCGAACCACTTTCTATTTCTGTAAGCAGATCTGCAAAATCCTTATCAACACCTTTGCGGTAATTTACTGGAGCAGACCAATCAATAGTTGTTCCATAAGCGCCGATAGCCGAATTAATGGCATTCACCAGTAACTGTATATTTACATCATTGCTTCCGCAAACTACCAGGCTTTGTCCTTTATTGTTTAACAGGTCTTTTGCTACTTTGTCAATTCCTGCTTTAAGCTTTGCATTAGAAACAGCAGGAGCGGCAATGCCTGCTACACCAACAGCGGCAGCGAGAGCGGCAGCAACCAGGCCGGTTTCGGACTGGCGATGGTTGAATCTTTCATCAGCATTAGCGCCTGTCATACTTAAAAAACTCTCAAACTGGTAATGTTTGCTCATCTGAGGGTTTTTCTCATCAATTTTACGGTTCAGGGCATAGCCGTGCTGAAACTCTACCGGGCTAAGCCATGAGCTTAAAAAATCAGCGCCCAGGCTCACTACTACCTTTTTAGCATTTTCAAACCGGTAAGCCGGGATGGCTTTTTTACCAAAGCTGGCTTCGTTGGCCAGCAGCATACCTGTATAAGAAACCGCATCGTACAGAACATGTTTAAATGCAGGGTAGGCTGCTTTAAAATCTTCAATTACTTTTAAAGCTGACGGGGAGTTGATGGTGCTGGTAAGCAATACGATCTGTCCGCCAGAGCTCTTAATAGCGGCTGTAATTTTTTTATCTAACGCCTCGAAGGTTGGCACTTCATTCAGCTTTTCGCCCACCCTTTGCTTAGGGTGTGTAATTCTGTATTTATCATATAAATCCAGCACTGAAGCCTGGATGCGCGGAGTGGTGCATCCCTTTACAAAAGACAGATCGTTACCCTCAATCAAAATAGGGCGTCCATCGCGTACTCGGGCTAATACAGGTACCACATCTCCATCCTGCACAAATGTTGTAGCGTAATACTGCGCTTCTCCCGGAACAATGTTATCAGGTTTAAAAGCATAGGGAATCGCTTCACGCACTTTGGTTTTACAGCTGGCAGCCAGGGTAGCCGCCGCAGTGCTAAAACCAAGGTACTTCAAAAAGTCCCTGCGCGGGGCTTTTGCGTCTAATAAACCCTTGCTGTCAAAATCTTCAAAAGGAAGCTCTTCGCGAAACTCATCGCGTACATTCTTCTGAAAATTTTCAGGGTCATTTATTTCTCCGAAACCTTGCCAGTACTTATTACTCATATTTTATCTAGTGTGATAATTTGCTAATGTGATAATTTGCTAACGCTCCTCAACTTATTACCGATGTTATCCGCATCCCGATAGTCATCGGGAGCTGATTAGCTGATTTAATAGTGACATTTCTGACATTCAAGGCCTCCGATGTCGCTCACTGTTACGCTATCCATTTTGCCTGCTTTAATGTCGTTATGGAATTTCTCGTAAATACTATAGAACTTATTACCGCTGGTAGAATCTACATTGAAATTCACCTTAGTTTGCCTGTGACAGTTTACGCACCATCCCATGCTCAGCTCAGAAAACTGGTACACTTCATCCATACCTGTAATATCGCCATGACAGGTTTGGCATTGCACATTACCCACCCGAACGTGCTGGCTGTGATTGAAATATACGTGATCGGGCAGGTTATGGATCTTAATCCACTCAATAGGCTTGGCTTTTGAAGGATCCCAACCCTCAGAGTTAGTAGGATCAAAACCTGCATATTCATACAGTTTTTGTATCTCACGGGTACCATCTACCACATTCCCGTGCCTGTCTTTTAATTCAGGCCCGTTATATTTCTGAATGGTTTTGTGACAGTTCATACAAACATTCACAGAAGGGATAGCGGCTGTTTTGCTTTCCCAGGCATTGCCATGACAATATAAACAGTTGATCTGGTTAATGCCGGCGTGCACTTTGTGAGAGTAGAAGATAGGTTGCACTGGCTGATAATTGATTTGCCTGTTTACATTGATCATCCCTTTGGTGGTAAAATAACCTCCTATAATAAATAATGCAATAGCAGCAATAGCCAGGTAGGTTTTATTACGGTAAACCGGGAGTGAGGGGGCCGCTTTTACATTCTCCGCTTCGCGGGCAGCTCTTTGCAGGTTAAAGTTTACATATATGAGTACAAGAGCAACCAGTGCCAGTATAAATGATACAACACCATACAAG
>JASGDI010000242.1:0-3302 GCA_049841335.1 Niabella sp. | reverse complement strand
TTCTTTGGGAGCCGACAGCAGTTTGAAAAGGTCCTGGATAAGCTGAAATTACTTCCGAAGCTGGGTGAGTTTGCTTCATGGATGCCAAAGGTAAAAAAGGGCAGGGGCGAATGTCAGCAGGTGATCCTTACAGAGAAGCCTTTGCCCACAGGCGAACCTTGGGGGGGGCTGCCAGATATGAGGAAGCTGCCCGTAATTACCTGCTGGCCCCAGGATGGAGGTCCTTTTGTAACGCTTCCCGTAATCCACACCAAGGAGCCTAATACCGGCATACGCAATGTGGGGATGTACAGGATGCAGGTTTTTGGCCCGCAACTTACCGCTATGCACTGGCATAAGCATAAAGTATCTGCCAAACATTTCAATGAGTATAAAAAGCTGGGAGTGAAAATGCCTGTTGCAGTAGCGCTTGGTGGCGATCCTGCTTATGCTTATTCAGCCACAGCGCCATTACCCGAAAATGTGGATGAATACATGCTGGCAGGTTTTCTCCGGAAAAAAAAGGTAGAGCTGGTGAAATGTATCACACAACCTGAAATAGAAGTGCCGGCTGATGCAGATTTTGTAATTGAAGGATATGTTGATCCCAACGATGAAATGCTTTGGGAAGGCCCGTTTGGCGACCATACGGGCTATTATTCCCTGCCGGATTGGTATCCTAAATTTTATATAACAGCCATTACCTATAAAAAGAATGCTGTATATCCGGCTACCATAGTTGGTATACCACCACAGGAAGACGCCTGGCTGATTAAGGCATCCGAAAGAATATTTTTAGCGCCTATTAAAATGACCCTGGTGCCTGAAATCAAGGATATGGATATGCCGGTGGAAGGGGTGGCCCATAACCTTGTGATCACCCAGATAAATAAAGAATATGCCGGGCAGGGACAAAAAGTAATGAATGCTATGTGGGGTGCCGGACAAATGATGTTTAACAAGATATTGGTATTGGCTTCACAAACAAGCTTTGCTATTACCAATTATAAAGAACTGGCCAAAGAAGTATTCAGGAACCTGAATCCTGCTACTGATGTTTATTTTTCTCAGGGACCAATGGACGTTCTTGATCATAGTTGCAGTAAGATGGGCTTTGGCGGAAAACTTTGTATAGACGGTACTGTTAAGTATGATGAAGAAGCAGATGATCTATATGCCCGATATCCGGTTCCCGGAAGCATGGATGTAACTCAGGCGCTGCAGCGTTTCCCGGAGATCAGTTTTTTGAATACAGCATTGCTGGAGCATAACATCCCCTGTATTGTGGTCTCTGTTCAAAAAAGCAGGCAAGGGCATGTAAAAGAATTGCACGATGCCCTAAGTCGGTTACCAGAGCTAAAAGGGGTAAAAATGATTCTTTATATAGAGCACACAGTAAATGCGCAGGATTTGCCAACGGCTTTATGGCGTTTCTGCAATAATCTTGACCCCAGGCGCGATCATTTTATGCACAGGCAGGAGGAAGGAAATGGTAAGTATACCGCGATACTTGGATTAGATGGCACTATTAAAACAAAAGAGCTGGATGGGTTTGAGAGGGACTGGCCCAATATTATTGTAGCGGATGATGAAACTATCGCTTCTGTTGATGCAAAATGGAAAGAGCTGGGTATTGGGAAATTGATCCCATCGCCCTCCCTGAAATATAAAAGCCAGATGTATGGAGAAAAGGCAGTAGCTGATCCCTCATAAAATGAGTAAAGCCGGTTAACAAACCGGCTTTTTAGTATTAACATAGGATAAAATCCTTAGGTTTTTATTTTTTGCGCATATCGTCTCTGATCGACTGTAGCTTAGAAGTAGGTAAGTATATCTGGAACCCCAGACCAAGGTTAGGTTTAAATGCTACACCATTGTTCCCTGCGCCGGTAGTAATATTACCCTTCGCCAATAATTCAAGCGCTATATTTTCATTAACGAAAAATGCGAGTCCTGGCCCTATACCTGCTTCAAAGCCATTGGTAGAGTTTCCGCCGCCATTGGTGCCGCCTAAACCCGCGTTAACTTCACCGAAAAGACGCGTTTGCCTGGGCGTGTTTACCTGCTGATCTCCAAAATAATAACGGGCCAAAGGACCTACAAAATAGTTGAAAGCCGGACCGCGTCCACGTCCTGCATCCAATCCTAAGCTAATCTGTCCGCCAATAGCCAGGTCATCCTGTACAAACCAGGCGGCCTTAGGCTCTATTTTAAGGTTAAAGCTTTTCTCGTTGGTATTTCCACCCATGCTTGCAACATTACCCCCGATAAGATAATAGCCTTTCTGTGTTTGTGCTTTCAAAACAGTTCCTGTCAGGCAAAATGCTGTTGCTAAAAACAATATTTTTTTCATAATTACGGTTTTAAACATATCGAGGATTCGCAATAACTATGCCGTAAATAAAAACCCCCGCTTTAGCGGGGGCTCTATACTAAATTCACTTCGTAAAAAATTTACGCGAGTTGAGCTGCTCTTTTTCTTTCTGTAGGAGGCGCAGCACTTCTTTCCACCTTGCACCTTTCAAACCTCGTAGCCGTCCACACATGATCTAATTCAACATTATCAATACCCGAGTATCCATCCTTGGTTAACCTGTTCCAGCTCCGCTCACGATTAAGATCAGTTACTATCTTGGAAGTAGTTTTGGGGTACGCAACCCAAAATTTAGTGTTTTCTTTCAATGAAGGCATTACATCATTTAAAATACCGTTCAGCTGGTTTTCATTTACGGCAAATACCAGGGCAAAGTCAAGTTTCCTTGATCTTAATAATGGCGTCATGTTTTTTGCGAATGATAATTTGCTGAATTGCTTTTCAATTGATGATGGTAAACCCTGAATTAAAAGATTCTTTTCGTCTGCGTACTGTAGTTTCTCAAAAACTGATTGAATCATACAACTTGTGGGATTTATTAAAAAATACCAGATATGTTACTGCCTGGTTAATATTTACAAGCCTCGAAAAGGTTTTGCAAAGGTAACCCAAAAAGCTATATGGTTTTTTATATTTAACAAAAAAAGCACTGATCTATATGTATCAGCGCTTTTTAAATTATTTATATATTATATATATTTATTTCCCAATAGGTTGGTAATATTTTAAAGCTTCCGGGAGGTATTTTTGAAGCTGTTCAATTCTTCTTTCAGGTCCGGGGTGAGTGCTTAAAAACTCCGGCGTTCCGCCGCTTCCGGCCTGGGCCTGCATTCTTTGCCATAAACCTATAGCTTCCTGAGGGTTATATCCGGCCATAGCTGCCCATATCATCCCATAACGGTCCGCTTCCAATTCCTGTTTCCTGCCAAAAGCCAGGATACCCACCTGG
>JASGDI010000241.1:0-33768 GCA_049841335.1 Niabella sp. | reverse complement strand
CTGCATTATCCTGCACAAACTTTTCCAGGCGTGCAAGACCGTCATTTTCAAAGAAGGCCTCATTATAGTCCTCTCCAAAAGCAGAAGTGTCATATTTTACACCATCAACAATAACCCCTGTTTTAACATTGCCTGGCTGGCCATAACGTATTAGTTTCATATTTATAAGCTTAATGCAGAAAGCAGAAGGCCTAACGCTTTTAGTCTCCTGCTTTTAGCGTTGTTAATTATTCAATTTAATAAATCCGCCATCAATCGGGTAATCGCAGCCGGTGATAAAAGAGGCTTCATCGCTGCATAGATAAAGGATGAGGGCTGCTATCTCATCAGGACTGGCCATACGGCCAATAGGTTGGGTTTGCGATAGCTTCTCAAACATTTCAGCTTCTCTGCCGGGATAGTTTTTAGCTAAAAAACCATCTACAAAGGGCGTATGTACGCGTGCAGGAGAAATACAGTTACAGCGGATATGATCTTTAATATAATCTTTTGCCGTTGAAAGCGTCATAGCCAGTACCGCCCCTTTGCTCATGCTATAAGCAAACCTGTCGGGGATACCCACGCTGGAAGCAATAGACGCCAGGTTAAGAATCACACCGCCTCCATTCTGTTTCATTAAAGGGATGGCCGCATAAAGGCTGTTATAAACACCTTTTACATTTACATTAAAAACCTTATCAAAATCTTCGGCAGACGTAGTTTCTACTTTACCAATATGGGAAACACCAGCGCTATTTACCAGTATATCAATATTGCCCGCAGTGGCATAGGCAGCTACTACCTCCTGCTGATCGGCTACATTTACAGGCATTCCGGTAGCGTTTCCGCCGGCCGCCTTAATAGCTGCCACTGTTTCTTCTGCGGCTTGTTTGTTCAGATCTGCCACAAATACATGGGCACCGGCTTTGCCAAACAAAAGACAAACAGCTTTACCTATGCCGCTGCCACCGCCGGTTACAATCGCTTTTTTATTACCTAACTGAAACATTTATATTTTTTTACAGGACCGGAAGATACTAAAATGATTTTTGTAACCCTAAAATCTACCTACAAAAAAAGCTGTTGAGATATACAACAGCTTCAGACATTTACACTAGTATTTAACTAAACAGATCTTTTATTTTATCAAAGAACCCTTTTTCGCTTTTTTCCGGCTGGGGTTTCAGGTTGGGAGAAGCGGAGAGCTTTTCTAATGCACTTCTTTCTTCATCATTTAAATGCTGGGGCGTCCAAACACTAACATGAATCAACTGATCACCTTTTTCATAATTAGAATGTACATTAGGGAAGCCCTTGCCTTTCAGTCTGAATATTTTCCCGCTTTGCGTACCTGCGGGGATCTTTATTTTTGCCCTTCCATCAATAGTAGGGACTTCAGCATTGGTTCCAAATACCGCATCTGTAAAAGAAATATGAAGGTCATAAACAACATTTAAGCCTTCACGCTGCAAGTCGGCATGGGTTTCTTCTTCAACCAGCACAATCAGATCGCCTGGGGCGCCACCGCGTTCACCGGCATTCCCTTTACCGCCTATACTTAACTGCATACCTGCCTGTACCCCTGGTGGTACATCAATAGAGATGGTTTCTTCACCATAAACCCTGCCACTGCCTTTACAGGCAGAACACTTAGCGGTAATAGTGGTTCCCTCACCGTTACAGTCGGGACAGGTAGTTACCGTTTGCATTTGTCCCAGGAAGGTATGCTGCACTCTTCTTACCTGGCCGCTGCCCTGACAGGTAGTACAGGTTTGTACGCTACCCCTGTCTTTAGCGCCATTGCCGCCACAGGTACTACAGGTGGTGTATTTCTTTACTTTAATATTTTTGGTAACCCCTTTGGCTATTTCCTCATAATTCAATTTAAGCTTTACACGAAGGTTGCTGCCCCGTACGCCACGCGCCCTTTGAGCGCCACTTCTTGCCCTTCCGCCGCCAAAAAAACTGCCAAAAATATCATCACCGAAAACATCTCCAAACTGGCTGAAGATATCTTCCATATTCATGCCTCCACCAAAACCACCACGTCCGGCACCACTCAGACCGGCATGGCCAAACCGGTCATACTGGCTGCGCTTATCGGGATCGCTTAGTACTTCGTACGCTTCTGCGGCCTCTTTAAATTTCTCTTCAGCAGCCTTATCGCCAGGGTTCCTGTCCGGGTGATACTGCATAGCCACCTTACGATATGCTTTCTTGATCTCCTCGGCAGTTGCGGTTTTGGATACGCCCAGAACTTCGTAAAAATCTCTCTTTGACATATTTTTATTTTCCTACCACCACTTTTGCATGGCGTATGATTTTATCGTTCAGATAATAGCCTTTTACAATCTCGTCCATAACTTTTCCCTGTAAATCTTCCGATGGAGCAGGAGCTTCAGTAACTGCATCGTGAAGATCTGGATCAAAATCATTACCAACAGATTCCATGGGTTTCAACCCTTTTGACTGCAGTGTATTTCTGAGCTTGTTGAAAATAAGGGCTACGCCTTCTTTCAGCTTTTCATCATTGCTGGCCTCTAACGCGCCGGTTGCCCGGTCTACGTCATCCAATACTTCCAGCAGCGCAAGCACAATATCTTTATTGGCTATTTGCGCAAATTCATCCCTTTCCTTCCTGGTTCTTCTCCTGAAATTATCAAATTCAGCAGCCAAACGAAGGTATTTATCCTTACTTTCTGCCAGCTCCGCTTTCAAAGCTTCCAGTTGGTTCTCTTCTACAGGATCATTAAGGTGCTCTGTACCGCTCAGGTTTTCGTCAGCATTAATATTTATTTCATCCTGCCCTGAAAAATTATCACTATTTACATTCATCATATCATTATTTGTTGACAAAACTAAGCATGTCAATAATATTGCCAATGAAAAAATGAGGACAAAATGTCTGTTTTCCTGATAAAACCCATGATAATAATAAACTTCTGAGGGTTTCTTCAGTCATTTATGTTATTTTCACTTACTGATTTACCTGATTTATCTTTATGAAAAAAATTTTGCTGCTGATCCTGGTTATGGTCGCGGGCATTAAGCCATCTCTTTCACAATCTATTGATAATAAGATAATTGAATGGTCAGAAAGCAACCCGGTAGAAAAATTGTACCTGCAACTCGACCGTGAAAGCTATTTCGCAGGGCAAACCATCTGGTTTAAGGGATATTTCATGAGCAGTTTTGTTCCCTCCGGCAAAAGCTCTACCCTTTATGTTGAGCTTTTGAATAACCAATCAGATATTATTGTACGCGGTATTTTCCCTGCTTACTTGAGTATCTCCATCGGACAATTAGAGCTGCCCGAAAACACGCCTGCCGGAACCTACCAGTTGAGAGCCTATTCCCCGCTAATGATGAATCAGCCTGGTTTCATTTTTCATAAGCGCATTACCATTTACGGGAAGGAAACTAAAAAGAAAGAGGTGACCTCTTCCGAAAATAAGAACCAGCTCCTGTTTTTTCCGGAAGGAGGAAATATGATTTCCGGCCTGCTGAATGTAGTAGCCTTTAAAGCAACTGGCAAAAACGGGTTGCCCGTGAATGTAGAAGGTGAAATAGTCAATGATAAAGGGGCTTTAATCACCAGCTTTAAAGCAATGCACGATGGGATGGGGTCTTTCCCTATTATACCTGTTGAGGGAGACAGCTATTTTGCCATCATTGCCGGATCAGAAGCCAAATATGCTTTACCGCAACAAACAAAAAATGGTATAAGCTTCAGCGTAAGACCTACTGCACAGGGAAAACAGTTCAGGATACAGGCAGCCAACGAAGAGGCAGCCTTTAAACCGGCTTATATGATAGGCCAGATGGGGAATGAAATCATCTTCAGGCAGCCTCTTGGCGATGGTAAAAAAGAAATAAACGGCCTTATTCCAACCGGTAATTTTTACTCCGGCATATTGCATCTTACTGTTTTTAATAAAGATGATATGCCTCTGGCCGAGCGCCTTACTTTCATTGATAACAGGGACTATATACTACCCGGAGAACTCAGGATAGATACCCTGGATACAGGAACCAGGAAACGCAACCGCTTTTCTATTTTGCTGAAAGACACAGTTATAGGAAATTTTTCCGTCTCGGTAACAGATGCTGATTACGAAAGCGAAACCAACAGGCCCCAGAACATATATTCATGGTTTTTACTGAACAGTGATATAAAAGGCTATATACACAATCCTTCCTATTACTTTAGCTCAGCCTCAGAAGTGGTAAAGAACGCTATGGACCTGGTGATGATGACCAATGGCTGGACCCGTTTTAAATGGACCGATGTGGCTCAAAACAAATTGCCCCCCCCTCAGTTTAAAGATCCGGGGTATATCAGCCTCAGGGGCAGGGTCATGATTGAAGGTACCAAACGGTCATTAGAGAATAAGGACATCATCGTAATGATGCGCCCTGAAGACACTACTCTTGGCAAAGGTGGTATGCCCAGGTTTATACGTACAGACTCATCGGGCTATTTTAACATAGACTCCATGATATTTTATGATAAAATGAGGATCCTGTTTTCAGATGTACGGGGTAATAAAAGCAAATATATTACTGTAAAGCTTGAGGGTGATTCTCTAAACAGGAAATACCCTATACCGCCCGTTGCATTGCCTGTTGACAGCAATACTACTGTAAATGCAGCTAAAATGATGGACGCTTATAACGATTTTAGTAAGGCTGCAGGTATCACACTTGAAACTATCACAGTAAAAGCCAGGCAAAAAACGGAACTGGAAAAGCTTAATGAGCAATACGCGAGCGGCCTGTTTGCAGGAGGTATTAATGACCGCACCCTGGATTTAAGAAATGAAAATTTTTCGGGCAGCATTTTCCAGTATTTACAGGGCAGGGTTGCAGGACTGACAGTTTCAGGCACTCCCGGCGACTATGTGCTTAGTTTCCGTGGAGGTGGCCTGGGGGGAAGCAATGTTTCGCTTTTCCTGGATGAAATACCTACAGATGCTTCTATGATAGAATCTATTCCTGTTAACCAGATAGCTATGGTAAAATTACTTCCTAATTCTGTTGCAACTTTCGGGGGAGGCACTGCCCTGGCCATTTATACGAAAAAAGGCGATGATCTCGCTACTTCCCTGGATTCTCCTACTGACATTATTAATTATAACGGGTACACTATTGTAAAAGAGTTTTATAATCCTGATTATGACAGGCAACCGATTAACGAAAAAGCCGACAACCGGTTAACTCTTACATGGCAGCCTTCCCTATTTGTTGCAGATGCAGACCCTCAAATACCGGTGATCTTTTATAACAACGACCGCACCAAACGCTTTAAAATAGTAGCAGAGGGGATTACCGAAGACGGCAGGATGTTAATGATTGAAAAAATCATTGAGCCACAGGCTCCATAAAATGCGCATCATTTTTGTGTAAATACATTGTTAAATGCATCCTGTAAAAGGGAATACCGAAAACCGGCTTCCCGATTTTTTGTAATGTATTTATACAGAATGAGTATTTTAAAACATATACCCCTTTTGTTTTTAACAGGTTACCTGTTTGCGGGAACACAAGCGCAGGCACAAACCACCGACCAAAAACTTGAATCATGGCACAACAGTAACCCTATAGAAAAACTGTACCTGCATCTCGACAGAAAGGATTATTTCGCAGGGCAAACAAGCTGGTTCAAAGGTTATTTTGTATCAGACTTTTTACCATCCGTAAGAAATTCCACATTATTCGTAGAGCTCATTAACCCCGGCGGGCAAATTATTGCTAAAAAAGTGCTGCCTGTTTTTGGCGGTATCACCTATGGGCAGATGGATATACCTGATACTGCCAGGACCGGAACCTACCGGCTCAGGGCCTATACCCCTTTAATGCTTAATCACGATAAGAGCTATTTATACAGCACGCCCATCCGTATTTATGGCAAAATCCCAAAGGCAAAAGAGACAGGTTCTGACAAAATCTCTTTATCCTTTTTTCCGGAAGGCGGCACTTTATTAGCCGGTGTTGAGAATACTATCGCTTTTAAGGCAACTGATGACGCAGGATTGCCGGTAAATATATCAGCCAATATAAAAGATAACACCGGCATCATTTTAGCACAGGTAAAAAGTATACATGATGGTATGGGTATATTTAAGCTGACGCCCCAGGCCGGTAAAACATATATCGCGGAGTTTAATAATACCAGTAGTCCATTACCGGAAGTGGCGGTAAAAGGTATGGCAGTTAGTATCGAGCCTTCTGCAGGCAGTTTGCAATATACTTTTCATACATCGGGAGAAAGCAACTTTACGCCTGCTTATCTTGTCGGGCAGATGCAGCATAAAGTAATACTGAAGCAGCCGATTGATAATGGTTCTGGCGGAAGCATCCATACTTCAGCATTCCCTTCAGGCATTTTGCAGCTTACTTTTTTCAATAAAGAAGGGATGCCTCTGGCCGAACGTCTTGTATTTATCAACAATAAAGAATATAAGATCGAGGCCAGCCTGAACAAACAAAAAATAAATATAAAGGCAAGAAGCCTGAACCAATATACCATTGAGTTTAATCAGCCGGCAGCAGGCAATTTCTCTGTAGCAGTTACTGATGATCATTTTAACGAGCCGGGACCACGCAAAGAAAATATTATTTCTTCTCTCCTGCTCACCAGCGATATCCCGGGCTATGTGCACAACCCTGCCTTTTATTTTACCGATGATGAAAATGCAAAAAAGGCGGCAGACCTGGTAATGCTTACTAATGGCTGGAGGCGCTTTAAATGGACAGAAGTCATGCAAAATAAGTTGCCTCAACCCCTGTACAACGATCCGGGCTATATTTCCCTTTCAGGAAAAGTGAATGTGCGTGGCTCCAGGAAAAATTTTGCTGAACGCGACCTGCTGGTTTGGGTGGCTACTTCCGATTCCGGGCGTGCTTTGCAAATGGTGAAAACCGATGCTGAAGGGCATTTTAAAATGGATTCGGTGGTATTTTTTGATAAAGCCAAAATTTTATTCAGTGATATAATGGGCAATAAAAGCAAATTTATTACTGTAAAGCTGGATACCGATTCTCTGTATCAAACCTATAACCTGCCTGCATTACAAATGCCAGCTGCGGTAAACACTTCCACATCGCTTGTTAATAATATGCAATCTGCCTACTCCAGCTTCACAAGGGGAGGCGGTGTTTTGCTGGATAATGTTCATATTGAAGGACGAAGGCTTACTTTGGAAGAGCTGGAAAAAAAATATATGAGCGGGCTCTTTGCGGGGAACCTGAATGCAAGAACCATCAACCTTACCGGCCAGTTTATTCCGCAAATGAATATTTTTGAATGGCTCATAGGACGCGTTGCCAGTTTGAATGTTCAGAGAAGGGGTTTTGAAGATTACAAGCTGTATTTCAGGCAGCAGCCGGTACAGCTATTTCTTGATGAAATGCCGATGCAGGACGCAAACTTTATATCAGCCATTCCTCCTAACCAGATCGCTTTGATAAAAATATACCCGCAGTTCATTGGCGCCCGTGGTAACAGTCCTGCTATTGCTATTTATACCAAACGTGGTGATGATCTGAACGAAGAAATGGAAAACTCGGGAGATATTGTGGATTATGAAGGCTACAGTATCATAAAAGAGTTTTACAGCCCTGATTACTCAACCCCGCCTGATATAGATTACCGTGACAATCGTCTTACTTTGTACTGGCAGCCGGAGGTAAGTACAGATACGGCCAACTCCACGATACCGGTTCATTTTTATAATAATGACCGCACTAAAAAGTTCAGAGTTATTGCTGAAGGCATAACCAGGGACGGTAAGCTTTTAATGCTGGAACAAACGGTAGAATAAGGGTACCTGCAGCCGCTCGCCGTTGCAATTATTTTGGCTTTACAATTCACACTTGCGCGGGTCTGCAGCGTGGCAATGTACCGTGTTGCCCCGTGCTTCTTGTTACTCCTCTATCATCTATTTTTGGTACAGGGCAAACGCATCTAAAACTGCCAATGACGTATTCCAAGAAAATATTATTCTAAGCACAAAACTTACAATTCACCGAATCTTATGGATATTTGCACCTTTATTCTAGTACATGTCCCGGAACAATACCATATTAGCCATTGAATCCAGCTGTGATGAGACATCAGCTGCTATCTGTGCAGACGGAAAAATATTGTCTAACAATATAGCCACACAGGCCATGCACGCGCAATATGGCGGCGTTGTTCCCGAGCTGGCATCGCGCGCACATTTGCAAAATATAGTGCCGGTTGTAGATATAGCACTGCAACAGGCCGGGAAAACCCTGGAAGAACTGGACGCTATCGCTTTTACACAGGCCCCCGGATTAATAGGCTCGTTATTAGTGGGAGCTGAATTTGCCAAATCTTTATCGCTGGCCCTGAACAAGCCTTTAATAGCAGTAAATCATATGCAGGCGCATGTTTTAGCCAATCTCATTCCCGACAGGAAACCAGCTTTTCCTTTTTTATGTTTAACGGTTAGTGGCGGCCATACACAAATTGTACTTTGCAAATCCCCGGCAGAGATGGAGATCATAGGAGAAACTATTGACGATGCGGCAGGAGAGGCATTTGACAAATGCGCCAAGTTACTAGGTCTTCCCTACCCCGGCGGCCCTTTAATTGATAAATACGCCAAAGAAGGGGACCCTGACCGTTTCCAGTTTCCTGAACCTAAAATACCTGGATATAACTTTAGCTTCAGCGGATTAAAAACAGCTATCCTTTACTTTTTAATGAATGCAGGCAAAAGCCTGGTATATAAAGAAGCGTTTACAGCAACCGAAGAGGAGAAAAGACAATTCATTGAAGCAAATCTTGCTGATATATGCGCCTCTGTTCAAAAACGGATCATCACCATTTTATTAAATAAGTTTAGCAAAGCAGCAAAGGATCTGGGTATAAAAGACATCTGCATTGCCGGGGGTGTTTCGGCCAATAGCGGGCTGCGCAAGGCTTTTGCTGAACTAGGCGAAAGAAACGGATGGAACAGTTTTATCCCCGAATTTCAATATTGTACAGACAATGCAGGAATGATCGCTATTACAGCTTATTACAAGCTGCTCAATAAGGATTTCGCTCCTTTATCGGTACAGCCGGCTGCCCGGGGATTTGAGTAGGAACGCAGTATTATTAATAATGAGCTTATTTAATATTTTCAATTTTACCATATGCAGCCTGAAAAATATCGTCCTGATGTCACAGTGAGCCTGACGAACTGCTGCCGGAGAATGATTTTTTTCAAAAAGGGCTTCGTCATCCCGATAGCCATCGGGACAGCCTGACATGCAATTTGAATGATAATATAATAGGTTTTAAACAAGTTCAATTAAATAAAAAGCAACTGGTCTCAATACTAAAATCTAAAGTCTAATATCTACCTCCCTTGCCTAATCCCTATTTTCAATTTAAGCAGTTCACCGTTTACCACGATCAGTGTAGTATGAAAGTAACTACGGACTCCTGCCTGTTTGGAGCATGGATTGCTAACGATATTAATACAACCGGTACACCGCTCAGCATACTGGACATTGGCAGCGGCAGCGGTTTACTAAGCTTAATGCTGGCACAGCAGACACCCGGGAAGATTGATGCTATTGAATTGCAGGAAAGCGATTACCACCAATCAATACAAAACATCAGCGCTTCACCCTTTTATAACCGAATACAGGTATTTAACACAGATGCACGGTCTTTCAGCTATACTAAGAAATATGACAGTATCATAAGCAATCCTCCTTTTTATGAAAGCGACCTGAAAAGCAGTGTTAAAGGAAAAAATATTGCCCATCATGATGACGGTTTAAAGCTGAATGAGCTAATACCATTAATTGAAAAACTATTACAGCCTGAAGGCGCCTTTTATCTATTATTACCTGCAAAAAGGCAGGAAGAAATACAGGTTCTAATAACCGCAAGCTGTTTATCTGTCAACAAGGTTGTTTTTGTACGGCAAACAGATAACCACACTCCTTTCAGGATAATGCTCAAAGGCTCCTTTAGTAAAGCCGGTATAGCAAACAGCGAAATAGTTATTAAAAAGGGGGATTTTTATACTGATGGATTTATGCGGTTATTGCAACCGTATTATCTTGACAAACCTGTCTGAACTTTTCAGTCTTTTACACCAGGAATATCGCCGTCGCCTGTATTTTTTAAATATTGCATGTGAATGAGCTTTGCTATTCGTTAATGATTTTGAAACCTGTTTTTGACATGGCGTTGAATTTTTTGGTTATAGAAATACGATACCGCAAGGATAATGCCCACTACTATTGGCATTAGAATGAAGCCGATATTTTTATCAACCACAATATGGCTGATCACAGCAAATACAAGGTTAAACGTCAATCACGCATACGCCCATTCTTTTAGCTTAGGGTTCAGCCGGGGAATGATTAAGGCTGTTGAACCCAATACTTTGCAAATGATGAGGGCATAGGCGAAGTAATCAGGATAACCCAATGGTTTTGTTCCTGCATTGACGTATTCGGGTGCGAAAAGCAGTGTACCTAACGGCATCAATCCTTCCCACAGGAAAATAATAATAGTAGCTGTCCAGAAAATGATTTTTTGCTTTTTCATTCCAGTAAAATTTTAATCGTTAATATTTTTGTTGTAATGAAGTATCCAGTGATTGCCAAATTTGTCGGTAAGGCCGCCAAACAATGCGCCCCAAAAATTCTCTTCTAACGGATGGCTGGGAGTTCCGCCAGCTGAAAGTTTTGCATAGCACTCTTTAATTTCTTCTTCACTGCTGCAATGTAATGAAAGCGAAACGCTGTTGCCTTGTATGAAACCCTGCTCCCCCACCATATCAGAAGCCATAAGCACCAGGGTTTCTTTGGAAAGTGTAGCATGCACAATACAGTTTTTCATTCGCCTGGGCATTTTTTCTGACAATGGCGATTCGCCAACGGTTTGAAATATGAGCTTACCGCCCAGGCATTCTTTGTAGAATGTCATTGCTTCGCGGCAGTTACCATTGAATGTGAGATATGAATTTATTTGTGCCATCTGCTTTTAATTGGTCTTTCTTATAAATACCACGAAGATTTTTATGCATCCGGGATATCGGGTTCTGTTAATTTTTTCAATTTCTCTAATGATTCCTGCCAGCCCAAATAGCACATTTCAGCCGGTATCACATCGGGTATGCCTGTTTGTGTAATATGCAATTCCGTTCCGCAGCTTACCTGTATTAACTGCACTGTTGTTATCATTTCGCCGGGTAAATTGGGGTCGTCAAATTGGTCCGTATATTTTATTAACTGATTGGGTATAATTTCCAGGTATTTGCCACCAAACGAATGGGCATTACCTGTTGTAAAATTAGTAAAGCTCATTTTGTAAACACCACCCGCCTTAAAATCGAACTGATGAGCTTTACATACAAACCCATAAGGGGGAAGCCAGCTTGCCACTGCATCTGCATCAGTAAATGCACGGAATACTTTTTCGGGGGAAGCTGCTAAAACCCTGTGTAAGGTTACTTTGTTCTTTTCCATTTTTTAGTTTTTAAGGTATTAGTTGATTATGTTATTGAGGAAATTTGCTCATGTCCATATAAAACACTTCCCAGGTATGCCCGTCAAAATCTTCTATGGTTCGTTGCTGCATAAAGCCATAATCTCTTATTTCATTAGGCTCAATACCACCTGCAGCAATGCCTTTCTCCATCGTTTCATTTACCTGGTCTAAACTTTCTAATGAAAGAGAGAATAAAGCTGCAATTCCATTTTTTGTGTCTGCAATAGGTTTGTCAGTAAATGTTTTAAACTTTTCATGTGTCAATAGCATTACATAAATACTATCGCTCCATACCATACATTTTGCTGTATCGTCTGAAAACTGAGGGTTGTTTGAAAAGCCCAGCTCTGTGTAAAAGCTCATTGATTTGTTGAGGTCCTTTACTGCTAAATTGATGAACACCTGTTTCATTTTTCGTTTGTTTTAAATTGTAAATAATAATTTGTTTGAATCAACGACACAAAGATGCAACGGTTATTTACATATTACGATGTGCAATAATGACAACTAAAAGGTGATTTACGACAAACTTTATTTTACCTTTAGAACCGCAAACAATCTCTTACAAAAAATGAAGAATGTAAGCATACTTGTCCCAGAAAATTCAGTAATGCAAGCCATAGCCGATCCGCAATATTTGTTTTCGGCAGTAAACCAGTTTATGGCCGTATCCGGCAAAAAACCATTGTTCAATGTTCAGCTAGTGGGCCTAAAAAAAGAAGTAAAAATCAATGACGGCTTATTTTCTGTCAATACTTCGCAGCTTTTGAACGAGGTAAAGAAAACAGATTTAATTATAATCCCTGCCTTGTTTGGTGATATGAAAACTGCTATTGAAACTAATAGAAAAGCTTTGCCCTGGATAAAGGAACAATACAATAAAGGGGCGGAAGTAGCCGCACTTTGTGTGGGCGCTTTTTTATTGGCTTCTACGGGTTTGCTCAACGGCAAAAAGTGCTCTACGCACTGGGGGTTTCAAAATGAATTTCGTGAGATGTTTCCTGAAGTGGAAGTAGTAGACGGCAGCATCGTTACGGAGGAACATCGTCTTTACTCAAGCGGTGGTGCTATGTCTTACTGGAATTTATTGCTGTACCTTATAGAAAAATATACCGACAGGCAAACGGCCATTTTGGCTTCCAAATATTTTGCTGTTGATATTGACAGGGATAGCCAGTCGGCTTTTGCCATATTTCAGGGCCAAAAAAATCATACGGATGAAGCCATAAAACAGGCTCAGGAATTTATTGATAAAAATGTTCAGGAAAAAATTACGATTGAAGAACTGGCAGCTTTGGTTTCATTAGGCAGGCGAAGCTTTGAGAGACGGTTTAAAACGGCTACTAATAATTCCGTGCTGGAATACATTAACAGGGTCAAGATTGAGTTTGCCAAACGGAGTTTTGAATCAAGCCGTAAAAATATTAATGAAGTAATGTATGATGTTGGTTATACAGACACAAAATCGTTTCGTTCTATCTTTAAAAAAATCACAGGCCTTACACCTGTTGAATATCGTAACAAGTACAATAAAATGGCTGTTGTGTAATGCAGTTTTTTCATTAAGCCGGTATTATAAGAGGCAGCTACAGCCCTATCTTTTTACCTGTAGACGCCGCTTTATAAATAGCTTCAATAATTTTTAAATCGTGCAAGCCTTCTTCCCCATCTACCGGTATTAAAGGTTGTTTCCCATCCAATATAATAGCCGCCATTTCATCCATCTGTACCGTTTGGTGCACCACTACCGGCGCATTAATTTCACCTTTATGCGTCCGGCCTTTTATAGGGCCATACCCTGTTGAAGGCCTCATTTCTGCAAATCCTTTTTCGCCATTCAGAAAAAAGCGATCCAGGTGATTCATATTATAGGATGAAAGACAGGAAGCCGCTGCACCGCTCTTAAATCCAAACTGGAATTGTATGGTTTCGTCCACACCGGTTTTGAATTTCTCAGTATCTGTTTTTGTTTCCTGCGCTGTTACCCATATGGGTTCTTCGCCTACCATATACCGGCAACCATTAATGGCATAAATGCCAATATCCATAAGAGAACCGCCGCCCGCCAACGCCTTGTCCAGCCTCCATTGCGTTGGGTCGCCGATCCGGAATCCACAAAGCCCCTGGAAAAACCTGATAGTGCCCAATTCGCCTTCATTACGCATACGCACTACCTCGAGTGTAGTGGGCTCAAAGTGCATACGATAACCTACCAGCAAATGCACATTGGCTTTTTTACAGGCATCAATCATTTCCCGGCCTTCTTTAACGCTGATGGCCATAGGTTTTTCGCAGATCACATGCTTTCCGGCCAGGGCAGCCCTTATGGTATTATCATGATGAAGCGCATTAGGTGTAATTACATATACTGCATCAATATCAGGATTATTTTTGATGCTATCAAAGTTCTGATAATTATAACAATTCTTTTCCGGCACATTGTATGCAGCACTCCAGCTTTTTAGTTTTTCAGGTGTGCCGCTGATCAGCCCGGTAACTTTTGCTCTCCGGCAATGATTCATTGATTCAGCTACACGCCGGGCATAGCCTCCCAAACCCATTAAAGCTACGCGCAGCACTTTATCAGTACGAAAGCTACTATGTACTTTGCCTGTAAAAGAAAATACTCCTGCTCCTAATAAAGGTAGGCCCGCTGATGCAATGGTAACCTGCTGCAAAAATTTCCTTCTTGACTTCATACGAACAGTTTAGAACAAAAATGCCAATACAGCAAAAAGAAAAATAAAAGCTGACTATAAAAATTATTTAACCAGACCGTTGGCCAGCTCTAAAACCTTGTGTAATTGCTCTTCAGGTGTAAGACTGGTGGTATCTATCTCAACGGCATCTTTTGCCTTACGTAAAGGGCTTACTTCCCGGTTGGTATCTATATAATCGCGCATTTCAATATTATGTGTTACCTCCTCAATAGTAATATTGGGATTTTTCTGATATAGCTCTTTAAACCTGCGCTCTACTCTTACTGCATTATCAGCCACCATAAAAATCTTCAACTCGGCATCAGGAAATACAACCGTCCCAATATCTCTCCCATCCATTATCACACCTTTCTTATTACCCATTTTCTGCTGCTGGCTTACCGCATATTGCCTTACATCAGGCAGCGCAGCTACTTCGCTCACTTTTTCTGCAACGATCATTTCCCGGACAAGGTATTCTACATTTTCATCATTCAAAAATATTTCTACCTGCCCGCTTTGCCCGTTGAGCCTGAAATCAAGATCTATTTCTTCAAGGGCTTCTTTTACCTGTGCGGCATTCGTAATATCAACATTGTTCCTTAAAAAATATAAAGTAATAGCCCTGTACATGGCACCGCTATCCACATAAATATAATCCAGCTTTTTTGCAAGCTGCCTGGCAACAGTACTTTTGCCACAGCTCGACATTCCATCTATCGCTATTATGATTTTTTTATTACCCATTAAAGCACCTGTAAGTTTTCGTAAAGGTAAAATTTTAATCCTTAATCCCTAATTTTATTATCTCAATATTATAATATTGAAAAGTTATAAAATTCATTTAAAAAGTTCAAACAAATGAAGAAAAATCAATTATTATTTTCTCTGGCACTGGTATGTGCTGCAGCCTTCGGATGTAACAGCAACAGCAAGCAAAAAGAGCCTGGAAGCGATAGCTTAACTGCTACAGTGAACAATGCTGATTCATCTGCAATAACTGAAATCAGTATAGAATATAGTGGTAATGGTAAAAATTTTAAAAGCATGGCAGCCTACAAAGCTGGTGGCGAAAACTTACCTGTTGTTCTGGTAGTACCCGAATGGTGGGGAGTGAATGACTATACCAAAAGTCGCGTAAAACAATTAGCAGCACTAGGATATTTTGCTATGGCTGTAGATATGTATGGCGATGGTAAAACAGCAGAAACCCCTGACAGCGCCGGTGCCCTGGCCACTCCTTTTTATAAGGATGCATCAATGGCCCAAAGTCATTTTGATGCGGCGCTTGCAAAAGCCAAAACCTTTACGCAGGCCGACACAGCTAAGATAGCAGCCATAGGATATTGCTTTGGCGGTGGTATGTTATTAAACATGGCGAGGCTTGGAACCAACATTAAAGGGGTAGCCAGCTTTCACGGCAGCCTGAATAGTGGCTTGCCGGCACCACAAAAGGGATCTGTTATACCCGCTATCCTGGTGCTTCATGGCGAGGCCGACAGTATGGTGCCGGCTGAGGACGTGACCAACTTTAAAAAAGAAATGGATGATGCCGGTGCTCATTACACTTTCATCGGCTATCCCAATGCCAAACATGCTTTTTCCAATCCCAATGCCACAGCCATTGGTGAACAATATAAGCTGGATATAGCCTATAATGAAGCAGCAGACAAAGCATCCTGGGAAGAGCTGAAAACTTTTTTAAGCACCGTTTTTAAATAAGCAGTGAATAAGTTGATAGGTAACAATACCGATCAATGCAAATATTAAAGCACTGAAAAGCAGGCACAGAAGCGCCTGCTTTCTTTATAAGAAGAAATTTAGGCCAGGTACGCCCCTGTGATCATCTCCCCTTCCACCTCAACTATGATGTGCTCCTGCAAAGTGGTAGCCAGGGAAACACCCTTATAATTGGCACTAACCGGAAACTGGGTATGGCTTCTTTCCACCAGCACCAGCGTTTGTATCTTTTTGGGATGAAATTCAAGGAAAGGCTTCATTGCATATAACAGGGTTTTGCCGCTATTGGTAACATCATCTATCAGCACCACTACTTTACCGTTAAAATTCATGGGCGCACTCAGCACTACCTCCTTCGGCATCTGTTTATCAATATCCATTGTAAGTATCTCAATCTTAACATCGCTTAGCTTGCGCACCAGCTTTTGCAGCCACCTTGCTATTATTACACCCGTGGTTTGCACGCCTACAAAAATCAGCTCTTTTTCATCAATATTGTTCTCAATTACCTCAAGCGCCAGCCGCTTAAGTTTCTTTGCAATCACATCGCCCTGCAAAATATATTTTTTATCTTTTGTCATAGTTTTATTTTTTAGGCCGGTCATACGGCCCTCGATAAGAAATACGCTTCCTATCTGATTATATCAACAAAAATATAAAGACTCATCAATAATAGCCCGGATATTTATAATGAGGTGCTTACGTTTAGTTTGCCTATTACAAAACCCGTAAATTAGCATTGTAATCGAAAGCTTATGCAAATATTACAACAAATATTGTTTCTGTTGCTTGCCGGTACAGCCCTCTTTATTTTTTATAAAAAAATAACAGGCATTAAACGGAATATAAACCTTGGCAGGGACGAAACCATTAAGGATCATAAACGCCAACGCTGGAACCATGTTTTATTGCTGGCATTCGGGCAAAAGAAAATGTTCCGGAAACCTTTGGTTGGTATGCTGCACTTCCTGGTTTACGCAGGCTTCCTTATCATTAATATAGAAGTGCTTGAAATTGTACTTGACGGAATTTTCGGCACTCATCGTTTATTTGCAAATTATTTTGGGGGCTTTTACATCTTCCTGATCAATACTTTCGAGATACTGGCCTTACTCGTTGTTATTTCCTGCTCGGCGTTTTTGATAAGAAGAAATATCATAAAGCTCAAACGCTTTATTAGTAACGACCTGGACGGCTGGCCAAGAAGTGATGCCAATTATATACTTATAACGGAAATTATTTTAATGGGTCTTTTTCTTACCATGAACGCATCTGATACGTTGTTGCAGGCAAGAGGAGCCGCCCATTACACTGAAGCTGCTACCGGTAATTTTATTATTTCACAATTCATACAGCCGCTCCTCTCAGGGCTAAGCAACCCCGTATTAATTACAATAGAAAGAAGCTGCTGGTGGCTGCACATTGCAGGTATCTTCACTTTCTTGAACTACCTGCCCTATTCCAAACATCTGCATATTATACTGGCATTCCCCAATGCCTACTATGCCCGCTTGTTGCCTATGGGCAAAATGGAAAATATGCCGGCTATTCAAAACGAAGTGCTGTATGCCATGCAGCCGGAATTAGCTCCCGCAGATGCTGCGGCACCGGAAAAATTCGGTGCCAGGGATATTATGGATTTAAGCTGGAAGAATTTATTAGACGCTTATGCCTGTACAGAGTGCGGCCGATGTTCTGCGGCTTGTCCTGCAAACATTACAGGCAAAAAGCTATCCCCCCGTAAGATAATGATGGATACCCGCGACCGTGCTGAGGAAGTGGGTAAAAATATAGATACTCACAAAACATTTACAGATGATGGTAAAAGCCTGCTGCATGATTATATTACGGCAGAGGAGCTAAGGGCCTGTACCACCTGTAACGCCTGTGTACAGGAATGTCCAGTAAGCATCAACCCGTTGGATATTATTTTGCAGTTGCGTCGCCACCTGGTAATGGAAGAAAGCAATGCGCCGCAGGAATGGAACGTGATGTTCAGCAATGTGGAAAATAATTTTGCCCCGTGGAAGTTTAGTCCGGATGACAGGGATGCCTGGACAGAAGGGGTCTAAATATTGAATGTTAAATCAATGAATCAGTCCTGGCGTATTTCTGCATCGTGTATGGTTTCCTTAAAATCTTTCTTCTTTATAAACATACGCCATAATTGTATGAGCGCAGTTACCGTAAAGACACCTGCAATGGCATAGTTTACTCCCGACTGGTTATTTTGAACCTTAGCTGCAATTAATTGTCCTCCAAATATAAAAACACTGTTACCTATCAATGTGCCAATGCCAATACCTGCCGTATAAAAATTATAATGATGGTTATTAGGCATCAGTATTTTTTTGGTAAACAGCACCGTACTCCAGCCAAACCAGAAAGGTATTTGCATAGGATTGACAGCGCTCATGGTGAGCCCTAAAATATAAGAAGGAAGATTATTATTGAGGATAACATTTTTATTTTCATGAGGGTGGGATGCGGCAATAAAACTGGCTACTGCAAGCGCAATAATGATGAATAAGGTAAGCCAGTCCAGCAGCTTAAATATTTTTTCCTGCCTGCGTACCCAGTTCATTGCTACCAGCGATATACGTACATACGCCATTTCAGCAGTTAATGCACCCAAAGAAAAAAGTATGGCGTTGCGAACAGATTCTGCGATAGATATCTGCATGGCAGCAATATTCAGCGTACCCAACGGCAGGGTGCCTAAAAAGCTGATAAACATACCTGTGAAAAAAATACGCAGTGTGCCTTTCATCAGCAGTAGTTATGAGTTTTTTCCTTCCAGCATAGGAACAAATGAAAAATTATCAAAATACTCAATATCTATACCCTCTTCAAGCTTCGTTACCCTGCGCATTTGCTGAACCTCCCCCACATTAACAGGTATTACCATCTTACCTCCAACTTTCATCTGTTCTATCAGCCTGGGCGGAATTTCCGGTGCAGCAGCAGTTATTATTACTTTATCAAAAGGGCCATAAGTGGGTAATCCTTTAAATCCATCTCCAAAAAAAGTTTTAATAAACCGGTACTGCTTCAGGTAAGCAAACCGGTTATTTTCATCATACAGCTTTTTCTGACGTTCAATGGTAAAAACCTTGGCTCCCATTACTGCCAAAACCACTGCCTGGTAAGCGCTGCCCGTACCTATTTCAAGCACTTTATCACCTTTTTGTACCTGCAACAGCTCCGACTGGTAAGCCACTGTATAGGGCTGGGAAATAGTTTGTCCTTCCCCGATGGGAAAGGCCTTATCTACATAAGCCACATCATCAAAAGCAGAATCCATAAAAAAATGGCGGGGAACTGTATTGATGGCACTCAATACATTTTCATCTTTAATTCCTTTGGCACGTATGCCATCCACCAGTTTTTTTCTTAATCCTTTATGCTTATACGTATCTTCAGTACTGCGCCTCATGCGGCAAATGTAAATGATTAGTTGAAAATCTGAAAGGAGAGATTGCCCTGTTAACTTTCAACTAATCAACCTGTAAACTATATTTGCTGAAATATATGGCCAAAGTAATCATTATAGGTCCGGCACACCCTTTACGCGGAGGTTTAGCCACTTTTAATCACCGCCTTGCGAAAGAATTTATGGCAATGGGACATGAATGTGCTATCGTTTCTTTTAGCCTGCAATACCCGTCTTTCCTGTTTCCCGGTAAAACGCAATACAGTGATGAGCCGGCACCGGCAGGTATTAAAATCGACCCGTTAATCAATTCTGTGCACCCGTTCAACTGGCTAAAGGTGGGCAAACAACTCAAAAAGGAAAAACCGGATATTGTTGTAGTTCGATATTGGCTGCCTTTGATGGGACCTGCATTAGGCACTATTTTGCGGCAGGTAAAGAAAAACAGGCATACAAAGGTTATTTGCATTGCAGACAATATTATTCCACACGAAAAAAGGCCGGGAGATGTACCATTTACCCGGTATTTTGTAAAAACAATTGACGGGTTTATTACCATGAGCGAAAAAGTACTGAACGACCTGCGAACCTTTTCTCAAAAACCTGCACGTTTAGTTCAGCATCCACTTTATGATAATTTCGGGGATATACTGCCTAAAGACCAGGCCAGGGAGCATTTGGGCTTATCCCAGGCTGATAAGATCGTTTTATTCTTTGGATTTATCAGGAAATATAAGGGCCTGGATTTATTGCTGAACGCGATTGCAGATCTCAAATCTCAAATCTCAAATCTCAAACTGCTTATAGCAGGCGAGTTTTATGAGGACGAACAGTCTTATACAGACCTTATAAAAGAACTGGGTATTGAGAATATGTTAATGCTTAAAACAAATTTTATAGCTGACAGTGAAGTCAGGTATTATCTATGTGCGAGTGATGTATTAGTACAACCTTATAAAAACGCTACTCAAAGCGGCGTTACGCCCCTTGCCTATTATTTTGAAAAGCCCATGATCGTTACCAATGTGGGGGGATTACCGGCACTTGTACCGGATGGAAAATGCGGCCTTGTTGTTGAGCCACAGCCATTAGCCATTGCGGGTGCTATCAGGCGTTTTTATGAATTAGGAGAAAACCATTTTATTCCACATCTTCGCAGCGAAAAAGAAAAATATAGCTGGGCAAATATTGTAAATGCCATATTACAGTTATAAGTGTAAAAGTTTATATGTTCAAAAGTTGACAAGGTTATATTAACTTGTTAATCCATCAACATTTCAACAAAGCAAAAAAAGAGAGATGATCCACAGAAGTAAAGCACCTTTAAGAATAGGATTGGCCGGTGGCGGTACAGATGTAAGCCCCTACTGCGATGAATTTGGCGGAGCCATATTAAACGCTACTATTTCACTGAATGCCAATGCCACTATCGAAATAACCGGTGACAACAGAATTACTTTAGAGGCATTTGACCGTGATGAAAGAGAGGTATTTGACTGGGCCGGAGAATTGCCGCTGAACGGGCATCTGGATTTACTAAAAGGTGTTTACAACCGCATCCAAAAAGATTATCCTTTCCAGAAAACAGGCTTTAAGCTAAGCACTTATGTAGATGCTCCGGCAGGTTCAGGCCTGGGAACCTCTTCCACATTGGTGGTAGCTATTGTAGGTGCTTTTGCAGAAATGCTTCAGTTACCTTTAGGTGAGTACGATATTGCACACTATGCCTATGATATTGAAAGAAACGACCTGAAACTTGCAGGAGGAAGACAGGATCAATATGCAGCTACCTTTGGGGGTGTGAACTTCATGGAGTTTTATAAAGATGATAAGGTAATTGTAAACCCTTTGCGCATCAGGCAGCGCTACCTTGATGAGCTGGAGAACAACCTGCTACTTTACTATACGTCCACCAGCAGGGAATCTGCAAAGATCATTGAAGAGCAAAGCAAGAATGTAACGGAGAAAAAACAAACATCCATAGATGCCATGCACGAGCTGAAGCACCAGGCACAAATGATGAAAGAAGCTTTGCTCAAAGGCCAGCTGTATGAAATAGGACATATACTTAATATCGGCTTTGAACAAAAAAGGAAAATGGCGGCAGGCATCAACAACCAACTCATTGATGATATTTACAGCGCAGCTAAAGCGTCCGGTGCTACCGGTGGAAAAATAAGCGGCGCCGGCGGCGGTGGATTTATGATCTTTTATTGCCCCGGCAACACCAAATATAAGGTTCAGCAGGCCCTGGATAAATTTGGCGGCGTCAACCGCAACTACCAGTTTACCAAGCATGGCTTAAAAACATGGAGCGTATAAACTCCGCCACTCTCTAAAACCTGCCTGACAAGTGCACAGAGAAAAAGGCGTTAAAACAAAAATTATATGAAAGAACAAATACAACAACTCATTCAGTCCTCTATTGATGTAAAACAGTCGGTTTTACAAAATAATGCATTACTCACTACTGTTCAGCAAATTGTAGCGCTGATCGTAGACACTTTCAAAAAAGGAAACAGCGTATATTTTTGCGGCAATGGTGGCAGCGCTGCTGATGCGCAACACCTTGCGGCAGAGTTTAGCGGAAGGTTTTATAAAGACCGGCAGGCACTCCCCGCGGAGGCTTTGCACTGCAACACTTCGTACCTTACTGCCGTTGCCAATGATTACAGTTTCGATCTTATTTATGCAAGGCTCATACAGGGTCTGGGCAAGCCTGGGGATGTACTGATCGGGCTCAGCACTTCCGGAAATTCGAAAAATATTGTGCAGGCCTTTGAAACGGCACGAAGTAAAAAAATGGTTACCATTGGCTTCACCGGGGAAAGTGGCGGGAATATGAAACCATTAAGCGATCACCTTGTCAACATTCCTTCAGCCGATACGCCGCGCATACAGGAGTGCCACATGCTGTTAGGCCATATTATTTGCCAGCTGGTAGAGGAAAAATATTTTGCAGCATAATTTTTATGTTACCGGCATTGGCATGCTATCATCGGGCTTGTTCCGATAGCTACCGGAACTCACTTTTTTGTAGTACCTACTTCCACAATTTTGCTTCTTACCTGCTATGAACATACAACAAGAACTTTCAACCTTTCAAAACTCCTCTCCTTTGGAAGAACAGAGTTGGTCCGAAGGACTCCCTTGGAAGCGTGAGGCCATCATCCTCGCTGGCGGTCTAGGCACACGTCTTCGTTCTGCCGTTCCCGATCTGCCCAAATGTATGGCCCCTGTAGCCGGGAGGCCATTTTTATATTACGTTATCAATTACCTGCGTATGCAGGGCATCGAAAAAATCGTATTCAGCCTGGGTTATATGCACGAAGTCATCCTTGAATGGCTGCAAAAAGAGTTCCCTTCACTGGATTATGACTACGTAATTGAAGCTGAGCCCCTGGGAACTGGCGGCGCCATACAGTTTGCATTACAAAAAACCTCCGCAGAAAATATCTTCATAGCTAATGGCGATACGATGTTTCATTTTGATGCAAAGGCAATGTTAGCGCAGCATCTGCAACATAATGCGGCCTGCACACTGGCATTAAAACCTATGCAAAACTTTGACCGCTATGGAGTAGTAACGCTTAACGGAAACAATACGATCAGCAGCTTTAAAGAAAAACAATACTATGAATCGGGGCTGATCAATGCCGGGTTATACCTTATTAACAAAAAAGCGTTTCTTTCCAAAAGCTTTGCTCAAAAATTTTCTTTTGAAAAAGACTACCTGGAACAATTTGTTGATGAAGGGCATTTTTCGGGCATAGCCAGGGACGCTTACTTTATTGACATAGGCATACCGGAAGATTATAACAGGGCGCAAACAGAGTTTACAAAAGCACCGCCCAGCCTTAGCGATATCAACAAAGACTGGACCTTATTTTTAGACCGGGATGGCGTTATTAACCATGATAATCCCGGCGGTTATATTACAACACCCGGGGAATTTCAGTTTACCGATGGCGCACCCGGTTTATTTAAAAAGCTCACTGAAAAATTTAAGAGGATCATTGTAGTTACCAACCAGAGAGGTGTAGGACGTGGGATCATCAGCTACGATAACCTGCTTGCCATGAACCGGAAAATGCTGGATGGTGTTGAAAATGCAGGTGGCAATATTGATAAAATTTACTTTTGCACGGATATAGAAAATAAGGCTTTCAACCGAAAACCTAATCCAGGTATGGCTTTTCGGGCAATCAACGATTTCCCGGATATTGATCTCACCCGATCCCTGATCGTAGGCAATAGCCTGAGCGACATGAAGTTTGGCCGTTACGCAGGTATGTACACGGTATTCGTCACTTCAACAAAAAAAGATGTAACATTGCCTCATCCTGATATAGATTTGCTGTTTGAAAGCCTGAAGGCTTTTGCAGAGCAAGTGTGAAATAGCTCATGGTCTCTGTCTAAAATCTAAAGTCTAACTTCTAAAATCAATAAATGATCATCTTATTACAATGTAGCGACAGGGTAGGATTAGTGGCCGACATCTCTGCAACTATGGCGGCAGCCAACCTTAACATCATTTCGATGAAGGAATACGTGAATGTAGATGAAAACCGTTTTTATATAAGACTGGAAATACAAGGCAGTACCGATCTGGATTTACTTCAGCAAAAAATAAAGGCCAAACTCCCGGAAGATACCGAGATCAGCATCAGGCCTTATGAAAAAAAGAAAATAGCAGTGCTTGTTACCAAAGAGCACCATTGTTTGGGGGATATTTTACTAAGAAATTTTTTCAACACTTTAGGCGCTGATGTGCAATGTGTTATTGGCAACTATGATACCCTGCAGGCGTTAACCGAAAAATTTGACATTCCCTTTCACTATATTTCGCATGAGGGGAAAGAAAAACACGTTTTTGAACAGGAAATTATCAGCATATTAAAAAGGTATGAATTTGATTATATTGTACTGGCTAAGTTCATGCGTATCCTCTCCCCTGAATTTATATCACATTATCCCTCTGCCATTATCAATATACACCACTCATTTTTACCGGCTTTTATTGGTGCGCATCCTTATAAACAGGCGCATGAGCGCGGCGTAAAGCTGATTGGCGCCACCGCACATTTTGTTACCGATGTATTGGACGATGGTCCCATTATTGCGCAGCAAACCATACCGGTGAACCATGCCCATACAGTAAAAGACATGGTACGTCTGGGCAGGGAAATTGAGAAATCGGTGCTGGCTAATGCACTGCAACTGGTATTACAGGATAAAGTGCTGGTATATCATAATAAAACGATCGTGTTTGAGAACTAACTTTTTTCATACAAAGCAAATGCCGCATCTTTTACAGATACGGCATTGTACGGATCAAAACATCAACCAGGAATAAATTGCTTCCTAAATATGTGTTGGATTAAAGCCATCCTCACTTAATTCACGGTGCACATAACCTTCTACCATTCGCTCTTCTATTGATTTAGGATTTTTGTTTTTATTGAACTTATTGATCAACCTGTCGAATATAGCATACATCACCGGCACCACCACCAGCGTGAGAAACAGGGAGCTTACCAAGCCTCCTATAATTACCCATGCCAGCCCATTCTTCCATTCGGAGCCGGCGCCGCTTGCCATGGCAATGGGCAGCATTCCTATCACCATCGCAATAGTAGTCATCAGGATAGGTCGCAGCCTTGCATGGTTTGCCTGTACCAAAGCGTTAAAAGTAGTTTCTCCTGCTGCTTTCCGCTGGTTCGTAAAATCTACCAGCATGATCGCATTTTTAGCCACCAGTCCTATCAGCATGATCAGCCCCAGGATAGTAAAAATATTCAGTGAGTTGTTGGTCAGCGCCAGTGCCAGCAAAGCTCCTATAATTGATAACGGGATAGAGAATAAGACTACAAAAGGATACACAAAGCTGTTATACAACGCTACCATGATCAGGTAAACCAATACTATTGCTGCCAGTAATGCAACTCCTAAAGAACCGAAACCTTCGCTCTGGTTCTCCATATCTCCACCCCAGATATAGCTGATACCCGTCGGCTTGGGGAGTTGATCTATCTTGGCCTGCCATTCAGCCGCAATAGTGCCTGTAGGACGGCCTACACTTTGCGCCTGTACCGTTACAGAAGTGGTTTTATCCCTTCTTTCCAGCATGCTGGGCCCTGAGCTTTCTTTAATAGCAGCAAACTGTGATAAGCGCACTTTTTCTCCACGGTCATTAATAAATAAAAGATTGCTTACATCCTGAATGCTTTTACGATTGAACGCTCCATACCGGATATTAATATCATATTCATACTCACCTGCCCGGAATTTACCGTTGGTATTACCACTGAAAGCAGTTTGCATAGTAGCACCCACAGTTTGCAGGCTTAATCCCAGCGAAGCCATCTTATCACGGTCTACCTGCACGTTAATTTCGGGATTCCCGGTTTCTACTGAAAGTTTCACTCCGGTGGCGCCCTGGATGGTTTTCAGCTCCTTCATAGCAACGTTCGCAAACGCCATTACACTATCCAGTTGCGGCCCTGTAACCACCAACGCCAAAGGAGCGTTTTCTGCAGAACCCAGGATACTCACAGGTACTGTTTTCACTTTAACGCCTACCAATACTTTTTCCAGCTCTCTTTTAATTTTTGCCGCATATACATAAGAATCATCTGCTCGCTCATTTTTCGGTACCAACTGTACAAGTATCTCTGATTTATAAGCGGTGGCCTGGTTGGCCCCCATCCCATCGCTGGACTGCCCTACGGTAGTGATCAGCTTAACAATCTCCGGTTTTGTTTTCAGAAAGTTTTCCGTTGTTTGTGTTACCTGGTTGGTTTGTTCAAGCGAGACGTCTTTAGGCATCTCTATCTGTACCAAAAATTCACCGCGGTCACTTTTGGCAAAAAATTCCGCACCTATAAAACCTGCGCCTATCAGTGTAAAAGAGGCTATCAACAAGCCGAATACTAAAGCCAATGTGGTTTTCTTATGGTTCAGTGACCATTTTAAAATACGTGTAACAAAACCGGTGAACCGGTACAACGTCTTCTCAAAAGCTAAAACTATCCGGCCAAAAAAGGTTTTCCCGGTAATACGCTCCAGCTTACCAAAACGGGAAGACAACCACGGCACAATAGTAAAGGAAGATAGCAGGGAAAGCAAAGTAGCGATAGAGACCGTTACACAAAATTCCCGTAATATATCTGAAACCAGTCCTGTACTTAAGGCTATAGGTACAAACACCACTACGATCACCAATGTAATGGAGGTAACGGTAAACCCGATCTCCTTGGTACCTTCAAAAGCCGCACGTACCCTGTTTTTACCCATTTCCATGTGGCGGTAAATATTTTCCAGCACTACAATGGCATCATCTACCAATATACCTACCACCAGTGATAAGGCCAGCAGCGACATCAGGTTCAAAGAATAACCCAAAAGACTCATACCTATAAAAGTGGCAATTAATGAGGACGGAATAGCCACCATTACAATAAGCGCATTCCGAACACTGTGCAGGAAGAATAACATTACCACTGCCACCAGTATGATCGCCAGTACCAGGTCAAACACCACAGCATTGGCAGATTCCAGCGTATAAACGGAGCTGTCATTAGCCACATTCAATTTTACACCGGATGATGCATAATCCTTTTCTATCCTTTGAATGATCTGCTGAACGCCTTCGCTTACGCTTACCGCGTTTGCATCCGATTGTTTCAGCACCTGAACCGCTATGGCGCTTTCCTGGTTTACACGCGCGATCTTTTCCACGTCCTTTTGGGTATCCTGTACATCCGCAATGTCGGCTAACCTTACCTGTCCGCCCGAAGGAGAAGTGCTTACCACCAGGTTCCTTAGCTCATCAACACTCCGGAACTTACCGGCAAGGCGGATCAATATATCCTGTTGCCTGGTTTGCACACTACCTGTAGGAAAGTCAAGATTGGAAGTCAATATGGCCTGCTGTACCTGCAACACAGATAAGTTGTATGACTCTAATTTAGCAGCATCAAGACTTACGGAGATCTCTCTTTCCTGTCCGCCAATCAGGTTTACCTGCGCTACACCCGGAACACGGGAAATAACCGGCCCTATGCGCTTATCCATCAGGTCGTAAAAAGCCACTTCGTCCATAGAAGCTGTAGCCGACAAAGTCATTACCGGCAAATCATCCAATGAAAACTTATTGAGCGAGGGAGGATCTACATCATCCGGTAAATTCTTCAAAACAGCATTTACCTTTCGTTGCGCATCATTTAAAGAATAATCCACATCGGTACCACTATTCAGCGTAATAATGATAACGGAAAGGCTTTCGTAAGATTTGGTATCTATTTTTTTAATATTCTCCATAGAAGATACCGCATCTTCAATAACGCGGGATACCGTATTCTCCACCTCGCTGGGCGATGCCCCCGGGTAAACAGTCGTAACAGAAACTACCGAAGGAGAAAACTTAGGTAACAGCTCATAATTAAGTGAGGTATAACTAAGGATACCTCCCAGTATAAGCACTGTGAACAGTACAATTACAAGCGCCGGCTTTTTTATGGATATTTCAGCAATTTTCATTCGTATATTTTTTATTTACAGCTTCGCTGCATTATTCAGGCCTGATGCCCTCTTTCTTATTTTATAATACTAACAGGAGTTCCTTCAGCCAGGTTGATCTGGCCGCTGGTAATAACTTTTTCTCCTGCTCTTAACCCCGCCACTACTTCTACTTTATCACCCAGGATGCGCCCTGCCACTACATTGCGCATTGATGCCCTGTTGCTGCTATCTACCATAAAAACCTGGTTGCTGCTTACGCTCCCTACAAAAGCAGTACGCGGAATTAAGATAGCCGGAGCCTTTTGCGCAAATACAAAATGAGCGCTGCCGTACATCCCTGCTTTCAGCGCATTGCCTGAATTATTTGTAACAGCTACCTTTACAGGGAAATTGAGATTAGCATCAGCTTTGGGTGCAATAAATTCTATTTTACCTATAAATTCTTTATCGGGAAAAACCCCGGCCTTGATATTTATCACATCGCCTACCTGAAGGTTCACCACCTGCTGCTCCGAAACAGCTACATCTAATGTAAGTTTAGATACGTCAACAATTTCAAACAACGAAGTGCCCGGAGCTAATACGGAACCCGGCTCTATCATGCGTTTATTGACAATACCATTAATAGAGGCACGGATATTGGCATCATTGATCTTTACACGGGATTGTTTCAGCCTTGCTGCTGCATTCTTTACGGCAAGCTCGGCCTGATCCACCTGTTGCTGCGTTACACCGCCGGTGCGTAATGCGTTTTCGAAGCGCTCTTTGTCCCTTATTGCATTCTGATAAGCCTCATTCGCATTTTGTTCATCAATATTCAGGTTGTCGGTTTTAATTACAGCCAGCGTCTGCCCTTTTCTTACATAGCTGCCTTCGTCTACCAGAACGCTCAATACGCGACCCGAGGTCTCCGAAGCAAAATTGATCTCCTGGCCAGCAGCAAATACACCGTTGGCTGTAAAATCAATATTCATATCTGATGTAGCAACCGTATCTATCTTAACCGCAACAGCGCTGTTGGTTTGTGCTACCACCTCGGTTTTAGCCTCATTCTTTTTCTTATTATTAGTCAGCACATAAGCAATCAGTGCCAGTACTGCCAGGATCACTAAAATGGTAACAATGGTTCTTGTACTCTTTTTCATTATAATTTTATTTTTTGTAGCTATTAGTTCATTAATGATTTTAACTGTCCCTTGGATTTGATCAATTGTATTTCAGCCAGCCTGTAATTAAGCAACGCTGCTATATGATTATTCTGCGCCTCTGACAATGCATTCTGTGCATCTAATAAATCTGTAAGCGGCGCCAGTCCTAACTGGTAGTTGCTGCGGGTATTATTCAGTACTTTCTGCGCCAGTTCTACGTTGATCTTCTGATTATTTAAAATGATGATATTATTCCTGATCTGCGTTTTTGCATTTTCATAAGCCAGGTCAAGGCTGTTCTTAGTTTTAGCTCTGTCTTCCCTTAGTTTTTTAAGCTCCACATTTGCCTTGCTAATGCGTGCCCTCGTAGCATTCCCGTTAAAAATGGGTATTCTCAGGTTAAGCCCCACCGTTGCCACATTAAACCAATTACCGGTTCCTATAGGGAATTGGTTAGACAGCCCCTGGTAACTGTAATTACCTGCCAGGGAGAGTGTTGGATAATATTCCGCAATGATGGATTCTTTTTGTAAATCCAATAACTCTTCCTGCTTGTTCAATAATTGCATTTCTGTACGGTAATCAGTATTTAAAGAATCGGGCAGATCAAGATGGTACTGATCAACAATGAGCTTCTCCATATCTTCCATTACAATTTCTGTTGTTACCGGCATACCTATGTAAAACTTCAGCTGGTTTTCGTATAAGGCTACCGCATTCAACAATTGTTGACGCTGGCTTTTAAGATTGGCCAGCTGAATGTCCACCCGATCCACATCAATCTGCTTGCCTAAACCGCTTTCATACAAACCCCTAATGATAGTGTAAGCTTTTTGAGTGGTACTGATATTGCTGTCCACATTAGCTATCTGCTGGCGCTGCACAAACACCTGGTAATAGCTGGTGGCTACCTGCTCCAGTACCTGCTCTCCGGTAAGCTGTGTATTAAGCTGGTAAAATTCCTTGGTGGTTTTTGCAGCTTTCAGGCCTGTAAAAACAGACTGGTCAAAAATGTTCTGGGTAACACTCAAGCCTACATTGGCATTCCATTTCTGACCAAATGCGATCAGCATATCCTGGCCGGGATTAACAGGGTTCATAGCGCCCGGTAATACACTTTGTTGCAGCAAAGGGTTATAGTTGAGCTGGCCCGATCCGCTTATCTGCGGTAATGCACGGGAACGCACTTCATCTATCTGGTACTGCGCGTTTTCCATGTCCAGCAGGGCTTTACGGGCATCTGTATAATGCTCCAGTGCATAGTTCAATGCAGTTTTCAGTGTTAATGTTTGGCTTGTTTGTGCAATAGCCTTGCCTGTAACAGTTGCTATCGCAAAAGAAAGCATCAGGGTTTTAAAAATTGTTTTCATTCCTTATTGATAATTAAACTTGTACGGTTATTAAATGATCAGAAAAACAGCTATCGGCCACATGACTCCCCTCGAAGGACACAATGCCATAAAGCAAATGAGCCAATAGCTGTTGCTGAATATATTTGTCGGCATACTGATGCCTTAAAAAGTTGAGGCCATGGTTAAAGGCGCTTAATTGGGTTAATACAAAATGTGCTACGATATTACTGTCAATGTCTTTTTTATATAAGCCGCAGCCTATGCCTCTTTCAATATTGTAGGATAAAACCACCGGGAGGAATTGCTTCCTGAAAAAAGTTATTTCGTCATATATCTCAACATCAGCATACTTTAAATGCGTCAACACTATCGGCGGGAAAAAATAATAAAATGATAATACCTGTCTGCAAATATTCAGAAATTCCAAAACAGCATTATCAGCCTTATCCAGTGTTTTACGAAGCTTTAGCTCTGCCCGGTTCAGTATGCGGGCATATAAAGTATTGACCAGCGCGGCTTTACTTTCAAAACATTTGTATAGGGTCTTCTTAGAAATGCCTGCACCCGATGCAATCTCATTCATTGCGGTATTGCCGGGCCCATGCTCAGTAAACAAAAAAAGCGCTTTTTTCAGAACCTTATTTTCAGTAGTTAACATATTTGTTTGACAATTTTGTCAATTTTGGGTCAAAAAAATTTTATTTCAGGAATATGGTCTTTAAAATGGCCTCTTTCCTGCCTGCTATGATTTTATTAAATTCTTTTGCATCAATAGATAAGGCCCGTTCCAGTAACGGGCGCATAATAATAGGATATGAAACCATCGCGGCCAAGTTTAAAAGAAATTGCATAGGCTCCATTTTAGCAATAGTGCCGGCTTTCATCTCCGCTTTAATTTCCTTGTAGAACGCGTCTTTCCTATCTGCATTACCAACACGATTCTCCGTAAGCTCCTCCAATACAGACGGATTGTTTAACTGGGAAACCAGGTATGTATCCAAAAACGGGTATTCAATACCCTGTTCCATCCATATATCAATCAGGTGTTCTATTTTTACCCGGAAAGAGTGTTCCGGCTGTACCATTTCATCCAGCTTCTTGAAAAATGCGGCTCTTCCTTCCTCAAATACCTGTTTAAACAATATATCTCTCGACCTGAAATAATAATGCACTAATGTCCTGTTCACACCTGCAGCATCTGCAATATCCTGGGTAGTTGCGTGAAAACGTCCTTCCTTGAAAAAGATGCGCATTGCGGTGTCCCGTATCAGCTTTTCTGTATGACTGTCTTTAACGGACATTTTGTTAAACAATTTTGTTAAACAGCAAAGTTAATACTCTTTAAAGCAATTCTGCAAATTATTTTTCCATTTTTTTCTTAAACAGGCGCTAAATCTTAAATTCAAAAAAGAGCAAAAACCAAACAAGTATGGCTGTCAGAATAGTACTTACCACAAATAACAACCATACCAAAACACTTCGTTTATTAAGGAAAACCGCCACTAACGACATTCCAAATGACGCGAAAATACCTGTAACGAACAAGTTGTCAGAGATTGTGTAAAAACCTATGAAGACAAGAGCAAGCGTTATGATAGTAACGATGCACAGCACGAGCGATATCTTTTGATGTTTTGTTTGCATACTTAATTCACTTTTTGCTACTTATCTTCAATATTTACATTTGTTACTTCCAATCCTGTAATTGCCTTCAGACTGCCTTTCTGCGACGTTTTATCGCCTTTCAGATCATAGCTCTTACCATTGGAGGTTACCCTGATACCGATAGTTTTATCAGTTTCATAAAGCTCGTACCGTGCCTGTTTATTGCTGAATGCAAGCGCTTTTTTGGGAGAACGAAAAGTAAATGTATCGAAGCTGACATCACCCGTTGTTTTATCGTAAACTGCCTGTGGAAATGAAAACTCCACGCTTTCATCGGGTTTCAGCAACACATAAAAGAGAACATTTTCTTCTTCGAAAAGCAAAACTTTCTTCCTGCTTTGGCTAAGCGTAAAAACAAGCGCAGCTTTGCTCTCGTTAAAATCATAAGGCAGGAAAAGACGGGTCTTTTCCCTTTCGTTTCCACCGGAATAACTGGTTTCGGTCACTTCTACCATATCGGGGGAATAATTGCTCACGTACGCTTCTTCAACGATTTTAACAGGTACCGGCTTGTTATTGACTACCTTGAATGTTGAATACTGGTGCCAGCAGCAACCGCTTTTGGTCATGGTGCTGATGGTTTTGGTTTCGGGGTGCACCTGGAACATGCCACAATATTCGCTGGCAAGCTGGGAAAAAGTTTCGCTGTACTCAAAAGCAGCTTTTTTCGCCAGGTAAATATCGAATGATGGTCCGCTGTAACAGCTGTTATTTCCGTTCATCAGAGCCAGGTCTTCTGTGCCATCAAAATTGAAATCTTCGTAAATCAGGACGCTCTGACTGCCATAGGGCAGCTCTTTGATGTTGGCAATGGCTTCGTTGTTCTCATTCATTAGGTAGCTGGGAAAATAATCAGAGAAACTTTTCAGTATTTCCCTGTGGGGTTGTTTTTCAAAAATTCTGATAACATACTGCGGTAGATATTTCTCGCCTTCAAATCCGTTTACCGAATCTTTTTCGTTCCAATCAATCAACGCTTCGTACTGCTCCGAAAAATCACTGATCTTAACGGGAAGCTGCATCTCCTGTGCCGAAGCTAAAAAAGCAACGAATAATGATGTGATGGTTAATATTGTCTTCATTTGTTTTTAAATCAAAGAATGTTCCACCCCTCTAAAGTAATTTACGAAATTATTTTTCAGTTTTTTGTGAAAGCTTCCCGGCAATAACACTGATTATGAAGATCTGGATAGCATGAAACAGCATCAGCGGCAGCAGGATAATACCTATGGGCACCGAAGCCGGAAAAAGCACCTTGGAAAAAACAGTACCGTGCACCAGTGATTTTTTGGTGCCGCAGAACTGTGCAGTGATCCGGTCTTCCCTGTTAAATTTCATGTAACGGGCCAGCCATCCTGTTAAAAAGTACACTCCAAAGAAAAGCGCTATTACAGCAAGAGTAATCAGCAACAGGTCCGCCCAGCTTACAGCGCCGAAAATCTTTTTCTCAAATGATTCAGCAAAGCTTTTGTAAATGATTAGTAAGATAACAGCTTTATCAAATAAAGTAAGATAACGGCTGAAACGGACAGTATAATGATGTAAATAACGCTGTAACAAAAGTCCCAGCACTACCGGCAATAATATTTCGGTAAGCAGCTTCAGGTAAATATGGCCCAGGTCAAAACCCGTAGCTGTCTTTTGCAAAAACAGTATCAAGCTCGCCTCCTTCTGAAAGCGACCTTGAATCAGAACCGAGAGGATT
>JASGDI010000240.1:0-36372 GCA_049841335.1 Niabella sp. | reverse complement strand
AAATATTTCTCTGCGATGCGGGATGCTATTCAACTGCGATATAAGCTGGTGCCTTATATATACACATCCGCTCATCATGCATATGAAACGGGAGAATCAATATGCCTGCCCATGTACTATAAGCATCCGGAAGAACCGGAGGCGTACTCATATAAGGGCCAGTATTACTTTGGTAAAGACATGATTGTTTCTCCCGTGTCGGATTCCATACGTTCTTATAATGGTCTTGCTCCTGCGAAAATCTGGTTGCCAGGGGGGCGGTGGTTTGATTTTGCCAGAGGTAAAGAAGTTTCCGGGAGCAGGGTTTATACAAAAGGATACTCATTGAACCAGATCCCGGTGTTTATTAAAAGCGGGGCAATAATTCCCATGTTCCCCACTATTTATAATCTAAGTCAAAAGCCGGATACTTTAATATTGTCAGCTTTCCCGGGTAATACGATCAGCAATGGCGTTTATTATGAAGATGATGGAGTGAGCAATGACTATAAGAATAATAAGTTTTCAAAAACAATATTCTCTCAGTCATTGGTTGGTCAAAAAACAATTGAAGTTTCTATATCGCAGACTGGATCAGATTATACTGCTGCGGTTAAAGCCTACCGGATTGATCTGTACAATGTTTTACCACCCGATGCCGTTACCGGCCCGCATCAACTTCATTGGTCTTATGATTATGAGAATTTTGTTCTGTCTGTATCAGTGCCGGCTACAGAGGCGGGTAATAAGGTAGTGATCAGTTTTAAAGAAGATGTCAGAAGCATGTATCAATTGCTGGATGGCGTAAAGGGAAAGATAGCTGCGTTGAATGAAGTGCTTCCCATAATAAAAGAAGAAAGAGCATTAATTAATGGAGGACCATTGCCTTCTGAGATCAATACAATGAGTACACTGATCAGCCGGATTAAATATCATCCAGGTATGATCGGGCAGGAAGTAACGGCATTTCAAAAATCTTATCCGCAATTAGTTGAAATAATAGAAGGGATAGGAATAAGACCTGAAAAGAACGAAATGATTATTAATCACCTGAAAAATGAACTATGAAGAAAAACGATTTACTATTTGCCTGCAGTTTATTCATCGCCACTACATTTATTATGGTACTTATAGCTTGCAACAACAATCATATGGAAAAAGTAAGCCAATGGAGCGAAAAAGAAATAGAAGACTGGTATCAAGCTTCTCCATGGTACAACCTGCTGCCGCTCAAACCAGATTCAAGCATTGATAAGCGTTTTTTTGTAGAACAAAATATACTGAATCCCCAATCCTGGGAGGCAGCTTTCAGGTTTATCAAAGCGTCTGATTTTAATAATATGGAGCCCGGCCGGTATGAGCTGGCAGATGATGGAACCTATGCTACTATTGCAGATTACCGGAATAAGGTGTCGTCGCGTTTTGAAGCACATCGCAAATTTATCGACATTCAGCTGGTATCAAGAGGCAAAGAATATGTGTTGATTACTTCATTGGATCCGGGGGGAGGGCGCCGGCAAATACAGCCTTATGATGAAGTGAAAGATATCGAATTCTTCAGCAAAGATATTTATGAGCAGCGCTTGCTGACTCCCGTAAATTTTATGATTTTATTTCCTGCCAATGCACATCAGCCCTGTTTAATGGTAGATTCTGTTGGTGAGGTACGCAAGGTCGTTGTCAAAATTCCTTATATAGAAAAAAATATTTAAAAGTATGGTTATAAATACAGGCAGGGATCTGCCCTTAATGAATGATGTAGACATTTGTGTGCTGGGTGGAAGTTGTACCGGGGTTTTTGCTGCCATAAGAGCAGCAAGGTTGGGCGCCAGGGTTGCTATTGTAGAGAAGCAGGGGGCGTTTGGTGGAGTAGCTACCGTTGCTAAGGTGAATACGTGGCACTCATTACGAAATACTGACTTTACGCGGCAAATAATAGCGGGATTGACCGAGGAAACTTTGCACCGTTTGGCGAAACGGGATGCTGTTATTGATTCCGGAAGAAAACCTGAGGACAAAAAAATATACCGTTCCCAGGAGATAAAAACATTTAATGCCGAAGAGCTGAAGATAGAGCTGGATGAAATGGTTTTGGAAGCGGGTATTATTCCCTATTTGCATACCTTATTCTCAGAACCCCTGCTGGACGATGAAGGAAATGTATCGGGTGTTATAGTTGATAACAAATCGGGCCGGGGAGTGATCCGGGCAAAGTACTTTATAGATGCCACCGGGGATGGCGATTTGTGCTACCGGATGGGGTTTGAAACGTATGAAAGTGACAGGCCGCAGCCCCCAACTACTTGTGTTTACTTAGAAGGCTGGAATAACGATAAATTCCAGGAATTATTAAAAGCTCATCGCCATGAATTTAATATACCCGAGGGATATGCCTGGGGGGCTAAAATACCCGGAACGGAAGCTTATATGTTAGCAGGAACGCGGATATATGGCGTAAACTGTTCTAATGCAGATGATCTTACCAAAGCGGAGATGGAAGGCCGGCGACAGATAAGAGCAATGTTCGATTTGGTTCGTAAATATGGAAAGGATTTTAAAATGGGGCTTTTGAGCCTGCCCGCTACTGTAGCCATAAGGGAAACAAGGCATGTAAAATGCCTTTATCAAATGACGAACGAAGATGCCATGACCGGCAGGTTATTCGAAGATGCCATTGCGAATGGAAGCTATCGGCTGGATACGCATCATCATGACAAGCCCGGGTTGACGTTTAAATACTTAGATGGTACAGAAGTTTACGAACGTGTGGGATATCCGCGCGAAATAGGCAGATGGAGACCAGAAACAAAAGAGAACCCCACTTTCTACCAGGTTCCGCTCCGGTCATTGATCCCGCTCAGGAGTAAGAATATCATACTTGCAGGCAGGATGCTTGATGCCAGTGACATAGCATTTTCAGGTGTAAGGGTGATGGTCAATATGAACCAGACAGGTGAAGCAGCAGGAGTGACCGCTTTCCTGGCGTTGCAAAAAAATATTGCCATACCTGAAGTTTCAGGCACAGAAGTCAGAGAAACGTTGGCAACCGGAGGCTCCATTATAATATAATATAGCTTATGATAAATCGTATGTCCCTTCTGAATATCACGAATAATGGAAAGCCATTGTTCATTATAGATTATATTATTGTTGCGCTTTCGGTAGTAATAGTTTTATATTTTGCGTTTCGCTATGCAAAGAACCAAAATACTACTGAAAAATTTTATATAGTAGGCCGCAAAATACCGAATTGGGTATTGGGGTTTTCATTATTGGCAGCCATTGCAAGCAGCATCACTTTTTTGGCATACCCGGGCGCGGGTTACTCCGGCAATTGGATTTTACTGGTGCAGGGGATTGTTGTAACAGTTGTGTTACTGGCAATTATATGGATAATTGTTCCTTTATACCGAAATGTAATTGGCATCAGTGCCTATGAATATTTTGAGAGGCGGTTTGGGTATCTAGCAAGGCTTTATGGTGCATTCGGTTTTGTAGCTGCTTATCTTTCCAAGATGGGAACTATCATGTTTCTTACAGGTACAGCAACCTATAGTCTTATAGGCGTTGATGCGCTGACAGTAATATGGGTTATCGGCATCCTGATTATTGCTGTGACCCTGTTTGGAGGGATGGAGGGGATTATCTGGTTAGAATTAATGCAGGGCTTTTTAAAGATTGGAGCCGGGCTTGCAGTTTTCTTTATTTTAATTTTTTCGATTGAAGGAGGTATAGGTACTATTCTTAAAGTGGCCAAAGAGCATAACAGGATTGGATTTGGGTCTGCGGAATTGAACTTTGTAAAGCTTACAGTATGGGTGATGGCGATTAATGGCTTTTTCTTTGCAATACAAAACTATGGCACCAACCAATTAATTGTACAGCGGTTCTTAACGGCACAGTCCAGCCGCGATGCCATCAAATCTTCATTGATGGGAATAGTATTGAGTTTACCGTTATGGGCGCTGTTTATGTTTATAGGCACTGCTTTGTTTGTGTATTATCACCTGCATCCCGGATTATTACCTGAGGGTACTGCTGCAGACGCGGTATTTCCATGGTTTATCACGCACGAATTACCGGTAGGTATAAGGGGGTTAGTTATTTCCGGGCTTATTGCTGCTGCCATTTCAAGTGTTACGGCCGAGCTGAATAGTATATCAGCTGTACTAACTACCGATTTCTATGCCAGGATCAGGAAAAACCGCACTGACAGGCAAAAGCTTTTCTTTGGTAAGTTAATGGTTGTCACGGCTGGCGTACTAACGCTTATTATTGCATCTATTTATACTATTGTTGGTTCGGAAGGTGCGCTTGGCCTGGTGTTTATGTTATACTCCATATTTTCAGGAGGAATTGCAGGAATGTTTTTGCTGGGATTATTTTCAAAGCGCGCTAATAAGCAAGGCTTATATATTGGAATGGTGGCTTGCATACTTTTTACAGCGTATGCGGTGCTGACATCTACTTCATTGAATAATAAACTGATATTGGACCTGGGTAGCTGGAATTTTACGCATCACAAGTATATGCTCGGCGTTTATAGTCATTTAATTGTTTTGGTTGTTGGCTACCTGGCAAGCTTTTGCTTTAAGTCTGCTCCCGTGGACCCCCAACTGGTTGTTAGTGGCAAATCAATCCGAAGTTTATGGACCGGGCATTTTAAAAAGTAATTCGGTAACAAAGATGGAAGCAATTTCCCCGTTCCGCTTATTTTTGCACAAACGATGTCGCAATTGAAGCATGTTACTATAAAAACAATCTCAGAAGTTACAAAACTCTCTTTAACCACTGTTTCCCGTGTTTTAAATGGTTCGGCAAAGAAGTACAGGATAAGTGATGATACACAAAAAGTGGTTTTAGAAGCGGCCAAAAAGCTTAACTATACTCCTAACCAGGCGGCTGTGAGTTTAAGACTAAGCCGTAGTTTCTCTATCGGTCTTGTTGTTCCAACACTTTCCAATCCCTTTTTTGCTGATATAGCAAGTATTGTCAGCCACTCATTAAGAACAAAAGGGTATTCGGTGGTATTGATGGATTGTGATGAAAACGAAGCTACCGAGGTTGAGGCGGTGAAGCTATTAGCTGCGCAGAACGTTGAAGGGGTTATTGTTATTCCATCAGGAATAGACAGCTCGCATATTAATATTTTACTTAAAAGAAATATTCCGGTTGTTTGTATTGACCGCTACTATGAAGATATACCGGTTTCTTATGTAGCTACCAATCATTATACCGGGGCATTTAGCATGACCGAGTACCTGATCAGGGCGGGGCATACAAAAATAGTTTGTATCCAGGGAAGTCATTCGGTAGTGTCCAATAACCTGCGGGTAAAAGGATATAAAGATGCAATGGCAGCAAATAAAAAAGCACGGGTTAAAGTAGTAGGTAATAGCTTTACCCAGGATAATGGGTATATTGAAACCAGGTTGCTGATTCAAAAAAAAGAAAGGCCCACTGCCATTTTTACTTTAAGCGATACTATTATGCTTGGCGCTTTAAAGGCCCTGGCGGAGGAAAAGCTGGCCATACCTTATGATATTTCCCTGGTTACATTTGATAACTCTTCATATCTTGATTTTTTGGCTTGCCCCATCACAAGTATAGCACAGCCGGTCAATGATATAGCTAATATTTCTATTAAACTGCTGCTGGATACTATAAAAGCCAATGCTAACGGAGTAAGGTTGGAGCAAATGAAATTATTGATTAATCCCAGTACGGTTTACAGGCAATCAGTGCGCCTTTTGAAGTAAAAGTATAGCTGCTGAACGTTATACAAAATTTTCAATTGTTTATAGGATATTGACAATGTTGTTTTTTAAACTGTTTGACAATCAACCGATTGAGTTTTTATGTATGTTCTATTAAGAAGTAGGAAGGCTCTTTTTGAATAAAATATTACTAATTTGCGCTAACGTTATCGCTAAATAATATTATTCGTTAAATATTGCTTGAATTATGAATAAGACAATTGTTATAATAGGCAGCTCCAATACAGATATGGTGATCCGGACGCCACGCTTCCCGGCACGGGGAGAAACGGTCATTGGTAAAGATTTTTTAATGAACGCTGGTGGGAAAGGCGCCAACCAGGCTGTTACTGTAGCCCGGCTGGGAGGAAATGCTGTTTTCGTTTGCAGAACAGGAAATGATGTTTTCGGAGAGGATGCGGTACGGCTATTGACCAATGAAGGCATCAATACTTCTTATATAAGAACGGATAGCGAAGGTGCTTCCGGAGTGGCCATCATTACAGTAAATAATGCAGCTGAAAATACTATCGTTGTCGCACCCGGGGCAAATGCACAGCTAAATGAGCTGCAAATTGAAGAGGCCCGTGAAGCAATCTCGGCTGCGGGATATGCATTGATGCAACTGGAGATTCCCCTGGATACGGTTACATACGCCGCAAAAATCGCTTTTGAAAACAAAGTGCCCATCGTGCTCAACCCTGCTCCTGCTGCAACGCTTCCGGATGAACTGTATAAAATGATTTCTATTATCACGCCTAATGAGAAAGAGGCTACTGTGCTGACCGGTATAGAGGTTACAGATCCTGTTAGCGCCAGGAGAGCTGCCAGGGCATTAGCTGGTAAAGGTGTTGCAGTTGTCATCATTACTATGGGAAGGGAAGGTGCTTTGCTTTATGATGGCCACACGTTTACGCATATTAAAGCCCCTGCTGTAAAAGCGGTTGATACTACAGCAGCAGGCGATGTGTTCAACGGTGCGTTAGTGGTAGGGTTAAGCGAAGGGATGGACCTTGTTGATGCAGTAACATTTGCCTGCCATGCATCTGCTGTTTCTGTAACAAAACGTGGGGCCCAAAAATCTGTGCCTTACCGGAACGAGCTTCCGGCGTTAGTATAAACGCTTTTTCAAAAAATACAAATTATAAAATTGCATTGCCATGTTTATTGTAGATAGTTATGCGCTTGCCGTAATATTTTGTTTTATCACTATGCTATGCTGGGGCTCATGGGGTAATACACAAAAACTGGCTGCCAGGTCCTGGCGGTATGAATTGTTTTACTGGGACTATGTTGTTGGAGTACTGCTGTTCTCACTGATTGCGGCTTTCACTTTAGGCAGCATCGGAAATGAAGGCAGAAGTTTTTTGACTGATTTGAAGCAGGCTGATGGCAATAATATGCTTAGCGCATTTATAGGTGGCATTGTGTTCAATGCTTCCAATATATTACTGTCTGCAGCTATAGCTATTGCAGGCATGTCGGTTGCCTTTCCTGTTGGTGTGGGCATAGCATTGGTATTGGGGGTTGTTGTGAACTATATCGGCTCGCAAAAGGGCGATCCTTTGTTTTTGTTCCTCGGGGTAGCGCTTATTGTTATAGCTATAGTATTAAATGCTATGGCCTATAAATCGAAAAGCGAAGGTCAAAAAAGCTCTGTAAAAGGTATTGTGATTTCGATGGTTGCCGGGGTGCTGATGGCTTTCTTCTACCGGTTTATAGCGGCTTCTATGGACCTGGATAATTTTCAGTCTCCTGAGGCCGGAAAAATGACCCCGTACACAGCAGTATTCATTTTTTCAACAGGGATATTCGTGAGCAATTTTGTTTTTAACACATTGCTCATGAAAAAGCCTTTTACGGGCGCCCCGGTTTCCTATAAGGATTATTTCAAAGGGAATTTCTCTACCCATCTCACCGGTATTTTGGGCGGTATGATCTGGGGATTAGGTAATTCGCTCAATTTAATAGCTGCCGGAAAAGCAGGCGCTGCCATTTCTTATGGATTAGGCCAGGGCGCCACAATGGTAGCCGCGCTCTGGGGTGTTTTTATATGGAAGGAATTTAAAGACAGCAAGACCAATGTAAACGGCAAGCTTGCGCTGATGTTCTTGCTATTCATGGTTGGCATTGCCCTCATTATTATGGCAGGGAATTAACCCTACTCTCTCTAATTATTAAAAAATTAAAATATGAAGAAGATATTTACGATATTCTTTCTGCTCCTTATTCATGTATCCTACGCTCAGTTATTTGAGAATAATTTTAATTTATTTGCCTATAACGCTACAAGGCTTAATGTAGAAAGAGCAACCATTTATGATCCCGCTCCAGGCGACTGGCAATTTGCACATGCTCCATCCATAGCATTTTTTAAGGGGAAATTTTATGCCATTTTCGCTAATGGAAGGATTGGAGAAGACGAGGGGGAGCAGCGTATAGTTCTTTCTGAATCTTCCGGTTTTACTACCTGGACAACGCCCGTTCCGCTTGCTTCCACTACTGTGGACTATGTGTTAACTCCTGGAGGAATATATGTTGCCAATGAAGATCTGATGGTAGTGTATTACACCAGGAATGATAATGCGGCTGATTTATCAAGGCCCAACAGGGTCTTACTGGCTAAATATACAACCGATGGTATTTCCTGGTCATCCGAAGTTAATTTAGGTATACCCATCTTTCCGTCCCACAGGCCAATCCTACTTTCAAATGGCAAGCTGATTTTGACAGGGAACAGGGATTTTTATTATACAAGTGATGTAACAGGTTTGTCGGGCTGGACAAAATCCGGGATCTCTGCATATAATCCGGGCGAATCTGCAAATCTGGTAGAAGGCGCTATTGTTGAGATCAATGACAGTATATACACTGTATTCAGAGATGTGGGTAAGCAACTGTTGTGGCAGGAGTCAAGCAAGGATGGTGTAAACTGGGGAGTGCCTAAAAGAACAGCATTTACTGACAACAATAGCAAGTCTTATTTGGGGCGATTGCCGAACGGTAAATATTATTACATAGGAACGCCCGATACTGTTTCTATGGGAACGAGGACCCCGCTTGTATTATCTCTTTCCGACGACGGCTTTAATTATAATCAGAACTACATTATCGCTGCAGATTATTATGCTAAAAAATATACTGCAGGAAGATATAAAGATGGCCAGTTTGGATACCCATATTCAATTATTCACAATGGTTTCTTATATGTTATTGCTTCCCGGATGAAGGAAAAGATGGAAGTTTTCAGGGTCAACTTAAATGATCTGAACACCCAAACGCCCATGCCTCAAAAGGATCTCTCTCTTTCTCCACAGCTTGATGGAACCATGTTCCCTTTAGATGCCGGCTGGATAGCCGGGGCAATAACCAAAGCCAGTTCTGCTACATTAACGCCGGAAGGCGAGATCAGGATAAACTGCGCCGCCGGAGAGTCTTATTCTTTTCAGGCTACGCCAACCAGCTCAGCTGTTTTTAATCCAACAGGAGATTTTACAGTAGAGTTTAGGCTGAAAGTGGTTGCTAACAACGGCAGGGGTATCGACATTTATCTCAGGGATGGAGTTACCGCAGCCCCCTTGGTTTGTGTAACAACTGATAAAGTGTATTTTAATTCTACACCTGCTAAAGATTTATATGCGCTTGATGGCACATCTTATCATACTTACCGGCTCGCTGTAAAAAGAAATGAGAACGTAATGTATCTTTTTATTGATGGAGCATTTGTAACAACAATAAGCAGAAGTCCTAATAATGCCAGCGTACAGTTATTGTTTGGTAAGTCCAATGCAGGCGCTGTAACAGATGCTTACTTAGATTATCTGTCGTACGATCTTACAGGCGCTTATCAGCCTTCCAGTGCTAGTTTGCCGGTGGAGTTTGGAAGCCTGATGGCTGATGTATCTCAGGACCGGGTGAATGTTCGCTGGGAAACTTTGACGGAGCAAAACTGCGCTTACTATGATATTGAGCTCTCAAAAGATGGTCAGCATTTTATAAAGGTGGGAAGGGTAAATAGTAAAGCAGAAAATGGTTTTTCAGATACCAGGCTGGATTATGAGTTTGCCCTCCCGCTTAACAATGTTCCCGCGTTGTCTCTTTCCCTGTTTGGTTTTGTCCTGGCTGCGGGTTTTATATTCAAACGAAGAAAGGTACTGGTGCCTTTGTCTGTTCTTTTTGTATGGTGCTTTGTTTATTTTTCCTGCAAAAAAAATAATGAGCTGGATACGGCAGATAATGCAAAGCTATACCTGAGAATTGTACAGGTGGATACGGATGGTACATCAAAAATATCTAAAACGGTTGTGGTTGTAAAAAAATAAAAAATATGCAGATGAAAAAAACTTATCTATTGATGCTCCTGGTATTGATTTTGAATGGAGCAGGCGCTTATGCTCAAACAGATGTGATACCCTTAAAAGGTACTGTTACCAATCATTTGGGAGAAGCACTGGCCAGGGCCACAGTTACGGCAAAAGAAGCGGCCGTTTCGGCTGTTGCAGATAACAATGGTTCTTACTCAATCAGCGTGCCGCGCACAGATACGCTGATCTTTTCAGCAGCGGGTTACCAGGAAAAAAGGCTGCCGGTCATGACCAGCGGTGTAATGGACGTTACCCTGCTTCCGGTTGATACAAAGCTGGATGAGGTGGTGGTAATAGGGTATGGAAAGCAATCAAGGAAGTTTGTTACGGGTGCCGTCACAAAAGCCGAGATTGTAAAGGATATACCTAATACAAGCATTACCCAATCTCTTCGGGGAAGAGTGGCCGGTGTTCAGTTTACCGACAACGGCCGGCCGGGACAAAATGGAACGATATTGATCCGGGGGCCCAGGTCGCTGAGCGCAGGTAACAATCCGCTTATTGTGGTAGACGGGATTATTTATAATGGCGTATTGTCAGATGTTAACCCGAATGATATAGAGTCGCTAGAGATTCTGAAAGATGCGAGCGCCTCCGCCATTTATGGATCGAGAGCCGCAAACGGTGTTATATTAATTACATCACGGAAAGGTGTTTCAGAAAAGCCTACCATTAATGTCAATACTTTTACCAGCACATCTTCTCCCGGGTACAAGATTAAATTGCTGAGCCCCGAACGGTATGTTCAGAAAATATTAGATGCAAGGAGGGAACTGGGACAGGAAGCAGATCCTGAAAAGGTTGCCAGCTATATGGCTCCCAATGAGGCCGAGAACTACCTGGCAGGCAGAACAGTAGATCCCTACGATGTCGCTACCCAAAAGGATGCGGGCATCCGGTCAATTGATATCAATATGGCCGGCAAAACCCAAAGGACCCATTATTTTGTATCTGCTTCATTTGCCGATGAAAAGGGAATTATTTTAAATGATCGCCAGAAGCGCACTACTTTCCGGATCAATCTTGAAAATAAAATTACCAATTGGCTTACAGCCGGTACCAATACCATGTATGGAAGAAGGGATTTCTCGGGCGTATTGCCTAACCTGGACTTTTTTTACCAGTTAAGCCCCTATGCTACCATTTATAAAGAGGACGGTTCTCCGCGACAGTTTGTTGTAGACGGAGAAAATGTAGCAGGTAATCCTATGTATAATCCTTATTTCAGGTCTAACCAACAGGTCCAGAATAATTTGTTTGCTAATTTCTATGGTGTGCTGCAGGCGCCCTTTTTAAAAGGGCTGTCATACCGCATTAATGCCAGTCCCAATGTGAGATGGATTAATGCCTACAATGCCGTTCGGCAGGATACCAGCCTGGCTAATAATACTAAATCGGCCAGCAAGTCGTTGACTAATTATTATGATTGGATGATTGAAAATATTTTAAATTATAATAAACAAATCAATGCAGCCAATCACGTAGATGTAACATTGCTATATTCCAGGAACTCCCAGTTCTCAGAAGCTACAGGTGCTAATGCTTCATTAATGTCTACAGATGTTTTAGGCTGGAATAACCTGGGTTTGGGTGAAACACAGACCGTATCCTCTTCGGCAGCCAGGATTCAGGGGGTATCGTATATGGGACGGTTAAATTACCGGTTACTGGGGCGCTATTTAGCTACGTTTACGATCCGCAGGGATGGCAGCTCCGTATTTTCAGAAAATCATAAGTATGCTACATTGCCTTCCGCAGCACTAAGCTGGATCGTTTCTGAAGAGCGTTTTATAAAGAACAGCCCGTTTGTTAACCTGTTGAAATTAAGAGCTTCCTATGGCGCGGTAGGCAACCAGGCGATAAGCGCTTATCAATCTCTGAGCCGGATAGGAACACAGCGGTATGTTTTTGGTGATGGCGGGACCACCAGCCTGGCGTACTACCCAAGCAATATGTCGAATAGCAATTTGAAATGGGAAACTACCTACAGCACTAATATCGGCCTTGATTTCGAATTACTTAATGGTAGGGTTGGAGGTACTGTTGAATATTATTATATGAAAACAAAAGACCTGCTGGTAACAAGAGATCTGCCCAGGATGACAGGTTTTACCAGTGTGTGGACGAACCTGGGTCAGGTAGATAACAGCGGGATAGAAATAACGCTGAATACAACCAATATACGCTCTAAAAGTTTTGAATGGCGGTCGTCATTTACATTTTCAAGTAATAAGAACAGGATTGTACACCTGTATGGCTCAGATACAAATGGAGATGGAAAGGAGGATGATGATATAGGGAATAAGTGGTTCATTGGTCAGCCCATTTACTCCTACTTTGATTATGTTTTTGACGGCATATACCAGGAAGGGGATACGGATATTCCGGCAGGATATAAACCGGGTTATGTGAGGATTAAGGATGTGAACGGAGACGGCTCTATTACCGCTGATGACAGAACCATCATCGGACAAGGCCAGCAGCCAAAAGTACGATGGGGCTTATTGAATGAATTTGCTTATAAAGGGCTTACGCTATCGGTGTTTTTAAATGCTATGCAAGGCTGGATCTCTGATTTTGGATTAATAGGAAGAGGGCCGGTAGAGCGTTCGCTGAATTTTATAGACTATGGCTGGTGGACACCTGAAAATAAATCGCAGACACGCCCTTCTCTTTTTCATGAAAACAAGTACGGCCACAATTACTACCTGAGCAGGGATTTTGTAAGAATACAGGATGTGGCTCTTGCCTATAATTTTCCTAAAGCCATTTTGGACCGGTTTAAAATATCAAATATGAAATTGATCGTGGCCGGTAAAAACCTGCACACTTTTACTAAATGGATAGGGGCAGACCCTGAAAGCGGAGAAACTGCGAGAACCAGCTTATATCCCATGCCGCGAACCGTATCTGTTGGCCTTAATCTTGGATTTTAAAAATAAACGAGTTAAACTGATTAATATGAAAAGTTATATTATTATCTGTATAGGATGTTTATTACTCTTCTCGTGTAATAAAGATGCTTTTTTGAAAGAAAAGCCGTTGTCCAACCTGAGCCCTGAAAATGTTTTAACGGACTTTACCGGATACGAAAATTTAATTACCTCTTTGCATTACTACACAAGGGATGAGCTGACAGGAGATGATGTGTATCGTTATTTCGATATGTTTACCGGAACGGACCTCTGCACTACGGGCCAGCTGGCAGTAACCCAATTTGTAAATTACGAAACTTACCTGACTCCTGCTACCGCCGCAGCTTCCAGGACCTATAACTGGTGCTATACTTCTATATTGCCTTTTGCGAACCTCATCATTGAGGAGGCGTCCAAACCCGAAAATGCATCGGCTTTTGCATCGGAGGCGCAAAAAAATGCAGTAATAGCGGAAGCAAAGTTCTTCAGGGCTTATGGTCATAATATACTGGCCAATCTTTATGGTGATATTTGTATCATGGACAGGTTTTATAAAGAGCCTAAAACAGATTTTGTAAGGTCACCGCGTAAAGATGCTTATAAACTGATTGCAGAAGACCTGGAATTTGCCTCAAAATGGCTGCCGGTAACAGTTGCCAAAAATAAAGAGGGGCGTATAGTAAAAGGCGCTGCTGATCATTTGCTGGCTGAGGCTTACATAAGTCTTGGCGAATATGATAAGGCTATTGAAGCGGCAAACAGGGTAATTAACTCGGGTACTTATCGTCTTATGACAGAAAGGTTTGGTATAGATAAAGATAAACCGGGTGATGTGTTTTCAGACCTGTTTATCCAGGGAAACCAAAACAGGAGCACCGGTAATATGGAATCTATCTGGGTTTGGCAGTTTGAAGAGTTCACTCCCGGTGGTGGTGGAAGTTTGAATGGCAATCACCAGCCCAGGGGATGGATGCCTTTTATGGTGCAGTTTACCGATCCGGCTGGAAGATTAGGTTTTTCATTAAATAAAGATACCCTGCTGCGTGGGGTAGCTGTAATGCGCCCTAATCCTTATTTCCTGTATGATCTGTGGTTAAGTGATTGGGATAACGATATCAGGAACTCGAAGTACAATCTAAAAAGAGAGTTCTGGTACAATAATCCAGCTTCAACATATTTTGGCAGAAAAGTTGAGCCCAGGACAACGCCATTGGACACTATGCAGCGGCTTTACCCTTATGTAAGAAAAGTGGAAGGCAAGGCATGGCAAAACGATGTTAATAATGGAAGAAGCGGAAAGGACATGATCATATACCGCCTGGCTGAAACTTATTTATTGCGGGCAGAAGCTTATCTGAGAAAGGGTGATAAAGCAAATGCTGCTGCAAGCATTAATGTAGTGCGGGAGCGGGCTCATGCTAAGCCAGTGCTGCCGGCAGATGTCACTTTAGACTATATCCTGGATGAGCGGGGACGCGAGTTAATGGCAGAAGAGCCCAGGAAACGTACCTTGTGCAGGATGGGTATGTTAGTAGAAAGGGTGAAGAAATATAATATGAAACCTGAAACCAGGAACAGTGTTTCTGAAAAGCATAATTTATACCCTATTCCCCAGGGAGCTATAGATGCCAATTTCTCTGTTAAGCTGGAGCAAAATCCTGGCTATTAAAATCAAATATTTATGAAGTTTACAACAGTCATTATTTTATTTTTCTTTACTTCTTTAGCGCAAGCCCAGCAAAAAGCAGTGCTGAAGCAGGAATTTACATTTGATAAAGCTCCATTTAAGGAATGCCACGCTTCAACGATAGAGTACACGCCTGCAGGCCTGGTGGTTGCTTATTTCGGGGGAACTAAAGAGCAGAACCCTGATGTGGAAATATGGGTGCAAAGAAGGGTCAATAACCGTTGGACAGCACCGGTATCTGTGGCTAACGGGATACAGCATTCCAAAAAACGATACCCCTGCTGGAACCCGGTTTTATACCAGGTTCCGGGCGGTGCATTGTTACTCTTTTATAAAGTGGGACCAAGCCCGCAAACATGGTGGGGCGAGCTGATTACCTCAAAGGATCATGGTAAAACCTGGTCTGCGCCGCAGCGGCTTCCGGAAGATATCCTGGGTCCTATAAAAAATAAGCCTGTTTTATTAAAGGATGGTACATTGTTATGCCCATCAAGCACCGAAGTAACTTCCGGCAATGGGTGGCGTATGCATTTTGAGATGACTAAGGATTGGGGCAAAACATGGAGCATAACGGAAAAAATTGATACGGCATCGGCTGTTAATGCCATTCAGCCAAGTGTGCTATTTCATAAAGGAGGTCGGCTGCAGTTGCTGGCCAGGAGTAAAGATGACGGTGTAGTAAACAGCTGGTCCGATGATAACGGTGTATCATGGTCAGAGTTAGAAAAAGAGGTTTTACCCAACCCTAATTCCGGAACGGATGCTGTTACGCTAAGCAACGGAACGCAACTGCTGATCTATAATCATGTAGGAAAAACAGGAAACCAGTGGGGTGGCAGGCGCTCACCTTTGAATCTTGCCATAAGCAAAGATGGCATAAGCTGGAAAAACGTGGTTACCCTTGAAAGCGAGAACGGGGAGTTTTCTTATCCTGCAATTATCCGGGGCAAAGATGGCCTGGTATACATCTCTTATACCTGGAACAGGCAAAAAATAAAGTTTGTAATTGTTGATCCTGCTAAATTGGAAAAAATATGAATGGGAAAAGAATCGCAAAGGATTACCTGGTTTTGCTTTTCTTTATGGGAGGCCTTTTCTTGAAAGGCAATACCCAGGGACCTGTTAAAGTAATACTTGATACAGACATGGGCCCAGATTATGATGATGTTGGGGCAATAGCAGTTTTACATTCCCTGGCAGATAAAGGCGAAGCAGAAATACTCGCTACGATGTCATGTAATCACCATTATCTGACTGGTCCTACTATCGAATTGCTGAATACTTATTTTAAGCGGCCCGATATCCCGGTTGGAGTCCCCAGGTTGCTTGCAGTAAGTATGGGAGCTCCGCAAAAATGGCCTCAGCTATTAATGAAGCGCTATCCGCATCGTTACAATTCCAACGATGAATTGCCGGACGCTATCCAATTGTACAGGGAGCTTCTTGCTAAAGCTGATGATTCAAGTATTACCATCATAGCAATCGGCTTTTTAACCAATTTGTCAGATCTATTGAGGTCCCCGGCAGATAAGATAAGTCCAATGACAGGGACAGAACTGGTTAAAAAGAAAGTAAAGAAGCTGGTTTCGATGGCCGGCAGATTTCCGGTTGGCAGGGAATATAATGTTTATAAAGATGCGTTATCCGCCACTGAGGTTATTAACCGCTGGCCAACTCAAATTTATTTTAGTGGTTGGGAAATAGGCAATGAAATAAGAACCGGGTTGAAAGTAGCCGGGAATGCTCAATTAAAAAACAGCCCGGTTAAGGATGTTTTTTCCCTGTGTATACCAATGGCACCGATGGATTCTTTGGGACGGATGAGCTGGGACCAAACAGCAGTGTTAGCAGGCGTAAGAGGTAGCAACCGGTATTTTGATTTAGTAGCAGGCAGGATGGTTATGCTGGAAAACGGGAAGAACGGATGGATTAATATACCGGATGGCAGGCATTTTTATTATGTAATGAAAATGCCTCCGGGAAAGTTAAGTGAAGAAATTGAGTCCTTAATGATGCGGTAAGTCTTATTTATGAAAAATCAGATGAAGTATAGTATCCTTTTTTTACTGCTGGTTTGCCATACTGCATTTAGTGCTGTTCGGCTACCGTCACTAATTAATGACAACATGGTGCTGCAACAGAATGCTACTGTGCGTTTATGGGGAAAGGCCGATCCGAAAGCCAGGGTAAAAATTCAAACAGGATGGGATAAAAAACGGTACAGTGTTTTTGCCGATCACTCTGGCAATTGGGAAGTGTTGGTGCAAACAATAGCCGGTAGCTTTAATACCTACGATATAAAGATCAGAGATGGTAAAGAAATAATTATTAAGAACGTACTATTAGGTGAAGTGTGGTTATGTGGAGGACAATCAAACATGGAAATGAGCCCCCGTGGCTTTGCCAATCAGCCCTTGTATAATGCTGCGGAAGAGACCCTGGATGCCGATTATCCTTACATCAGGTTTTTCTCTATACCGAGAACGTTCAGCGTTACACCCAAGGCAGAAAGTAAGGGTAGCTGGAAAACGGTTACGCCTCAGTCTGTAGAAACTTTTAGTACCGTTGGTTTTAATTTTGGAAAAATAATCAGTAAGACTTTAAAAGTGCCGGTTGGATTAATCGGTTGTTATTGGGGTGGTTCTAAAGTGGAAGCCTGGATGAGTGAGCAGGCGCTCTCCCCGTTTCAGCAGGTAGTTGTAAAAGATGAATCCTTAAATTATATGCGTGCCAATACAGCTCCAACGCTGTTATATAATGGTATGCTGTTTCCTCTTGCCAGGTATGTGATCAAAGGTGCACTTTTTTACCAGGGAGAAGCCAACGTGGAAAAACCGGAAGCATATGGGACCCTGTTCCCGGCAATGGTGGCCGACTGGCGGAAGTTATTTGATCATGATTTTCCATTTTATTATGTACAGCTTGCTCCCTGGGGTTATACTAATATGGGGTGGCGTGCAGACGGAACAGAAGTGGCCAGGTTCCGGGAAATACAGGAAAAATGCCTTGATAAAATACCGGGCTCGGCTATTGTTTCAACAGTTGATATAGGGGCTGAAACTACGATCCATCCTCCTGAGAAACGTACAGTGGCAAAAAGGCTGGCTTTTCTGGCTTTGTCCGGCACCTACGGAATAAAAGCTATAAATGGGGTGGCTCCGAAGTTGGTTAGTTCAAGGGCAGAGAATAAAAAAATGATCATTGCTATGTCAGATCCCGGTTTTGGCTTGTCTGATTACGGTATGGGGTTAAAAGGGTTTGAGATAGCTGGCAGCGATAAAAAATTTTATGCTGCCAATGCAGAGATAATCAAAGGGAGCAAAAATGGTGAAGTTGCAGTATGGAATGCAAATGTTCCACAACCTGTTGCAGTCAGGTATTGCTTTAAAAACTACGCTTATGGCAATTTGTATAATAGTTACGGTATTGCAGCATTGCCATTTCGGACCGATAGCTGGTGATTGTACAATTGGTTGTTTTTACCAGTCTGCATAACGGATAACCGATTTTTTATTTTGCTTTTTTAATTTCAGCATTCAGTTTATCAACAACTAAATGATACCTGAGGTTGCCTTCGATATCCTTAATCGCGTATGTTGTTAAGTTTTTTGTTTTCTTTATGATCTCTGTGTCATAGATATTTTCCAGACAGCTTTCTGTTAAATATTCGCTTGTCTTTTTTATGCCCCAGTTTTTATCAAAGTATATGACCCGGTACCCTTTTTCTCCTTCGCTGGCCCCGCACCTTCCGCAGGCATTATGGTTTGATATGCTTTCAAAATAAAAGATCACCCGGTTTTCTTTCCTGTTTTCAGTTAAACTGAAAAATTTGTTACCGCCATATCCGGGAAATATTTTTCTTAAATCAATAATTTTAGAGTCAGGCAGCTTAAAATATTCATATTCCCGCCCAATAGAAATATTATCGGCATTAATTAAAATTTCAGCGGTTTTGGTTTTCGTTTTAAACTCACCTTTCCAGTGAGTTGCTTTTTTACTTGTATAATGGCACCTGTCAAAGATCAGCGTTTCTGCATAATCAGCATTTGAATAGACGCTGTCAATAGTTGATGGGGATGCGTTTCCGGCTGCTTTTTCAGCATCTTTTTTGTGGTTTGCTCCAAAATAGTAGAGCCTCATATCGCAATGATGTGAATAGCCGTTCAGAGGTATCTTGATTTTATATTTGTTGTAGTAATACCATCCTTCAATAAACCTGTCATGAAGATTGCAGTCAATTATTTCTTTATCCTGCAGGAATATAGTTATGGGCGCTCCGTCAATGGTTCCTTTAAAAGTACGGGAGACTTCTCTTATATAATTCACCTCGTTTTGTGAGAAGGCGAAAAGAGAGGAAATGATAAAAAGAAACGAAAGATTTCTTTTAGGTCTTAATAATATATATTTCCTGCAGCAATTATATATAAATAATAGCTTATGCTGCATATTGCTTTTTATATTCCCGTTTGTATTCTAAAGGAGTCATCAGCATAATTCTTTTAAAATGCCTGTAAAAGTTGGAAACATTGTTAAACCCGCACTCAGAACAAATATATGATAGGGAGAACTTGTCGTCTATGATCATCCTGCATGCATTACTGATGCGCACCTCTGTTAGAAAATCAAAGTACGTTTTTTGTGTAAGCCCTTTAAAGTACCGGCAAAAAGAAGTTACACTGAAGTTACACAAAGCCGCTACTTCTTCCAGTTTAATTTCCTTATTATAGTTGGAAAGTGTATAAGCAATTATTGTATTTAACCTGTCGGTTTCAGATTCATCGGCCTTATAATAAGCGTATGCCTTAGCTATAGAGGTTATTTCTTCTGATTCACTGATTACCTGCAATATGTTGAGCAACGTTATTATTTTTTCAAATTTGCTACAATGAATGATTGATCTCATTAAGGCCTTTACTCTTTCTGCGGTACTGCCATTTATAAGAAGGCCTTTTTTGGCGAGCTCAAATAACCTGGGTATAAGATAGGCCTCTGGCAGATGAAAGAATCCTTTTCCCAGGCAGGAAGGTGTGAACTGTATTACAATGGCCTCAATCTGGAAGGCTTTATCCGGTAAGGGCTCATCTATTTCCTTTTCACGCCAGGCATGAGGAAGGTTCTCGCCCAGCAATATAATCTCGCCAGCATTAATGTGGGAAACATTATCTCCGATGATACGAATACCCTCACCACGTATTATATAGTGCAGCTCTAATTCGGGATGATAATGCAGCAATTTCCCAAAGGCATTGATCTGATCATGTCTTACAGAAAAAGAGTTCTGAACAGGCACAGGTACCCTGTGAAAATGAGGCTTCATTGATTATTTTTTAAAAAATTGATATGTACGATTTTGTTATGATAGTTAGAGTGTAAACTACGCATCTAAATTTAGGTATTTTTTCTGAAAGGCAATGTTTATCTGTGTTTTGTGGAAAATAAAATGAAGGGAAATATAGAGTGAGCAACTTATGGCAAGCATTGTTGTGATAATATAGTATAATAGAATGGTAATAAATTAAATTACAGGTTCGATATTTCGGTAGTTATAATGTTACTGATTACTTGTTCTGGATACTGGCTACTTGTCGTACATCGTACGCCCTTATATCATACACCTCACATTATGCTGGATACTGGTCACTGGATGCTGGTTTTAAGCATGCACAGTGTGTGTACCTTTTGCTTCTAGCCTCCAGCTTTTGGCTTTCAGCTATTAATACAACAACTTACAATTATCATAACATTAGTTGATTGTCGTCATATATATAGCTATTGTACTGATATAAAGGATCATATAACTACATTTGCAGGCTAATGATTGGTACTGGATCCATAAGGCCCGTTTACTTGTATGTTGTTCTTTCTGTTAGCTTGTTTGTAATAGCCGGGCTGATAAGTGTGCGCTGCACTCAACCGGCGAAAGAAAAACAGGCAGCTGTTCCCAATAATGAATATGTGGGAGACCAGGCCTGCATCAGTTGTCATGCAAAAGAGCACCGGGAGTGGGGCATCTCAGATCATTTTAAAGCGATGCAAGTGGCTAACGACTCTACAGTGTTAGGTGATTTTAATAACAGCACCTACACCGCTGATGGCATTACATCCAGGTTCTTTAAAAAAGAAGGCAAGTTCTATATCAATACCCAGGGGGAAGATGGTAAAAACCACGACTATGAGATCAAATATGCATTTGGTTATTACCCGTTACAGCAATACCTTGTAGAGTTTGACAGGGGGCGGATGCAGGTTACCCGCCAAAGCTGGGATAGCCGACTCAATAAGTGGTTCCACCAGTACGCAGGTCAGAAGATTGCTGCAGGCGACTGGCTACACTGGACAGGTAATGCCCAGAACTGGAACACGATGTGCGCCGAATGCCACAGCACTAACCTACAAAAGAACTACGACTTTGAAACCGACAGCTATAAAACTACATTCAGTAATTTAACCGTCAGCTGTGAAAGCTGCCATGGCCCGGCCAAGGCGCATATTGACTTTGTGAACAGTAAAGACTACGACCCCAAAAAGAAAAGCAATAACGGGTCGTACATGCTGCTGGCCAGGTATAGTTCCCAGCAGGCAGAGATACAGGCCTGCTTTCCCTGTCATGCAAGGAAGGGAAATATCAGCGCCCATATGATACAATCCGGGGAGATCATGGACAACTTCATTCCTGAAATTCCCAGTACAGAATATTACCATGCCGATGGCCAGGTAGATGATGAGGATTATACTTATGCATCCTTTTTACAAAGCGAAATGTACAAATACGGTGTAAAGTGCAGCAACTGTCATAATCCGCACAGCGGTAAATTGCTGATAGCCGGGAACGGGGTTTGTAATCAATGCCATCAGAAGGAAAAGTATGATGTGCCCTCCCATACCTTTCATGCGGTAAATACCGATGGCGCTGCCTGTAAGAACTGCCACATGCCTTCCAAGTATTATATGGGTAATGATTTAAGGCATGATCATATTTTCAGGGTGCCGCGTCCTGATTTATCAGTAAAGAATGGCACTCCCAATGCATGCAATGATTGTCATAAAGATAAAACAGCCGACTGGGCAGTACGTGCTGTTGTTCAGTGGTATGGCCCTGAGCGTAAGTATCATTTTGCAGAAGACCTGGTTCCGGGAAGCAGGCTGGACGGGCAGGCGCAGGCGCATTTGATTAAATTAATAAAGGATTCAGCTGCACCCGCGATCATACAGGCTACGGCCGTGCATTATATGGCAGGTATAAACAATGATGTCAGTCTGCAGGTATTATTAAATGAACTGGATCATAAAGATGCCCAGGTACGGTATCGTGCCGTAACGGGGCTGGTGAGTTTTGATCCTAATAAATGGCGGGGCAGTGTTATACCGTTGCTAAGCGATAAAGTAAGAGCCGTTCGGGTGGCTGCAACCAATGCCTTAATTACGGTTGATGGCGGTCAAATGCAGCAGGACTATGGCCCTGCTTATTCCAAAGCCTCGGCAGAGCTGAATGATTACATCATGTATCAAACCGATTTCGCATCGGGCAATGTGATGGCTGCTGATTATTTTATGAAGCTGAGGAACTATGAAAAAGCAGAAAACTTTTACCTGCGCGGCCTGCAAAAGGATACAGCCATGAACTATGCCCGTTTAAACCTTGCAACGTTGTATAATATAATAGGAAGGAATAGCGATGCTCTCAACGTATTGCAGGATGCCTTGAGAACAGATGCCAAAAATGACAGGATCTATTTTAATATGGCCCTGCTTTACAATGAAATGGGCAACATGGAGCAAACAGAGAAATGTCTGAAGCAGGCTGTTGCATTAAATTCGCCCAATCCGCGTGTTTATTATAATTACGGTGTGCTGCTGCAACAGCGTCTGCAACACGATGAGGCTGCAAAGCGCTATCAGCAGGCTTTGGCTTTAGCTCCCACCGATGCAGATATTAACTTCGCGCTTTGCGTACTGTACCTGCAGCAAAATAAGCCGCAGCAGGCAATCCCTTATGCTCAAACACTTCGTAAATATTATCCTGCAGATAGCAGGTTTATGCAGCTATACCAGCAGTTGGGATTAGTTCAATAAATGGTGCAGAAAGAACTCCTGTACAATCTGTGAAGAGCAAAATGAGGTCTTCATCTGTCGATTGAGTGATTGTAAGCAATAAACAGGTATTTTTACCGGATGATATTGGTAAAGAAAATCCTGTTTTATTCGGTTATAAGTGTTTTATTAGGGTCTTGTAAAAATAGTGGCAGTGATCCTGCGCAACAATCTGCAGATTCCACACATTCCTGTATGAAGGTACCTTCCCGTTTTGGATCAACAGATTCGTCCGGAGTAGCTTTTAGCGGTGATACTTCTGTTGCAGGGATGGTGCTTATTCCCGGTGGCGTATTTGATATGGGGGCAGATAATGATCAGGCCAGTGAAGATGAGTACCCGAAACATAAGGTACGGGTATCGCCTTTTTATATGGATATTACAGAAGTTACCAATGCGCAGTTTAAAAAATTTGCAGAGGCTACGGGATATATTACTACAGCCGAACGTAAACCCGATTGGGAAGAGCTGAAAAAGACCCTTCCTCCGGGTACTCCAAAGCCGCCGGACAGTGTATTGCAGGCTGCATCCCTGGTGTTTAAACCATCGGACGGCCCGGTAAATCTGAACGATAATAGCCAGTGGTGGAGCTGGGTGAAGGGAGCCAGTTGGAAACATCCGCACGGACTAGGTAGCAGCATAGAAGGGAAAGATCATTATCCTGTAGTGCATATTAGCTGGGACGATGCACAGGCCTATTGCAAGTGGGCAGGCAAGCGTTTGCCTACAGAAGCCGAATGGGAGTTTGCTGCACGCGGGGGGCTAATCAACAATATTTATCCCTGGGGTAACGAGCATATAAACCAGGGAGTTTCCAAAGCCAATAGCTGGGAAGGGAAGTTTCCCTACCTGAATGAAAAGAAGGACGGTTATTTTACATTAGCACCCGTAAAGTCTTTTGCTCCCAATGGATATGGGCTTTATGATATGGCAGGCAATGTGTGGGAGTGGTGCAGCGATTTATATAATCACGATTATTATAAACAGCTTGCAGACAAGGAAACAATAGATCCGCAGGGGCCTGATCAATCATACGATCCACAGGAACCTTACACTTTAAAGCGAAGCCTCCGGGGTGGCAGCTTCTTGTGCAACGATAGTTATTGCAGTGGTTACCGGGCGGCCCGCCGCATGAAAAGCAGCCCTGATACGGGTTTGGAGCACACAGGCTTCAGGTGTGTGAAGGATGCACAGTAAACCTTATTTCGTAGCAGAGTAAATGCAGCACATCCCAAAGGTGAGCGCTTTATAGCCCGTATGCTTAAAGCCTACTTTGTCTAATATAGATGTGAAATCTTTTCTTTCAGGAAAAGCCTTTGCAGATTTGTTTAAGTATTGATATGCCTGCTTGTCTTGCTTAAAAGCCCTGGCAATTTGAGGCGCCACAATGCTCATATAAAGCTGGTATAGGTTGTTGATGAAAGCAGGTTTAGGTCTGGAAAATTCTATAATGCATAATTGTCCGCCGGGCTTCATAACGCGCAGCATTTCCGACAGGCCTTTCTCCAGGTTTTCAAAGTTGCGTACGCCAAAAGCTGCCATAACAGCGTCAAAGCTGTTGTCGTTAAAATGCAGGTTTTCCGAATCCCCTTTTTCCAGTTGTATTTGTCCGCTCAGGCCGAGTTTCTCAATTTTTTTCCGACCTTCTTCCAGCATTTGTGCAGAGATGTCAACGCCGGTAACCTGTTTGGGGTTAAGCATTTTACAGGCGCGGATAGCCATGTCGCCGGTTCCGGTAGCAATGTCCAGTATATACTGTGGCTGGCCTTTTTTTAAGTAGTTGATCGCCTTTTTGCGCCAGCTTACATCAGTTCTTGCAGACAGGAAACGGTTCATAAAATCGTATTTTCCTGCAATTTTGTCAAACATTTCAGCAACCTGCTCTTTCTTGGTTTTATCAGATTCGCTGAATGGTATAATATGATCGTGTGGTTGTGCCGGCATGGGCGCAAAGATAAGGGGAAAGATGATTTGAGTAGTTACAGGTTACAGGATGCTGGTTTGAGTCAGGAAGTCGGAAAAGTCCGGAAGTCGGAAGTCGGAGGACGGAAGATCGAAGATGCGTGAACGGATGCCGTATACTGGATGCCGAAACTTTGAAGCTTTAAACCTAACCAAATATGTGATATAGAAATTCTATACTCGTAGCTGCTGTTGTCTGGACCTGATGATCGAAATGCTTGCAACCTGAAATCTGGAATTTGCCGTACATCGTACACCTTACATCGTACATTATGCTGATTGCTGGTTACAGGATGCAGGCTTGTATATGCTTTTTGCTTCCAGCTTTTAGCCTTTTGCCTAAGCCATGAATCTGCCTGATCTGTCATCAGTCCTCTGTCAACGGTCATCTCTCATCCGTCCTCTTGAAAATACGCTTCTTACCCCTCCCTGGTTATATTTGCATAACTTAGAACTCTAATTGAAGGCTAATGAAGGATTTTTTTAAGAATATTGAGCTGGACGAGCTTTCGTCAACGCCGAAGTACCTGCAATTGGCGCAATCGGTAATAAAGGCAATTTCTGTAGGTAAGATCAGGAATGATGAGGTAATGCCGTCTATCAATGAAATGAGCTTTGAGTTCGATATATCAAGAGATACTGCCGAAAAGTCTTATAAATACCTGAAAAAACTGGGTGTGCTGGGATCGGTACCGGGGAAGGGATATTTTGTAAAAACAACCAATGTTAAGAATGATATCAAGGTGTTTTTACTTTTCAATAAGTTAAGCGCCCATAAAAAAATTATTTACGACTCCTTTGTTAAAACCCTGGGCGATAATGCCGCTATTGATTTTTACATTTACAATAATGATTTTAATTTCTTTAAGCGCCTGCTTACCAATGCCGGAAAGCATTACTCGCACTATGTAATAGTAACGCACTTTATAGAAAGCGGAGAGAATGCATATGAAATTTTGAACACCATACCTAAGGAGAAGCTGATCCTGCTGGATAAGCTGGTATCGGGTGTAGATGGCGATTTTAGCGCAGTGTATGAGAATTTTGAAAAAGATATTTATTGTGCCCTGGAAAAAGCGCTCGAAAGTTTGAAGAAATATGAGCACCTGAAAATAATAGTCCCAGAGCATACTTATTTTCCTAACGAAATAACAAAAGGCTTTGAGCGGTTCTGTCATGAGTATGCTTTTTCGGACTATGTGGTAAATGACATCAGTAAAGAAAAAATAGACAGTAGCACAGCCTATATCAGCCTGATGGAAGATGATCTGGTAACATTGATAGAAAAAATAAAGGAGTCAAAGCTTAAGATGGGTAAGGATATAGGGGTGATAAGTTATAATGAAACGCCTCTTAAAAAGCTGATATTGCAGGGCATTACTACCATTTCTACCGATTTTGAGGAAATGGGCAGGCAGGCAGCCCAGCTTATATTAGACGGAGTAAGAAAACAGGTGGAAATACCTTTTTACCTGAGGTTGAGGCATTCGCTTTAGTTGAGAGAGGACAGTTGACAGTAGGAAGGTTTAAAGGTTGAAAAGTTGACAGGAAGGATGGCTATAAACCATGATCCATGAACTATGAACCAGCAACTAGCATCCAGCGACCAGGAACCAGCAACTTGAAACCAGTAACCAGCATCCTGCATCCAGAAACTGTATATTTAAAATTCAATATGCATTATTTTACATTTAATATTCTACTTTTCCCATGCAAATCATTTCCGCATCGTATGTAAAAAGCAGTGCCGTGTATACACAATGCCCCCCGGCAGATAAGGCTGAGTATGCATTCATTGGCAGGAGCAATGTGGGCAAGTCTTCTTTAATAAACATGCTGTGTAATAAGAAAGCGCTGGCTAAAACATCGGCAGCGCCGGGAAAAACACAGCTGATCAATCATTTTATTATAAATGATATAGCTAAAAGCGGAGCTAAAGCCAAAGCCGGGAAAAGCTGGTATCTTGTAGATCTGCCGGGTTATGGATATGCAAAAGTTTCGCAAAAGCAGCGTAAAAGCTGGACTTCCATGATCGAGGATTATATTTTGAAACGTCCTAACCTGGGCAATTTATTTGTGCTCATAGACAGCAGGCATGAACCGCAGAAAATAGACCTGGAATTTATTAACCAACTGGGGGAGTGGCAGGTGCCTTTTGCCATTGTGTTTACAAAGGCTGATAAGAATAAACCCGGAGCTACTGTCAATAATGTTCAGCAATTTATAGAAACATTAAAAGAGAACTGGGCCGATTTACCACCTTATTTTATTACCTCTGCCATTAAAGGCGACGGAAGGGGAGAAGTGCTTGATTTTATCAATGATATGAATAAGGAATTTGACCGGTACAGTAGTGCCAGGTAAAATACCTGCTTTTTCGTTGGGACATGCCTTTGGGCCTGGGTGTAACCTATGTACCCGGCGCTTGGGCTAGACGGTGCGGCTGAAAGGTCTTGTAATTGTATGGAGGCGTCCTTGCCCCTTGCTCTTATTCTATCGCGTTCGGCATTAGGATAGGAAGATGCTTTTTATTAAAAATAGCGCTAAACAATGCCCTCTTAGTGCCTTATTCTTACATTTGAGGCTAAATTTCGCAAGTTTATACGTCAGCCCCCTGGGAATACCCTGAACGCTCATTTCTTTAAATAAAAACCGGTATTTTTGAAGCGTTTTCCGTTACCCAAGTACAATACAATGAATTTGTTTTTTAGACTTTTGAGTGTTTTTTTATTATCGCTGGGCGTTGCTTCCTGCGTTAAGAACGAACCCTTTTTCCAGCCTTATTCGGTTCCCGCCGTTTTTAAATATGAAAATACCGATTCTTCTGCCAAAGCCCGTGTTATTATGATGCATGGTATGCAGAACTACCTGGCAACATCAGTTGATGGTGCTTTAAGCCAGGCTATTGTTGATTCATTGTGGGCCAATCATGGAAAGCCATTTACAAAGATAATGGTGCCTGATTTTGCTTATGAAGATAGCACATTGAACAGGATGACCAGTGTAACCCTGCTGTCAGCAACGGGTGATGCAGATTCTGTTAAAGCATACGCCGATTCTGTGGTAGAAAACAGCCGGTTTTATAATGTTGCCGGCAGCAATGGCATAGCTGGCTGGCAAATGCAAACTACCCCTGTATCTGCTAAAAGACTTTTTAGTAAAGATGGCGTAGCATATAATGAGGTCTGGGCCAATGCCATGCTGGGCGCTATGGCTTTAAGAAACGTATTTGCCCAGCTAAACAGCGCAGCTGCCAATAAGACCTGGGAGCTGGCTTATGATTACACCGGGTTTCCTGAAAACTATGATCCTGATAAAAATTATGAAACGGCACCGGTGCCTAAGGACAGGCCGCTAAGCATAGCTGGCTGTTTTTCCACACTGCCTAATTCGCTGAATCCCGGAGCTGGTGTATATGAAAGTTTCAGGAGAGGAAAAGCGGCTGTGTATGCAGGGGATTTACGTGTAGGAAGCACGTCCATCGGTACTATTTATTTTAACCTGGAAAGAGCTTTGGTTGCTGCTGCGGTAATTCATTTAGATGCTGCGGTAAAATATACTGATATTGCCGGCAGGCTAAACGAGTTGTCTAAAGCCTACGGCTTTATTATTGCATTAAAATACCGACATGCCATCAGCCTTCTTAGCGGGGAAGACTATTGGTTGCTCCGGAGTTTTTTTGATGAGAACTTTTATACCTTGGTGCAGGACCCGTCTCATACGAACATAAATGCGGCAATGACGCTGCTTACAGAGATATATACCCTGTAGTTATTGTAATCGTTCCAGTAACTCTACTACTTTTTCCCTTTTAAGAATGAGATACCCCAGCCGGTCTTTGCTGATACCTTCTTTAAGCTGGTAGCTGAAAGATAATGCATCGTCTGTAACCGTTGTTTCAAAATGTTTAAAGGCGATGGTAGGTAGCTCTTTCAGCTCTTCTCCTATTTCATAGAGATGGGTAGAAAGGATAAACAGCGAAGTTTTCACTTTTACCAGGCCTTTAATTACTGTTAAAGAGCAGCGCATAGCATCCTCCACATTAGTACCTTTAAAAAGCTCATCAATCAGCACCAGCCATTTTTTGCCATCATTGATCTTCTGAACGGTATTTTTAATACGCTGTACCTCGTTAAAGAAAAAGCTTTCACCTTTGGCAATATTATCCATAACATTAATGTTACTGATAATGCCGTCAAACATGGTCAGCTTCATTTCTGTGGCCGGTACTCCCATGCCGATATGGGCTAAAAACACACAAGCCCCAACCGATTTGATCAGTGTACTTTTACCTGCCATGTTAGCACCGGTTAAAAAAAGAAAGTTCTGCTCCGGGCTCATTTGCAAATGGTAAGGAACAGGGTTGTGCAATAACAAATGATATAAGCCTTTGGCTTCAATAAAGGGACTGTCGCTTTCTAAAAATACGGGAAAATGCAGGCTGTATTTCTTTACAGCAAAAGCCATGGCATACCAGGCATCCAGCCGGCTGTAAATGTCTATCAGCTCCTGTACTTCCATTTTATAATTGCCGCGTACATTGGCAGCAAAGTACAAAGTCTTGTGCAGTGGGAGGGCCTCTTCCTGACCTGTTGCCGCCATTTGCCTGAAGGGTTCAATACGGCTGAGCAGATGGCTGATACGATCTATATAGATTTTAAAATTAGCCGGCATGTCTACACCGCTCAATATGCCCTCGATCTTTTTAAGCCCCCTGAAAAAATCAGTAAAATGTTTAATGGAAAATTTTGCCATCGAATAGTCGGCGCTGTGCAGCAGCCGGTACATAAAAGCATCCACGGCCGAAGGGTTATTTCCGATGGTATCTAAAGCATAATCCAGGAACTTGATCATTACCAGCACGGTTCCGTTGGATATCTCTTCGGGCCATTCATCCACATGCACGATCAGCTTTTTAAGGATGTTTTGCGTACCGGTTATTTTTTTGACATCGTTGAAAGGAGAAGAAAAGAAATGACGGAGCCACTCTTTGCCGCCTTCAGTACGTGTAAAGTTGAGCTTATGGAAAATAGAGTAGCTTTCTTCCTGGTGAAATATGGAAATATCGTTAAAAGAAATATCGTCTATCTGCATGGTATAAGTTGTTGGTTACAGGTTATTGGATACTGGATGCTGGTTACAGGTTGTTGGTTACCTGTCGTACATCGTACATCTTATATCGTACATTATGCTGGATGCTGGTTACAGGTTTGTAATATTCATCATCTATTCTCTGTTGACTCAAATTTCCTATGCCTTCAGCTTTTAGCCTTCCGCCTTGTGCTTTCATCTGTCAACTGTCATCCATCAACTGTCATCTTCACATTATCGCTCAAACAAAAGCCTTTTTCCCTTTATAGACTCATCCCACAGCCCGTTTCCATAAACTAAATGTCCGTTTACAAAAGTATGGGTAATACTTGCCGGGAAATGGAAGGCGCTGCCATTCTCCCCAGCCTTTTCAAACGGGCTCCATCCGCATTTATATAAAATATTTTCTTTACTAACAGTAAAGGGTTTCCGGGTATCCACAATTACAAGATCTGCAAAATAGCCTTCGCGTATATAACCCCTTTCTTTAACAGAGAAGCAGTCAGCCACTGCATGGCTCATTTTTTCTGCAATTTTTTCAAGCGATATCTTTTCCAGGCTGTGATAGTATAACATAAGGGGCAGCGAATGCTGTACCAGTGGCAGCCCGGCATGTGCTTTCAGGTAAGGTTCGTTTTTTTCTTCAAAAGTGTGGGGCGCATGGTCGGTGGCAATTACATCTAAACGATCATCCAGCAAGGCTTTCCATAAGGCTTCTTTATTAGGCGCTGCTTTAACGGCCGGGTTGCATTTTATAAAATTACCCTGCTGCGCATAATCATCTGCAGTAAAATGCAGGTGATGCACGCAAACTTCTGCCGTGATCCTTTTTTCCTTCAGGGGCAGCATGTTGGAAAAGAGCTGCAACTCTTTTTCTGTGCTGATGTGCAGGATATGCAGCCTTGCATTATGCTTTTTAGCCAGCTGAACAGCGTAAAAAGAAGATTCAAAGCAGGCCTCTTCATTCCTGATAACAGGGTGATCGGCAGCGGTAAGCTCGCGTCCCGAATCCAGGGCCTTTTGCATATTAGCTTTAATGATCTTTTCATCCTCACAATGCGTAGCGATCAGCATTTCGCTTTCATTGAAAATTTTTTCCAGCACCAGCGGGTTATCCACCAGTAAATTCCCCGTGCTGCTGCCCATAAACATTTTGATGCCGCAGATGCGGTCTTTAAAAGCGTTGGCCGACAAAGCATCTGCCGCATTGGTATTGTTGGTACCTATATAAAAAGAATAATTAGCTAGAGAGGTCTGAGCGGCTATATTATATTTATCTTCCAGCAGGTTGAGTGTAAACGTGGGCGGCACGGTGTTGGGCATTTCCATAAAGCTGGTCACACCGCCGGCAACAGCTGCTTTTGCTTCCGTATAAATATTGGCTTTGTGGGTTAAGCCCGGTTCACGAAAATGTACCTGATCGTCAATGACTCCCGGCAATAAGAATTTTCCTTCGCCGTTTATTTCTGTTACGTTTTCAATGGTGCTGATCCCGGTGTCTATTTTTTCTATACGCCCGTTTTTTATAAGAACGTCCTTTGTCTCAGTTTTTCCTTCGTTTACTACCTGAATGTTTTTTAAAAGATATATTTGCATGGTTTTTGTTTTTGCTGATGGCAGTTTGCGTTCGATATTATTGTCTGTCAACTGTCATCCGTGAACTGTGAACTGATTTAAACCTTATTCATAAACTATGCAATTTAAGAAATACCTGCCTACACTTGCAGTTGTTTTATCGCCCCTTATAGGTTGGGCGCAAACAACCTGGTTGCCCAGGGGCGATAAACAGGAAATTATTTTAGACAGGCTGGAAATAAAAGCGCAAAAAGACCCGCTGCTCAATTTAAGTAAGACAAAACCTTACAGCCGGGAGTTTTTTGTGCCGGCAGTAAGAAGTTACCTGAATGCCGACTCTTCGCAGGATGCCCGGCTTACCAGTGTAGATAAATATTATGTTAAAAGCCTGCTTGCCAATAACCTGGAATGGCTGCCCGAGGAGGAGCGTGAGGCTTATATGAGTAAAAAGCTGGTGGGTAATACCTTTTACCAATATCCCGCAGGCTTGTTTGAAACACATACTAAGGACTTTGACCTGGTGATCAATCCTGTGCTGAATATTGGCTATATGAATGAAAAGGGTAATGATCAGAGCCTGTTTTATAACACAAGAGGTATCACCATACGTGGGCGCATCGCAAAAAAAATAGGCTTTCATACTTCTCTTACCGATAACCAGGAGCGTTACCCCGCTTATGTACAGGACTGGATGACGGAACGAACCGCTGTTCCCGGGGCAGGGTATTATAAGGGTTTTAAAGCTGCCGGGGGGCGCGACTTCTTTGATGCAAGGGGTTATATTACTTTCGGCGCTACCAAATATGTTGATGTAGCTTTTGGTTACGATAAAAATTTTATAGGTAGCGGGCAGCGCAGTTTATTCCTGAGCGATTTCGGAAATAATAACCTGTTCCTGAAATTGAATACCCGCATCTGGAAATTTAACTATCAGAACCTGTTCATGGAGCTGACCCATGCGTATAAAAGTAATCCTGGTGATAATTTATTGGGTAAGAAATATGCTGCTATGCACCACCTGGATATTAACATTACCAAATGGCTGAATATAGGCGTATTTGAAGGCGTTGTATTTGGCCGTACCAACCGTTTTGAATTGGGCTACTTAGTGCCGGTTATTTTTTACAGATCAGTAGAGCGCGACCAGGGCAGCCCCGACAACGCCGTGGTAGGTATGGATTTCAAAGCCAATGTGGCGCGTACGGCACAGTTGTACGGGCAATTGTTATTTGATGAGTTTAAACTGTCTGAGTTGACCGCCGGTAACGGCTGGTGGGCTAATAAATTCGGGTATCAGTTGGGAGCGAAGTATATAGATGCATTCACTGTTAAGGACCTTGATCTGCAGTTGGAATTGAACCGTGTGAGACCTTATACTTATTCTCATTACGATTCTGTGGCCAACTATTCTCATTACAACCAGCCGTTGGCACACCCGTTAATGGCTAACTTTAATGAGTGGATAGGCGTAGCAAGGTACAGGCCTGCACCTAAATGGATGATTGAAGGCCGTGCCATGTATTATACACAGGGACTGGACAGTACCGGCAACGTGAATTTCGGAAGTAACCTGTTCCTGCCCAGTGTTACCCGCACCGGTGGCGATTATGGACATGAGATAGGGAGCGGCTGGAAGACCAATACGGCTATGGCAAGCCTGCTTTTATCTTATGAGTTAAAAGAAAACCTGTTCCTGGAATTGATGGGGATGATACGCAGGCAACGTTACATGGATCCCGTGGCGCCCACCAAAAAAAGCACTGTATTTAATATAGGATTACGCTGGAATATTGGAAGGAGGGACTTTTATTTTTAACCAAAGACGGCACTACTTTTGAATTGTTTAATCCTGTTGTAAGGAATCCCGTTCATTTGCAGCAATGCCGATCAGAAAAAATTTAACTTATAAGAGTAGCATATTTATACCTGTTAGCAGCAATACAGTTTTTTAGCTTTGCAGCCCTGGCCCAGGGGGACAGCCGCCGTATCATTTTCTGGGCCGAGAACCGGAAGCTGCAACTGCAGGATTTTAAAGTAGTAAACGATAGTACAAAGGCTGTAGCCGATAACGTGGCGGCCCTTACCCGGACGGGTATAACCTATTACCTCACTACTGAAAAAGTAAATGGTAAGCCCGTCAGTATTCGCATAACAGTGCAGGCCACGGTGCACAAAGAGCATACTTTTATAAGGGAACGGGTGCTGGATTATACGCCTTCTGTAAAACATCGCCTGCTGCAGCATGAGCAGCGGCATTTTGATATTTCCGAAATATTTGCACGTAGGGCGGCGCGGGAGCTGCAAACCTTGAAACTTACCAAAAACTATCAGAAGGAAATTGCCGATTTTGTCAATGAAAAGTTTAAAGCTGCAGAAGCCTATCATCACCTGTATGACGCGGATACGCAGAACGGCGAGGATTTTGCCGCCCAGGATGAATGGGACGATAAGATCGCCGATCAGTTAATGGAATTGGACCGCTATAAGAAGAAAGTGGTGGTGAGGAGATTGTAATATTCTAAACCATTTCCTATTTTTTCAACTCTTTTAAAGCAGTTATTACCACCGAATCTTTCGTATTCATTACCTGGTAAAAGCCCGAGTTGCGCCATTTAAATCTTGCCAGCTGTGCTTCCATACGGTCTTCCACTCTTTGTTTCTCAAACGCAGGAATGCCTGAAAGATTAACAGAGTCTTTTTTTACCCAATGGGTGAACCTGTCCCACATTTCTTTGGAAGGGTCAAATTCCCGGGTGTACACCTGCGGATCAGGGTAGGGGTCTAATATTTTTTTATTATCTAAGTAGTAGTGAAATACAAAATCATTAAAAGAACCGTTCAAAAAGATCTTGTTGATCTCTCTTGAATAATTGGAGGTATCAAGCCCTACAAAAACATCCGGCATGATGCCCCCACCTCCGTAAACTGTTCTTCCGCCTTTTGTTTTGAAAATTTTACCATTGCTTACCTTATTGCTGTCGGCATAATAAAGCTGGCCTGTTGCATAACGGTTCCATACTTCATCCATATACACTTTTTTGTCGCCTGTATAGGGTTTTTGTATGCTTCTGCCAATAGGGGTATAATAACGGGCTATGGTGAGCCTCATGGCCGAGCCATCGCTTAAAAGGAATGGCTCCTGCACTAAGCCTTTGCCAAAAGTACGGCGACCGATAATAGTGGCCCTGTCCCAGTCCTGCAATGCACCTGCCACAATCTCACTCGCGCTTGCGCTCAGCTCATCTACCAGCACCGTAAGCTTACCGGTTTCAAATATACCGGGACGTTTACACCTGTATTCTGCTTTAGGGTTGTTTACTCCCTCTGTATATACGATCAGTTTATCGCCGCTTAAAAATTCATCTGCAATTTCTATAGCCTGGTCCATATATCCGCCACCGTTGCTTCTCAGGTCAAATATCAGCTGCGTCATGCCCTTCTTTTTCAGCTCTTCCATTGCTTCCATAAATTCACGGTAAGTGGTACTGGTAAAGGTATCCAGTCTTATGAATCCTGTAATGCTGTCGATCATATATACCGCCGAAATAGAGGGAGTGGGAATATTGTCTCTGACTACATGCAACATTGTATCCTTGCCTCTTCTCAGGATATTCAGCTTTACGGCAGAACCTTTTTTTCCTCTTATGGCATTCATTATTTTAGTGGTGGTACAGTTGCTGCCTGTAAGGTTTTGATCGTCTGCTTTTATGATCTGGTCTCCTGTGAGGATGCCTGCTTTTTCGCCGGGTCCTCCGCTAAATACATAAGTAATATTTACTGTATCCCGGATCTGGTTAAATTCAATGCCAATGCCGCCAAAGCTGCCGGAAAGCTTGTCGTTCTCCAGCTGCAGTTCGGCCCCCGGGATATATACAGAGTGCGGATCCAGGTCGCTCATCATTTCACGTATAGCGTTTGCCTCCAACGTGTCGATCTGCACAGAGTCAACATATCTTGTCCTTATAATATCCAATGCCTCCTGTAAAGCGGTAGACTGATCTTTTTTAAATATTTTTTTATTAGGTTGCCCTGTTGCAAAACGATAGCCAACATACATACCTATAATCATTACGATAGACAATACCAGCGGAAGCCAAACCTCAAATTTCCTGTTCATCTTTGTAGAAATAAGACTGCAAAATAGATAAAATTGTCTGAACCTCTATTGAGAGGGGATAACATTTTTAAGAACTGCAAGGGTTCACAGAGTTATTCATTGAGCATACACTGAAATCCTTCTGATATCTTCCGTGTAGTCTGTGAGATATAAGGCATTTGGATTGACCTGAGTGTTGCCCACAGAAGCCACAGCATACACCGAAACTTTTTAGTCGGATATGACCTCAGAATACCCTGTGTATTCCTCCGCTCCTCTGGGGTAAAATATACATCCTTAAAAATGTTAGGCACCCAGTCATGGTTCGGAAGGTATTGATACTTATATTAGCATATTATTTTTCTAAATTCCCGACACTAATGCCGAAAACAATATTACTTGCCGATGCCGGATCCACTAAAACCGAGTGGTGCCTTTTGTATAACGGTAAAACAAGATCAGTGTACACGCCGGGTATCAGCCCGTATTTTTTAAACGGTGAGCAGATTACCAGTCTGCTGAAAGAAGATTTATTACCGGCTTTAAAAAAGGCGGAGGTAGAAGAAGTGTATTTTTATGGGACAGGCTGTTTAAACCCTGCTAATAAAAACCTGGTAAAAAATGCTTTAAAGAAAGCTTTCCCTGTGGCCCGGGTTGCGGTTACAGATGATGTGGAAGGTGCAGCCATCGGGTTGTGCGGCAGCAGTAAGGGAATTGCCTGTATTTTGGGTACAGGATCGAGCAGTTGCTTCTTTGACGGGAAAAAAATAAAAAAGAACAGTCCGGGCCTGGGGTATGCCCTGGGCGACGAAGGCAGCGGCGCTTACCTCGGTAAAAAAGTGCTTCAGTATTATTT
>JASGDI010000239.1:0-6651 GCA_049841335.1 Niabella sp. | reverse complement strand
CTCCTCTATGAGCCTGCACAAGGTTTTTTGATTCCACTCGTAGTTCATCTCGGTATAATGTTTTCCTTTTCTCACGTTCAGCCCCATACCAACGGAGTGTAAAATAAAATCCAGCTTTCCGCCAAAATGCTCCGTTGATTTTTCAATCAGGTTTTTAAGGTCGTCAGCATTGGTGACATCAGCGCCAATTACAGGAGCATTGCCGCATTCTTCAGCCAGTTGGTTAATGGTTCCCATACGTAAAGCAACCGGTGCATTGGTTAATACGATCTCCGCACCTTCTGCATAGCATTTTTGAGCTGTTTTCCAGGCAATGGATTTTTCATCCAGGGCACCGAATATAATTCCTTTCTTTCCTTTTAAAAGATTATAAGCCATAGTTAATAATTAGGTGGTAAAAGTAAGGATTGATTTTGATTTGTAACCTGGTAGCTGAATAATTTTAGTGGCAGGTATTTTACAATTTCCGTTTATGCAGGACGCTATATGCACCACAGTTAAACTGAGCGTAGCAAGGATGATGAGTAATGTTCATCTGCCGGTCCAATAAAAATTACCGGAACACTATCGTTTGCGGTGTTTCTTTTGTTCGATGGCATAAACTGCTTTAGTTGTAAAATATCCCAGAGCAGCGCCCAGCACTACATCGCTGGCCCAATGCCGGTTATGATAAATACGTGAAATACCGGTGAGGGAGGCTACGGAATAGGCAACAGGCGCTAACCATTTTTCATGCGGGAACTCCTGCACCAGCACGGTGGCCATAGTAAAGGCGATGCTTGTATGAGCCGATGGTGTGGAGCTGTATTGGTGTTTGCTAAATGGCAACGCATAGTTGAACGGTGTTTCGCTGGCATCGGGCCGGCTGCGCCTGATGATATTTTTTGAGGCAAGACAAATGGCGGATGAAATGGCCATAGCTTTGCTGCCTCTTAAGCCAATGCTTTGAATATGTTTGTTATTGCTTGCAAGGCCGGTAGCATATACAAGAGGGAAAACAAACAGGCCATAATTGCTACCTATTGGTTCTGCAATATTGGCTACGCTATTCGAGAAATTATTTTGATTGTGCAAAGCTATGCTTTTGATCTTTTTATCGAAGATCATGGTAGCGCCTACACTGCCCATAACTGCAGAGAATTTCAGCCAGTCTTTCTTTTGCCAGCGGAGGGGCTTTTGAACTATGCTGATCCCGTCTTTAAAACTGCTTATAACAAAGTCTTTGTTTAACTTTTCGTATTGCTGAGATAATGGAACGATGCTGTCGCTCACCGGCAATGTATCTATTGGTCCAGACCGGGCCTGAGCAGTAGTACCGGCAAAGAACACCAGTAAAACAATAAGGCTTTTCTTAGTCTGTTTCAGCAATTTTAAGTAAGATGGGATAGAGGGGGTCAATGTAGCTGAAATATTAATCTGTAAGATAATTGTACATCATTGCCATGCCGGTTAAGCCACCGCTAAAGATGGCTGCCATGGACAGGAACAAAAGTAACGCATAAACGACCATTGAGAATGTGCTACGGCTGGACCTTAACCTGTTATTTAAATACCTGAAAGTAAAATAACCGGCTAATAGCATCAGCGGCACCACAGCTATTGTTATGATTATTTTTATGCTCATTTGCAATAACTAATTTTGAACCATTTCACGGGCGTTTTCTAAAGCGGCAGCAGTGGGTTTTTCGCCTCCCAGCATTTGGGCAATAGTGGTTATACGCTCCTCCTTATTGAGCTGCCTGATGTTTGTTTTTACTTTTTCGGCCTTCAGCTCTTTATACACAAAGAAATGAGCATCGGCTTTACCGGCAATTTGTGGCTGGTGGGTAATGCAAATGACCTGCCTGTTGGCTGCCAGTTGTTTCATAATAATGCCAACCTGTTTAGCAGCTTCACCTGAAATACCTGTATCAATCTCATCAAAGATCAATGTAGGCATATCCATTTTTTCTGCTACGAGGCTTTTAATGCACAGCATCAAACGGCTTAGCTCACCACCGCTGGCTACTTTGCTTACCGGTTTGAACTGTTTGCTTTTATTGGCATCAAATAAAAACTCAATTTTATCTATGCCTGTTTCGATTGGAGCCTGCGGTGATAGGGAAACTTTTATAGAGGCGTTAGGCATACCTACCTGTGCCAGCATCTGGTTTACCTGTTTTTCAAAAGTGGGAATTTGTTTTTTCCTGAATGTGGATATTTTTTCCCCGGTAGCTACTACTTCTTTTTCTAATGCCGATACCTGTTCTTCAAGCCTGGTAACCTGGTCGCCAATATTCAGAACGGCCTGTAATTTTTCTTCGAGCTGCTGCTGTATCTCCAGTAATTCATTGGTAGATTGGGCTCCATGCTTTTTCTGCAGCTTGTACCCGGCAGACATGCGCTCATTCAGCTCGTCTATTTTTTCGGCATCGTAGCTGATATTGTTGTTCAGGCGTTCCAGGTCGGAAGCAATGTCGCTTAGTTCTATTTGTGCGCTTTGCAGCCTTTCTGCAATAGCAGGCAGGTCTTTGTGATAACTGCTATAGCTGTTTAACAGTTGCACCAGGCTTTTTAATTGCTGGGTGATGGGCTGTTCGCTTTCAGATAGTTCTCCATAAACCCTGTTGAGCGTGCTTTTGATCCCTTCTGCATTTGAAAGTATTTTTAGTTCTGCCTCTATATCTTCCAGCTCGTTCTCTTTAAGGGCCAATGCTGCCAGCTCTTCAAACTGGAACCTGTTATAGTCGCTTTCTTTTTCAAATTGCTGCTGTTGCTGCTTCAGGTCGGACAGGTTTTTCAGGCTTTGCTTCCATCTTGCATAAACCGATCTATAGGCTGAAACGGCTTGCTGTGTATCGGCCAAAGCATCAATTACGTTTACCTGGAAGCTGCTGTCGTTTAAGGAAAGCGTATCAAATTGCCGGTGCAGGTCTACCAGCAGTTCGCTCAGGCTGTGCAATTGCGTAAGGTTCACCGGTGTATCATTGATAAAAGTACGGCTCTTGCCCGATGTGGCAATTTCGCGCCTTATAACCAATTGAGGCTGTTCGTCCAGATCGTTTTCTATAAGAAAATTGTTGACCAGCTTTTTCCCTTCGGCATTAAAAGTGCCTTCTATTACGCATTTTTTTTCTTTATTTACCAGGGCCGATGTGTCGGCTCTTTCACCTAATATTAAATTTAAAGCTCCGATAATAATAGATTTACCGGCACCTGTTTCCCCGGTAATAATGTTCATGCCCCTGGAAAAATCTATTTCCAGCTCATCAATAATGGCATAATTACTTATAGATAAATGTTGCAGCACGCAGCAAACCTACATGAAAATTTTCGTTCACAAACCTGCCTTTAACGGGAGACGTATAACATTTTTATTTTTTATCGTTGCCTGGGGGCGACAGCATAAGTATGTGCGGCGTAGACACCATATATAGCTTTCAAAAATATTTATGTATTTAGAGCGGGCAGGGAAATTTCTAACCGGAAAGAAAATGTAATTTAGTAGTATTAAAAGTTTTAGTTGGATAAGGGTTTTATTATTGGTGAAGAGATTTTAAAAGTCAGGCTCAGGCCGCATATTATTAGTTTACATGCTAATTATGCTTTGCGAAACCTGGTCCATAAAAGCTTCAGAGACGTGGAAACACTGTGCCTCCTTGTTTTAGAGGCGTATGAAAAGGAGTATGGACAGGTAATAAAAATTGGCCTGAACTCTTTTATCGTAGAAGTTTTAGGACATGTATATGCTTATAAGATCCTGTTGTTTTTGAGAAAGATATATCCTTTAGGGATTTTTAGAAAATACTCCTATCATGCCTGCACTATTGAATGCGGGGACAGGCAATACGACGGGAACCGCTGGTTCTGGGATATGCTCAGCTTCCTGAAGCCAGTGGTATTTTTATTTGTACAACAACAAAAAGGAAAATAGCAGATAGGAGTATTTTCATGGTTAAGTCCGGAGTTGTTATTTTTAAATATTCCGATAATAAATAGTTCAGTGTTTTGCTATATATTTAGTCCCTGTTGATTGTACTGTTAATTTTAACAAAAATAGAAAAGCATGAAAATAGCCATTATTAACGGGCCTAATCTAAATTTATTGGGGCAGCGAGAGCCTGGTATTTATGGTGCTGATAGCTTTGAGAGCTTTTTTGAAAAGCTAAAGGTAAAATATCCCGCTATTTCATTCGAATACTTCCAAAGCAATGTGGAGGGCGAACTAGTGAATGCGTTACAGCAGCTGGCCAATGAAGTGGACGGGATCATTCTAAACCCTGCTGCCTATACTCATACTTCGGTTGCTATTGGTGATTGTATTGCGGCTATTAAAACGCCGGTGGTGGAAGTGCATATCAGCAATGTTCATGCAAGAGAGGAATTTAGAAGACTATCGCATGTAAGCGCCAAAGCTGCAGGAACTATCTGTGGGCTGGGACTTGATGGATACAGGTTGGCGGTGGAGTATTTTATTAATAGATGACAGAGGATAGTTGACCGTTGACAGCTTGTGCTTGCTGTCATCTGCCATCAATCATCTTCAAAAACTAACGAATGCAAACGAATAAGAAAAACGCTTCTCTTCTTAGTGTTACAGTTATAGTAGCAGCACTAGGCTATTTTGTGGATATTTATGATCTTTTGCTTTTCGGGATCATTCGCATACCCAGCTTAAAAGATATGGGACTTACAGCTTCGCAGATCACAACCGATGGGGAAAGCATCCTGTCGTGGCAAATGTTTGGGCTGATGCTGGGCGGTATTGTATGGGGTATTGTGGGCGATAAAAAGGGAAGGAGCAGCGTGCTTTTCGGGTCGATATTGCTATACTCCCTGGGTAATATAGCCAATGGCTTTGTACAAACTGTAGAGCAATATAAATGGATACGTTTTTTTGCCGGTATTGGCCTGGCAGGCGAGCTGGGAGCGGGTATTACATTGGTGGCAGAGCTGCTCCCTAAAGAAAAACGTGGTATTGGAACCTCTATTGTGGCTGGTTTTGGCATAACCGGCGCCGTAGCCGCTTTTTTTGTCAAAGAGAATTTTCATTGGCGCACCTGCTATTTTATCGGCGGTGGATTGGGGCTTGTCCTGCTGCTGCTTCGGGTATCTGTACTGGAGTCGGGCATGTTTAAGAATATGAAAGAAAAAGCAGTGAGCCGTGGTAATATATTTATGCTGATTTTTGACAGGAACCGGCTCACAAGGTATATTCAAAGCATATTAATTGGTGTACCTACCTGGCTGGTAATAGGCATACTGGTAACCTTTAGCAACGAGTTTGGAAAAGCCTTTGGGATTGCTGAAGAGATTGACCCCGGTAAAGCCATTATGTTTGCTTATGCAGGATTGGCAGTAGGTGATGTTTCTATTGGCTTCGTAAGCCAGTGGATGAAGAGCCGGAAACGGGCTTTATATGTTTTTTACGCTATCACAGCTGTGTTCATAGTACTGTACTTTACAGTGCAGTGGAATGGCAGTGCTGCGCTGATGTATGCGCTGTGCGCTGCGCTGGGCTTTGGGTCTGGCTTCTGGGCCATTTTTGTAACCATAGGAGCTGAGCAGTTTGGCACCAATCTGAGGGCTACGGCTGCTACTACCATTCCTAATATGGTGCGTGGCACGGTTCCGCTAATGTTCATGCTATTCCAGTTTTTAAGGAGCTTACCTGGGGTAGGATATGTAAACGGCGGCATTTATACCTGCATCATTGTATTTGTATTGTGCACCATAGCTGTCATTACTTCTAAAGAAACATTTCATAAGGATCTGAATTATGAGGAGGTGTAGAGTAGGGAAGTTGGAAGTCAGAAGTCCGAGGTTGGAAAGTCAGGGAGACGGAAAGTCAGAAAGCCGGAGATATGTGGATGGTTACAGGTGCTGGTTACTGGATACAGGATGCTAGTTACCTTGTTTGTGTGTGCCTTCGAGCTTTCTGCGTTAGGCATTTAGCTTCCGGCTTTTATATCGTACATCTTACATTTGCTGGTTACAAAAGCTGATGATCTCACTTTCATTTATCTGGTACATACATTTAAAATGGCCTTTGGGACATTGGGGCAGTCCATATTTGGAGCAGGGCCTGCAGCTGATATGAACACCGGCTATCAGTGACCGGTCAATTTTATAAGGCTGAACACCTAATAATTCGGGTACCGTGCTGCCCCATATTGAGGCTATGGGCTTGTTAAAAGCTTCTGCAATATGTGTAAGGCCGGTATCAAAACCAATAATAGCAGTGGCTTTCGACACTAAAAAAACTGACTCGTCCAGGCTGGTTGCGCCACAGGCATTATGTACTTTGTCACCCGTTTCAGCAGCCACAAAAGCCCCATTCTGTTGTACATCAGCGCCTCCAAGCAGTACTACGGGCAGGTTGAGCTGTCTGCAAACCGAAATGATCTTTTCATTGGGCATGCGCTTGGTAAAATGTGCGGCACCTATAATAAATCCTATATAGCCCTGTTGGTGGGAAGCGGGCAATAAATGGGACAACTGGTATTCTTTTCTTATGAAATAATCAATGGGCTTATTGTCATTTACAATGCCAAGCGGGGCGGCAGCTTTTAAGTACCTGTCCACCAGGTGCACCGGAGGTACGAGCTGTTTCCGGAGTTTCAGGCTCAGCCATTTGCGGATCGTTTGTTTATTATAGGTGTAAGACCTGAT
>JASGDI010000238.1:0-14802 GCA_049841335.1 Niabella sp. | reverse complement strand
GGCGATGGAGAAACACATAAAACGGGCGATTTGTCCAACACCCTACCCCTGTTACTATCTGCTTCAAAAATTTACTGTAAATTCATCCCTTTAAATTGTTTTGCATGAGATGTAAATTTCTGTTTGCTTTTCTTTTGGTGACACTTGGCTGCGCTGCTTTCGCTCAAACAAGATCCAGGTACAACGCTAAAGAGGCTTTTGACCCTCAATTTTATCCCTACCCGGGGAATGAATACCGTAGCGCCAGCGGTGAACCAGGACCTAAATACTGGCAGAACAGGGCCGATTATAAGATTAGCTGCACTATTGATACGGTTAATCATACTATAACCGGGTCGGAAGAGCTTCTGTATACCAACAACAGCCCGGATAACCTGAAGTTTTTATGGCTACAACTGGATCAGAATATTTATCGGAAAGATTCGCGCGGTTCAGCTACCACTACCGCTGCAGGTGGACGCTGGGCTAATACAGACTTCACAGATGGGCACATCATCAAATCAGTTGCTGTTGAAGTAAATGGCAAAAAATATACCCCTGGATATACTATTAACGATACCCGTATGCAGGTATGGCTGCAGGAACCTTTAAAAAATGCCGGTAAAATAAAGCTGCATATTGACTGGTCTTTTACTGTGCCCATGTACGGAACTGACCGTATGGGCAGATTACAGACAAAGAACGGATGGATATATGAAATTGCCCAATGGTTTCCCCGTATGTGCGTATATGACGACTTGCAGGGCTGGAACGTACTGCCTTATACAGGACAGGGAGAGTTCTACCTGGAGTACGGCGATGTGGAATTTACGGTAAACGCTCCTGCAGATATGATTGTTGTTGGATCCGGTGAGTTGCTGAATCCTGCCGAGTGTTTTTCTGCAACAGAGGCAAAGCGGTATGCCGATGCAAAAAACAGCGAAAAAACAATAATGATACGCAGCGCTGAAGAAGTAAATGCAGGAATAAAAACAGTCAAAGCTGTCAATACCTGGAAATTCAAAATACAAAACACGCGCGACGTAGCCTGGGCCGCATCCAAAGCATTTGTGCTTGACGGAGCCAGGATCAATTTACCCAGCAGCAAAAAATGCGTAGCCCTGAGCGCTTATCCTGTTGAGTCAATCACAAACAACGGATGGCAGCGCAGTACTGAATTTACCAAAGCCTCTGTTGAGCATTATTCAGCTAAATGGTTTGAGTATCCTTATCCTGCGGCAACCAATGTTGCAGGCATTGTTGGAGGTATGGAATATCCCGGTATTGTATTTTGCAGTTACCGGGCAAGAGGCAAAGGCCTTTGGGGTGTAACTGATCATGAATTTGGCCATATCTGGTTCCCTATGATAGTAGGCAGCAACGAAAGGAAATATGCCTGGATGGATGAGGGCTTTAATACTTTCATGAACGATCTTTCTACAGAAGCTTTTAACAAAGGTGAGTTTTATCAAAAGCAAAGTGAAGAGGAAGGCAGGAGCTCTTTTGGTCAATATATAGATGGCATATATACTATTCCCGATGCCGTTCAGCAAAGCAGCCTCGGCGTTACTGCTTATTATAAACCTGCACAAATGTTACACGCTTTGAGGAATAATGTACTGGGTGCAGAGCGTTTCGATGCAGCTTTTAAAGAGTATATAAACCGCTGGGCGTACAGGCACCCGGCACCCTGGGACTTTTTCCGCACCATGGAAAACGTAGGCGGTGAAGATCTTTCATGGTTCTGGCGTGGCTGGATACTCAATACCTGGAAAATAGACCAGGCCGTGAGATCTGTTGCGTATAGAAATAATCTGCCTTCAAACGGCGCTGTTATTACAATCGAAAACCTGGAACAAATGCCTATGCCGGTTACAGTGCTGGTAAAAGAAAACAATGGGAAAGAACAGCGCCTGTCGTTTCCTGTTGAAATATGGCAACGTAGCGGCACCTATACTTTCACTGTGCCTACTACCAATGAAATAAAGGAAGTAAGGATTGATCCTGATAAAACCCTGCCCGACTGGAACCGTGTTAATAATATTTGGATGAAGAAATAGTACCGGACAAGGTCAGACCGGGACGGTCAAATCTGTCCTATCCCGATATGTGAAGTATCCTCGCTTCACAACTTATATGGTGTCGCGCTGTGCAAAGCGTCCTCGCTTCGCAATATTACTCTGTTGCCTCATGACGACCTAATTCCAGATCATTTATGGAAAAAATAGGCTTTTGTTTCTTAATAGCAAAAGCACAACAATATGGCAGGCATAGACATCAACCAAAGAACAATACGCCATCAGCGCGGTTTTGCGAGAAAACACAGGTTCCTTTCGCTTCGTATTGATATGACGCCCATGGTAGACTTAGGCTTTTTGCTGATTACTTTTTTCATCTTTACCTCAGCATTAAGCGAGCCTAATACCATGAACCTGTTTATGCCTAAGACAGATGGTCCGCCTTCTTTAATACCACAATCCGGAGCGTTAACCATTATCGTAGATAAAGAAGGTAAGCTGTCTTATTATGAAGGAGCACCCGCAACAGATGGATCTAATTTTACACAAAGCTCTTTAAGCCAGATCAGGAAAGAAATAGTACGTAAAAAGATGGAAGTAATATCAAAATATATAGCTGATGCAGCGTGTGAGGCGAAGGCCGCTACTAATAAAACGAGTATAGATGATTGCCGGCAAAAGAATCTCACTGTTCTAATAAAACCCACTGCTGATGCAGATTATAAAACTATCGTAGCTGTTCTGGATGAAATGGCTATCAATAAAATTGCACGCTACGTATTGGCAGATCCTGATGAAAATGAGTTGGCAGCCCTTCACTTCGTAAAGTAAGTATGCTCACTTTTTAATGCTCAAAAAATAAATCCGGGAGGGTAATGGGTGGAGTATGTACAATATATGGTGTACGGGATGCGATGTACGGTGTACGATACACAAACGCGCAACTCATCACTACTGATCACTCCATGTATGCCTGAAATAGGTTGACATTTTTGCAATATCCAATTTTCAATACGCAATAATCATTGTTCAACTATGTTAACATTCCCAACTTCAAATCAGCAATCTCAAATCTCAAATTTAAAATCATGGAAACAACAAAAATTCTTACAGCAAACCTGCTTGATATTGTATTTGATGGCAGGAACAAATCCTACGGGGCGTATGAGCTCCGCAAAAATTACCAGCAAAGAATGACCAAAGCAATATTGATCACAGCGGGTATTTGCATTATCATCGGGGGAAGTGCCTGGCTTAAAAATACTTTTTCAAAAGCCGAACCGGCCCCGCTTGTAAAAATTTATGACAACCTGGTAATTGAAAATATTAAACCTGTCGATGAAAAATTACCGGAACCCCTGCAGCCGCCACCTGCTACTAAAATAGAAGTACCTAAGATCAAAAGTATAACCTTTACAACACCTGTCCTTACTGATAAGGAAATAGTAACGCCGCCTCCTACACAGGATGATCTTATCCATACAAAGATCAGCAATATAACACAGGAAGGTACAAATGATATAGGGCTTGTTGTAACACCTCAATCATTGGAAGACGGAAAGGGATTGTTAGTATCAACAAGAAAAGAAGAAATTGACTATACCCAAACTTTCATCAAAGTGGAAATAGATGCTTCCTATATCGGCGACTGGAAACGCTTCCTTGAAAGGAACCTTTCGGGAGAAGTACCAATTGATAATGGCGCTGCACCGGGTACCTACACTGTAATGATACAGTTTATTGTGGATACAGATGGCTCCATAAGCGATATCAAACCGCTCACCCAGCATGGCTATGGTATGGAGCAGGAAGCTATACGTGTTATTAAAAAATCAGGCAAGTGGAAACCAGCCATTCAAAACAGCCGTGAAGTAAAAGCCTATCGAAAGCAGCCTGTAACATTCCGGGTAATGGAGCAGTAATCCAAACCACCTGAGCTGCGGATGCACGAATTTGTTTCTCTTGTGCCTCCGCAGCTATTTGTTTTCGTAAGAAACTGTACTTTTGCGACACAAAAAAACACAGCACATGACATTGCATCGCGAAGGGAAAGGTTCTATTGCTATTGCAGTTATTCTTTTTCTGATTATTAATTTCGTTTCATACAAATTTTTGCTGGCTTCTTATCCTGTTCTCTTTTACCTGTTATTAACAGTGACACTGGTGGTTCTGGGATTGATTATCTTTTTTTTCAGGATACCCAACAGGCACTATAATATAAATCCCAATGCAGTAATAGCTCCCTGCGATGGCAAAGTCGTAGTAATTGAAGAAGTGCAGGCCGATGAGTATTTTAACGACAGGCGTATACAGATTTCTATTTTTATGAGCCCTTTAAATGTGCATGTAAACCGCAATCCTGTAAGTGGCGAAGTGGTATATAATCAGTATCACAAGGGGAAATACTTAGTGGCCTGGCATCCCAAATCATCCACCGAAAATGAGCGCCATACCAATGTGTACCGTGTTGGCGATAAGGAAGTGCTGACCAAACAAATTGCAGGTGCACTGGCTAAGCGCATTGTTAATTATCTGTCGGTGGGCAGTAAAGTACAGCAGGCCGGTGAAATGGGATTTATAAAATTTGGATCCCGGGTAGACCTGCTATTACCCCTTAATGCTGATATTAAAGTAAAAATTGGCGATATTGCAGTAGGCGGCATCACAGAAATCGCTCATTGGTAAATCCAGTTAAATGATATTTATTTAAGTAACAAGATCGGAGGTCAGAAGTCGGAAGAAGATATCCGTTAACTGGCAATCAAAAAGTAAAAGATATATTGATGAAAAAATTATTTTTAATTGCAGCAATCGCTTTTTGCATCAATGCACAGGCCCAACGCAGTTATGCAGAGCAGGTAGAAAAAACAGTAGCCCAATTTATAAAAGCCCTGGAAGATAGCGATATCAAAACCCTGAGCTCATTGGCTGCTCCTAAATTAACCTATGGGCACTCCGGAGGTAAAATTGAGAATAAAGAACAGTTTTTGCAAACCTTTAAGTCTGGAGCCTCTGATTTTGTAAAGATCAATATTACAGACCAAACTATTGATATTACAGGAACAACTGCAATTGTACGCCATTTGTTTGATGCAGATACTAACGACAATAATAAACCCGGCCATGTTACCCTAAAGATCATGACGGTTTGGCAAAAACAGGGAAGTAAATGGGTGCTGCTGGCCAGGCAGGCTGTTAAGCCCCCGGCACAATAGCAATAATCAATGTTCCGAGATAGCTGCAGTAGCTGAAAGCATAAGGCTTAAAGCTTTTAGCTTTCGGCAAATGAAGCCGGTTAGGTTATACTTACAATTACTGTAATATCACCAGTCCTTTCCCACACTGCCACCAAACTGTGTTTTCTTATTTGACATTTTACTTTGTGTATTTCTTTCCTTCTGCTCCAGCCGGTCTAACTGTTGCTGTGCCTGGTTCTTATTCAGTTTAGATTGCGATGGCTGAGGCTTTTCTTCGCCACCACCGCCTCCGCTCTTTTTTAATTCAGACAAAGCTTTTTGTAAGTTTTCCCTGGCATTATTATCCTGGCTGTTCAATCGCAATGCATTCTTATATTCCTCAATGCTTTCCTCTATTTTATTTTGATTACTATACACAACGCCCGTATTATAGTAAGCTCCTGACCTTAATGCCGCGGCTGCTGTAGCAGATGAGCTAACCTGCCTGTAAGCTTCCACCGCTTCATCCAGCTTTTTTTGTTTGTATAAAGCCGTGCCTTTATTCAGGAGCGCTGTGTACTTATATTTTTCTTCGGTAACCTTATCATAGCTTTTTACCGCTTCGTTCAGTTGTCCTTTTTTAAAAAAAGCATTACCTTCTTTTATAAAGCTTTGCTGGCTCTGTGCCAGGGAAAACAAAACAACGGCTGAAAATAATATCGTTAAAAATAGTCTCATAATACTTTCCAACTTTTAAACCGGTCAATTCTAAGGTATTCATAGATGCTGGTTGCTGGATACTGGTGCTGGTAAAGGCTTAAGGCTGGAGGCTTGAAGCGTGAGGCTTAAGGCTTTTAGCCTTTCGCTTTCATCTCGTACATCGTATACCTACCTTACACCGTACATTTTACCTCATCATTCAAGTATAGAATTTCTGTACTATATGGCCTACAGTCCATTATCCACCGTCTTCTTAACTTTTAAACCAGTCAACTCTTACACCCCGTCATCCATCAACTGTCATCTGCCATCTTTCCTCCCTTCCGGCAATAACTGTTCCCAAATGAGTAACAGCAGCATAAGGGCCACAAAAACCCAGAAATAATACGAAAAGCTCATGAGATTGATGTCGCCGGTTACTTTTTTATCTATCTGCGACAGGTTAGCGGAGATCTGTTTTACAGCATCATCACTGTTTTGCAGGTGCACGTAAATACCACGAGTGTTAGCCGCTATTTGCTTCAGCTCCTGTTCATTCAGCTTTGAAATAATTTCGATGCCGGTTTCCTTATCTATTTTATTACCGCTGGTTGAATCATCAGGGATAAAGCTGCCGGTGGGAGAGCCAATTCCTACTGTATTTACCATCAAGCCACGCTTGGACAACTCTTTTGACAGGTCAATAGCTTCTTCATCATGGTCTTCTCCGTCAGAAATTAAAACAACCGCCCTGTATTTGGCATCACGTTCACCAAAAGCATTCAGGCTTTCCTGTAAAGCATCGCTTATAACGGTACCTTTCATGGGAACAGCATCGGGCGAGGCTTCATTTACAAACATTTGCGCGGCGCCATGATCGGAGCTGAGCGGCATTTGCACATACGCTTTACCCGCAAAAAGAACCAGGCCAACACGGCTGTCAGGCAGGGCATCCATCAGTTTGCTGATAAGTTGCTTGGCCCTTTGCAGGCGATTGGGCTGAACATCTTCGGCCAGCATGCTCCTGCTTACATCCAGGGCAAATACCACATCTATCCCTTTACGAACAATACCATCACTGCCACCGGGCTTACGTAAATTCATCAGGGCTAAAACACCCATTACAAAAGCCAGGCAAACCAGGACAAACTTTGCTGTAAAACGGCGTGAGCTAAACCTGCGTAACATGGCTTTTACCAGCAATGGGTTGCCCATTTTTCCTGCCGTACGCTTTTTCCATTTGTTTACACCAATAAACAGTAGTAAAAAAAGGAGGAGCGCTGAAAACAGCCACGCAAAAAACTCATATTGAAACTGGAAAGAGTTCATGATTTGTTACCGGTTTCAGGTTACTGGATACTGGTTTCTGGATATTTAAAATTCAATATTTTACATTTAATATTTAACATTCCTTCCTCTACATCTGTCCCTCAAAAAAACCGTATTCCTTCAAAATATCCTTAAGTATTTTAAGTCTTACAGTACTCATGTCATAATCCGGGTTGGACGATTCAATATTTAAAACGAAAAAATAGGGGTGTTTATTTTCCTCAATCCATCCTACTACCCATCCCAGGGCATGGCCTTTATCCGTTGTACCCCAGCCCGTTTTATAAGCCAGCTTATAGTTGGAATTATCTTCAAATAACATGGCATGCTTTACCTTCTGCTGGTATATTTTAAAAAAAGGCAGCTCATCAAAGTACAATTGTTTTACCACACCAAGATTCTGATCAGGAGTTAGTTTAAGCGAGTTATCTAACCAGAAACTGTCAATTTTTGAAATTTTATACGGCTTTTTGTCTTTACCTGCCCCATATTTAAGAGAATCCAGCCAAAACTGCATCGTATCTTTCCCGATCCGGCGGGCCACTTCCTGGTAATAAGGAACCGATGAGGCACGGAAAGCCTCGTACATGTTCAGGTCTTTATTCCATGCTTCCACAGAACGCTGAACACCATCCCAGGGGATGACCATACTGTCGCTTGAAATGCTGCCGGTTTGCAGGCCGATCAGCGAATTGATGATCTTAAAAGTAGAGGCCGGCAAATAGGTGCTGTCCCTGTAACGTTTAACGTTGTAAATGGTAAAATCGCCTGTGCCATTGTTAAACAGCGCAAAGCACCCGTCTACATTATTTTCATCGAAGTACTTTTTAGGACTATCGTCCTCTTTCACATTGTTTTGGGTACAGGATGCCATAGTACCCGCTATTGTAAAGAGCAGCAATAGCCTTATCATGTTATTTTTTATCATACGTTCTGCAAAAATAGGCCTAGTATTGGTTGAGGCAGTGTTTTTGATATTTTTTAACGGAGAACTGGCACGTAGATTGTAATTGATTTATATATAGGTTATTATGCCCGAAACATTATTCTCATACGATCCATTGAACGAGTACCGGTTAATACTGGATCTACCCGCCGATGTTAAAAAAAAGGTGGCGGAAGTAAAGACTGCGTTTGACCTGGAGCACAAGGGAATAGTGATAGCGGGCGGACAACCATTTGTGTACCTGGCTGCGTTTTCACAAAATGAATCTTTTGAGCAGGAGATGACCGATGCGCTTTACAAAATAGCATTAGGATTTATGCCTTTTAAAGCACACCTTAAGAATTTTAGCCAGACTGACCATAATGAAATATTTATACCATTTGAAGACGCAAAACCTGTTGAACTGCTGATACAACAGTTAAAAAGCGCTGACCGGGTTTTCAAAAATGCAAAGTTTAATGAGCTGCCAAGAGTTTCTATTGCCAGGGGATTGCAGCCTTTCCTGTTTAATAAAAGCTGGAAAGTTTTTGAGCAACGCCGCTTTTCTGCCACTTTCATTGTAGAATGTATGCTATTGCTGAAACGCATGGAGGGGTTTAGCAGCTGGCAGATATTAAAGCGCCTTGGGTTTGAGAATATGCTGGTAAGTTAATACACCGCCGGCTCCCCGCAAATGATCTGCTATTATGGTTGCATCGCTTTTCAGATTTTGTTAATAATTATGATGAAATGCCTTAAAGCCTAAAGTTTTGTAAACAGGTATGCAACGGCTGCTTTATCAGCATCTTAAGACCAAATTATTATTCATTTTAAAAAACCTTATTTTATGAAACAGTTATTTATGGCTTTGGCAGTGATGTTTTCGATTAGTTCTTTTGCGCAAACGGGTGAAAAGAATTTCATTGACAAAAACTATATCGAAGTAACCGGCAAAGCCGAAATGGAATTTACCCCTGACAAAATTTACATACAGGTATTGCTGACCGAAAAAGACAGCAAAAACAAAAATGCGATCCCTGAACAGGAGCGGCAGATGCTGCAAAAACTGCAAAGCTTAGGCATTGATACTAAAAAAGACGTGATGATAAAAGACCTGACCAGCAATTTAAAAACAGGCTTTTTATCAAAAGATGTATTACTGAGCAAGCAGTACCAGGTAATAGTTAAGGATGGCAAAACAGCCGGGCAGGTATTTTTAGCACTGGAAGAAATTGGTATTTCCAATGCTTCTATTGAAAAGCTGGAAAGCAGTAAAATAGAAGAATACCGGCAGGAAGTAAAAATAAAAGCCATTAAAGCTGCAAAAGAAAAAGCACAGCTGCTTTGTAGCGCGGTAGATCAGAAAGCGGGCAAGGCACTTTTTATCCAGGAACAAAATGTATATGCAAGGCCGGTATATGCCAATACCGTCATGTTTGAAGCAAAAGCACAGGGAATAGCTGATGCAGCCGACCTCAACTTTGAGAACCTGAAAGTAGAAGCCACTGTTTTGTGCAGGTTCGAGATCCTGTAAATGATCGTAAAAGGAAAGAGGAGCGCATATTCTCCTCTTTCTAATACATTATTACTTTTTTTTATATCTTTTTGAGTCCTGCTCAATTTTTTTTATACTTTTTTCAAAATCGTCTAACTGATTATCTTTTTCCGCAATTGTTTTTAAGCGGTATTTATCGTATTCATTTTCGGCAAAACTTGCGGCCAGTTCATGCGACACTCTTCCTGCATCCCGAAGAATTTCACGGTCATTGAGCGATAAAAACCCGTGAAGTTTTTCAATCCAGTCATTCATATACATAGGTATACGTCTCATTGCTTGTCCTTCAGCAAACACAAGGTATTGTTCAACAAGGTTGTTCAATGCCTGCAATTCTTCTTCGTTCAGGTAATTTTTGGCGATGGAAACATCTTGTTTTCTTGGTGTCTCACCTCTCCAGCTTGTTAAGCCCATATAAGGCTTTTCACTGTCAGCTCTGTTTCTAATGATCTCAGCAGCCGTTTGCCCTGTTATTGCCCAGTGCATTTTATTCTGAACTGTTTTAAAGAATAAAATACTTGTCTCCAAAGTTGGATCGTAATCTACACTTGTGGCGTATATATCGGTGATTTTTTGATAAAAGCGCTTTTCAGAAGTACGGATATCCCGAATTCTCCTGATTAATTCCTCAAAATAATCAAACGGAACATCAGGGTTTTTCAAACGTTCGTCATCCATTACAAAACCTTTGACTATATACTCCCTGATACGTTGGGTTGCCCATATCCTGAATTTTGTGGCAACGTGCGATTTTATCCTGTATCCAACTGAAATAATCGCGTCAAGATTGTAAAAGTCAATGTTCCTGTTCACCTCCCGGTTACCCTCCAGCCGAACTATTAAGAAATTCTTAATAGTTGCTTTTGGGTCTAATTCTCCTTCCTCGAAAATATTTTTAAGATGTGCATTAATATTGGGCACGGACGTTTGAAACAATTCAGCCATTGACTTTTGAGTAAGCCAAACTGTCTCCTTTTCAAGCCTGACATCAATTTTTGTCTGCCCGCTTTCTGTCTGGTATATGATGATTTGAGAATTGCTCATTTGCCCGAATTAAAAATGTTCCTGACAGGAGTATCTATCCCATAGTCAGTCATGACTCCACAAATATACGAGTTAGAGAAGCGCAGACGGGAAAGACAGCAGGAGTAAAATGCGACTGTTTTGTGCAGGTTCGAGATTTTGTAACCTGCCTTAAAGAGAAAAGGGGGCACAACATACTGTGTTGGCCCCCGATTCCCTGGTTCTAAATGGAAGCCGCATTACTGTTAAGAAATGCGGTAATTTCATTTCCCAGCTTTTCAAGCGGCTTGGAAGCGGGATCAATAAAATCTCTTGTATTAATAGCGTAGGCCCAGTCAATACCATCGCCCCTTGAAGCGGCAAGCGTTGAGGAGCCGGGTGTGCTTCCGGTACGGGCAGATGCCGCCCTTCCGCCGGTGCCCCATACAGCTCTATGATGGGCAAACTGTACCATAGCGTGCGCTGAAGAGGCCAGTCCACAGGAAGCCGCAGCCACTTCTTTTATCATACCATCTCCACCATATACATTAGGTACCAATATGTTTGAGGTAACATTTACAGCGCTTTCGCCCAGGCCCCAGCTTTCGGTTGCCACTTCATCTGCCGGACGTGGATTTTGCACCGTTTTCCAAACCTTGGCTTCTGACACTCCTATTTTGTTTAAAACTGCTGTTTTAAGATACTGGAAATAATCCTTACCTGTTTTCTTTTCAATAATGAGCGAAAGAAGAAGATACCCATAATTACAGTATATATTTTTACTGCCGGGTGCATTTTTTAGGTTGCGGTTTTTATACATATAGCGGGCCACATCGTTTTTTGTAACCGCAGTGGTCATTCCTAATTGCCCGGCTATGTATCTCATGGAATAAGTTGCATCGAAAGTATCGGCATCAAAACCTCCCGTATGATCCAGCAATTGCTGTATGGTAATATCGTTGCTGCGGCTGTCTTTGGGATTGCTGTAACCAAGCTGTGCGTAAGCCCTGTCATTGGGAGCAAGATCTTTGCTGTCAAATAAAGCCTGTACTGCTGCGCACAGATACATTTTGCTGCAACTGGCCAGCATAAACCTGTCCGATGGCTGTGCTATTTTATAGTTTGGCTCGGCCCAGGTAAATGCTTTATTGTACTTAATAGCGCCATTTTTGCCTATGCATAGCTGGGCATAGCGTATAGCATGTTTTTGCATGAAGGCTTTCATGATGGCATCTAACCCCTTTGTTGCATTGGTTTGGGGGCCAACAGCATTCCATTTGCGTGCAAAAGGAATGTCTGTTTCTGCAAACAGGCAGGAATACCTGGTACCACTGCCGGTGCCGCCGCCTTCCACATACACAGGCATAAGGCCTTTTTTGGTATTATCATCAAAAGCCTTCTGGTATTGAGCGGCAGTCAGCCCGTGCTTAGCTACCCAGTTTCCTACAATACTGTCAGTAAACACCGGGCAATAAACATGATCATCAGAAACAGCTACCATTTCTGGTTTATAGTAAGGAAGCGAAGTGTTTTCATTGAACTTTTTCTGATAGTTGGCAGATGCCGTGCCCGGATAAACCAGCCATTTGGTAAACGAACCGTTGGGCACCCACACTGCTGCATATCTTCTGGCAGATGCTGAGCCATAAATAGTGCAGGTTTTAAGTATAAGGTTATGCTTCCTGGCATTGTCATTTTCTTTATTAAAAGCAGCTTCGCTGATGTCATGCCGGGCCACCCATGAGTTATAATTAATCTTTTCGAAAACAGCGGCAAATACTGCATTAGAGGCAGTTCCTGTAGCCGATATCAAAACTGGTACATATCCTTTTTGAGACCATGTATTAAAAAAAGCCTGGTATTGAGCAGCGTTGATGCCGTGTGTAGCAACATAAGCAGGGCCATTTCTTTTCACCCATACCGCTGCATAGCTTGGGTTGGAAGAGCCTCCGTAAACGCTCAGAGAGATCATCCGGTATCCTTTTTGGGATAAATTGTTGAAATGGGCCTGGTGCTGGCTGGAGCTTACACCGTGATAAGCGGAAAAAGTTGCCATCGTATGTGTTTTTAAGGTTATAAAAAGAAGAATAAACAAGGCAAAAGAAAATCTGTTTGTTCAGAAGTGCTTTTAGCAAAAATAGCCTTTGCTGGTACTTATTACAATCGCTAATTAACGGTATGAAAAAAGCCGCTTAAAAAAGCGGCCTTGATATCTTGATACAGCAGGATCTGCTTATTTCGCGGCTTCATATTTTTCAGCCACTTTATCCCAGTTTACTACATTCCAGAAGGCCTTCAGGTAGTCGGGCCTTTTGTTCTGATATTTCAGGTAGTATGCATGCTCCCAAACATCCACGCCTAATACAGGTGTTCCTTTTACCTCTGCAACATCCATTAAGGGGTTATCCTGGTTAGGTGTAGAAGTTACTTCCAGTTTGCCGTCTTTCACAACAAGCCATGCCCAGCCACTGCCAAAACGGGTAGCGCCGGCTGTATTTAATTTTTCTTTTAAAGCGTCTAAAGAGCCAAATGTTTCGTCAATTGCTGCGGCTAAAGCGCCTGATGGAGCTGCAGCGCCTCCGGGGGTCAACACATCCCAAAAAAATGTATGGTTCCAGTGACCGCCACCGTTATTGCGTACAGCAGGGGAAATGCTTCCTGCATTTTTAACAAGCTCTTCCAAAGATTTCTCTGCATGCTCTGTTCCGTCAATTGCCTTATTCAGGTTATCCACGTAGGCCTGGTGGTGCCTGTCGTGATGTATTTCCATTGTTTGTGCGTCAATATGTGGTTCCAATGCTTCTTTAGCATAAGGAAGAGGCGATAATGTAAAAGCCATAATTACTTCGAGTTTTTATAATGATTAAATAATATGATATAACTATTACAAATTTAATTGCTTATAGTTTGTCAATCTGATATTTAAATACAAAAATTCAGCCAATAAAGAAATTCCAGGGCAATCAATAGCTCACTTTATATTAATTTCTATATAAGAAGTATTGCAGGTTATTTCGGCAATTTGCGGGGTTTTTCATTTTATTATACTAAATTTAACATATTCTTAAACTACAATCTGCGAAACATGAAGAAAAACCAATTTGTATTCCTCTGCCTTGTCTTCATTTTTTTACCTGTTTCGATGTTGGCACAACAACGGCAGGTGACAGGCTTTGTGAAAAGCACACAGGATGAACCTGTATCCAATGCCACCATTAAACAGGCGGGGACCGGCAGCGTATCCGTTGCAAAGGAAGACGGGTCCTTTTCCATCCAGGTTACCGGAACCAATGTAACCCTGGAGATCTCAGCCATCAACTACATCACCTCCCAGGTCTATATAGGCGCACAAAGTACTGTTGATATTGTGCTGTCTAAAGACGGTGGAGCAATATTGGATGAAGTTGTGGTCACAGCCCTTGGCGTAACCAGGAAACAAAAATCGCTGGGATATGCCACGCAGGTTGTGAGTGGAGACAATTTAACTTTTGCAAAGGAACAGAATGTGCTGGGCTCTTTAGCCGGTAAAGTTGCGGGCGTACAGGTTACGGGCTCCTCTGGTGCCAACCTGGGAGGTACGCAAAAAATTAAATTGCGCGGCGTAAATTCAATCGGCGGTGGCGGACAGCCTTTGATCGTTATAGATGGAACTCCTATTTCAAACAGCAACTTCAGCGGCAGCAATGCAAACGGAGTTGATCTCGGTAATTTAGGACAGGATATCAATAACGAAGACATCGAAAGCATCAATGTACTGAAAGGGCCTGCCGCATCGGCATTATATGGCTTACGCGGACAATATGGTGTACTGATGATAACTACCAAGAAGGGCAGCCGGTCCAGGAAGGCCACAATATCTTTAAACAGCGCTTACTCAACTGAACGCGTAGGCAATTTTATGCCATTGCAGAATATTTATGGGGTGGGCAATAATCAAACCTTTTTAAGGCTGGCAGATGGAGAGTTATATGTAAATGGTAATGATGAAAGCTGGGGGCCTAAAATGGATGGTACCCCGGTACGCATGTTTTACAGCTTTTATCCGCAGGACCCTGAATACGGGAAGGCCACCCCGTTTTTACCACAACCCAATAATATTAAAGACTTTTTCGAGAACGG
>JASGDI010000237.1:0-7001 GCA_049841335.1 Niabella sp. | reverse complement strand
GCAGATACTTTCCGCGCGGCTGCTGTGGATCAGTTAACCATCTGGAGTGAAAGAGTAGGAGTGCCCATGGCTTGTTTTACAATAGGCACTCCTACTCTTTCACTCCAGATGGTTAACTGATCCACAGCAGCCGCGCGGAAAGTATCTGCCGCACCTAATAATACATTTTTACCGGCTTTCTTAAAATTATAGGCCAGTTTGCCAATAGTGGTAGTCTTACCTACCCCGTTCACACCTACCACCAATATAATATAAGGTTTGGCCGGCATTTCGCTGTCAAAAGTATAGCTTACAGCACTTGGCGCATCTACCAGTATGTTTTCAATCTCCTCCTGCAACATTTTATTCAGCTCAGAAGTGCCTAAATATTTATCTTTTGCTACCCGCTCCTCAATACGATTGATAATGCGTACCGTTGTTTCCACCCCTACATCAGCACCTACAAGCGCCTCTTCCAGGTTATCCAACACTTCTTCATCTACTGTGCTTTTACCGGCAATTGCTTTGCTTATTTTACTCAAAAAACCTTCTTTGGTTTTTTGTAAGCCCTGGTCGAGCGATTCTTTTTCTTTTTTGCCGAATAGTTTTTTAAACAATGACATTTATCTGTATATTTTTCCTGATCTAACCAATATTGTACTCAAGTAATGTACCCAAAAGTTCATATTATTGGGTTTTACAAAAACAACAAAAGCCATCCGAAATATACGAATAGCTTTGTCCAATATGATATCGAAGCCAAAATTACTTTTGAGCTAAAAAGTCTTTTACTTTCTCTTTGTGAACAATTTGCTCTTTAAAAGTATAAGCGCCTGTTTTAGGGCTGCGTACCGCACGGATCACCTTAGTCCAGTTCTTACTTTCTGCTGCTGCTTTGGCGTCTTTTACCTTCGCGTTTTTAGAAGCTGCTTTTGCCATTTCTTTTTAATTTGATAATGTGATAATTTGCTAATGTGCTAATAATTGGCTCATTGGCTAATCAGCACATGGGCTCATTTATTTAATTTCTTTATGAACAGTTACCTTCTTTAAAATCGGGTTATATTTTTTCAACTCCAACCTTTCAGGATTGTTCTTCTTGTTTTTTACGGTAATATAGCGGCTTGTACCAGGCTGACCACTGGTTTTGTGCTCTGTGCATTCCAATATTACCTGAACTCTGTTGCCTTTCGCTTTCTTTGCCATGGTATAATGCTTTTAAAAAATTAGATTTTTTCGCCTTGCGCACGCAGTTCTTTCACTACAGAGTACAGGCCGTTTTTATTAATGGTACGGATAGCGTCAGCGGATAATTTTAACGTGATCCATTTGTCCTCTTCTACAAGATAGAACTTCTTTTTTTGCAAATTGGGTAAAAATCTGCGTTTTGTCTTAATATTTGAGTGTGATACCTTGTTCCCGCCTATCGGCCTTTTGCCCGTAACCTGACATACTCTTGCCATAATAAAAAATTTTGGATTGCAAAGGTAAGGGATTATTCGGGTAAATCGTGCTAATTTTCACAGATTTTTTTTCGCCAGCGGCGGAATAAAGCCAGGCAATCTTACCTGATAGCTATCTGGACCTGCTTGTACTAGGCAATATATGGCATCCTCCGGCATTTTCCTTACTTTTATTGCTAAAAAATGCGCCCGGATTCCACACAATACCCACCCTATTTTGAGCCTTATATTTCAAAAGTTGAAGGAGATGATATTCATAGTATCCTGTCATTGTCAGTGGAAAGCCTGAAAAATTTTCTATCCCACATCCCTGAAGCAAAGGCTGATTTTGCTTATGCCCCCGGCAAATGGACAGTAAAACAGGTATTGCAGCATTGTATTGATGCCGAACGCATCTTTGCTTACCGCGCCTTATGCATTGCCCGTGGAGAAATACAGCCGCTTCCGGGTTTTGATGAGAAACTATACGCTGCCAATGCCAAAGTAGAAAATAGAAGCCTGCAATCCCAGAAAGATGAAATACTGCTTGCAAGGCAGAGCTCTGTAGTGCTCTTTACGCATTTTACCAATGCAGAACTGGACAGAACCGGTACCGTAGGCGGTAATACTATCAATGTTTCGGCTTTAGGGTTTCTTATTGCAGGACACTGGCTGCATCATCAAGGTATCTTAATTAACAAATATGACTTATAACCCCTCTCCTGCTACCACTTTCCTTTGTTCCGAAGGGCTCTTTTGGAGAAAAGCGGATCGCCTGATATTTATATTTCTGTTGTTGATAAGTGCAGGCGTATGTTTTGCCCAGTCCAAACATGTTCCCCAACTTGGGGTATGTGCCGGCCTTGACCAGGCACCTCTTTTACAAAAACATGGCTATGCATTTATCCAGCCTACCGTTGCAGAGGCTTTATTACCCCTGAAACCAGATAGTGTTTTTAAAAGCGGGGAAAGTGTAAAAAAATCAGAAGTGCCGGTGCTGGCTGCCAATGTATTTATTCCTGGTTCTATAAAGACCACCGGGCCGGAAGTGGACGAAGCTAAAATAGCGGCGTATGCAACTACTGTTTTTAAGCGGGCCCAAACCCTCGGCATTCCCATTATCGTTTTTGGCAGTGGCGCCTCAAGAAAGATCCCTGATGGTTTCAGTAAGGATTCGGCATTTAAACAATTTGTATCCATTGGTAAACGGCTGGCCCCCATTGCAGCGCAATATAATATTGTGTTGGCGCTGGAAAGCCAGAATAAGGAAGAATGTAATTTTCTGAATACGGTAAAGGAATGTATTGAGGTAGCCAGGGCCGTGGATCACCCAAACTATAAAATATGCGTGGATATTTACCACATGATGCGGGAAAATGAACCGGCATCTGTTATTGCAGAGGCTGGTTCCCTGGTTTATCATTGCGATATTGGCGAAAAAGCTACCCGTTCGGCTCCCGGTGTGGCAGGCGACGACTTTATTCCTTATTTTAAGGCCTTTCAGAAAATTGGCTACAAAGGCATGATTGCGCTGGAATGCAGGTTTAAGGATATGGATGCGGAATTACCGCTTGCAGCAAAAACGATCCGTGAGCAATGGAAACAGGCATTGCAACAGCATTAACCTATTCACTTGTGCATATGGAAAACATTTGAAAACTGAAGCTTATCAATTAAAATAAAATATGAAAAAATCAATCTTAATCATTGCATTGGCTGTTGCAGCAGCAGCCTGCAATAATGGCGCTACCAAAAGCACTCCTGAGCAAACAGAAGAAACACAAACCCAGGAAACAACCCCCGATCTTTATGGACAAGAATGGAGCCTGGTGGAACTCAATAGTAAAGCTATAACAGTGGACACTACTTTCCAAAAAAAGCCCCATCTTATCTTTGAAAAAGATAGCAGCCGGGCAGTCGGGAATGGAGGTTGCAATAGCTTCTCTGCAAATTTTGAGCTTAAAGAAAATGATGGTATAGAGCTCTCTCATGCAGTTGCTACTCAAATGGCATGCCCCAATATGGATATAGAGCAGCAGTTTTTTGAAATATTAACAAAGGTGAAAGGCTATCAAATTGATGGTAACAGCCTTACTTTATATAATGAAAACAAAGAGGCCCTTGCCAGACTGGAAGCTTCCGCACAATAAATAAATTATGACAATACCCGAAAAAATCACAGCGCTCCTGGCCCAATCAGAAAACCAGGAAATAAAATTTGCAGATGTTATTGCTTTTATCGAAAAGCATTATTCGCACACTCCCACAGCCTTTCAAAACGGGAAGCAATATAATACAGTGGATAAAAACCAGGGAAGCGCTAAAGTTTTGGCTTTTGCTAAACTGAATCATCTTTCCAAAGAGGATACATTAAAGCTTTTTGCAGAATATTATTGCGCGGTTGTAGCTTCTCCTGATGCTGATGACCATCAAAATATCAGACAATTTATGCAGAATGGATGGGATGGTGTAACATTTGAAGGAATGGCTTTGCAGGAAAAAAACGAGATATAAAACAAGAACTTTTCAAAAGCAAAGAAGCCGTATTTACAGGAATTTTCCTTTTGATACGGCTTCATTTGCAATTTATAACTACCAAACCAAACTGCTTTACCCTATATAAGACGCAAAAACCATAAAAATAGTTAGCCTGCCAATGCAAAAAAATTGTGAAAAGGATAGAAGGAAAAACAAAATCTTAGCAGAAAATTAAGGTATGATCTCGAACAAAAACACCTGCTGTTTTTCCAGCCGGCTAAAATTGTTGTCTGCAATCAAAATCAATGAAAAATTCCCGTTGGGAAGCCTCGGACCAATGGTAATACCTTCCACGTTATCAACATACCTGTTCAAATCCGACAAATTAAACAGCAACTTTTTTGAGGCCGGCGTGTAACTCTTATTCTGGTATAAACTCTTAACTCCACTTACTTCTGAAGCTCTGGAAAAATCGGCAAGATATATTTTGATAACGCAGCTTTGCACACCTGTAGAAAAGGAACGTTCCAGTACCATAAACCGGTTGTTCCCGATACAAAAGATCTCAGAAATGCCATTTATACGAAACGCAGACTCCGGAACCGGTGCAGCCGCCACCGCATCTAACCAATACCCATATTGCCCTACAGGCTTTTTAGACACTACATCAAACTTGGTAAACCTTACAGGGGCATTGGCATAAGTTACGCCTGCCAGGGGACCATCTTCATAAACAGTACCCTCCATACTGGCCCATAAGTATTTATAATCAGGCGTAAAGCTCAGCCCTTCCCATACATTATTTTCGCGTGCACCCCGGTCTTCTTTATACATACGTAAGTTTTGGGGTACTGAGAAACTATCTTTAAAATATCCGTCCAGTTCCATTTCGTATATCCAGGGATCCTGGTATACCATTTTCCCGTTACGTATGGCCCTGTCACCTTCGCTGCTCCATACCAGCGTTCCTGTTTTTTTATTGAAACGAATAGATTCAGGGTCAGCAGCATGCTCAGGTAAAACCTTCAAAGCAGGAAAGGTATCGTTTACAGCATTTCTTAAAGGCGCTACTGATAAAAACCTCACCTCATTGATCCTGTAATTACTGATATCAATGGCAGCCGTATAAAACCTGGCTGCGCTGGTGGCAGAACGCTCATCACTTATGATAAAATACCTGTTTGTACTTTCATCATAATCAATACCCGAAAGTCCGCCCACCCATGTATTTTCAAACCGCAGATCGAAAGGGATCTCATATTCATCTAAAAATTTCAGGGAGCTTACCGATACCGCTTGGTGAGTACTGCCGGTGCTGCGCTTTACGGAACTACAGCCACCTGCAAAAAATACAATAAAAATAAATACAGGGGAAAAATAACGCACAAAGATTGTTTTCAGCAAAACTAAGCGAAACAATAATTCACAGTCAAATATTTTACCTGAAAGAGAAGCAGTTAAAAAAGTTACAAGCCGGTAAGCCGGATTCTGTATTTCGTTCTCTTAGGAGGAGAACGAATGGCTATCATTTATCTGCTTCGCAGGTTACCCTGCGGAGTCCATCTGCCTACCCTCCCCGATAGTTTTTCAACATTTTGCCGGGCCGGCAAAAAATCGGGGTTTACATGGCATTTCAGCACATAAGGTTTACCCAAAATATTTATTACTAAATATTCCCGTGAGCTCTTACCTCACATTTTCACCTTTTCCCTGCCCAAAAGCGGGGTAGTTATTTTCTGTGGCACTTTCTATTGCCTGCCTTCCTTATTAAGAAAGACAAACACCCGGCTGTTCACCGGTATGCTGCCCTGCGCTGTCCGGACTTTCCTCCCTCCAGAAACTGAAAGGCGATAGCCTGGCTTGTAACAATGCAAAGATAGTTATTAGTTGACAGTCCATGGTCTATAGCCCTAGACTATGGCCCCAATTAATATTTAAAAAATATTTCGGTAGCGCCATAACCATACCTGGGATCGTATTGATTAATGAAATAGCTCACTTCCTTTTTATGGCGCAAAGCATCATGAATTTCATCACGCAAACGACCTGTACCTACGCCATGAATAATGACCAGATGAGGCTGGGTATGGGCTACGGCCAGGTCATAAAATTTTTCAAAAGTCTTCATCTGTAAAGTCAGCATTTCGAAATTGCTCATACGGGACGGATCATCGGTAAGCTTTTCAATATGCAGATCCACCACACTACGCGCCGGCTCCAGGTGCTTCCGCGCTTCTTTGGCGTTATATATTTTAAAGCCTTTGCCGGCCAGCTTATCCAGGGGCAACCGGATTTCTTCAGGAGCTTTATCAGGATACTTTTCAAATAACAGGTAAGAGAAAGAAGCTTCGTTTTTCTTTTTCAGCTCTTCAATCCTGCTAAAAAGCTGTCTGGGCTTTAGCTTAACCATCGCTTCAAAATGACCGGCTTTGCTCTTCTCCGGTTTCTCTAAAGAAAAATCAAACTCAAAAGCGGGGCTGTCGCTCATATCACCAAAAGCAACATCATGTATATAAAAATTTTCAAAGGGCTGTACCACATTCTTTAAATCAAAATCGGCTTCACCGAAAAAGGTCAGTTTATAATCAAATTTATAAACGGCCGAGGTGTTATTAACGAGGTATATTTTCAGCTTCTCCACATATTCATCACCAAATTCATCTATATCCATTACAGGCAGGAAATTCAGCCATACTCCGTTTTCTTCCTTCTTTTCCCTGCCGGGCTTTTCTTTATGCACATCGTCAATATATTTTTTGGCCGGGGGCTGTGGTTTTTTCTTCTGGGTGAATTGTTTGTAATAAGGGAAGTCGATCTGATCTAAATACACTGGGAATTTCACCCCACGCACTTCTATCATTGCCATTTGCTTATTGATAAAATCAACTATGACCCCCTCTTCTTCTGAATGAAGCACTAAAACTTTATCTCCTACCTGGAATTTCATCCGGCAAATTTAATAGCTTATAGAACGTATTTTTCAAAAAAATAATGCACTATTATTGCCTATCGGCGATAACATATTAAGTACGAGGCGAGGACGCCTTGTACAGCTAAGCGGCTTTTTTGGCCAGCTTACTGTTCCTGTAACCGTATAAAAAG
>JASGDI010000236.1:0-17022 GCA_049841335.1 Niabella sp. | reverse complement strand
GGCTTTGTGACCGCTGATAAAGCAGGGGCTTTAAATGTACAATATGGCAATGGCTGGCTGAAGCTCTGTTTTTCTGCTGCGGAATATGTACATGATACCTTGCGGATAACTGCAGGGGGAGAAACGGTGTATGAGAAGCTGGTAAAGTTAGCTCCGCTGGATGTATTTGCCGATTCGGTTCAGATGAATTCAGGCAGGGATAGTGTCTGTGTTAGTTTGGGAAACGGGAAGATCACTTATTCGCTGCATAAAGAGGAGAATATATTGAACCGACCGGTTAAAGCGCCTGATGATTTTGACTGGCAATCCGCTTATGGGTTGTATGTGATGGGCAAAGAGTATATGGGTGCCAAAATGTTTGGGCAGGCCGCACAAAAATTAACAGCCTCGTTAAAAAAGGACCCGAATTATCTACCGGCATTGGTTAAAATGGGCGTGCTCTGTTATAGGAATATGAAATACCGGGAGTCATTGGAATTGCTCAGGCGTGCTTTGAGCATAGATACTTATTCCGGTGAAGCCAATTATTATTACGGGCTGGTAAATATTGCCCTGGGTAAAATGGCCGATGCGAAAGATGGGTTGAGTGTTGCTGCACTTTCCGCTGATTTCCGGAATGCCGCTTACACCGCGCTTGCAAGGGTTTTTGTTAATAAAAAAGACTATGTAAACACGATAAGCTATGCACAGAAGGCGCTGAATTTTAACCGGGATAATATGGATGCAATGATGTTACTGGCCGTTGGGTACCGCTATTCCGGCGCCATGGATAAATACGGCGAAACACTCCGCCGGATCAATGCTATAGACCCTTTAAATCATTTTGTACGGTTTGAGCTTTTTTTATCGGATCCATCAGCAGAAAAAAGATCGGGTTTCATGAGCTTTATCCGCAATGAAATGCCGCAGGAAACCTTAGCTGAATTAGCGATATGGTATTATAGAACAGGCTGCATTTCCGAGGCTAAAGTGATCTTTTCCATGAGTCCCCGCTCGCCGGAAGCTGCTTACTGGTTGTCGTTCCTGGAAGAGAAAAAGGTGGTTTTTGATGATCTTGATAAAGACCAGGTTTTCCCTTTCCGTTCTGAAACTGCCGGAGTATTAGAGGCGCTTCTTGAGCGTCAGGATGACTGGCTGCTGAAGTATCATCTGGCGTTAATCTATCATGACCGGAACCGTTTGGAGGAAAGCCGGCAGTTGCTTTCTTCCTGTGGCGATGCACCGCGATATGCCCCGTTTTATGCAACCCGTTCGCTGGTTTTTGAAAAAGTTGATGAAAAACGGTCGCTGGAGGATATGCAAAGAGCCGTTGCGATTGACCCCGTGCAATGGCGATATCAGAAAATGCTCACAGAATACTATAATAACAACAACCAGCAGGAAAAAGGACTTGGTATAATAGAACGTTTTTACCGGAAAGTACCCTCCAATTATATTATAGGAATGTTATATGCCAAAACACTTGTCTTGAACGGCAGGTATCAGCAGGCAGATAAGCTGTTATCAAAGCTGGATATTTTACCGTTTGAAGGGGCAACCGAGGGGCGCGATCTGTATCGAGAATCCAGGCTGATGCAGGCTGTGAATCTTATGCGGGAACATCGGTATAAGGCTGCGCTGGAACTTATTGAAGCTGCCCGCCAATGGCCTGAAAACCTTGGAGCAGGTAAGCCTTATGACGAAGATATGGATATGCGGCTGGAAAACTGGATGCAATATGTATGTCATAAAAACCTGGGAAGAGCTGATACAACTTTACTTTTGAAACGCATTCACCATTTCAAACCTTATGTAGATAATACAGTGCCGAATTTTATTCCTTCAAATGCATTGATTTCAGCTAAAGCAATAGAGCTGGTTTCAGGATACCAGGAAGCGTTAAATTGGCTGAAAGAGCAGGAGAAAGACTTTCCGGAGATACAAAGCACATTAGAATGGGTTGAGAGAATATTTTCGGAGAAACCTCCGGTAAAATCGGGGGCGCCAGAGGGAAAAGATACCAGTCTCCGGATAATACTGGAATTACGGAAAGGGAATTTTCTTTAGTAGTATGCCCAAACAATCCAAACGGCCAGGGAAATAATGGTGATACTTAGGGCATCCCGGGTTGTAGCTGAAGCATAGAATCACTATGAAAAAATACCTGCCTGATGTCTATATTTCTATATAGATGTACCGATGATATACAGTTTAACTCGTTAAAATTTATCTTCCCCTTTCCTTATTTCGATAAGTTCCGCTTCACAAGACGAAGAACGTATCTCAAAAGTCAATTTAGTTGTCATATTGAGCCTCCAATAAAAGTATTGCTTTTAAGCTCATTAGAATGACAAGCAAATGATAAAATCTATGTCCCGGTGAACCTGTCCCAAAGACTCCTTCGGAGACGAACTGCATCCCTCAAACAAAATGTCCTTCAAGCTCTCCGAAAGGGGCTCCTTTGGACAGGTTGACACCCTTTTGAAACAGCCTCACTATACTGAAGTCTTAACTAAATGATATTACCCTGGGGAAAATGTCCGCAACAGCGGAACGGGGTAATATTAGCAAAAGTTATCAGATTTTAGCAGCCCATTCAAAAAATCAGCAACATTTTTCCGCCATGCTGGTATATAGAAACTAAAAGCATTGGTTATCAAATATTCACATTTTTATAGCTTATGCTTAACTACCATTAATTGATAAGGAAATCTAAATTTTGGATAAATAAACCGGCTGCATACGGCTCTATATTTACCCTATAATTTTTATTGCATAGGCTTGTCATAAAACTGCTGCATAAGCTTGTCGTATAAAAAACTTGTCATACTCCATTAATGTAAAATTTTCATGAAAAAAATGTACCAATTAATCAAAAGAAGGACGTGGTTCTGTTTAGTGGGCATCATTTCCGGTTTACTTCTTGGTCATGCTACACAGGCCCAGGTTGAGCAAAAAATGCTTATCAGGGGAACTGTTGTTAATGAAGCAGGAGCCGCTGTTGTAGGTGCAACTGTACAAGGTGAGGCGTCTTTGGTTGCTGCTATGACAGATTCCAAAGGTGATTTTGAGCTAAGTCTGCCGGGAAGTGAAAAATCCCTTATAGTAACCAGTATCGGTTACGCGCCTGACACAGTGGCCCTCACTGGTTCACAGTTCCTTACTGTTATTTTAAAAGAAACCACCCAGGAGCTTTCAAATGTAGTGGTTGTGGGGTACGGTACCCAGAAAAAGGAAACCATGACAGGGGCTGTTTCGGTTGTAAAAGGCGATGCCCTGGTACAGACCCCTGTGGCCAATATCAGTAATGCGCTGGTGGGCCGGGTAGCCGGGCTTACGGCTACTCAATCCAGCGGGGAGCCGGGCGACAATGCAGCTACCTTGCGTATCCGGGGTATGGCTACGCTCAACTGGGAAGGCATGGATCCATTAGTGGTGATTGACGGGGTACAGAGCAACTTTAGCATACTCAATGCTATGGATGCCAACGAAATTGACAATATCAGCGTGCTCAAGGATGCTTCGGCTACTGCCGTGTACGGGGTGCGGGGCGCTAACGGCGTTATTATTGTAACCACCCGCAGGGGCAGAGGCGGAAAGCCCCAGTTTAATTTTTCAAGTAATGTAGGGGTTTCGCACCTGGCTACCCGGCTTAAAATGCTGAACTCCTATCAATATGCCCATTTTCGCAACGAAGCCATCCGGAACGACAATGATCTTTCTAAAGGGAATATGATCTTTACACAGGATGAACTGTGGAAGTTCCAGAACAACAGGGATTATACACCCTGGGAAGTGGAAAATATGAATATTACCGATGAGCAGAAACAGGCATTGCTCAACAGCCCTGCGCTTCATTATAGCAGCCATGATTTTTTTGCCGAGCAATTTGGCGACAATGCCAATCAGCAACAGTATAACCTTAATGTATCGGGAGGTAGCGAAAAAGCTAAATATTTCGCTTCACTGGGTTATTTTGCGCAGGATGGTGTTTTCAAGCCCTCAGGTTATGGGGGCAGCAACCTCAATTCCGAGTTTAGGAGATGGAATATGCGTTCCAACTTCGATCTTGATGTGGTAAAAAACCTGAAGATCACTATTGGCATTGCCGGCCAGTTTGCTAATAAACAGGGTATATTGGGCGGCGCGCAGGATGGTGATATTACCGGGGCTTATGCCCGGCACAAAGCTATGCTGGTTACCATTCTCGGCAACTCACCTTTTGTAGGCCCGGGTATTGTGGACGGCAAACTGGTAGGTTATTTTATCAGCGCCGGAACGAATCCTTTAGAAGAAAAAGGAAGCTGGGGATATTCACCCATTTCCGACCTGTTTGGCAGGGGCATCATGCAAAGCCAGACTACCAATCTTAACAGCGATATCAGGCTAAAGCATACCATGAACTATCTCACCCCGGGGCTTTCATTGAATGGGGCTGTTTCTTACTATGATACTTATACTACCGGTAAACAGATATGGCGCTCCGTACCCCGGTATGCTGCCATGCGTAATCCGGATAATCCTGCTGAGATCGTTTTTATTGGCGGTACCGTAGGCCCGGAATCTGTAACTGATAACCAGAATAACTACAAATGGCGGCAATATTATATGGAAGCTTCGCTTAATTACGACCGGAAATTCGGTGACCATGCCGTAACAGGGCTGCTGCTGTATAATGCGCAGCGTACCTATGATCCCGGTTTGTTGTTTTCTGTGCCAACAGGTTTATTGGGCCTCGCCTCAAGGGTCACTTATAATTACAAAGAGCGTTACCTCGCTGAGTTTAATATGGGTTACAACGGCTCTGAAAATTTTCCGGAGCACCACAGATTTGGGTTCTTTCCGGCCTTTTCAGCAGGATGGGTGCTGAGCAATGAAGCGTTCTTTCCCAAAGACGGCTGGGTATCCTTTGTTAAATTCCGCGGATCGTACGGCGAAGTAGGAAATGATAAAGTGCGCGGCCGCAGGTTCCTGTACCTGCCCAGCACCTGGTCCAATGACGGAGGCTGGCCGGGCGGTTATAATTTTGGCGATGGCAATGGCAGTACCCAGGATCCTTACTACACCGGCGCCTACGAAAGCGTGGTTGGTAATCCTGACGTTACATGGGAAAGGGCCAGGAAATCCAATATAGCCTTGGAGATCAATATGTTCAAAAACAAGCTGACTTTTACAGGTGATATTTTCCAGGAAAAACGGGATAATATTCTCTGGTACCTGGGCACGGTGCCGGCCATTGTAGCAGCTGATCTGCCTCCGGCCAATATTGGTAAAGTTAACAACAAGGGATATGAGCTGCAATTAGGCTGGTCTGATCGTATCAACGAATTCCGCTATGGCATCAGGACAAGTGTTTCGTATGCTAAAAATACTATTATATTCCAGGACGAGCCTTTATATCCTTATGAATGGATGAATGAAACAGGCTTTGCACTGGGACAGTATAAAGGGTTTAAATCTGCCGGGTTCTACAATACAGCGGAAGAAGTGTATAACAGGCCTTATTCGGCAATAGACGGTAACAAAGTGCAGACCGGCGACCTGCGCTTTGTAGATATCGACGGGGATGGTAAACTGGATATTAATGACAATGTTCCCGTAGGATATGGCAACCATCCCCGCCTGGGTTATAACGGTACATTGGAATTAGGCTACAAGGGATTCAGCTTATCAGCATTGTTCATTGGAGCAGACCAGGGGAGCTTCCGTATCACAGATTTCTACCTGCTCAATCCTTTCTATATGACTTCCGGAGGGGCTTTGCAATTTCAGTATGACGGGCACTGGACACCTGAGAAAGCAGCCAACGGAGAAGAAATTACTTTCCCACGGGCATCCATACGTACCTATTCCACCATCAGCGGTGTCAACAGCGATTTCTGGATAACCTCCACCCGTTTCCTGAAGCTTAAAAATGTGGAGATCAGTTATTCTTTTGCTCAGTGGAAATCCCTGCAACGCATTGGTGTCAGCAACCTGCGCGTCTATGCCAATGGCAACAACCTTTATACCTGGAAAAGCTCCAGGCTTATAAGCGGGATTGATCCTGAACAGCAGGACGCCGGAGGTGCCGGGCAGGGATATGTGTACCCCATGACAAGGATTTTCAATTTTGGTTTACAACTACAATTTTAAGACGATGAAAAGGTTCAGATATATAATAATTATGACGTTTGCAGGCACTGTTCTGGGTAGTTTATTTAGCTGTCAGAAAGATTTTCTGCGCAAACCTATAGGAAGCGACCTGAATGTGGACTCTATTTTTTCCACGAAACAAAAAGCAATGTCTGCTATTGCCAAAGCTTATAGTAACTCGCTGGCTTCAGGTATTGATATTTCCGGTTGGGACGGCAACCGGGAGTGGAATCTGCGCGGCGGGACTATTGGGCATTTGTCCGGTGAGATCAATGCTACCAAATTTAACTGGGAAGACAGCTGGCTGATACAGCGCGGCGGTATGGTGGCAGATGACGGGTCGGGCCTTCAGCGCAGCGACGATGGGTTTGGCTTTAATTACAGATCCATACGGCACAATTACCTGGTTACTGATAATATAGACAAGGTGCCGGATATGTCAGATGAAGAAAAGAAAATGGTTAAAGCTGAGATGCAGTTACTCTCGGCATATCGTTACGAAGAAATGTTCAAGCGGTACGGAGGTGTGCCCATTGTAACGCAGGCACTGACACAGGATATGGATGTTAAGATACCGAGAGCTACCCTTCAGCAAACACTGGATTATATCCTCAGCCAGTGCGATGAGGCCTACCAGGTGCTCCCCGACAGCCATGACAGGGCGATGAAAGGCCGCCTTACTAAAGGCGTTGCGCTGGCTATTAAGGCAGAAGCGTTGCTCTATGCCGCAAGACCCTTGTTTAATAATACCACTCCGTATATGTCTCTCGGAGGAGATGATGATAAGCTAATCTGTTTTGGTACGGCCAACAGGGACCGGTGGCAACAGGCGGTGGACGCCAGTCTTGCAGTGATACAATGGGCGCAGGCTAACGGCTATAAGATCATCAATACCGGAAGTCCGCTGGATGATTACGGTAAAGCGGTATCTACCCCCAATAATGAAGAAGTGCTGCTCGCCTACCAGATGCAGGATGGGTATGCACAGGCAAACTATAGTTGCAGGTCACAGGGCGGTGGCGCTAACGGCATGAGCTTTTACCAGCTATCCCAATATGTGAAAGCAGACGGTACGGAACAGGAGTGGCCGGCGCTTGGCGAGTCCCGCGATGCATCAGATTATATGACTCGTATGGAACAAATGGAACCCCGTTATAAAGCCTCGGCAATGGCAGCAGGTATTGATGCCTGGAACAATCCCAATGATGTGTATTGGTCCAGCAACAGTGTAAGCGGCCTCTCCAACTGGGAGGGACAGGCAGGAAACGAAGCCTGCGGCCGGCGTGTGAAATTCTGGTACAGGGCAGGTACCAGAGACTGGTTCAATTTCCCGCTGTACCGCTTAGCCGAGTTTTATCTGAATGTGGCAGAAGCCTACAACGAATTAGACAGACCGGCTGATGCCCTTACACACCTAAACGTTATACGGAGAAGAGCCGGGCTACCTGATGTTACGGAAACAGATAAGGTGAAGCTGCGTAAGATCATTCAGCGGGAGTGGGCTGTGGAATTTTACGAGGAAATGCACCGGTTATATGATGTGAAACACTGGAAGCTGGCAGATATAGCCAATGGTATCATCGGTGGATCAAAGAGGGCTTTTGCGTTCACCTATCGTAACGGTAATAATGGTTGGGTGAGGGAGGATTACCTCACTTACAACTTAAAAGAAGTGTATACAGGTTTCTGGGCGCAGAACCAATACCTGACTCCATTCCCAAAAACAGAGATCAATAAAGGATATATTATTCAGAATCCCGGCTATTAACCTGCAACTAAAAATACAATGAGCAAGATAAGAATACATACATTATGGCGCAGAACCTGTTTCATTGCAGGGTTTTCTGCCATTACAGGTACACTCACGGCGCAGTCAGTTTTACCAGACAGCCTGCAGCATAAGGATACTGTTGCGTTTGTGGAAACGCACCTGCTGGCTATTCCCCGTGCAGAGCAGGTAGGAGCGATTTCTTCTGTTTCAGGCAGGGAACTGTACAAAACGCCTACGGCTAACTTGTCTAATACTTTATATGGCCTGCTTCCGGGCCTTACCGTAATGCAGGGTTTGGGCGAGCCGGGCTACGATGAGGCCAGTCTCGCCATCCGCGGCATAGGTTCTTATAGCGGCGGTACCTATGCTATCTTTGTGGACGGATTCCAGACTACCTGGGCTTATTTCCAATACCTTTCACCCACTGAAATTGCTACTGTTAACGTGCTGAAAGATGCGGTATCCCTTGCTTCACTGGGTATGAAAGGCGCTAACGGGGCTATATGGGTAACCACCAAGCGGGGCAGTAACAGCAAACCTGCTGTAAGGATACAAAGCCGTACAGGCGCTCAACAGGCTATCCGCATTAATAAACCGTTAGACGCTTTCGGCTATGCCACGCTGTATAACGAAGCCAACAGCAATGACAACGGTAATGTATGGACTCCTGTTTATAGTGCCAGCGACCTGGAAAGCTACAGGAACGGCTCCGGCACTAATGTGGATTGGTATGATGCAATACTGAAAAACCAGACCCCGTTCACCACAACAGATGTATCGTTTATGGGTGGCAATGACATTGTACGCTATTTTGTAACCACAGGATATATGACCAGTAACGGTCTGTATGACGTACAAAATGATGATACGCACAGCAATGCAAGGCTTCGCCAGTTTAACCTGAGGGCAAATGTTGATTTTAATGCTTTTGATATTTTTGAAGGTAAGATTGATATGGGTGGCCGCACCGAGGATCGCCGTTTTCCAAATCAAAACGGCAACACCTTATGGCGCAACATGGCTACTTACCCCAACAATGTGTATCCCGTAAGTAATCCCGATGGTTCCTGGACGGGCACCATTACACATCCTCAGAACCCCGTAGCCAGCTTGAAAGCAATAGGTTATAACTCTACGCACGATCGCACCCTTCAGGCTAATTTTACCCTGAAAGAAAAGCTGGATTTTATTACAAAGGGATTATACCTGCGGCAGGCTTTGTCCCTCAGTACCTGGACCCGCGGCAGCTATGATGTAACCCGGAATTATGCCCGGTACATTAACGGCCAGCGCCAGACGCCTGATGTAGATGAAGACTATGAAATTAATGATGATTATGGCACTGTTCAATGGAGTTACACCCACTGGTTTGCAGAAGCAGGGTATGAAACATCTGTTGGGAGAAGCCGTCTGCATGCAGTGATCAACTATCTGCAATCAGGCTTTAAGAACGATGCCGTAAGTAATGGCCTGGCAGGTATCAACACCATTTATAACAACCACAACCTCAGCGTAAGGGCGCATTACAGCTATAACGAAAAATACCTTGCCGAGCTGGCTATGGCGTACAGCGGCTCTGATAATTTTGCACCGGGTAACCGTTTCGGCTTTTATCCTGCTGTTGGTTTGGGCTGGCTGCTGCACAAGGAAGCCTTTTTAAGCGGCAATACCAATATTCATTTTTTCAAGCTCAGGGCTTCGGCAGGCCTGGTAGGCTATGACGGGGCGGTAGGCAGCCAACGGTATTTGTATAAGCTCTATTATGGCAATAAGGGTAGTTACCCAACAGGCAATGGTACACCAACCTGGCATTCCGGTACCAGCGAGCTATACACGCCTAATGAAGCCATTTTTGCTGAAAAAAGCCTGAAATATAACCTGGGCGTTGACCTGGGATTGTTCAGCAAGCTGGATATTACGCTGGACGGGTTTATAGACAACCGGTCAGGCATTGTAACCCCGGATAATGCATTGCTAGCTGTATTTGGCACCACGCCGCCGCTTTCAAACATTGGTAAAGTGCAAAGCAAAGGCGGTGAGCTTACCCTGCAATACCACGATAAAGTCGGGGATTTTGGTTACAATATTGGTGCAATGGCATCGTACAGCATTAACCGTATTGAATATATGGCTGAAGTTACACCAGCCACACCTAATATCGCGCGTACCGGCCGCGCCATCGGCACCCGGTTTGGGTATGATTTCATCGGGTTCTACGATGTATCTGATTTTGACAACACAGGGCAATTGGTGAGCGGTATTGCCGTGCCTTCTTTTGGCAGTGTACAGCCTGGTGACCTGCGGTACAGGGATGTGAACGGAGATGGCTATATAGACCAGAGGGATATGGTAGAAATAGGAAAGCCATATCTGCCCAACCTCACTTATGCGTTTAATCTCGGTTTCAATTATAAAAATGTAGACCTTTCAATATTATTACAGGGTGTGAGCGGCCGTACGGTCAATCTGCTCGACGCATCTGAGCAGGTGTTGGCGTTTAACAATTTTGGAAATGTTTATGCCATTGCCAACGGCAGGTGGGCTTATTATCCCGACCAGGGTATTGACACACGCAGCACTGCTACCTACCCGCGTTTATCCACTGCCAATAACATCAATAACTACCAGTCCTCAACGCTGTGGACAAAACCTGCTGATTTTTTACGGCTGCGGAATATTGAGCTGGGCTATAACCTGCCCTCAAAGTTGTTGGGCCGTGCCGGGTTCAGGGATGCCCGTATATATGTCAGTGGTGTCAACCTGCTTACAATAAGCAAGTTGACAGATAAGTATGGTATGGACCCCGAAACCCTTTCAGGCTACCCGGGATTGAAGTCCTATAATATTGGTTTAACCTTTAGCTTTTAAGATTTTATTTGGGCGAAACGAAGTTTATCGGAAGTAATTCCATTCGACCATAAAAAATAAAAAAATACAGATGAAAAAGAGATATATACATTGCTGCCTGTTGCTAAGCGTTATGTTTGGTGTGGCCTGCAACAAATTAGACACCCGCCTGGATGTGCAGCATACCGATGAAACCCTTGCCACAGGTTATACAGCCCTGTTTGGCTTTGGGTACGCGCCTTATGGCTACCTGACAAATGGGTTTCATTACCTGTCAGGTAACCTTTTTGCGGGGGCTACAGACGAGGCGGAAAATACGGATCCGGCTTCGGGCGCCCAGATGTTTAACCTGGGGGCTGTTTCACCTTATGCCAACCCTGATAATCCTTATTCCAATGATTATGCAGGTATACGTGCAGCAAATTATTTTTTAGAAAACTCAATGGATTACAGGGAAAGGCTGATGCACAACAGGGATATTATTTCCGATTATGGCAGGCAATACAATCTTGATGTGCAGGATATAGCCTGGATGCGTGCGGAGAGTAGGGTGTTACGGGCTTATTTTTATTTTGATCTTATTAAACGCTATGGTGGTGTGCCTTTGATAACAAAAGTGCTGCAATATGGAGAAAACACTGATCTGCCCCGCAATAGCTTTGATGAAATTATAGATTTCATTGTTCAGGAAGTGGACGGGGCTAAAGACAGTTTGCAGACAGACTGGAAAAGTTATGATGGCGGAAGGGATGGACGTTTTACAAAAGGAGCGGCATTAGCTCTCAAATCCCGGGCACTGCTCTATGCGGCCAGCCCTTTGAATAATCCGTCTAATGATGTGGGCAAATGGCAAAAGGCTGCGGCTGCGGCACAGGAAGTGATCGTCATGGGGCAGTATAGCTTTCATCCGGATTATAGTTCATTATTCCTGGAAGACAATGCTACTCTTAGTTCTGAATCTATATTTGCGATCCGGCTGGGTGCAAGCAATAACATGGAAAGGTTGAATTACCCTATTGGTACGCCCGGTGGTGCAAGTGGTATTGCACCTTCACAAAATCTTGTGGATGCCTATGAGTACAAGAGCACTCCCGATCCGGCCAACCCTTATGCCAACAGGGACCCGCGCTTTGCTGCTACCGTTGTATATAATAATAGCGCCTGGAATGGGAGAACAATGGAGATTTTTGCTGGGGGGCAGGATGATCCTGCTAACCTCAATACATCCCGTACGGGCTATTACCTGAAAAAATTTCTCAATCCTGCGCTTAATCTAACGCAGGGCGAAGCCAAGCTTCGGAGCTGGATCGTATTTCGCTATGCCGAGATCATCCTGAATTATGCCGAGGCAATGAACGAGGCTTACGGCCCCGACAATGATAACGGATACGGCCTTACAGCACGACAGGCTATCAATCAGCTAAGGGCAAGAACCAGTGTAGGCATGCCGGCAGTAGTGGCTTCCGGCCAGGCAGAAATGCGCGAAAAGATCAGGCATGAGCGGCAGATAGAGCTGGCTTTTGAAGACCACCGGTATTGGGACCTGCTGCGCTGGAAAACAGCCGAAACAGTACTGAACCAACCGCTTAAGGGTATGCGTGTGTCCCGTGCAGGAAGTTCGTTCAGCTACCAGGTATTCGAGGTTGAGAAAAGGATTTTCCAGGCGCCGCGTATGTACCGTTATCCTATTCCGGCAGAGGAGATCAATAAATCAAAAAATATTTTGACACAAAATGAAGGTTGGTAAACCGGCATGAAATTTTAAACCCAAGGGAAATTTAATTTTTTAGCATTATGAATACAAAGCATATATACAGGAATATTTTTTTAGTGCTGCTGTTAGCATTTATTTCCTGTGAAAAAAGTGATTCGGACAGGCAATGGGGCAATTCGCTGATATATATTCCCCAGGCTTCATTGCTTGACGGTGGTAATACCAATCATTACCCTGTGCCGTTCGACAAAAACGCCCCGCAACAGAATTATATTATGGATACGGTAGCGGCTAATAGCATAAAAGTTATTCTGGGCGTTTACCGTTCAGGGCTGGAAGATCTGCAGGCTTTTTCAGTATCTGTGCAGTCCAATCCCGCGGTATTGCAGCAAAAGCTGGTTGAAATTGAAGATGCTGTTGCGCTTCCGGCTGATGTATATGCTTTTCCCGATCAGGTAGAAGTACCTGCCGGTCATCGGGAGTCTGTTTTTTACCTGACCATTGACAGGAAAAAACTGCTGGAAGAACATGCCGGTCTCTACGGCAAAAAGATGCTGGTAGCCTTGTCGCTGTCCAAACCAAGCCGGTATGCTCTTAAAGAGGAACTGAGCAGCGTGGTTGTAGTTATTAATTCTACAACCTTCCTGCCCGAGCCGGAGCTGCCTAATATCCTTAAAGGCGGTGCGTTTGACACCGGCGATGAAGCGTTTTGGCAAACTTTGAAGCAAAACCCTCTTGACCACGACCTGAGTATCAGTTTTGATAATGGAAAGCTGACGGTATCTACCCCAGGCAAAATGATAACCAACTATGTGATCTATCAGACCGTAGAAGTAGAACAGGGTAAAAAGTACAGGTTGTCGGGGGATATTGTAGCGAGCAATGTGACCGAAAGCTGGTTTGAATTTTATTTACATCCCGAAGCACCGGTATATGGAGGCGACTATAATCCGGGAAATGGCGCAGGCCGGTTGATTGAGTTCAGTTCCTGGACACCAGGTTGTTTAAGTACCATATCGGGTAAGATCGAGGACCTTTACTGTAACGGGCCGGGTGTTTCGCCGGGCGCGGTATTCACTGCCAAATATTCCGGCACTGTTTATTTCGTAATAAAAGTAGGAGCCTGGGATGGTACCATTGGTAAAATAGAGCTGGATAATCTGAAGGTACTGAAATTAGATTAGCAATAGTATAACAAGGTTTTAAATGAATAACATAAAGCAAATGATGAAAATAAAGTCCTTATCCGGTAACATCATGATCCTGTTAATGGTAGCTCTTTTATGTTGTAAGAAAACAGAGCCGGGAATTCAGCAGTTGGACGGTTCGCCTATCTTTATACCGCAGGCTTCGTTGCTGGATGGCGGCGCTACCAACTACTATCCTGTACCGTTTAATGAGAACGGAGGAGTGCCAAATTATATTGTTGATGCGGATTCAACCAGGCTGGAAGTTGTGTTGGGTGTGTCCCGGTCAGGGCCGGATGATGCGCAGGCTTATTCGGTATCAGTGCAGAATAATCTTGTTGTGTTACAGCAGCAGGTAAACGAAATGGCAGATGCAGTTGCTCTGCCGGCAGATTTGTACAGTTTTCCGAAGAAGGTAGAAGTACCCGAAGGCGGACGGACTGCCGATTTTAACCTGACGGTCAATTACAGGAAACTGCTGGAAAAATATCCACATCTGTACGATAAGAAACTATTGGTAGCTTTGTCGCTCTACAACCCCAGCCGCTACACAGTTGAAGATAAGAACGGGACCGTTGTCCTGGTTATCAATGCTGCCAGCTTCATGCCCATTCCGCCCGAACCACAGCCGGACAATAACCTTATCAAAGGCAGTGAATTTAATGCCGGTGATGAAGCACATTGGAACACTATGAAGCAAAACGTATCGAACAGCGAGCCAGTGATTAGTTTTTCCGGTGGTAAGTTGAGGGTATCCACACCTGGACAAGCCATCTGTAATTATCTCATTTATCAGGCAGTAGAGGTAGAGCAGGATAAGAAATATAAGCTGTCAGGTGATGTTACAACAAACGGTTATACCAATGGCTGGTTTGAATTTTATCTGCATCCCAATGCACCAGTGCTGGATGGCGACTATAACCCGGAAAATGGCGCAGGCCGTTTGATTGAGTTTGATGGATGGACGCCGGGTTGCCTGGAAACGATATCGGGTAAGCTCGAAGATCTCTATTGCAGCGGCCCGGGCGTTTCAGAAGGAAGTGTATTCACTTCAAAATATTCCGGCACTGTTTATTTCGTTATGAAGATAGGCGCATGGGAAGGTAAAATAGACCTTGAGTTGGATAATTTAAAGATCCTGAAATTAGATTAGAAACTTGAACGGACAGGTTTAGAAGATATTCCTGTGCACTTTCAGAGATTATAAACGCATAGCATATTTATTTACGAGGAAAAAGCACGTAACAGACATTATGAAAAAGAATAAAACTAGAAACATCAAGAATACAGGTATACGGGCGCTGCTGTTTGTTTCCTGTGTTGCTTTTATGACCGTCTCCTGTGAAAAAACTAATAGCGGGGTTGTTGAAGAAAAGGTAGATTACTGGCGACCGAAAGCAGTGGAATGGGTACTGGATTTTGAAGATAATTTTGACGGCAATAAAGTCAATGAAGATAACTGGAGCATGTATGATGGCCCGGGGCATGGGAATAATGGTTGGCGCAGACCAGGCGCTTTCAGCGTGGCAGACGGGCTTTTAACCATCACCGCACAAATGATCAATGGTGATATTGTATCAGGCGGTATGGCGCACAAAAAAGGCTACAAGTATGGTAAGTTTGAAGCCCGCGTTCGGGCAGATGATGATCCCAGTCTGGCAACAAATGCCGTATTCCTCACCTGGCCCGACAGCGAGAAATGGCCCATAGATGGAGAAAACAATATCTGGGAAACAACCACTAACAGGCGCGATAAGTTTTACACTTTTGTACACTACGGGGCGGATAATAAGCAGTACCAGAAGATGCATAATATCAGCGCCAAAGAATGGCACGTGGTAGCTATGGAATGGGAGCCTTACCGGCTGAGGATACTGGTGGATGACAAATTGCAGTGGACATTGACGGATAGCCTTGCCATTCCACACAATTCGCACCATGCCTGCCTGCAGCTAGATGCATTTGCAAAAACAATGGGCGATCCTGTAAAAATGTATGTAGACTGGATAAAGGTATATAGAATGGTGGAAAAAGATTAGTTAATGGTTGATCGGGAGCATGATGTTTTTTTTTGATAAGAAGGGTATATGTGGATCTGCATGCTATAGCGAAAGGAATCACAAAGCCTACCAAATTCCGGCCAGATTGCCATCTTCTGATATGATTTTTTGCCCAATTAAATAACTCTCTAAACAGTTTTACCATGAAAGAGAAAACACGTTTCTTATTTTTGTTGCCGGTAACAGGGTTCTTTGCTCTTGCATTCAACAGTTGTGCAAGGCCCGATCATTTCGATGCCCTTAATGATAATACTACAAGCAGGTCCATTACTGCCTGCGAACCTACTAACATTGTTCCATATATTCAGGTAAATGATCAGCAATGGGTAATGACACCGGAAATAATTGTAGCTCCGGGCAGCAAGGTAAAGCTTGGCCCACAACCCGTTATAGCCAACGGCTGGAGCTGGTCCGGAGGAGGAGCCAGTGGTGCCAGTCGAGAGCAAACCATTTATCCTGTCTATTCTGTTTACCCGTTAGCGAGCTTTACGAACGCCTGTGGAAGTACATCGTACGAAAATTTTTCCATTCATGTAACACATGTAAAAGACTGGGGTTTTGAATCCGGCGGGTTCAGCAATTGGTCGGGTTACGGGCAATATACCATTGTTAGTAATAACGCGTATTTCGGTACTTATGCCGGAAGAATTTATTCAACAGGCGGCAGCTCAGGGATTACCCAAACCGTTACGGGTTTAACCCCTAATACCAACTACCTTTTGAAAGCGAGGGTAAAAACAACGGCTAATTCGGTTGCTTTAGGAGTGGGGGAATTTGGGGGTGGCAATCCCTCGGTTTTTACCAGCAGCAATCAATATGTATTGCTTTCGATGCCTTTTACAACCGGGGCCAATGCAACCAGCGCCCTGGTCTATCTCTGGCGCAACACCAGCGGATATGCTTATATTGATGATGTAATTGTTGAAAGAAATGCTTCACCTTCGGGTGATGCTCCCCCTATATGGGTTGAAGAATTCAATGGCAGCGCTTTAAACACAAATATCTGGACGCCCATACGTGGAACAGAGCCTTATACTTATGGCACACCTTACAATCCTTCATCTGAAAATAATGGATATGCCAAATCAATGGTATCTGTGTCCAATGGTAACCTGGTGATCAAATGGGAAAATACGCCTATTACAGCAGGCGGTGTAACCTATAGTTATACTTCCGGTACTGTACATTCAGGTAAATCAAAATATTTCGGTCCCGGTCATTATATCGAAGCAAAAATAAAGTTTACCAGTACACCCGGCTTATTGCTTGCCTTTTGGCTGGTTCCAGTTCCTGTAGATGATCACTGGCCTCCGGAAATTGATGTTGCCG
>JASGDI010000235.1:0-9581 GCA_049841335.1 Niabella sp. | reverse complement strand
GTCCGCCATCCAGCGGAGCAGTGAGGTCTACCCATTTTTTATTAAACTTTGAAGGGATGAAGGTTTCCCCTCTTGTGTAGCCTGTGTAGAAAGAGATCTCTCTGCGTACATCGCCAGGTTCATATTCATTATACAGGTCATCTGTAACCATGTTCATACCACCCGCCTGACCAAGGAAGGCTCCATTCTCAAAAGGCTGAAACGCTGTCCAGAAAGTACTGTAAGGATTACCTACACCTCCTGTATACTGTATTTCAAATATTGACTCTTTCGTATTTTTGAATGCGTTGGTATTGCCCCATAGTGACTGAAAGTCTGGCAGCAGGTCATATTTTGTTCCATTGTAAGTTGAATATACCTCCTGTAATATGGTAGCCGCAGCGGGCTTATTGCCTATTGTTAAATACACTTTTCCTAATAATGTTTTAGCAGCACCTTTAGTGGCTCTACCTTTGGCAGGCTCGCTGCCCGGCTCAGGTAAATTAGCAGCAGCAAACTGGAGATCAGCTACCACTTGGTTATATACCTCCCCTGCCGGCGTGCGACCTATATTATAGGCGTCCTGCCCCTCCACCGGAACTGTGATCAGTGGAACATCTCCATATAAACGAACAAGATTAAAATAATAGAGCGCACGTAAAAATTTCATCTCCCCTTCTATCCTGTTTTCATAACTGTTATCACCTAAGTCAACCTCCCCTATTTTTTGCAGGATAATATTTACCTGATAAAGAGAGGTATAATGATCCACCCAAAAATTATACGCTCCGGTATTTGTTGATACAATAGAATAGGTACTAAACGCCTGCTGATCTACGATTGTAAAAGAGCCGGAAATAGCGAGCGTTGAAACGGTTGTATTGTCGGACATTAACTCACCGGTAAAGGACATAGATCCCTTTGGGGCATATATTGTATACAACGTACTATAAGCATTGGTAACAGCGAGGTCAAAATCAGCTTTTGTTTTAAAAAAGTTATTTACATTACTGTTCGATAACGGGGCCAAGTCCAGAAAAGATTTGTTACAGCCACACATTAGCATGATCAGGAGCGGAAGCCATAATATATTTCGTATCGATAAATTTTTCATTATTCAAAGTTTACAGAGTTAAAAATCCATTTTAATACCAAATGTCACTGTTGTGGGGATAGGATATGCTCCATAATCAGCCCCCAACATTAATCCCGGAGGATTATTTGCGCTTCCGCCGTTTTGCCCTGGTAAGGCGGAAACTGTATTCCCACTTACCGAATAAGTACTATTCTGAGGATCAAAGCCAATATAGTCACTCCATACATGCACGTTCTCGGCATTAATATATACTCTTGCATTTTTAAAAGGTGTTCTCGCTGTAAGCTTAGCAGGAATTGCATACGAAAGCCTGATGTTCTTCAGCCGGATAAAAGTGCCATCTTCCATCCAGTAGGTTGAATACCCCTGGATATAGGCAGCCTTACCCTGAGTGGTGGCAGGATAGATGGCATAGGGTTTGAATATCTGACCATCCCCCGGATCCTGCTCCGATTTCCAGTAATTGCTTACGACAGCGTACGAGTTCCTGCTGTCATTCCAGAACTTGCTGAACCTGGTTTGCTGGTTCCATATTTCACTTCCAAAAACACCCTGGAACATAAATGACAATTCAATGCCTTTATAGGACAAAGTATTTACAATGCCTGCTGTAAAATCTGGCTGAGAATTTCCTAAAATGGTTCTGTCGGCCGGAGTAATTGAACCATCGCCATTTACATCTCTTATTATCGGATCACCGGGCGCTGCACCGGGATAGTGCGGGGAAGCATCTACCTGCGCCTGTGTATTATAGACCCCATCAAAAATATAACCCTTATAATTTGCCAAAGGCTGACCTACTTCTGTAACAAAATATCCCCATTCGTCAATCTCTATCGGGGCATTATTAGGGCCCAGCTTCAATACTTTATTTCTATTAAGCGAAATATTAAAATCTGTATTCCATTTAAAATCAGCAACCACATTTTTACTGGATATCATTAATTCGGCACCCACATTCTGCATACTGCCTATATTAGTAAGCTGTGTAGTAAAGCCGGTATAAGCCGGAACTGGTACATTGAGCAGCATATCGTTGGTAACAGACTTATAGGCATCCAATGTGATATTAATTCGATTTCTCAAAATGGACAGGTCTATCCCTATATTATACTGATCCGTCTTCTCCCATTCCAGGTTCGAGTTGCCCAGCGATATTACACGCAATCCATTGATTGCAGCAGCACCATTAGAATAACGGGAAGCACCCAGCAATGGAACTGACCCATAATTTGGTATCAGATTATTACCGGTTTTACCATAGCTCACACGCAGTTTAAGGTTATTAACAAAATCCTGGTTTTGCATAAAGTTCTCATCAGAGATCACCCAGGCTGCAGAAACCGATGGGAATAAGCCCCATTTATTATTAGGCCCAAACCTTGAGCTGCCGTCCCTGCGGAGTGTGGCATTAAAAAAATATTTGTTTTTATATCCATACGTTAACCTGCCAAGCATAGAAAGTAAAGACCATTCACCAGATCCGTTCCATGGACCTTTGGTTATTACCCCTGCGGCATTAATGGTTCTTACCAGGTCGTTAGGATATTCAGAGCCATTCAGGCTGGTAGAATCATATCGTTGCTTTTGCGCGCTATAGCCTGCAACAACCCCCAAACTATGATCTCCAATTGCTTTATTATAGGTGGCTGTAAGCTCAGAGAGCCAGTTAAAAGCACTGAAATGGCGAACACTACCCGATGCCGGCAATACAAAAGAATAACCATAACCCTGGCCAGAAACCCAGTACGAACTATAGTTTACATTACTCAGATTCCCGTTTAATGCTCCTTTTATTGTCAGATCCTTAATTGGCTGGTATTCGAGATACAGGTTCGCTAATGTGTTATAATTCTTATTCAGCTTATCTGCATAGTCAATCAATGAATGAGGGTTCCAGAGCTGTACACCATAATTTGTAAACCTGTTCCAGGAAGAGTTAGGATCCAGATAGCCTAAATTACCATTTTCATTATATTCAGGAAAAATAGGATCACTCTGTATCCCGAGGCTAACAACATCGCTTTTGCCGGTAGTTCCGTCTGTCCGGTCATGCGATCCGATAAATGACAGATTAAGGCCTGCAGTTACTTTATCAGAAACTTTCTGCCTGATATTTGTGCGCAGTGTTAACCTCTTATAAAAGTTACTTATCAGCACAGCCTCCTGGTCTAAATAGCCGGCGGAAAACAGGTAACTGGTTTTATCAGTTCCACCACTTAAAGATAAAAGCAGGTTATTGGTGTGTGCAGTTCTGAACATCACATCCTGCCAGTCGGTACCAGCTCCAAATTGCTCTGGATTGGAAATAAAATCAGGTGGGATCAGGTAATTTCTTGCTGCTGATCCTGCTTTGGCGGTACGCGTATCATTATCATCTGTAGCTTTATTATTAACCGGGTCTAAAGCTATCCATGCATTATTACGGGCGTCAATATAGTAGCGGATCCACTGTTGAGCGTCCATCACCTCTATCCTGCGGGTAACATTGCTGATGCCATGCTCATAAGTTAAGTTAACTGCCGGCTTACCGGTTTTTCCTAATTTGGTGGTAACCAATATAACGCCATTGGCACCCCGTGAACCGTAAATAGCAGAAGAGGCGGCATCTTTTAGAATTTCTACTGATTGAATGTCCTGTGGATTAATCATGTTAAGATCGAAATTCTCCAGTGCCATTCCGTCCACAACATACAGCGGTGTTGTTCCGGCAGTAATAGAGCTGGTTCCTCTTATTTTTATAGTTGGAGAAAAGCCCGGAGCACCTTGTGGTGTGGAAATGTTTACACCAGGCACCGCTCCCTCCAGCGATTGAGCAATATTTGAAAAAGAACGATCTTTAAACTGATCGTAATTAACGGAAGCAATAGAACCCGTAACAGCTTTCCTTGTTTGTGTACCATAACCAATCACCACCACTTCTTCCAACCTGGCATCAGTAGCGTTTAAGACAACTGATAAATTATCCTCTGCTCCAACCACAACTTCCTGCTCTATATACCCTACGATTGAAAACACCAGTATATCCCCTGCATTTGCTTCAATTGAAAACCGGCCGGAAGCATTGGTAACAGTTCCCACTTTTGCACCTTTGATGGTTACAGAAACATTGGCCAATGGCTCACCTTTTGCATCCAGTACGGTTCCTGTAACAGATTTAACCACCGCTTCCTTTGTTCCCTCTGCCGGCGTTATCACAACCTTATAGTTGTCGATTACTTTCCAGGTTATTTCAGACCCCTCAAATACTTTTGCTAAAACAGCATCCAGCGGAGCATTAACAGCAGTAATGTACACCGGCTTATTGAGCTGAAGCTGGTTACTGCTGTAAAAAAAAGAGTAGGAAGTTTGCTTTTCTATTTGCTTAAACAGGTTGAGCAGCGTAGTTTCCTGCGCTCTGAGGTTTATTACAGACTGGCCATAATTAGCTGCCGAGACGTGTAAAGCAAAAAATAGCATAAGGCACATTAGTTTCATAACAAGCAAGATTTTTCGCAGGCCATACCGCCCCGAAAGAGATGATTTTTGCATAACTTTGATTGGTTTTAATTTTTAAAATCGCATTAAATGGCAATTTTAATGCACTTTTTAAGGGGGAGAATGTTAGCGCATTCTCCTTTTGTTTTTTGATTATTATTTGTTTTCTTTCTTTACATCATACGCAAGCGTTTATTTTTTATTTACATATTATTTTATGATCAGTTCATTACCTGTCAGCTCATAATCTATTGGGTTAGACAGGTCAAAAATGTGTAAAATCTTCAGCAAGTCATCGTTTTTAAAAGTGCCTGTGTACTGCTGCCCAGCAGCTTTATCCGACAGAAATTTTACCTTTATATTAAAGGCCCGTTCTAAATCCTTTGCAATTTTGTTTAAAGGCTCATCAACAAATACCAGTTTATCTGCCATCCATGCTGTTTCCACAACATCGCTGTCCAGCGTTTTAATTTTAGTAACCGATATTTTATAATCTTCAGGTTGCTTATCTGAGGCAGTAATATTTTTGAGGGCTACAACTGACACTTTTTGAGAAGGTTCCAGCTGTAATTTATCTTTAGGCCTGCTGTTTAAATACATTTCAATCTTCCCCTGCAATAAAGTAGCTTCCCATGACTCACCGTTGTAATTTTTTACATTGAATTTTGTGCCCAATACCTTTATAGTTGCCCTTGATGTATGTACTATAAAAGGATTTTGGGAATTGTGCGCTACGTCAAAATACGCTTCTCCCGTCAGACTAACATTGCGACCTGTTTTATTGAAATCATCGTCATATTCAAGATAACTGTTCGCATTCAGGTACACAATCGTTCCATCAGGGAGAGTCATTTTTGATTTAGTGCTTTCCTGCCCGGTTGCTCCTGCAGGCAGATGGTTTGCAACAATACCTGTATGTTCTTTTTCCCTAAAGAAGAACCAGCTCAATGTTGCTAATAACAATAGTAATGAAGCTGCAATTGCAGACCATTTCAGCAGGTACCGACTGGAGTTCCTGCTTCCCTCTTTCGAAATAAAAGGATTTTCTGATGCCCAATGCCCGTCTTTATCACTATATAATATTTTTACATACTGCGCCGCATAGGCCTGATCCGTAATGTCTTTTGTTTGCGACTGATTTAATTCAGGAAACTGTTGCAGCTGATCATGCAGGAATTTAAAATCGGGCAGGGATATCAGCAAGCGGTCCAGCTCCTGTAATTCCTCTGGCGTAGCATTTCCGGCTATCTTCCTGGCAAGCAGACTGTATATTTTATCGCGTAGCTCCTTATTCATAACGGCGGCTCATATATTATATGACAATATTTACAGGGCTTACCGTGAAAGGAAAATAAAATTATTTTCCGGCGGTGCGATAGCTATCCAGCACAGTCTTTAGCTTCTTTAAAGCGAGCTTCATGTGGGTTTCAATAGTATTCTGTGAAATATCCATTACTGCACTTACCTGTGAGTAGGATAAGCCATATTCTTTTACGAGCCTGAAAACCATCTGACACCTGGCCGGTAACCTGTTTATGGCCGACAACAATAATTGCTGCAATTCTGAATGAATGTATTCCGATTCGGGCGATATATATAGCTCATCCTTATCTTCAAGTGCACCTGTTAGCCGGCTGTTTTTGTAAGCAGCGCTTTTCAGGTAATTCAGACTTGCATTTTTGACAGATTTAAACAGATATAGCTTCAAATCATTCACCAAAGCAATTCTATCGCGCATGGTCCATATATTCAGGAGCACATCCGAAACTATTTCCTCTGCTACTTCTGCATTTCCCAATAAATTATAGGCAAAACGCCTTAAAGGCGGATGGAAATAATAGAACAGCTTTTTGTATGCAGCTTCATCAGATGCATCGCTAAGGCTGTTTTGCAAATGTGCTATATACTGACTGTCAGTCAAACCTATACTATTTGGTACAACAATATGGCAGCTTTACTGTAACTCCTTTTTCCACGCAAAAACCGTACATTTCTGAATTATTATGGCAAGGGCTACAGGTGCTATCCAATGGCCGTATCTTATATCCTCAGAAGGTTATGCCATACTGCAAATTGAATGTAGCTTTTTCTGTGAACAGAAATAAAATGCAGGAAATTTTTCCATCATATTAAACAATTGTTACATTAAACCATTTAGATGTTGTATAGAATTTGTTTAAACTTTTCAAAGATGACCGCAAAAACGAATGTCAGGCTGAGGCACAAATAATAAAGAAATTAAGTTCATTGAAATGACAAGAAGCGTTGTCAGACAGTCCCGATAGCTCAGGATGACGAAGCCTTGAGCGATGGGGATGTTAACGCCCTTGGGTTTCCGATAGCCATCAGAATAGGACGACATTTTCTTTTAGAAGAAATTCAAATAATAAAATTTAAACAAGTTTATAAAGAAAGTACGTACTTCTCCTAAAAAATAGCCAAGGCAATCCGGTGCGCTTCTCAACCTGTCAGCTTATCAACTTTTTAACTTCATTACCCACACTATGCAAACCTGCTTCGGCAAAGTTATTAAAACGGCTCTCCCTGCATTAACTTTTTGTAATCCCGGCAGCAAAGTACCGGTTCTGATATCTATAAACCTTACATTAAAATCACCGGAATAGGCCGTCATATCTAACGAGATCTGCTCTTTTCCTTCATTGTAAATAATGAGGCCTTCCTTCCCGGCAAGCACATATTTGCCATACTTATCTGCAGGTAACATTTTTCCGGCTGCCCTTAAAAAACCCGCATCCGTTTCTTTAGGTAATACGGGAAGCGAACCTCCTGCCATAAATACAGCCCATCCTAATCTGTCATAACCATCGCCGGAGTACATCACGGCTTTACCCGGGTACCCGTTCCTGTATTCTTTAACTGCCCGGTACACCTGTTCAAAAGAAGTTGGTTTAGGCTTGAGCAATCTTGCCCACTGGCGCGGCGCCAGATTCTTACCTCCTTCAGGTGCATAAACAGTTCCATCGGCCTGGTAATGCCAGTATTTTATTTCAACCAGGTCAACAACAGCAGCATATTTGGGGTCCTTAAGAATAGCGTCCTGTACATCTTTGGTAGCGCTCAACCCTATAACCGGGCGGTGCTGGTTGCTTTTTTCCCAATCTGCAATGGTCTGCAGCCAGAACTGCACAAAATGCAGCGGACCGGTGAACTCTTCACTTGTAAATTGTATTACCGAGGAATTAAGCTTAAAATTATCCAGGCATTTGCGGATATACTGCTGATGCAGCTTCCGGCGCACGGGATGGGTTACATCATAAAACTGCTCTGCATAAAAAATCCTTTTATCTCCGGCATAATTTACCGGCTCTATAAACCCTGTATTGTTGATATTATTGGCTGTACGCCAGGGAAAATCTGCGTAATGGGCACCGGCCTCAATAATATTATGCTGAAAATAATTCTGATGCATCAAAACCAGCTCATTTTGTTCGGCCAGATCTGCAAACCGTCGCATCCGTTCCCAATACCACTGGTTGTACTTTGTAAGATCATATTTGCTTAAGCCATCCCAGGCAGTATCTTTTCCGCTGCGGGCAAAAGGCAATTCATAAAAGGGCGGCCACACATCCCCACTCATACGGCGAACACGTTCATGGTCGTCACGGCGGCGATCGTACCAAAGCCCGTAATGCTGATTCAGAGCAACAATATTATTGGCCTTCATAGAGTCTGCTACTTCATTCAAATCGTCCGTCAAACCCGGTCCTACCCTTCCCGGCACAAAACGGGTTACAGACATTTTTTGTTTTGCCTGCTGCAGCGCCTTTCCCTCTATACCACCTGTCCACCAGGGTACTGCTTGCTGGCGGCCATACAATACTTTTTCATTTTTTACCAGCCATCCATTTTCTATTTTCATTTCGGTAGCCGATCGTGGAGGATAAACGCTCCAGCCACCTGTAACAACAGGCTTAATAACTGCAGCGCCGGAGCTCTGGGTACCGATGGGATTACGTTTGGCCGCCAAAGCGATCCATTCATCCATCAGCATTTTAGGTCCGGATGCTTCTTTAGTGAGCTTCTGTGCTACTTCCACGCTTGGACTGCTGGATGCTTCAGTCCCTATTTCCAACACAGCAGCCTGCCTACTTACCTCTTTTCCCAACCTTTCACCCAGCTGTGTATAAAAAAAGCTTCTTGGCGATAAATGATTGTTTGATTCTGCCCAGAAACCTTTGCCCGCAAATTCACTCCACGAGCCATAAGACCAGTTTTGCGCTGTAGGAGGTTTATCGCATTCAATTAAAGAAGCGCTACAGTTCCATAAAAAACTATTAGCTCCACTCCACCCTGCACCGTTTCCGTCTTGCCTCCGGTTACCCAAACGAATGGCATTACCGTCTACAGTAACAATATCAAACAAAACACCCGAGGCCCACATGCCTGTAGTTCCGCTAAAGCTATAGGGCCTTACTGAAACGCACTGTACAAAAGCCACAGGCCCGGCGGTACCATGCCCGGCGCTGTAATCATGATAACCACCCTTTGAAAAGCAACGCTGGAACAGCGTTTGCTGGCCCCGTGTAAAAAAAGTATTACGCCGTTGTCCGCCAATTTCAGATACCGGATGCGTAGCCATACAATCTTCAACGGTTACCTTCCTGGCAGTTTCACTAATATAAATTGCAGAACCGGCAAAATGCTTAAAAGACAACTGGCGGATCCAGGCATCTTCCGTATTATCCACCGTAATAGCCATCCAGCGATGATTTTCATCCTTAGGATTAGAAGCATCAAAATCTGACAGCAGGGTCAGATTTTCAATACCAATATTACTAATACGCCCCGGCCACTCGTAAGCAGCAATAGTACCACCTCCATATTTTTCATCCAGGGAAGTGGTAAGCGGCACATCAACTGTTATCTCATTCCCGCTTATTGTAGTAATCGTCCTGTCAAAGCTTATATCCACATCGCCAGGCTTCCACCCGAGCGCAGAAATACCGCCACCAAAACTTTCCGTACCTAACACCTCGATCCATTCTTTTGTTGAAGGCCTTTTAATAAT
>JASGDI010000234.1:0-6450 GCA_049841335.1 Niabella sp. | reverse complement strand
AAGGTTATCAATAACATGATAGTTCCAACTATAGCCAGCACGGTAATTACTTTTTCCATACCTGCTGCTTTGTCTCCTTTGCCTGCACTCAAAATAAGGTTGTACATGAACACCTGTACAAAGAACTGGGCAAACATTACTGCTACAAAGCGATAAGAAGACAAGCTGTTCCGCTCTTTCATATTGCCTGTAATAACCCCACTTAATGCTGAATAAGGCAGATTGTTGGCCGCATATAATAACAATAGTAACGAGTAAGTCACAACTGCATATATCACTTTTCCTTTGTAAGAAAAATCGGGGGTGCTGAACGCCAGTAAAGCAACTACACCTAAGGGTACCGCTGTCCACAATATCCACGGACGGAATTTTCCCCATTTTGATTGTGTCCTGTCGGCAAGCGCACCAATTATAGGATTAAAAGCAAAAGCTGCCACAAGACCTACAATAAGGGTTACCAGCGTTGCATCTTCCGTTTTGAGGCCATAAATGTCGGTGTAAAAATAAGCCAGGTAGGTAACCAGCGTTTGAAAAACCAGGTTGGCTGCGAGGTCGCCCAGGCTATAACCTATCTTTTCTACAACAGAAAGCTTTTGAGAAGCTACAAATGTTTTGTTGCTCATGTAGTTGTATTAATATATTGAAGTATTATTTCTTTGTATGGATAACACTATAAAATGCGGGTTTGGGTTTTCCCTGCCTGTCAAATAAAAGCGGGTAATTAGTTCTTCCTGGTACAGGCCAGCCGTTCAGCCAGCTTTGCCCATCATGCACGCCCCAGAAAGTAACTCTTGCAATTTTATCTTTATGCTTTAAAAACAGTTTGAACAGGGCTGCGTAGTCATCGGCTAATTGTTGCTGAACACTATCCGGCAGGCCGTTCACATAAGGATTGGAAGCGGCATCGGCCTTCATGCGCTGGCTTACTTCTGCACCTGTAAAATTACGTGGCAATACCTCTATGTCCAGCTCAGTGAATGCTACTTTAACGCCCAATGCAGCATATTCCAGTATACTTTCTTCTATATGCTTAAAAGGAACTTTTCCTACATGCCAATGGCCCTGTATGCCCACACCATCTATTTTTACACCGGCTTGCTGAATTTTTTTAATAATGGCAATGCAACCTGCGCGTTTTTTGGGTTGTTCGTTGTTGTAGTCGTTATAGTATAAATCTGTATCAGGAGAAACTTCATTGGTTAGTTTAAAAGCATCAACTATATAATTCTCTCCAAGCTTATTTAAAAATGGCGATTTACGCAAAGTGCCATCTTCGTTCAGCGCTTCGTTCACCACATCCCAGGACTGTACCTTACCGCTATAACGACCTGCTACTTTTTTGATGTGGTCTGTAAAAAAGGTACGGAAAGAGTCAACACTCTGTATGCGGCGGGCGAAGGCAGGCATCTGGCTATGCCATATTAAAGTGTGGGCATTTACTACTATATTATTTTCCCTGGTATATTCAATAAACCTGTCGGCCTGTGAGAAATCATACTTTCCCCATGCAGAAAGCAGGTGCTCCGCTTTCATAATATTTTCGGGAGTTGCTGCATTAAACTGTTGCGGAATTAATTTAACTGCATAAGGGTCTTTGCCTTCAACCTGTGGCCAACTTAAGGCCGTACCGATCAAAAAGTCCTTTTCAAAAACATTTTTTAAAGAAGGAAGGGTTTGGGATGCTTGCTTTGAACTGCTGCAAGAAAACAATAACACCAGGCAAAAAGTGCCGAACAACGTTGTATTTATAATTTTTCTTTTCATTACTACTAATATTTAACAAGGTGAATTATTACTAAAGGTTTCCGCCTATACCAGGTGCATAAGGGAATTTTAAGGATTTATAATATTCAAGATTCTTAACAGGAGCCTCATAATTTGCTGGCACAGGCATTCCTGAAAAAGTTTGAAAATAAAGGAGGCAGGCATTCCGCCACCAAAGAGCTTCTTTTTCCTGGAGGGTCAAAAGCATCTTTACATGTTCAAACCGTTCTTTGTCAACATGCCCGGCTAAACTATTCCACTGCTTTTTCATTGCCCTTAAAGTATCTACTCCTGCATAATATTTATAACAAAGCTCATTCCATAGAGACCTTCCGCTTTTCATTTTATAAGTCCATGGTACATGATGAAACCACAGGATATATTTTTCATCGCAAATATTCATATTGTTCCATTGGTGCTGCACTTCGGGAGCATATTGAGCCAGCGCATTGCTACCAGTGACGGCCCTGTCAAATCCCAATCCTTTCTTATCTGCCTTGTGATAATAAACAGGGTTCCAGTCCGCCCTGCCGGCATTATCTACCCAGGGCGCAGGACCGTAGTGATGTCCGGTTCCCATGATGTGGTTCAGACCTAAGGGTGTCATATAATTAACAACTGCTTCCCGGGATGCCAGCATCATCTTTTTAGCAGTACCTACAAAAGATGGATGACATGTAAAGGTTTGTTTTAGCCATTCATCCGCAATAGTTCCTGATGTAAGATCATAATCCCATGCCAGTCTTCCAAAACAATACCAGTTGGCTTGTCCAAATAAATGCCCCGTCCAGTTCCTGTCATTACCAATATTAGCTACGCCTGCTATACCACTGATCGCATGGTTATCCAGCGAACCATCAATAACTTTGGCAACGGTAGACCCTTTACCTTTTGCATAGGTATCTGCATCTAAACATTCTTTAAATAGCGGGGCCAGGTAAGCAAGCGTTGTTCCCTGTCCCAGGTATTCCTGGGTGATCTGAAATTCCATTACCAATGGCGTTTGAGGCATGGCTCCAAATAAGGGAGAAAACGGTTCGCGTGGCTGGAAATCTACCGGCCCGTTTTTCACCTGTATTAGAACATTTTTTCTAAACTTTCCGTCCAGAGGTTTAAACTCGTTGTAGGCCTGCTTAAAACGATCGGCAGCAGCAATGGTTTGAATGTGCTCGCCTGTTGCACCTTCAGTAAAATGCTCATCGTCTTTCTGTAGCCGTGCATCATAAACAAAAGCCCGCCACATAACAATTCCCCCATAAGGCAGCAACACATCTGCAAACATATTAGCGCCATCTGCATGGGTTCTTCCATACCCCTGCGGGCCGGGCTGGCCTTCGGAGTTGGCTTTTACCAGTAATCCGCCAAAATCAGGGATCAGGGCATATATTTCGCTGCATTTATCCTTCCACCACTGTACTACTTTGGGGTTTAGCGGGTCGGCCGTTTTTAAGCCCCCGATCTCTACAGGTGCACTGAACTTTGCAGTTAAATATACTTTTATGCCATAAGGCCTGAATACATCAGCCAGGGCTTTTACCTTTTCAAGATAAGCTTTGGTTAGCACCAGGGAATTAGCGTTAACATTGGTCAATACAGTTCCATTAATTCCTATAGAAGCGTTAGCTCTTGCATAATCAATATAACGCTGATCTATATAGCCCGGTAAAGTATGCCAACTCCAGATAGAGATGCCAGAGTATCCCCTTTCAACACTCCGATTTAAGTTATCCCAATGATTAAGTATCCTGTTTTGAATTTTGGGAATGCTTACTATTGAGATAGTATGAACCGGTTGCTGGGTTTGTATCAGCCGCAGAAAGGCAAAGGTCCCGTATAAGACGCCAATATCTGTATTTGCGGCTATGACTGTCAGCTTTTTGTTACCCTCTTTAATAGTTTTGATAAGATAACCTTCTTTGCCAAGATCAGTTTTTTCTGATGCCAGCAAATTTTTGATGAGACCGGAATTTTGAGCTGTGCCAATAACAATACTCTTATCTATTATTGTTTTTTGCTCTTCAATTTTTGTACCCAACATGCTTTGTAAACCAGTTTTCAGTTCTTTTTTTACGATCGCTAAAGTAGTTGATACCCCAGGTACCACGATTCCCGAAATACTGTTTCGATATTGGTCCAGTTTTGCTGCATCTTTTATCTCTTTATACCTTAACCAAAGATCATAACCATCTTCTGCGCGAGGTGCACCGACCATCATTATTAATATACCAAACAGAAAAAATCTTTTCATAAAACGTAAACAGACTTACCAAAAATTATTAAACTTATTAGCTGTTTCTTTTCTTTAAAGATGACTGGCGAACGATCAAACCAGAATTAATGATAACTGTGTTGATCTGGCTTATATTGCTTACGCCTTTTAAATGATTAATGAGCTCCCGCGCTGCTACCTCTCCCATTTCAATACCCGGATAATTAACTGTAGTGAGCGATGGCTCTATCAGGTGCGCGATGGCATCATTGTTAAACCCTACTACTGCCACATCATCTGGCACAACGAGATTATGGACCTTTAATGTTTTTATAAAGGCCGCTGCAACAAAGTCATTAGTAATAAATGCTCCATCCGGCACCGGATCCATTTTTAAAATTTTTTGGGCAGAAGCGATACCTGCATTTTCACTTAAATTGTCCACCATCACTAAATTTTCATCAAAGGCTAACCCGGCATCAAATAAAGCATCCCTATAGCCTCTATAGCGTTCAGCATAAACATTCCTGGTCAGATCGGAAGTAATATGCGCGATGCATTTACAGCCCTGTTCAATTAAGTGTTTAGTGGCTTCGTATCCGCATTTATAGTTGTCGATTACCACTACCGTATTATTATTACTTTTTTCTACCCGGTCAAAAAATACGACGGGCACTCCTTTTTCCTTAAACTGTAAAAAATGATCGTATTTTTTGGTATTAAAGGAAAGGGAAGCTATTAACCCATCCACCCGTTTATTAAAAAGGTTTTTGGCATTGGCTACTTCTTTCTCATAACTTTCAGAAGAGTGGGCTATAATCAGATCATAACCGGCCTCAGTAGTAATTTTCTCAACACCAGATAATACCGCGTTACTGAAATTGCTGTTCAGCTCATGGATCATAAAACCAATCGTATTAGTTTCCCGGGTGCGGAGGCTCCGGGCAAAATGATTAGTCCGGTATCCCATTTTCTCTGCCAGCTCAAAAATTTTCTTCCTGGTTTTCTTACTTACAACCGGATCATCTTTCAATGCACGACTCACAGTAGCCACAGATATATCCAATTCATCTGCAAGGTCATAAATAGTGATATCTTTCTTTTTTGACATACAATATTAATTTAAGCAGGAGCAATGGGTAGCCAGAAATAGCAAGTAGGACCATCGACTAAATAAACCGGTTAATAATATTTTCTAAGTACTCCTGCCGGCCACTTCTGCTGGTTGGTTCGCCGGCTTCAATGGCATAGGCTCTCAGGTCTTCCAAAGACAATTTCCCTTCCTCAAACTCCCGGCCCTTCCCACTATCGAAGGAAGCATAGCGATCTTTACGAAGTTGTTTGTAATCTGATTTATTTAATATGGCATCAGCAGTAATCAGCGCCCTGGCAAAAGCATCCATGCCTCCAACATGAGCATAGAACAGGTCTTTGGGATCTGTAGAAGCCCTGCGGATCTTTGCATCGAAGTTGATACCCCCACCCTGCAAACCACCTGCTTCCAGCAAGATCAGCATGGCTTCAGTAAGCTCGTTGAGGTTATTGGGGAACTGGTCGGTGTCCCAGCCATTCTGGTAATCACCACGGTTGGCATCTAAGGAGCCTAATACACCTGCATCGGCTGACACCTGCAGCTCGTGCTGGAAAGTATGACCTGCCAGGGTAGCATGGTTGACCTCGATGTTTATTTTGAAATCTCCCAGCAGGTCCCACTGGCGTAAAAAGCCGATCACTGTTTCACAATCATAGTCGTACTGGTGCTTGGTAGGCTCCATAGGTTTAGGCTCTATAAGGAAAGTTCCTTTAAACCCATTTTTCCTTGCATAATCTTTGGCTGTGTGAAGGAAGCGGGCCAAATGCTCTTTCTCCCGTTTCATATCGGTGTTCAACAGCGTCATATAACCTTCTCTCCCTCCCCAGAACACATAACCTTCTCCTCCCAGTTCAATAGTAGCATCTATGGCTGCTTTTACCTGGGCTGCTGCATGGGACAATACATGAAAATCGGGGTTGGTGGAAGCACCGTTCATATAACGAGGATTGGAAAATACATTAGCCGTTCCCCATAACAGCTTTACCCCACTTTCAGCCTGCTTTTGTTTGGCATAACCTACCAAAGCCTGTAAACGGCGGTCATTCTCTTTTACATCGCTGCTATAATCTACCAGGTCTACATCGTGGAAACAATAAAAAGGCAGGTTCATTTTGGTGATGAACTCAAAAGCAGCGTCCATCTTGTCTTTGGCGCGCTCCACAGGATCTGTTTTTTTGTTCCAGTCAAATACATGAGTACCCGGGCCAAAAGGATCATTACCATCATTGCAGAACGAATGCCAGTAGGCACAGGCAAAGCGAAAATGCTCCTTCAATGTTTTGCCAGCTACTATCCTGTTCTCATCGTACCAGCGAAAGGCCAGCGGGTTATCGCTTTCTAAACCTTCGTATTGTACCTGTGGAATACCCTCAAAGTATTCCTT
>JASGDI010000233.1:0-18918 GCA_049841335.1 Niabella sp. | reverse complement strand
TTTTTAATCTCCCGCTTGTTAGATTTTTTAGCAACCTTAAAAGCATAACGGCGCAGTTTTTCTTGCTGGGCGTTGGCTTTTTCGGTTAAAATCGGCTTTATTAAAACTTGAGAAGGATTCATCTCTTTATTAATTTGAAAATTTGGAAATGTGGTAATGCGAAAGAATGTTCAATTCACATTTACTTATGCTTCAGCAGGCGCCTCTTCTTCAGTGAAGATCTTTGCAGCACTTTCTGTAAGTACCAGTACTTCTGAGTTAACAATATCGTAAGTATTCAGATCGCTTAACGCTACACCTAATACAGAAGGTACATTACGTAAGGACAATTCAATATTATCGTTAGGCTCTGCAGAAACAAACATCAGTTTTTTATCTCCCACATTCAGGGCTTTCAATACCCCGGTAAAGGTTTTTGTTTTGGGAGCCTCAAAATTCAGATCTTCAACAACAACGATAGCGTTTTCTTTTGCTTTATAAGAAAGAGCAGAGATCTTAGCCAGGTCTTTCACTTTCTTATTCAGCTTAAAGCTATAATCACGTGGTTTAGGACCGAAGATAGTACCACCACCTTTGTATAAAGGGTTACGGATATTACCTTTACGGCTGCCACCGGTTCCTTTTTGCTTGTGCAACTTTTTGCTGGAACCTTTCACTTCAGCACGGGTTTTTACTTTGTTGGTGCCCTGGCGCTGCGCAGCTAAATATTGCTTAACCGCGAGGTATATAACGTGATCGTTTGGCTCAACTGCAAAGATATCATCGGGCAATTCAACCGAGCGACCGGTACCCTTACCTTGTATATTTAAAACTTCAACTTGCATTTTCTATAATTTTATCCTTCAACTCCCAATAGCTACCGGGACAGGATGACGTTTAATGATAATTAATTTTGAACTAAAACGATCGAACCTATATGGCCGGGAACGGAACCACTCACCAGTATATAATTCTTCTCGGGGAATATTTTTACCACTTTCAGGCCTTTCATTTTAACCCTGTCGCCACCCATGCGGCCTGCCATACGCATTCCTTTCATAACACGGCTGGCATCAGAAGAGTTACCCAAGGAACCAGGCGCTCTCTGACGGTCGTGCTGACCGTGAGACTGCTCGCCCACCCCGTGGAAACCGTGGCGTTTTACAACACCCTGAAAGCCTTTACCCTTAGATGTGCCAACAACGCTAACATTTTCTCCTTCAGAGAAAATATCAACGCCAATGGTTTCGCCAAGGGCTTTTTCTATTGAGAAATCACGAAATTCAGTTGAAAACTTTTTTGCAGTAGTGTTAGCTTTTGCGAAGTGGTTTTTTTCTGCCTGGTTAGTGCGGCTTTCTTTTTTGTCACCAAACGATACCTGTAATGCATTGTATCCGTCTGTTTCCTTCGTTTTAACCTGTGTAACAACACAAGGGCCTGCCTCAATGATCGTGCAGGCGGTTTGTTTGCCTGTAGGATCGTAGATGCTGGTCATCCCTAATTTTTTCCCAATAATACCTTTCATCATTTTAAATTTTATGCCTTCAGGATTATTGGGACTTGAAGCATGATGATGCTTGAATCGATCCCTCCCGGTAGTTACCGGGATTGCTGCCAACCTTTTCCTTTATGGGGAAGTACTGACAGTAAACAAACCCTGAACGGCTTGTTTTATGTAGCCCCCTAAACTCCGTAAAACGGAACTTAAGAGAATTATTTATTCAGAGCTCTTTTCCCTCGCCTCCGGCGAGATTGAGAGATGAAATTTTTTAATTATTATAAGAACTATTGTGCTTAACCCTTCCCTTCAGGGGTTGGGAGCCCGGCTTTTACGCCTTAATTTCTACTTCCACACCGCTGGGTAGGTCTAATTTAGACAAAGCATCCACTGTGCGTGAAGAAGAAGTATAAATATCCAACAACCTTTTATGAGTAGCTAACTGGAACTGCTCACGGCTTTTTTTGTTTACGTGAGGAGAGCGAAGAACAGTGAATATTTTACGGTGTGTAGGCAGAGGAATAGGACCTGTTACTACAGCGCCGGTGCTACGTACTGTTTTTACGATTTTCTCGGCCGACTTGTCAACCAGGTTATGATCGTAAGATTGTAATTTTATTCTGATTCTTTGCGACATTGTTAGATACCCTTTTGAAATGGGAGTGCAAATGTAGGATGAAGATTTGGAATAAACTAATTTTTTGAAAAAGAATTTTCAAAATTATTGCACAGAGTAGCAAGAACCCCAAGCACTCAAATCAAAGATTATACTTTTGATAGCTAAAAACCCCGCAGGCCAGCAGCACAATGCCCAAAACGCATCTAACCGGCTTATTATCAGAAAAACTACCATAAAATTTTTCATTAATCCTTTGTGCGATTTTACGAATGAATAATTTCATGTAAGTTTGTAGCTCAAAATTAACTTTTTATGAAAATTAATTTTAGTTCTCTCACAATTATACTATCAGGGCTCTTCTTCTTCTTTGCCTCCTGCTCCAAGGAAAAAATAGATGAGAATATCTACGAGATCAGGTATAAAGTAGAAGGTTCTGGGGGAGTGGCCATTACATCGGTGCGGTATAATACCGATAATGATGGAGGCGTTGAAGTAATAACTATCCCGGAAGAAGCAGGAGCCTCTTCTTTTGAAAGCGATACCACTTACAAGCTTAAACAGAGAAATGCATATATAGTTGTTTATGCCACCGGATCTGACAATAACTCAACCTTAAAAACCCAGATATTTAAAAACGGCGTACTGGCCAAAGAGTATACACGCACCGGAAAAAACCTGGGTACAGAGCTTGGCCTACCTTAATCGCCCAGAAGAACATTTCCAAACATTTGCAAATCCAACGTTTTGAGAATGAAAGAGAGTGTGTGTATATACACTCTGCTTTAATTAACCTTATAATCATAAATTTATTTTACGTTTCTATGGTTCAATTCCTACTTTTGAGGAAAAAGTACTATTAATGAAACGTTTATTATTTCCTTTTCTGTTTCTCCTGATCGTTTTGCCCGGTTTTGCCCAACCCGTTAAACGTCCAAAACTTGTAGTGGGCATTGTTGTAGACCAGATGCGCTGGGATTATTTATACCGTTACTACGACCGGTATGACAACAATGGTGGATTTAAACGCATGCTGAATGAAGGGTTTAGCTGCGAAAACACTTTTATTAATTATATACCTTCCTATACGGCCATAGGCCATACTACTGTATTTACAGGATCTGTTCCTGCCATTCATGGTATTGCCGGCAATAACTGGATTGATCAGGCCAGCGGAAAAAACATTTACAGTACCGATGATTCCACTGTTCAGGGAGTGGGCAGCACCTCCTCGGCCGGAAAAATGTCTCCGCGTAACCTGCTGACAACTACTGTTACAGACGAATTACGCCTGGCTACTAATTTCCAGTCAAAAGTGATCGGCGTTTCTCTTAAAGACAGGGCCTCTATTTTACCGGCAGGCCATCACCCTACCGGCGCTTACTGGTTTGATGCTGCCACCGGCAATTTTATCACCAGCACCTGGTACATGAACGAACTGCCCAAATGGGCCAGTGATTTTAATGCCAGAAATGAACCGGAAAAGCTTACAGCTGTACCATGGACCACCATTTACCCCATTAATACCTATAAACAAAGCACTGCAGATGATGTAAAATGGGAAGGTAAATTTAAAGGAGAAACCACTACGGCATTCCCTCATAACCTGGCGGAATTATATAAAACAGATAAAGATGTGATCCGCAGCTCTCCTTTTGGAAATACCATTACCCTGAATTTTGCCAAAGCAGCAATTGAGGGCAATAACTTAGGCAGCGGCACAGCAACAGACTTCCTTACTATCAACTGCGCTTCTACTGATTATGTAGGCCACAAATATGGTCCTAACTCCATCGAAATAGAAGATGTGTACCTGCGGCTTGACAAGGAACTGGGAGCATTTTACCGGTACCTCGACCAAAAAGTAGGCAAAGGCAATTACCTCGTATTTTTAACAGCCGATCATGGCGCTGCTCATGCTATCAATTTTATGAGAGAAAATAAAATGCCGGCCGATTTCCTGGAGTTGAAGAAAGTTACCGTTAGCCTTAACAAAGCGCTGGAAGCTCAATTTGGAGCGGAGAAGCTGGTGCTGTCCAACATGAACTACCAGATCCACTTTAATAACAAGCTGATCAAAGAAAAAAATCTGGATTACGAGGCAATAAAAAAAGCCTCTTTGAAGTTTTTGAGAGAAGTACCGCAGCTTCAGTTTGTAATAGATATAGAAAATATAGGTGCAGAACCGATACCTGAACCTATTAAGCAGATGACGATCAATGGTTATAATAATAAACGCTCAGGCACTATACAGGTAATCCCCTACCCCGCATGGTTTGAAGGAAGCCCGGGAGGTACAGGAACTACCCACGGCACCTGGAACCCGCACGATACCCACATTCCGCTGGTTTGGATGGGATGGGGCATTAAACCCGGCAAAAGCAACCGGGAAGTTTACATGACCGATATTGCGCCTACGGTAGCGGCGCTCCTCCGTATTCAAATGCCCAATGGTTGTATAGGCAAAGCCATTACCGAGATTACTCAATAGGCTTTGCTGCAAGTCTTTATGAGGCCAGGTTGTAGATTTTCATACAACCTGGCTTTTTTATTGACTGCAGACAAGATTTTTTATCCGCAATGTAAAAACAAGTTTCCTGATTTATATTACAGGGAAAATATAAAATGGATTTAATTCAGCAATTTGAAAAAGCAATAGCCCAAAGCAAAATGCTTTCAGAAAAACCATCCAACGAAACCTTACTGCAACTTTACTCTTTATATAAACAGGGTTCTGTTGGCGACATTAATACAGATCCCCCCTCCAACCCGTTTGATATTGTAGGAAAAGCAAAATATAACGCCTGGAGTGAACTTAAAGGCAAAACACAGGAAGCTGCCATGCAGGAGTACATTGATCTGGTAAATACGCTGAAAAGCTGATATTTAATTCACCTGCTTAAAAAAAGATACCATAGCAGCAATCGCTTTTTCCCAGTCACCGGGATGGCGGCTAAAGCCATGATCAGTGTCCATCATCATAAACTCGCTTTTCACTCCTTGGGACCTTAGCTGACCATCATATTTCTGAGCATCCGTGATAGTACTGAAATACGGCTCAAATCGAAGGTCTGCATCATTTGTATTGGACATTACCGTTATGTTGGGCATGCCCGGGGCATTTGCTGATGACACCCAGTTAGGAGAAATAGCCATTAAATACAGCGCTGTTTCCTTAGTGGGTTCCGCACCGGTCATACGATATAACAGTTCTCTTACAGCAGGCCCGTGCTCATGCTGCTGTAAATAGCTATATTGTTCATCCGTAAGCGAGAGGTTAGCCAACCCTGCCAGGTTCCCAGATGCCCTTACCTGTTTACCGGTGTTCTTATCCCCTTGCACATAAAGCATAGCCAAAGTGCCTCCGGCGCTATGGCCTGCCATGTACATTTTAGCAGTTCCGGAACCATATCCGGCTGCCAGTGATTTGTATTTTTCAACTGCAGCTGCTATATCTGACACTTCATCCACCACTTTTACCGGAGAGTGAATGCGCGGCGGCGGTATTTGATCCAGGCCGGTAGCATCCACTAGCCTGTGACTTATATTTACTGTTACCAACCCTTTTGACATGAACAGCTTTGCCCTTTCAGTAAAGTCCTCTTTGGTGCCGGCTATAAATCCACCGCCATGAATAACAAATACAACCGGCGTACCGGAGCTATACCCCTCGGGGAAATAAATATCCATTTTTTGCAAAGGGTGGCTGCCGTAGGCCACATTCAGCTCCGACCTTCCCAGCGCATATACTTTATGCTCTTCAGCAGGCAGTGTTTCTTTTTTTTCACATCCCATCAGTGTTAAAATAAGAAAGGTAATTCCGATGTATATATGATAATTCCTGTTTTTCATAACCTCCTGTTTTTTTATACGAAAATAAAAGCAAATGCCCTGCCAGTCAATCCTCTTTATTATGGATTTTCATCATCATAAATGGTGATTTTTTACTGATGGCACTAAACTTAAAAAGCCCACTCCTTTCGGAACGGGCTTTTTAAAGCTATTTTTATTTTCTTCCCAGAGGGAAAAAATTAAGGAAGGTTATACTCTGAAGTGAGCAAAAGCCTTGTTGGCTTCAGCCATACGGTGCGTATCTTCTTTCTTTTTAAATGCAGCGCCTTCGCCTTTGCTTGCTGCTACAATTTCATTAGCTAATTTGTCTGCCATGCTGCGCCCGTTGCGCTCGCGGCTGTAACGGATCAGCCATTTAATGCTTAAAGAAATTTTCCTGTCGGGACGTACTTCTGAAGGAATCTGGAAAGTAGCGCCACCAATACGACGGCTGCGTACCTCTACAGCAGGAGTAACATTCGCCAATGCTTTCTTCCAGATCTCGTAACCATCTTCATTGGTTTGTTTGGCTACTTTATCCAATGCATCATAAAAAATAGTGAACGCACCACTTTTTTTACCTTCCCACATCAGGTTATTAACAAAGCGGGTAACCAGTTTATCATTGAACTTAGGATCTGGCGCTAAAGGGAGTTTCTTGGCTTGTGCTTTACGCATTATCTTTAATTATTAATTCTTAATTGCTAATTGTTAATTATTTCTTCGCTTTTTTAGTCCCGTATTTGGAACGGCTTTGCTTACGGTCTTTTACACCGGCAGTATCAAGGCTACCACGCACAATATGATAACGTACACCTGGTAAATCTTTTACCCTTCCCCCACGGATCAATACAATAGAGTGCTCCTGCAGGTTGTGGCCTTCTCCGGGGATATAGGCAATCACCTCAATTTTATTGGTTAAACGAACTTTAGCCACTTTACGAAGCGCTGAGTTCGGTTTTTTGGGTGTAGTAGTATATACACGGGTACAAACGCCGCGACGCTGAGGGCACTGGTCTAAAGCCCTTGATTTGCTCTTTGCTTTAATTATTTGTCTTCCTTTACGTACTAACTGGTTAATTGTAGGCATTCCTTATCCTTTATAATTTTGGACGGCAAAGGTAAGGTAACAACTCTGAATATTCAAAAAAATCCCGGAAAATAATTTTCCGGAGCAATGTGTGGCAAAATCCACTACCAAAAAATTTTTATCTAAAACCTGTATTTTCAAGCCTACATTTACCTCACCCTGTGATTTTTAAAAAGGCCCGCAAATGCGGACCCTATTAAAAATTTTTAATATTGATACCTGTTCTCCCCTGTCAATACCAACTACACACGCTCCAGCCATCCGTAGGGATCACCATGAAGGTTTTCTTTATAATCCAGCAAATACTTCTTCATATCGGCCGATATTTTCATGCTGTCTACATCAAACTCCATTATAAGATCTTTGTATTTCAGCTCTTTTACATGAGAAATGGTAGCCGCCGTTCCACAGCCAAATACCTCTTTTAACTGTCCGGCTTCATACGCTGCTACCAGTTCATCAATAGATATCCTGCGTTCTTCTACTTTATATCCTTTGTCCTTAAATATGTCAATCAGGCTCATACGGGTAATACCGTTTAAAATAGTACCATCGTCAAGATCAGGCGTTACTATGGTATCGCCAATAATAAACATAATATTCATAGCGCCTACTTCCTGCACATATTTATGCTCCAAAGCATCCATCCATAATACCTGGTCGTAACCCTGCTTTTTGGCTTCGGCAGAAGATAAAAGCGAAGCTGCATAGTTACCGCCGGTTTTGGCAGCGCCGGTACCACCAGGGGCTGCACGGGTGAATTTTTCCTCTACATAAATCCTTGCAGGGGCCGAGAAATAAGAGCCTACCGGACCGGTAAGGATCAAAAATTTATAGGAAGAAGACTCTTTTACGCCCAGCGTCTCTTCGGTAGCAAATAAAAACGGCCGGATATACAGCGATTCATCATAGCCAGAAGGAATAAACCCTTTGTCCAGCTCAATCAGTTGCTTCATCCCCTCAATGAATATTTCTTCCGGCACTTCCGGCATAGCCATCCGTGCTGCCGAACGGTTCATACGTTTCCAGTTCTCATGCGGACGGAAAATATGGATATTACCATTTTCATCTTTATGCGCTTTCTGGCCTTCAAAAATGGTTTGAGAATAATGCAGTACAGAAAGGGCCGGCAAAAAACCGAGCTCCTGGTAAGGGCGGATGTTTACATTTTTCCATACTCCGTTTTCCCAGTCCGCCTCCAGCATATGATCAGAAAAATATTTTCCAAAACCTAAATTGCTAAAGTCTACCTGCCCTAATTTACTTTCTTTTATCTGCTGCACAGGTATTTGCATCGCCTCTACCATAAAATACTATTTTTGACTATTATTATTATTGCGAAGATACGAAAACGCAGGAGCAAATATAAACCCGGCATGCATAAAACCACATAGGCACATAGAAAACAGAAGTAAGAATGAGCTTAAACAACATCCATCTCTCTCCGCTCCTGGTAGCACAACTCTACCCGGACAGCCTAACAGGCGAACCTGGAAAAACAGCGCCGGCCCAAAAGGACCCGGCACCGAGGGCAGAACTCACGCCTCCCCCTACAGAATGGAAGCTGCTGGGAAATAACCAAAAAAATATACTGGTTGCCGTTGCGTATGAAAATATTGCCCACCTGCCCGACCCCCAGCTGGACTTTTTAATGCAGCTCCTGAAAGCCTGCCAGCTCAGCCTTAACGATGTTGCGCTTATTAACCTGAACAATTATAAGGGAGTGGAGCACACGGATATGCTAAACTATTTTCAAACAAAGATTATTTTGCTTTTTGGCATCAGCGCCCAGGAGTTTGGCTTCCCGTTTGAAACGCCGCAATACCAGGTTCAGCCATTCACCCAATATACAGTAATTCACGCGCCGGCTTTACATGATCTGCAAAGCGACAAGCCTGCCAAGGGGCTGCTATGGACCGGATTAAAAAAGATATTTAATTTATGACTTTGATTTTTGCCACCAACAACATCCATAAGGTAAACGAGATCCGCAACGCCTTAAATAACGATTTTGAAATTATCAGCTTAAAAGAAGCAGGTATTGATAAAGATATCCCTGAGCCGCATGATACCCTGGAAGCCAATGCTTCTGAAAAATCACAGACCATTTTCAGGCTTACAGGTAGCAATTGTTTTAGTGAAGATACAGGACTGGAAGTGGAGGCGTTGAACGGAGCTCCCGGTGTAAAGAGCGCAAGATATGCTGAGGGGGAACCACAATATAAAGACTTCATAGACAAATTATTAGACAAATTAAAAGATGAAAACAACCGGAAAGCAAGGTTCAGAACGGTAATTTCCCTTATTATAAACGGAGAAGAGCAGCTGTTTGAAGGAATTTGTACCGGGAAGATTACCCGGGAACGCATAGGCACTAATGGTTTTGGTTACGACCCGGTATTTATACCCGATGGAGCTGATAAAACATTTGCAGAAATGACAATGGATGAAAAAAAACAGTACAGCCACAGGGCAAAGGCGCTGGCAAAGTTAGTTGACAGGTTGAAAATGTGTCCATAGTCAATGGCCCATAACTATTGGTAAATGAACTATGGTCCATGGTCTATCAGCTATAGACTATTTCGCTATATTTGAAAAAACTTTTTAATAATTTAAAGAATTTGGAACCTACACGCAACCATACGCTTCCCGAAAGCGACTTAATTACAGGGTGCATCGAAGGAGACCGCAGAATGCAGGAAGAGCTATACAGGCGCTTTTCTCCTAAAATGTATGCAGTTTGCTTACGTTATGCCTCCAATGCTGATGAAGCCCAGGATATTTTACAGGACGGATTTATCAAGGTTTTTAAAAAACTGGACAGCTTCAGAGGCGATGGTTCTTTTGAGGGTTGGGTAAGAAGGATTTTTGTAAATACCGCTATTGAATATTTCAGGCGAAAAAAATACCTGCAACCCGTAACCGAGAAAGAAGAAAATACCATTGAGGGAAAGTATATTTCTGCGTTGGATGAGCTGGCTGAAAAGGATATCCTGGAATTAATCACCCGGTTATCTCCCGGTTATCGCACCGTATTTAACATGTATGTTGTAGAGGGATATTCGCATAAAGAAATAGGTGATATGCTGGGTATCAGCGAAGGCACCAGCAAATCGCAGCTCTCCCGCGCAAAAGCCCTTTTACAGGATTTAGTAAAAAAACATATTGAAGACAGATCGAAGTAAGTTTTACCATGAGCAGCCTTAAAAAAATATATGATCTTGAAGTTACGCCACCGGCTGGGGTATGGACGAATATTGCTCGTGAACTGGATGAAATCGACACATACAAAAATCTTTCAACGCATATTAATAAGCTGGAGGTTACCCCCCCGGCAAATGTATGGGCACATATTGAACGGGAGCTGGATGAGTCCAATGAATATAAAAACTTATCTGAGAAAATCGGCCCCTTAGAAGTAACCCCTCCCGGTAGTGCCTGGGACCACATAGCGGCCGCTTTAGAAGAAACGGAACAGGAACGGTCTATTGCTGACAGGCTGTACCATATACAGGCTGAAGCACCTGCCATGGCCTGGGAAAATATTTCTAAAGAGCTGGATGATCAAAAGGCTTTAGAAATCATAGAGCGGAAGTTGTCCCACTTGCAAATTACCCCTCCTGCCGCTGTATGGAATAATATAAGTCAGGAACTGAGCGGGAAAAATACCCATCAGCCGCTTACAGTGCCTATGCACCATGGATGGCTGAAATATGCTGCAGCAGCCTGTTTTATTGCTGTTATAAGTGTTACTGCCTTTTTTATATTGAATGATGGTGGCAACACCGGTACTGATTATACAGCAGGTACTGCATCCGGGCCTGGTAAATCAACCCCTTTAAACGTTCAGAAAACAGCACAACCTACTGCAAATACGCAGCAGGCTTCGGGCAACTCCAGGCACCAGGTACTGGCAGAGATCAAAACCAAGCTGGGTAATGCGTACAGTGTTTCGATGGAAAGAAACACGGAACTGCAGAACAGGTATATCATATTAATGACACAGGACGGTAACGTGGTGCGTATGTCGAAAAAAGTAAGCAATATGGCCGACTGTATTGCAGGTGAGGACCAGAGCTGCGATGACCAGATATCCAAATGGCAGAAAGAAATGGCCGGCAGCAATACCACCTCTTCCCCGGATAACTTTTTAGACATCCTGGATATGGCCAGCGAGGAAGTTGCTAACAGTAATACTAATTTATAGCCCGTTGCGGCTTCCCCCATCGCAGGGCTAACGTATCCATTTATTTCTTTAAATATCCCAAAAACATTGCGCAGCTCCGCAGCGCTTTTAACCAGGAAATTAATATCTTCTATAAATAGGATACCGCTACGCGGTAAGATAAAGCACCAATGCAACCGCATAGATATGTTGGAATTTATGTGTTAGCATTGCCCTTCTACTTCTTGCACTAAAGCAATTTAATTGGCTCAATACTTATTTTTGCTTCAAAAATCGTAATGGCCCGCATTAAAGTTTTATTACCCGAACGCTTTACGTTCTCTACAGATATTCCTGTAAGAATTACTGACATTAACTATGGCGGGCATGTGGGCAATGATGCCCTGTTAAGTATCATTCACGAAGCCCGTTTACAGTTTCTCAGCCGTCATGGTTACAGTGAAATGGACATGGAGGGAACCGGCTTAATCATGGCAGATGCAGCCATTGAATTTAAAGCAGAAGCCTTTTATGGGGATACCCTTATAGTATCGGTTGGTGCTAATGATTTTACGCGTATTGGTTTTGACCTTTGCTATAAGCTTGAAAAAAATATTGCAGATAAAACCGTAACGGTAGCTATTGCCAAAACAGGGATGGTCTGCTATAATTATGATCAAAAGAAAGTAGCCGCTATTCCTGCCAACGCTTTAACCCGGCTGCAACAGTAACCTTTATTAAAATAAATTCTGGCTGTGCAAGGCGTCTTCGCCTCGCACGTTTATTCTATCGCCTCCTGGCAATCAATAAAATTATAAAAAAGCTGATGGGCTATGCACACGGGTAAATCTGCTGCTTGCATATAGCTTATCTTTATTAAAATAAAAATCATGGGAACGGCCGAGATCCAGACATCATCCAAAACAATTACTATCTGCTCGCATATTATTACTTATGGTAATGCAGCTGATACCATTATTACTGAACAGATAAGAGACGAAATTGAAACAATGTGGAACGAGCCACAGGCAGTTATTCCTTTCCATCACGATTATTATCTTGTTCGGTTCAGCATCACTGCCGAACATCAGCCATTGATTCAACCGGAAGAAATACTGGCTAACGATAATCCGCGCAATAATTACTTCCGCATCGAAGAATTTGCCCACGGCAATATTTCTTTCGTAGACGGGCTTGGTTGCAACACCGGCTACTTTAAACTGGAAAATCTATATAAAGGTTCTACCACCGCAGCGCATGAATATGGCCATACGCTTGGGCTGAAGCACCCCGAAAATATGGACCTCAGGGGGTTGGGAGTACCGGGTATTATGTATCCCCGCGGCACATTGGTTGATCCGCAGTTTCAATACGATCCTTCCAAACCTGCCGGAGTTACAGGTGGCACGATGCACCCTATATACCGGAAAGTAAAGCAGGAAGATGTGGAGCTGTTAAAGATCCCAAAACTTAACTTCGATAACAATACGGCTGTAATCGGCGATTTTAGCAGTGTGTGGCATCCGGATCATAAAGACTTTGATGTTGGTTTTGCATAGGATAATTTTTTTGCTGAAAGACCTCACCTTCAAGGCGAGCACATAAATTTATTTCTTTAAATACTCGAAAAACATTGCGCAGCTATGCAGCGCTTTTAACCGGGGGATTAATATCTTCTATAAATAGGTTACCGCTACGCGATAAGAGAAAGCTCCAATTCAGCAGTATAGTGACAATACCCTGGAATTCACACGTTCTTCCTGCCTCACCTCTTCGCGGAAAGAAGCAAGATTACGAAACTCTCCTTTGCACTTTTTGCGTAATAATTCTAACCAACAATCTGCCTTATGGCGCTGTCAATATCCGGGTATGAAAACTTAAAACCGGCATCCTGCACCTTTTGACTGCCTACCGTAGTACTTTTTAAGACTTCAACACTCATTTCCCCCAGTATCATTTTTAATGCCGGCGCCGGCACAGGAAGAGTTATATAAAAGTTTCTATTGACGGCTTTTGCCAAAGTTGTTACCAGGCGTTTAGTACACACAGGATGTGGAGCTACAGCATTGTATACCCCTTCGTAAGCTATATTTTCCATGGCTTCTATATAAAGCGCTGCCAGATCATCTATATGTATCCAACTGACCATTTGTTTTCCTGAGCCCGGCAGAGCTGCAACACCGTATTTTAACGGTTTCAAAAATTCCTTTAAAGCACCACCACCGGCACTCAGCACAATTCCTGTACGGATATAGCAAAGCCTTATTCCCCTGTCTTTAATCGCGCTCACAGACTGCTCCCACTCATAACAGGTTTGCCCCAGGAAATCGGAGGCATGCGGTGCTTCTTCAGTAAAGGGATGAGGGTTGGGAGTAACCGGATCAGGCCCATACCAGCCAATAGCAGAAGCACTTATAAAAGATTTCACTTTGTGATCTGTCCTTTGCAAAGCTATACCAATCAGCTGACCACTTTTCACCCGGCTGTCAGCGATCTCTTTTTTTCGTTTTTGTGTCCATCGCTTTTCAGCCACATTAGCGCCCGCCAGGTGTATGATATGATCGGCAGCAACTATAGCATTTTCGTCAATAACCTGGTTGACAATATCCCATTGGGCATAGGTAACATTCTTATCTTTTAATTTCTGCGGGGTACGTGTAAGGATGACCACTTCATAACCCTTTCCGGTTAATTGCTTTACTAACGCTGTTCCTATTAACCCGGTACCGCCGGTAAGTAATACAGTAGGCATTGACAGAAAGATTTAGCTTTCAATGAATATTGAACATCGGCTATTGAATATTTAGCTAATATACGGCCATCCTCATAAAAAAAACCTCCCGTTTTAACGGGAGGCAACAACTATAAAACTAAACCCGACTTCACGCGAATTTCCACAGGGCTTAATCAGGTTTCTTACCGTCAAGGAAACTGTTGATAGTATTGATCTGTCCCTGATTCTGATCGTCAGAAGAAACTTCGAACTTGCTATAATAACTTTCTATATGCGAAGTATTATTTTTCAGTTCCATATTGCGCCTGATGTAAGCAGGAACATTTTCGAACTCATCCGTAGGGTCGTTAGAGTTGGCATTGAAAGACAGGTTGCGTAATTTCTGAATCCGCTCTAATTGCCTGCGCTTCTGCATTTCTTCTTCCTGGTAGGCCTCTGTCAAGTCATCAATGCCAGGCTCTTCTTTTTCTACAGAAGAAAAACTGATCGTTGTTCTTTCTGCTTCAACTGTTTCGGGTTTCTCGTACACAGAAAACGGTTCCTGGTGCTGTGGTCCGGCAGGTGTTTGCTTTTGCTCAGCTACAGGCTCTTCTTTAGCTTCTGCATAAATATTGGCAGGTTTGGACAAATAGCTTCTTGGCTCCGGTTTTACTTCTTCATGTATCATCTCAGCCGCTTTATTTTCATGCTGCTCAATAACACGCTCCCCGGGAACTGCGGGTGAATGGAACAAACTTGCATCAGTATCTTCTGCTGTCACTTCTTTTTCGATATGCTCTACATCTTTTACAAATTTCAGATCTTCATTGTCTGCGCTCAGGAAAAAATGCTGATCCCTGTCTTCATTTACTACATCTTCAACTACAGGCATAGGTACATCCACGAAAGGAAAATCTTCTACCAGCCTGGGCGCCATCGGATCTGGTTTCAGCTCCATAGGCACATGTACTTCAACTACAGGCGCAGACGCTTCAGGCTTAACTTCGGCCAAAGGCTGCGCAGGAGTTGCCGGCTGCTGGTGGTTATCATTTTTCAGCGTCATTACAATCTTCCCTTCAGCCACTTCTTCTTTTTTCAATACCGGTTTAACAAAGGGATCCTTATTCTCAAACCCGGTAGCAATAAGGGTTATACCAATCTGATCGCCCAATGATTCATCATATCCCAAGCCCAGTATCACATCGGTATTATCCCCGGCATGGCTTAACAGGTAAGCCTGGATAATTTCTACCTCATCCATAGTAAATTCATGCTCTCCTTCAGCGGAATTGATATTGATAAGGATCCATTTGGCCCCTTTAATATCGTTATCATTCAATAGCGGTGAGTTCAATGCCTCTTCTATGGCCTGTTGCGCACGGTCTTCTCCCCTTGCCGCTGCATTTCCCAGAATAGCCCTTCCGCCATTTTTCATTACAGTGCATACATCCGCAAAGTCTACATTTATCTGGCCGGTAGAATTGATCACATCTGTGATACATTTTGCTGCAGTAGCTAATACATTATCCGCTTTTTCAAACGCTTCACGCATTTTAAGATTACCATACTGGTGGCGCAATTTGTCGTTGCTGATCACTAGCAGGGTATCTACATATTGCTTTAACTGGCTGATCCCTTCTTCTGCCTGCTGTTGGCGTTTTTTACCTTCATAAGCAAAAGGAGTAGTTACTATACCCACTGTTAATACACCGAGGTCTTTGCATATCTTAGCGATAATAGGAGCGCCACCGGTACCGGTTCCACCGCCCATACCGGCAGTAATAAAGGCCATCTTGGTATTTACTTCCAGTATCTTCCGTATTTCTTCTAAAGATTCTACGGTAGCCTGGCGGCCGATCTCCGGGTTAGCACCGGCACCCAGGCCGGACGTTAACTGCGGGCCTAACTGTATTTTGTTGGGAATTTTACTGTTGGCAATGGCCTGGGCATCTGTATTGCAAATAATAAAATTCACACCTTCTATATCCTGGTTGAACATGTGGTTTACAGCATTGCCGCCACCGCCACCAACACCTATTACTTTCAGAATAGATGATTGTTCGCTGGGTAAATCAAATTGAATCATAACTTAAAAATTTTAGTACGCCTGTGACGTACGGGATTACGAATGGGTTAGTAAAAGAACTCCTTACTCCGTTCCCCCTCTCCAACGTTTATCTAACAGACAAATTTGGAGAAGGGGAACAAGGCTTAAGGGATTAAAAGTTTATTTAAAAGAGCTTATTTCTGATTGACATACTACCGCGTATATTCCTGCTGACATTACAGCCGGTACTATCTTTCAAAATGTTTATCTTCTTCGTCCTCGAATATTTTGATGAGCTGTTTTTTAATATTCTCCCAAATATTCTTTTTAGGCTTCGGAGGCGCTACTGCAACATCAGTCACCTTTTCATTCTCTTCCGCCATATTTTCAATCGCCCCAGGTTTTAATAAATCCTCAGGCACTTCTACTTTTATGAAGTCGTTTTTAAACTCCTGTCTTTTGTTCTCAAAATCATCATAACCTTTTAGTATCAATCCCAGGCAGGTAGAATAAGTAGGTTTTGCCAGCTCATCAATATGCCCTGCTGCCAGATGCTCATTAGGCAGGCCGATACGCGCCGGCAAACCGGTTACATACTCGGTAAGCTGAATTAAATGTCTTAACTGGGAGCCGCCGCCGGTAAGGATAATACCTCCGTTCAGGTGGCGGTTATCCATGCCTATTTGTTTTAAATGGTAGGTAACAAAATCCAGTATCTCGCTCATGCGGGCCTGTATAATGTTAGCCAGGTTCTTTACACTGATCTCTTTTGCAGGCATACCGCGTAAACCGGGGATCGTAATATAGGCATTGGCTTTAGCCTCGTTTGCCAAAGCACTGCCAAACTGGGTCTTCATTTGCTCAGCCTGGCTTTTTAATACGCCTAAACCGGTTTTAATATCGTTAGTGATATTTTCCCCGGCAAACGGGATCACGGCAGTGTGGCGTAATACACCTTCAGCAAACACCGCAATATCGGTAGTACCACCTCCTATATCTACAATAGCCACACCAGCCTCCAGGTCTTCCTGGGCCATTACGGCTGCTGCAGAAGCCAATGGCTGCAATACCAGGTCTTTGGTTCGTAAACCAGCTTTCTCCACGCTCCTGTTAATGTTACGGATAGCGTTCTTATCGCCTGTAATGATATGGAAATTAGCGCCCAGCTTTACACCGCTATAGCCGATGGGCCTTACAATATCGGGCATATTATCTATAGTGTACTCCTGCGGGATCACATCAATAATTTCATCGCCGGCAGGTATATAGGTTTTATACTGTTTGTTGATCAGCAAATCCACTTCTGCCTGTGTAATTTCTTCCTCCTCATTTTCGCGAACAATATCCCCGCGCGTCTGAAGACTTTTAATATGATGGCCGGCAATACCCACATACACATCATTGATATTTAAATTAGGATTCAAAGACATGCAGTTTTCAAGCGCCTGCCTGATGGCTTTAATTGTTTCATCAATGTTTAATACCTGGCCATGCTTTACGCCGTTGCTATTGGCTTTTCCAAAACCGAGTATCTCCAGCTTGCCAAACTCGTTTTTACGGCCGGCAATGACAGCGATTTTGGTGGTACCAATATCAAGACCTACAATAATGGGTTGTTCGGAATTCATAGTATATCGTTTTTTAGTTGTTTTATTTTTTAATAATTATTTCAATCTTCTACTATCACTTTTACCGATGTTTTATCCGCTCTTCTTCGTATCTTTCTTCTTAGCAGGTGTTGTTTTTTCTGCGGGTTCAGGCTTCAGCAGCACATTTCTTTTTACTTCCTTCTCTTCTGTTTTCTTAACCGCCGGTTTCTTTGTCTCCACCTTAGTTGTTTTAGCAGGCGCTTTAGCATTTGTTGTTTTCGGCTCTGCTTTTTTCGGCACAGGAGATTTATTATCTGCCTTTTTTACCGCTGTTTTCTTTTCAGTAGCCCTTGCTGATACAGGCTTCTTATCCGAAGTTTTTGTACCTGCAGATTTGGGGGTGGCTACAGGCTTCGTAACTTTTTTTACAGGCTCAGCCTTTGGCTTTACTTCTTTCCCCCCTGACGGACGGACAGACTTAGATATTGCTTTTTCTTCTGTTTTTATAACAGGTTTTACAGCTTTCTCTGGTTCTTCCTTTTTAACTGCCGGGGCCGCAGCTGCAGTTACTTTTTTCTCTTCAGGCTCGTCCTCTCCGTCATTCATAAAAAGCGTTGAGTCTGCCGGTTCAATAGCGCCGTAAATTTCGTCAGCGGATAAAGTAGTATCGCCCTGGGGCGGGACCGCATAATTTACTACAGGCGCTACCTGCAACATTTCGTTATACTCTCTTGACTGCTGCAACAGGTGCTCAATATTTTTCCTTAGCTGGATGGAGTCTACCTTGGTATAATTCCCCTTTACGCCAATTACCTGGCCGTTGTACTGCACATCAATTTTCTGATATTTATCAAAGCCGGTACGTTTCAGCACCTGATCATAAAATAAATACAACCTGTGAAATTTAGAAACGATATCACTACCATCACCCAGATCTACTTTATGATTGCCTACCACAGGGATCATCTCCAGGTTCCAGCAATCAGCACCACAATTATTGATATCAATCTGCGCTACCTGTGCATTCCAGAAAGGATCACTGCTGATAAAAGAGGCCGTGGCGATTATATTCTGCATCAAAACACTATCGGCACTGTTCATTATCTTTTTTGCAGGATAACCGGTGAATACTGGCAGATCGAGGCTTATCTTGTCTGACAAAGGAATATGCTTACCCGCTTCGTCTATATAAAAAGACGCTCCCAGGCTGGTAAATATCCTTGCCAGCGGCTTACGCTCTGTTACGTTTGCATGAAGTATAGCATTGTTATCGAAATAAAGATCTGCATTATACACCCATGCGCTCTGTTCCAGCAAATCTTCAATCAGCGGCAGGTTAAACTCCGATTTGCGCTGACCGGTTATATTCCCATTGCTTGCCGTTTTTAAC
>JASGDI010000232.1:0-26614 GCA_049841335.1 Niabella sp. | reverse complement strand
GTAAAAGCAATGGACTTTTACAAGGTTGTCAAAGACCAAAGTTAATCAATGGATGAAAGCAATTCACAACAGATCAAAAGAAGCTAATTAAAAAATATTTGTTGTCAAAGACCAAAGTTAATCAATGGATGAAAGCAATTCACAACATACTATAAGTATTTAATAAAGTTCCAAAGTTGTCAAAGACCAAAGTTAATCAATGGATGAAAGCAATTCACAACATGTTAAATTCTTTTCCTGTTGGGTCGTTAGTTGTCAAAGACCAAAGTTAATCAATGGATGAAAGCAATTCACAACATTGAACCGCTGAATCATTTATTTTTTTGAGTTGTCAAAGACCAAAGTTAATCAATGGATGAAAGCAATTCACAACTTTTGTCAATCCCTTTGCATCGAAAACGCGGTTGTCAAAGACCAAAGTTAATCAATGGATGAAAGCAATTCACAACAAGCCATGATAAGGTATTAAAAAAATCTTTGTTGTCAAAGACCAAAGTTAATCAATGGATGAAAGCAATTCACAACACACAGGTAAAAGCAATGGACTTTTACAAGGTTGTCAAAGACCAAAGTTAATCAATGGATGAAAGCAATTCACAACACCTATTGCTAGATTCAATATTTTTTTCAAGTTGTCAAAGACCAAAGTTAATCAATGGATGAAAGCAATTCACAACAGACAGCCTAAAGCACTACACTACTTTCCGGTTGTCAAAGACCAAAGTTAATCAATGGATGAAAGCAATTCACAACAAGAGTGTTTTAATCATCACGAAGTATTGGGTTGTCAAAGACCAAAGTTAATCAATGGATGAAAGCAATTCACAACTTTATACCATCAATAAAATCAAAACAATCTGTTGTCAAAGACCAAAGTTAATCAATGGATGAAAGCAATTCACAACTTCAAATGTTGACATAAATAACGATTCAACGTTGTCAAAGACCAAAGTTAATCAATGGATGAAAGCAATTCACAACTTTGGGTTTGTTGGCTTAATGTAACCTACAGTTGTCAAAGACCAAAGTTAATCAATGGATGAAAGCAATTCACAACACGTTAATAAAACTTCTGACAATGAGTATGGTTGTCAAAGACCAAAGTTAATCAATGGATGAAAGCAATTCACAACTTCATCCTTGATGCCCAGGAAAACATAATTGTTGTCAAAGACCAAAGTTAATCAATGGATGAAAGCAATTCACAACTAATGTGATGCTCTCCTTTAATAAACTTTCGTTGTCAAAGACCAAAGTTAATCAATGGATGAAAGCAATTCACAACCATCCCTACCAGGATTTCGTAGACAACGGCGTTGTCAAAGACCAAAGTTAATCAATGGATGAAAGCAATTCACAACGCCTCAAGAAAAGGTACATAAGCGTTTGAGGTTGTCAAAGACCAAAGTTAATCAATGGATGAAAGCAATTCACAACTAATTTGCTCATTTTGTTTATCTAAGTTTTGTTGTCAAAGACCAAAGTTAATCAATGGATGAAAGCAATTCACAACGATAGCCAACTGTATAGCCAACTGCGTAGCGTTGTCAAAGACCAAAGTTAATCAATGGATGAAAGCAATTCACAACCTTAAGTTATATGATTTAAAAACGTCTATTGTTGTCAAAGACCAAAGTTAATCAATGGATGAAAGCAATTCACAACATTGAAAGCGGCATACGCTTCCGATAACTTGTTGTCAAAGACCAAAGTTAATCAATGGATGAAAGCAATTCACAACTCAGCCAGAACAACTACCACCATTTAAATGGTTGTCAAAGACCAAAGTTAATCAATGGATGAAAGCAATTCACAACTAAAGAGATAGACACCTATGTTGATAAAAGTTGTCAAAGACCAAAGTTAATCAATGGATGAAAGCAATTCACAACTAGGCTGTTCACCCAACCAGTTCTTTCCGAGTTGTCAAAGACCAAAGTTAATCAATGGATGAAAGCAATTCACAACTAAAATTGAATTATGAACACAGATATTAGAGTTGTCAAAGACCAAAGTTAATCAATGGATGAAAGCAATTCACAACTTGAAGATTATGTTGGGAAAAATGCCATTCGTTGTCAAAGACCAAAGTTAATCAATGGATGAAAGCAATTCACAACAATTACCCAGAAGTACGCGCAACGCTTTGGGTTGTCAAAGACCAAAGTTAATCAATGGATGAAAGCAATTCACAACATTAAACGCAAACCATATCGAAGCATAGCGGTTGTCAAAGACCAAAGTTAATCAATGGATGAAAGCAATTCACAACTGCGGCGCAAAAGCCGACAAAGCTGCCGAAGTTGTCAAAGACCAAAGTTAATCAATGGATGAAAGCAATTCACAACAAAAGCGCCGATATAATAGAATTGAAAAGGGTTGTCAAAGACCAAAGTTAATCAATGGATGAAAGCAATTCACAACTGCGGTCGATACTTTTGCCTTTGTTTTGAAGTTGTCAAAGACCAAAGTTAATCAATGGATGAAAGCAATTCACAACAAATAAAAATGGATATACTTATACAAGACAGTTGTCAAAGACCAAAGTTAATCAATGGATGAAAGCAATTCACAACATATTTTGTTGGATATCATAGTGAAGGAAAGTTGTCAAAGACCAAAGTTAATCAATGGATGAAAGCAATTCACAACTAATTTTATTAATTCGTGTTCCATACATGTGTTGTCAAAGACCAAAGTTAATCAATGGATGAAAGCAATTCACAACGGGCATGTCCGTACTTATATTGGTGCATCGGTTGTCAAAGACCAAAGTTAATCAATGGATGAAAGCAATTCACAACAAGTCCTTTTGTGCTTGCACTACATTGAAAGTTGTCAAAGACCAAAGTTAATCAATGGATGAAAGCAATTCACAACGGGTTGGCGTATGTATCAAATCAGGTGCAAGTTGTCAAAGACCAAAGTTAATCAATGGATGAAAGCAATTCACAACTTTTGGGCTTGTGCAAGCTTTTGGGTATCGTTGTCAAAGACCAAAGTTAATCAATGGATGAAAGCAATTCACAACAACTTCTCCTCGGTACTGAACACCTCCTGGGTTGTCAAAGACCAAAGTTAATCAATGGATGAAAGCAATTCACAACAAGGTGAGCGAAGACGAAAGAGTTGTTAAAGTTGTCAAAGACCAAAGTTAATCAATGGATGAAAGCAATTCACAACTGCAATAAGAGGCGTACCAAAGAGTCTTAAGTTGTCAAAGACCAAAGTTAATCAATGGATGAAAGCAATTCACAACCACCATGGCCATTCTTTACCATGCTGACACGTTGTCAAAGACCAAAGTTAATCAATGGATGAAAGCAATTCACAACCAAAAGACGAAACAAAATCACTGCTAATATGTTGTCAAAGACCAAAGTTAATCAATGGATGAAAGCAATTCACAACATCAACAGACCCGGGCGTACCTCAAACAGAGTTGTCAAAGACCAAAGTTAATCAATGGATGAAAGCAATTCACAACCGAATGTTGATAGTTCGCAGCTTTATAGAAGTTGTCAAAGACCAAAGTTAATCAATGGATGAAAGCAATTCACAACATCTTCTGAAAGAGTGTTACAAAAATCTTTGTTGTCAAAGACCAAAGTTAATCAATGGATGAAAGCAATTCACAACGAATGTTGCGGTTGTAAAAAATTTAACGTCTTAATGATAACCATATTAAATCCCAATGAGATGAAAAGATGTTTTTTTCTGCTGTTCATATTCAGTGTCTTATTTTACATTTCCTGCAAAAAAGGCACAGCGTCAACAGAGGCTATTGAGATTATGGAGTGTGATCCTCCTTATCAACATTCGGAGAGAGTAATTACCCCATGTCTCTGGGATAGTTGCGATATATATATTAGGGCATGGAAAGAAGCATTCTTACAAGCTAATAACATGACTGAAGACTTTTTTAATAAACATGTTTTTCTGCATTGGGCGAGAAAGGTTGAACCTGATAAGTTTCGGGTTGTTTACGATGTGGAGATTAACGAAGCTTATGGAACCGCATCAGATATATTTTACATAATGCAGAATGGTCAGTATCGTAGCGGCAATGAAACAAAGAAATTATTGTTAGAAGAACCCGGAGCTATTTCAAAAGTGATTAATAGAGACGATTTCCATTTTAAAACTTTCGAAAGTGCCAGAAAGGCAGCGATGGAGCAGTTAAATCTAAATAATCTTTGTATAGAAGGATCTACATTAACGGAGTCAGGGAATTTCATTCTACATTTGAATGGGAAACTCGCTCTAAAGCCTGATAAATGTATAGACGTTAGTGTAGATGTAGTTAACGGTGTTATTAAGAGTTCTTGGGTAAGTTGTTATCCTCAAACATTGAAGTTGTCAAAGACCAAAGTTAATCTTTAGGAGAAAGCAATTCACAACGGCGTTTCGATATGATGTCTAAATTATTTTGCATAAGCTTTCAAATTTTGTTTATCTTTATGTTGTGCAATCCATAGGAGCGCGCAACCACGCAACTCCCGCATTTATGCGGGTTTTGTTATTTTAATCTCACCCACAACCCTCTCCAAAGGGATAGTTGTCAAAGACCAAAGTTAATTTGAAATGGATGGGAATACCCTGGTAAACAGGCAAGGGAAAACAACGCCGATAGACAAAGGCGGGAACAGCTATATAAAAAATAGGGGATGCTGCCAGTAATGATTTTTTAAGTAAATTTAATGCAGTGCTAAATAAATTAATTGCCATGAAAATCACAAAAACAGGAAAAAGGGGCATCGATCTTATAAAATCATTTGAGGGCTTTTACGCAAAGCCATATATATGCCCGGCAGGTGTGCCAACAATCGGTTACGGAACTACACGGTATCCTTCGGGCCAAAAAGTAACACTAAGGGATAAATCTATTACACAGGCACAGGCCATTGATTATCTGAAATACGATCTGAAGCGCTTTGAACTGGCCGTAGATGCGTTGATAAGAGATGATATTAATCAGAACCAATTTGATGCCCTGGTGAGCTTTACTTATAACCTGGGAGAAGGTAATTTGAAAATATCCACGCTGGCCAAAAAAGTAAATACCAATCCCAAAGATCCGGCCATCGCAAAGGAATTTACAAAATGGGTTCATGCAAATGGGAAGAAGCTGGAAGGGTTGGTGAGGCGCAGGAAGGCGGAATCAGATTTATATTTCTTAAAATAGATATTGACTCCTGTTTCTGCGGGTGCTTTTCGGCATCAATTATAAGAAGGGCCTTATCATCAGTATCCCTGCCGTTAATATAACCAAATGAAGCCAGGTTACAATGGGCTAAACGCTATCTTTATCTTTTAGTTCCTTTCTCTTTACTACCAAAAACCAGCCGTTATCTATCGGCAAATAACCATAATCATAACAAAAAAAGTAGGTGGCTTCTTTTTTAGTGGTGTACTGGTGAGTAAAATACCTGAACCTGAATCCCAGGCCTGAGAGCTTTTCTCTTTCTACTTTGATGGTTTCCTGCTCCTGTGAGAGTAAAGAGGCAAGCAGGTCCCGGTTCTTTTTTAAAATATTGTTGATATCACGGATGAGGCTGCTGTTGGTGCCCTTTGCCTGGTTGTTATATACATTACGGCAATAATCATCACAGAATTTTTTGTCGCTGCGGCCCCTTACAGGCTTGCCACAGGAGAGGCATTTTTTAGGTTGTATTTCCATGGTTAGCATTTAAGTTACCGGAAAATACAAAAAAGGTTGCTTACTATAAAATATTCCCTCTTTTGATTAACAATTAATTGTATAGCGATAGTCGTTTGTAAACACTTATAAACGTTTATTGTCGTAAGTAAACCTTTAAAATACGATTACGGGGTTACCTCCATCGCATCTTTGTGTTGCAGGCCGGGAGCGCTACCGGCCGGTTGAAATAAAATTGTTAAACCGTTCGCCGGTGGCGGACACAAAATTTACAACTATGTACGCACTTAAAAACAAAGTTCAGTTAATAGGAAATTTAGGTAATGCCCCTGAGATCAGGATCATGGACAGCGGTAAAAAAATGGCCCGCTTCAGCATAGCTACCAGTGAAACCTACAAAGACGCTAAAGGAGAAAGGGTAAAAGAAACCCAGTGGCATACTATAGTAGCCTGGGGGAGAATAGCCGAAATTGCGGACAAGTACCTGGATAAAGGAAAGGAAGTAGCCATCGAAGGCAAGCTCGTTAACCGGAATTATACAGATAAGGCCGGGGTTAAAAAATATATTACCGAAGTGCATGTTAATGAGCTGCTCATGATTGGCAGGAACAACAGCGCTTTGGATGATTAACGGCCGGGAATCACTGCCGGGGCGTGGTTATATCACAGCAAACAGCGGGTGACCATCTCCGGTAGAGCAGGACAGCCAATCTTCGTCATTAAATGCTGCGAACCTGCCTGCTGCAAGCAGGTTCGCAGTAATATTTTCCTTACCAGGTATCTGTATAGGGAAATGCTTATTACCATTCTACATTGTAGTATGCTGTCTGCCCACATTTTCGTAAATTCGCCCTATGGCAATCTTTAAATTCAGGATATATTTTGAAGAGGACGACAGTATTTACCGCGATGTGGTCATTAAACATACCCAAACCTTTCTGCAATTGCACGAAACTATTTTAAAGGCCTACGAGTTCGACAATAAACATCAGGCTACTTTTTACCGCAGCAATGATAACTGGCAGCAGGGACGGGAAATTACATTAGAAAAATACGATAAGAAATACAGGGTAGAGCCATTAATGATGGCCGAAACCACTGTTGGTTCCGAAATTAAAAATACTAACCAGCGCTTTACATATACTTATGATTTTCACAAAATGTGGAATTTCCTGATCGAGCTGATCAATGTTTCGAAAGATGCAGACAGCCGTACAGAGTATCCCTCTGTGGTGCGCTCTGAAGGTATAGGCCCTAAACAGTATGGAACAAAAGGGTTGCTGGGGGATAAATTTGCTGATATTGAAGAGAAATACGACCTCACCCGTGGCACAGAAGGCTTTAATGAAAAAAACGAGGACGGGGAGGATATGAGCATAGAAGCAACGGATGAATACCAGGATGAAGAAGATTAAACCGTAATCAAATCCCAGATATCAAATCACTAATTGTTATTGCAGGTCCTACAGCCGTGGGTAAAACCGCCCATGCTATTGAGGTGGCACGGCATTTTGGTACGGTCATTCTTTCGGCCGACAGCAGGCAGTGCTTTAAAGAGCTGAACATTGGCGTGGCAAGGCCCTCGGCAGAAGAGCTGCAGCAGGTACCCCATTATTTTATTGCTTCACACAGCATACACGATGATATTACCGCTGCATGGTACGAAACCTATGCGTTGAGTCTGTTGCAGCAATTGTTTACAGTGCACGATGTAGTAGTAGTTACAGGCGGAACAGGCCTGTACATTAAGGCATTAACTGAAGGGCTGGATGCCATTCCGCAGGTGGACGAAGGCATCAGGCAGCATATTATACAGCATTACGAAGCAGAGGGGCTTCCCTGGCTGCAGCAGCAATTAAGGCTGCACGATAGCCTGTTTTCCGCCAGGGGCGAAATGCAAAATCCGCAGCGCATGATGCGGGCGCTGGAAGTAGTGCTGGCTACGGGACAATCTGTTTTAAGCTTCAGGAACGGGGAAAAAAAGCCCCGCCCTTTTAAAATTATACAGGCAGGCCTGGAGCTTCCCCGCGAAATATTATATGAGCGGATCAATACCCGGGTAGACCTGATGATGCAGGCCGGGCTGGAAGCCGAAGCGCATAGCCTTTTGCCATACAGGCACTTAAATGCCCTGCAAACCGTAGGATATAAAGAGCTGTTCGGCTATCTTGACGGTATCACGTCGTTACAACAAGCCACAGACCTTATAAAGCAAAACACCCGCCGCTATGCCAAAAGGCAGATGACCTGGTTTAAACGGCAGGCGGCCATGCACTGGATCAGCCTGCAGGAAACACAGAATATTATTCCCGTAATTACACAATTGCTGGGAAGCACAAACACATCTTAAATGCAACACCAAAGCCAAATAATACCATCCGCCATGGCGGATTTTAACCGAAGAGCTGTACCTTCTTTATAATCATTTCACAAATAACCGGGCAATTAAGCCTGAAAAGGCTGACAGGATTATAAAAATAAGGGTGACCATGCTAAAAAAAACCGCAGAAGTGGCATAAAGCATAGAAACCTGCAAAATCAAATATGTTTGCGCTGAAGGTTCAGATGTTTATAGCAACCGCATCAGTCAATAGCAGTATCTTTGCCGGATGATTCAGGACGAGGAAACACAGGAGGAGCCTGTTTTTAATAACGACCCTTTGGATGGCAGCGAGGATGCCCTGCTGCAAATAAGCAAATGGACACGGCAGATAGCAGTGATTGGTTTTGCTATCGGCTCTTTTATAGTAATAGTAATGCTGTTTAGCGGCGCCCAGATATTAAAAACTATTGCTGCTGCATTACCGGTAACCTTTACCGGTATGTACCCGGTACTGGTAATATCCTTTTTTATCCTGTTTTTCCTGGCAGCATTGGTGCTGTTTTATCTTTATAAAGCCTCGCAGCTGCTGTTCCAGGGAGTACAGCAAAAAGACAGCACATTGCTATCCCAGGCATTTGTGTACATCAAAAACTTTTTTATTGTGGTCATTGTTTTTGCAGCTCTTCAGCTGGTTGTTAATCTTTCAAATTTATTGAGCTAATGGAGCCCATTCAGCAACAACATACAAATGTTCCGGCCGGTACCGTGCATAGCAGCCTTTTTGCTGCAGCTAAAATTGCCGGTATAGCCGCCATCATTTCACTGGCGGGAAGCCTGGCCGGTGTTACCGCCACCTTATCAGCTCCCGCACCCACAATTGCTGCTCCCGATAAAGAAGGTTTTGATGAGCAAACCATGCAGCAACTGGTACAAAGCAGCACTTATATATCGGTTTTTATATCTCTGGCCATCAGTGTGCTGGCCTTTTACTTTTTATTTCGCTTTTCCAGGCTGGCGAAAACGGCCATTATCAGCAGCGATAATAATAAACTGGGTACAGCCCTGCAAAGCCTGGCGGGTTATTTCAGGATATGGGCAGTAATTATGTTTCTCATCATTGTGCTGTTTGTGCTTTCGCTGGTAGGGGGCATATTAGGCGGCGCTATGGGGGGGTAGCCCTATTTCGCCGACAGGTAATTATAATCTTTCAGCAAACTTTCCAGGAATTCATCCGGGTACATATCGGTTTGTATCTTCAGGTAGGCTTTTACTTTTTCGGCCGCTGCTGCCAGCTTTTCCTGGTTCCCGGATCTTCCTGCATCGTTGAGCAAGTTCTTTATGATATTCAGGTCACGGTCGCTGATGCGCATTACTTCGGGGAACCTGGGCACATAATCTTCTGCCACTTCCCTGAATATAGTGTTATACAGGCTTTCTTTAGCTGAAGTTTTGATAACAATGGTTTGCGCCAGTATATCGCCAATACGTTGCGCCCTTTTTGAATTAGCCACCAATATGATATCGGTCACTAAAAACCCCATACCAAACATAAAGGCAATAACACTTTCCACACCTCCTCCGCCCGCCATAAGATAAATTAGCAGGTACAGCAGGATCACTATCCACAGGTCTGATATGCGCAACAGCCAGCGTATCAGCAGCTGGCTTACCGATGGCCTTCCTCCATTTATACTTACTACCCGCAGCTTCGTCATTTTTTTACCTATACTCTGCCCGTTGGAGGTTAGCTCCCAGATGATATGGTACAAAAAAACCGGCGACAGGAGTATCAGCCACAGGGCCCATTCATCCCTGCCCCAATACAACAGGCTCATGATATAACTGACCAGTATAATATACAGGTATTGCACCAGCATATCAATAAAAAGCGACAGGGAACGCCTTCCCAGCCCCGGGGCGTCAAACTCCAGGCTGATATTGAAGCTGGTGGGTACACTTACAACAGGCATATAAGATCTTTACCGAAAAGTAATGCTTTTGCTTAAAATGTCAAAACCGGAAAAATTTTTAAAGAGGCATAGGGGTAAAAAGCAATTCAGCTGTATTGTATACAGCAATGTTACTTTTGTGGAGCTAAATGGCCCTGGATAGTGTTCAATACAAAAATGTTTTTGACCTTCATTATGAAGCGTTATACGGGTATGCCTGTTCTATTCTGATGGCAGAGACCTACGCGGACGATGTACTGCAAAACATTTTTATAAAGCTTTGGCAGCACCGTGATTCGGTAAGAACCGAAACGGTAAAAGCGTATTTGTACACTTCGGTCAGGAACGAGTGCCTGAATCATTTAAAGCATAAAGGCGTTCAGACAGCTTATGCAAAGAACACGATGGTTACCGGCAGCGAAAGCAATGACAGTAACCATGCAGAACAAAAAGAATTACATGAGCAGATACAATACCTGCTGAACCAACTGCCGGAAAAGTGCGCTACCGTCTTTTATATGTGCCGGCAGCTGGAAATGAGCTATAAAGAAGTGGCAGAAGCGCTGGGCATTTCGGTTAAAACAGTAGAAAACCAGATGTCCAAAGCGCTGAAGTTTTTACGGAGCGGTGTAGCAGCGTACCTGGTCAGCATCGTGCCTTTATTCATTCTTAAACTTATCAATTTATAAATATATGGAGCATAAATTGATAGCCTTTTATGAGCAAACCCTGGATGCTTCGGAGCAAAAAGAAGTAGAGCAATGGCTTGAGGCTGACCCTGCCCATAAAAAAATATATGAGGATACGGTTACTGTCTGGAAAAGCGCCAAAACCTCCCATTCATACGCACTTTATAATAAAGAAAAAGCATGGGAACGGTTACAGCAACAGCTTGGCGATGCGCCTTCTGTTGCACCAAAAAAGAAAGCAAAGCTGGCCGCTTTCAGCTGGTGGAAGCTTAGTGCAGCCGCAGCCTCTGTAGCAGCAGTGCTTCTGCTATTTATATTTATTAATAAACCCCGCCCTCTGCAATTTACAGCGCAGCAGGAACAGCTGAAAGTTACCCTGGACGACCATAGCCTTGTTACCTTATTCCCTGATGCAGACCTGCTGGTATCCCCGGATTTTAATAAGCGCACCCGAACCGTAACCCTGAAAGGCAACGCACGTTTTGATATTGCCAAAGATCCCGGCAAGCCTTTTATCATTCATAATAATGATATGGAAGTAAGGGTACTGGGCACTTCGTTTACCATACAGCAGGGCAAAGATTTCAATACAGTTTTTGTGCACAGCGGTAAAGTAAAAGCCACCTTGCTGGAGCAATCGGTAACGGCAGTTGCAGGACAAAAAATTGTGAGGAGCCATACAACCAACCAGCTAAAACTGGTGACTATCAAAACAGATATTGATGAGATACTGCAAACCCAAACCCTGAAAGTAAAGGATATACGCATTGACAGCCTGGCACGTCTGCTGGAAGAGCTGTATAATATTGAAGTACAACCGGGAACAACAATAAATAGTAAAAAAATAACAAGTACGTATTTTATAGGTTCAGAAACGCCCGAACAGATCATAGAGAACATCGCGCTCATTATTAATGCCTCGTGGACTAAAAAAGACAATCAATATATCATTACTAAATAAACCCTGTTTGAAAAAATATTGTATCCTTTTATTACTGCTTATCATTAGCGCTGTGTTACCGGCACAAAACGCGTTGCTGCAAAAGGTGGTTTCTGTAGACTTCAGGAATATAACCATGTACGATGCTTTGATACAGATAGAAAACAGGGCCGGCGTATATTTCTCTTATGATAACCAGTTCATCAAAAACCAAAAGCGGATATCATTCACAGCCAGTAATAAATCTGTTAAAGAAGTGCTGGATATGATACTGGATAACGAATATCAATATATTGTCAACAACAATAAAATCGTTATCAGGAAAAAAGAACAGGAATATATAGTGGTACAGGGGCAATTTACTGATAATACCGATCAGAAGCCTATTGAATACGTAACGGTATATGAGCCCGAACTAAAAATAGGTACCATGTCGAACGAGCAGGGGCATTTTTCGATCAGGGTACCTTTACGCAATTCAGTTAAACTGGTAGCTAATCGTGTTTCATATTACGACACGGTATTTATAGTGGAAGGCAGGAACAACTATCCTTTGCAAATTGGTTTAACGCCCCGTATCACTACCGAAGAAACCATTACTATCCGGTCTGTGGAACGGCACTGGCTGGCAAAAAGCCTCATCAGCACCCGGCAAAAATTCAATAGCCTCAACCTGAAAAACTATTTTTACCAGCGTAAGTTCCAGTTAGGTTTCTGGCCGGGCATAGGCACCAAAAGCGCACTGAAAGGCCAGCAGGAAAATAAGCTTTCCTTTAATGTATTAGGAGGGTATGCGGCACAGGTAGACGCACTGGAAATAGGAGGGTTGTTCAATATTGTGCAGAAGCATGTACGTTCTGTGCAGATAGGGGGACTGTTCAATATTGTAGGAGGCACTGTGAATGGCGTACAGATAGGGGGGCTGTATAATGATGCAGGAGATACCGTAACCGGCCTGCAAATAGGGGGATTAGCCAATGTAAATAAAAGCAGTACCCGGGGGTTACAAATAGGAGGGCTCTACAACAAGAGCCGGGAATTCACAGGATTGCAAATTGCCGGGTTGGTCAATAACTCCCAAAACATGGATAATGGGATGCAGCTAAGTGGGCTGGTTAACCGTACTGTAGCTTTTAAAAAGGGACTTCAGTTGTCGGGTTTAGCTAATGGTGCGAGGGATATAAATGGCGCACAGGTAACAGGGCTATTTAACGTTGCGAAAAAGATCAATGGATTCCAGTTAGGCGTATTTAATATTGCGGATACACTGAATGGTGTTTCAATAGGACCCTTTAATTACAGCAGGAACGGTAAACATTCTTTATCCGTTTCTGTACAGGAAAACAACCAGCTGAATATAAGCTACAAGTCTGGCAGCTATGCATTATATAATATATTACAGGCAGGCATCATTAACACAGGTGCTACAGGGCGGCATTATATATTTGGCTATGGACTGGGCAGTGAATGGGCTTTAAAAGGAAAACTAAAAATGGCTACGGAGCTGATCCATCTTTATTATACGCCTGCTGATCATTTTAATACCGATTACAGCAATATAGCACTGCAGCCTTTGCTAATCTGCCAGCTGCATAAAAACATGCAGTTATTTGCCGGGCCAAGACTGCAATACCGTTTACCCGTTTATGATCACGAAAGCAGCTATTATAAAGGCTTTCATAAAAATTCTCTCTCTTTAGGCCAGGGAAAAAGCGATGCTTTTCACCTGGGTTTTTCCCTGGGTGTAAATATTTTTTAAGCAGGTATAGGGGTAACAGGCATTTAATGTGTATCAGGTATATACATTAAAAAAATGCACATCAAAAAAACATTTTTATTTACTGCCTTTGTTATAGCTGGCCTTTACGGCAGGGCCCAGGAACCTGTAGCCAATAGTGTTCACCTGGGGTTTGTTACACCTGTAAGCACACAAGGTAAGCTCGCAAAGGATATCAGTCCTGCTTTTTCTTTGCAGACATTACAGGGGGTAAATCTTAATAATAAAGGAGTGGCTATTGCCGGTTTATATACCAGGCTATACGGCAGTAATCGCGGCATGTTGGTTAGCGGGTTAGCTAACCAGGTGAACGGCTCAGATAAAGGACTCTCTGTTGCAGGGTTGTACAACGGGGCTGCAAATGGACGGGGAGTGCAGGTAGCAGGGCTTCATAACCAGAAAGCGGGAAACGGCCTTATTCAGATTGCCGGGTTAAGCAACTTCAGCCGTTATGAAGTATTACAAATTGGCGGAATTGTCAATAGTTCACAATATGTCCATTACCAGGTAGCCGGGCTTATTAATATCGCCCGGTCAGTGAAAGGAGCCCAGGTTGCAGGCCTGGTCAATATTGCAGATAGCTCGGATTATCCTATTGGCATTTTGAATTTCATAAAGAACGGGGAGCAGCAGATCGGCATCCAGGTTTATGATGATGCCTCGGCTAATGTGCTGCTTCGCACCGGAGGACGTAAAACATATGGGATCATCGGTGCCGGAGCGGGTAATGAACAAAAAAAGACGGTACTTCAAATGGAAGCAGGTGTAGGCTACAGGATGCCCCTTAACCACAGGCTGAGAATAAATACAGAGGTTGTTGCTATCAGCAAAACCGACTTTATTTTCTGGAAGCACACTCAATCATTAAGAGCATTACTGGGATATAAGATAAGCCCGGCTATTGAAATCACTGCAGGACCTGCATTAAATACCTATAAATATTCCGATTCAAAGATTTTTGCCGGTAACTATATATGGAAGTTCGGCAACAGGGAATCTTCCTTTTCCTTAACAGGCGGGCTCACAGGCGCTGTTAATATCAGTTTATAATCAATTAAAACATCTAATAAAAAACAAGTGTATATGAAACAATTAGTATGGGCAGTATCTGTATTAACATTCATTACCATGCTGCCGGGGTGTAAAAAAATATTCCCTGACGGGCCGGCCATAAGAGAAACAAGGACTGTAGCCGATTTCGACAAGATAGAAGCAGCTTTTAGCGGCAATGTGGAATTTGTGCAGGGACCGGCTGCAAAAGTAGAAGTGGAAGCGGCTCACAACATTCAGAGCTATATTCTTACTGAAGTAATTGCCAATAAGCTGGTGCTAAAAACAAGGCCTAATGTTACTATCAAAGGAGGCAGTGTTACCATTTATGTGTCTAATCCTTCCCTCACCGGTGCTACCCTTTCAGGCTCGGGAAACATTTCTGTACTTACTGGTATTACTACATCTGTTTTAAGCCTGAAGCTTAGTGGCAGTGGTAATATTATGATTCCTGCACTTTCGGCAACCTCCTTGAAGGCAGACCTTACAGGAAGCGGTAACCTTAGCATACAAGGGGGTACTACCCATAACCAGGAGGTTCATATTACAGGACATGGAGATTATAGTACCCACCTCATGCGTAGTGAAGAAGCTAAAGTAAGACTTACCGGTTCGGGCAATGCAAAGCTATGGGCCGAAAACAGGCTGGACATAACCATTACCGGAAGCGGCAATGTATGGTATACAGGCACTCCAACCGTTAACACTTCTATATCCGGTTCGGGGAAAGTAAGAAAAATGTAAGAACCCTCTAAAGCGTCTGTTATGCTTATTGCAAGTATCCTCTTATACTTCATCAGGAAGTACAGGAAAAGAAAAGCCGCTCATGCAGTTATCATCGCCAGTGGCTGAATTTACTTTAACTGAGCAGCAAAACATCCCGGAACCCCCTGTTGGGATATTACTATGATCATTATGAAAGAAAAATATGCAGTAATTACAGGAGCCAGCCAGGGCCTTGGTTATGCTTTTGCCAAAGAACTGGCTGCGCAAAAGCTTAACCTGGTTTTGATAAGCCTGCCGGGTCAGGATCTTTGCAGGCTGGCTGTGCAACTTTCTGATACCTATAATGTAAAAGTGAGTTATTACGAAACCGATCTTTCTGTAAAGGAAAATGTAATAAATCTTTGCGAATGGCTGAACAGGTATTTCAATATCTATGTTCTTATTAATAATGCAGGTTTGGGCGGCACTCAGAAATTCACGGATGCCTCTGTACAATATATCAACAGCATTATACAGATAAATGTGGTGGCTACTTCCCTGCTTACCCACCAGTTATTGCCCAACCTGCTTAAGCAGCCACAGGCTTATATACTGAATGTTTCCAGTATGGCGGCCTTTTCTCCTATTGGTTATAAAACGGTGTACCCGGCGTCAAAAACATTTATCCATTCCTTTTCAAGGGGACTGAGTGAAGAGTTAAAAAATACGGGAGTGGTGGTCAGTGTTGTGAACCCGGGCGCGATGGCAACTAACGAGGAAGTGTGTAAGCGTATTAAAAAACTGGGTTATATAGGGCGGCTTACATTATTACAACCCGAAAAAGTGGCAGGGCGCTGCATCAGGCAGCTATTCAGGAAAGATAGGGTGATCATGGTAAATCCCTGGAGCTGGCTGGTTATGGCGCTGCTCCCTGTATGGATAAAGCTGCCATTGCTCACTTATAATATAAAAAAAGAAATACAGTGACCGTATTTGTTACAGGCATCAGTGGTTTATTAGGCACTAATCTCGCTTTGCTGTTATTAGAGAAAGGCTATACAGTTAAAGGGCTGGTAAGAAATAAAAAGACATTCAGCCAGATCCGGCATGAACGCCTGCACCTGGTACAGGGTGAGTTGCAGGGTGATCTTTCCCCTCATTTAAAAGATGTGGCTGTTGTTATACATGCGGCTGCCGTTACCCGGCAAAACCTCACCCGGTATTCAGACTACTACAAAATAAACTATACGGCAACAGTGCAACTGATGCAGGCTGCAATTAAGATGAATGTTAAAAAATTCATTTATGTCAGCACAGCCAATACTATTGGTTATGGATCAGACAGCTCCCTGGTTGCCCCGGAGCAAAAGCCAATGAAGCCCCCGTTTACCAGGTCATTCTATGCAAGAAGCAAGGCAGCGGCAGAGCAATATGTGCTGCAGCAGTGTAATAAAACAGATGTAATTATTATAAACCCTACTTTTATGATCGGTGCGCATGATAGTAAGCCCAGTAGCGGAAAGATTATTTTAATGGGCATGAAGCGCCGGTTACTTTTCTGTCCTCCCGGAGGTAAGAATTTTGTAGCAGTAGCTGATGTAGCTGGGGTTATTGAGAAATGTATCCATGCAGGCCAAAACGGGAAACGTTACCTGGTTGCAGGAGAAAATATAAGCTATGCCGGTTTTTTCAAAAAGATCAGGCAGCAGACGCACAAAACACAATGGATCATCCCGCTTCCCCGTTTTATACTAAACATAATGGGCTGTATGGGCGATGGGCTGCGTTACTGTAATATCAAAACCAATCTCAGCAGCAATAATATGCGCATACTTTGTATCAATAATTTTTACAGCAACAGCACTTCTGTTAAAGCGTTACAGATCCGGTACCAGGATATGGATGAAGCCATTGCAGAAAGTATCCGCTATTTTAAGGCGCATCATTAATTTACCAGGATTTTAAGATCGGGTATAGGTCAAATTGCCCTTTTTGTACGTATAATTCATCGCCTGGAGGCGATAGAATAAACGTGTGAAGCGAGGACGCCTCACACAGCTTCTCTGGAATGGTGAATTAGTCCTACACCTTTAAGATCAGAGGTCATATAAGCGCCTGTTTCTATTTATAAAATAGAAACAGGCTGCAAAGCATTATTTGGTAGTTCTGATCACCCCGCGGAAATAGCCGATAGATTCAGCAATGCCCATAAAGGGGTTATCCATGTTTCGTTCATGCTCAAGGCTTACCACACCCGAATAGCCTGTTTTACGGAGCATTTTTACAAATGCGGGGAAGTTGATGATACCACGCCCCACTTCTACAGAGTATCCAGCCTTTGTACTGCCTGTTACATCCTTTAAGTGCATATCAAATACACGGCTGTGATATTTCTTAAGATCCTTTACCGGGTCTTTTCCGTTGCGCGTATCATGGCCGATATCGAGGCACATGCCCATACGCGGGTCAAGATCTTTTACATTCTTCCACACATCATCGGCATCCGGATATAAAGGCATATCCGGGCCATGCAGATGTATAGCATATTTCATATCGTATGCTTTTACTTTTTCATTTACATAAGGGAGCAGCTCGTAATTGGGTACACCAACGATCAGCTTAACTCCCACTCTTTTTGCGTATTCAAAAGCGGTATCCACAGCACCTTTTGTTCTCATATAAATAGGGCCTACTGCATAGCCGGTTACACCCTTCGATTTCAGCTTTTCGTGAAAGGCAGCAATTTGCGCTGCATTGCTGTTGAGCGGTAAATGGAAGTCCTTAATACAGAGATAATGCACATCTGCCTTTTGCAGGGTTTCAAGCGTTTTATCCAGGTCAAAGTTTACAAATGTATATCCCGCCATACCTATTTTAAATTTTTCGTAGGTATCAGCAGGTGGTTGGGGATCTGGTTTGGCAGGTTGCTGCGCATTTAAGAAAAGAGAAATAAAAAGCGTAAGCACCAGCGCAGAAGAAAATCGTTTCATAATTTAAAGCTGTTAAAGGTTACGAATGTAACAAAAAGTTACCTGTAATGCTAACACTATTGTTTCACTGCCGCGATGTAAAGACGTCATAGGTCTCTTTTTTTTAAGTATTGCATTACTACTTTGGCAATTTCTTTTGAACTGAATGGGTTTTGTCCTGTAATTAAATTGCCGTCCGCAACAACCTTTGAAGTCATGGGTATCAAAGCCTTTTTGTAATTTGAACCTCTTTTTTTCAATTCCGCTTCGAGGTTGAACGGAACTTCTTTTTTCCGCCTGGCAAGACTTTCTTCAAACCAGTTAAAGCCTGTAATGGTCTTGCCTTTGATTAAATATTCCCCGTTTGATAGTCTGACGTTTAACAGTCCTCCAACTCCGTGGCAAACGGCCGATACAATTTTATTGTTCTCGTAATGTGCCCTGATAATATCCTGCAAAGTGGTGTTATTGGGAAAATCATACATAGTTCCGTGCCCGCCTGCCAAATACACGCAATCGAACTGCTGTTCCGATACTTCACTTAAACTTTTGGTATGTTTCAGCAAACCTTTGAATGAACTGTCTGCCCAGTATGCTGCAGTTACTTTATCCAATACCATTGATTTTAGACTTTCAGGGTCAATAGGCGTATTTCCACCTTTTGGGCTTGCGATTGTGATGTCATACCCTTGCTCTTTGGCAAGGTGGTAAATGTGTGTCAGTTCGCTCAACCATAAACCTGTTTCCAATTTACCATTTTCATACATCGAAACGCTTGTGACTATAATCAGAATTTTCATTGCTGCTGTTTTTGTTCATTGAAAATATTTGTAACGCCTTCCCGGTAAGTGGTAAATTTAAACTCCGGAAATCTTTTTTTAAATTTATCGGAAATAAAAAGGTTGTCATACCTGTAGCGTGGTAAAAGTTCCTGCAGTTCTTTTGCTTTTTTGCTGAACAGGCTGCCCAATTTAAACATCCACATTTTTACAATAGTGTATTTAAAATCTTCCTGGTAGATTTCTGAAGCAAGACGTATCAGTTCTTTATAAGTAAGCCTGTTATCATCGCAAGGTAAATGCCAGGTTTGATGATACGCACTTGGCGTATTCCCTATTAACGCCATTGCACGACTTGCATCAGGTGTCCAGATCAAGGTGCGTAAAGTATTGTCCTTGATTGGAACTTTCAGTTTTTTGCCCTGTTTAATGTTGTCAAAGATCAGCGTGTTGGTAATGCTTTGCGTTTTACCCGTTCCGTAAAATTCAGGCGCCCTGCAAATAACCGCTTCAATACTTTTTTTGTTCATTTCGTCCAATAACATTGTTGCCATTTTTGCTCTTACGGTTGATTTTTGTCCATAAGGGACAAACGGACTTTCTTCCGTCTGTGGTTCACTGTTTTTGGCATACATATAGGTATTGTCAAAAAATACCAGCTTGCATTTATGGTTTTTGCAGGCGTTCATTACGTTGTTCATCATAACGGGAAATTGTTCTTCCCACATTTGCGCATTCATAGGTAATCCTACGGTCAGATAAGCAATATCGCTGCCCTCCACCGCTTTATCCGTTGCCTGGGCATCTAATAAATTTGCAGGAAACAACTGGTCTGTATCATTTATTTTCTTAGGATTTCTGCTTACTAACCTGATGTCAGTTGTATAGCTCCTGTACAATTCCTTTGCCAGCTCTTCGGCAATTTGTCCGTTTGCTCCAAGTATTGTCTGCATATTGTTTTAATGTAGGTGAATGAACTATGCAAAGGTGGCACATTAAACGGTGAAATCATTTGCCTGGGTACAAAAAATATTTTGGCGGATATTTTTTCCTTACTGGGAAAAAGTTTTATGCACAGCGTATTCATAAAAGCACTTATTACCTCAACAAATTTTGTATTTTAGTCCCTAAACAAATTTTAGTTGAGAGAGGCGCTTTTTATTAAGAAGAATAAGGAGAGGTGGCTGAAGAATGAGACCGAGCCGCCTACATCTCCCGATGAAATGGCCGGCAGCTTTACGCAAACGGTTGATGACCTGGCTTATGCCAGAACTTTTTATGCCAATAGTAAAACCGTTCAGTACCTTAATAAGCAGGCCGCTAAAATATACCTCGACATCTACCGCAACCGGAAGGAAGAAACAAGCCGGCTAAAGACTTTCTGGAAATATGAGCTGCCCCTGACCATTCAAAAGCATCATAAAACACTGCTCTTCTCCTTTGTGCTTTTTACCGTTTTCTTTTTGCTTGGCTTTTTTGTATCGCAGCAGGATGTGAACGTAGCGCGTGATTTTTTTGGAGACGGCTATGTAGACCAAACCATTGAGAACATAGAAAAAGAAAACCCCTTTGGTATTTATGAGGGAGGTAATCCTTTGCTGATGTGGTTAGGTATTATGGTGAACAATATCAAAGTGGCATTCCTGTTTTTCGTATCAGGTATTTTTGCAGGTATCCCCACTATGTATAAGCTGGCGGAAACGGGGGCTATGGTAGGCATCTTCGATGAGCTGTTTGCTTCCCAGGGGTACGGGTTGCAGTTCTGGCTGGTAGTATTTGTACATGGAACTTTAGAGATCACCGCAATTATTGTAGCAGGGGCTGCAGGCTTTATTTTAGGCAAAAGCTATTTGTTTCCCGGTACAAAAAAAAGAATGGAAGCATTCAGGGAGGGCGCCAAAGATGGGGTAAAAATTATGATCGGCATTGTACCTGTGTTCATTGTTGCGGCTTTTTTTGAAGGGCTGATAACCAGGTTGTATAATGATGCGCCCTGGTTTACCACGCTGGTTACAGCGGCATCAGCCATTTTTGTGGTCTGGTACTTTATTTTATATCCTTTAAAGCTCCGTAAGCAGGCAAAGCAGGTTGCTTAATAAAATTATGGGCAGTAAGCGATATTTTTTATTATACTTTGTACACCTGGCTTTGGCTGTATTTGCTGCGCGACTTATAACGGCGGCGCAAACTGAATATACCGACTCTATACCTGTTGTGCTGCCTCCAATAGCTGACAGCCTTTATGCTGAGGAGTACAATGCTGAGGAGTACAATGCTGAAGAGTATGATAATGCTGAAACCTATGAAGATTCTGTACGCAGAACCAGGGCCAATGCTTTTGACACGCTCGGCAATCATGCAGGAAATGCTATAGCCTGGCGAAAACTGGACAACGGTTATGTACAGCGTTTAAAAAGCAACCCCGATTTTGATTATGTAAAAAACGGCATCCCTCAACCTAAGGTAGATGCGCCAAAGGAGCAACGTTTTGATATGAATAGGGTATGGCTGTATATAGCCATTGCGGTTTTTGTTATCATACTTGCCTGGTATGTTATAGAGAATGACCTGTTCCTTTTCAGGAAGAAAGCGGCCTCTGGTACCACTGTCACAGTAGCTGATAGGGAAGAAGATCCTTTATCGGTTGCTTTTCCGGAAGCAATAAAAGAGGCAGTGCAAAACAAAAACTACAGGCTGGCGGTAAGGCTGCATTACCTGCAGCTGTTAAAAACCTTATCAGAAAAAGGGATCATCAGCTATCAGCCGGACAAAACAAATTTTGATTATTTACTGCAGGTACGCTCAACAGCGCATTACCATGATTTTTTCAACGCTACACGTAATTATGAATATAGCTGGTATGGACTGTTCCCTATTGATGAGGCACAGTACCTACAAATAGAAAATACATTCAGCCATTTTCATCAAAAGATAAAAGCATAATTGAAAAAAGCTTTACCATATATATTGGGCGTATTGCTGGTGGTAGTTGTTGCTATTTATCTTTCAGGTATCCGTATGCCTAAAAGGAGAGCTATAAGCACCTATATTTCTCTCAACAAAAGGGATAAAAACCCTTACGGTGCATATATTTTTCATGAAAGCCTGAAACAGTTTTTCCCGGAGGCAAAATTTAAGATCAACTATAACCACCCCGGGGACAGTAAAGTTTTTGGCGATTATGCGCCTGACCAGCTATACGTTATCTTGCAGCCATCGTTCAACCCCGATGCCTACGAAGTAGATGACCTTATTACTTTTATTGACAGGGGGAACACTGTCTTCATCAGTACTTTTAATATCAACCAGGATCTGTCCAGGTTTGTAAAAGCAGCATCGCTTACAAAAAATTACATGTACTATCCCTTTGGTAATTATAATAGCGATACGATGCAGGTCCGGTTAACCACGCCCCCTTTTAAGGGACCAGCCACTTATACCTATCCCGGCACACTGATAGAAGGTTCTTTTAAGGAAACAGACAGTACCATCTCGCAAGTGATAGGAAGCGCAGATAATGGCGCGCCTAACTTTATTCACCTTAAAAAAGGGAATGGCAATTTATACATTCACCTGTCTCCGATGGCGCTTACCAATTACTTTTTGCTGTACAATGACAATATGCAGTATTTTGAAAAAATAGCCTCGCTGTTTCCGGCCAGTACCCCGCTGGTAATATGGGACGAATACTTCAGCTCATACCAATCAAAAAGCCGCAGCCAGAACAAGGGTTGGTTTAACGCTATTATGAAAAACCCTTATTTCAAGGCAGGTATTTTAACAGCCTTACTGTTGATACTCCTTTATGCCCTTACGGAAATGCGCCGCAGGCAGCGGGTGATACCTGTTATGGAAAAACCAAAGAATGATTCTCTTGAATTTGTAAAAACCATCGGGCTGCTTTATTATGAACGGGGCGATCATACCAACCTGTCCCATAAACTAAGCACTTACTTTTTGGAGCATGTACGCAGCCGCTATAAAATATTTGCCAAAGACCTTGATAAAAATTTCATAGAAGAGCTTAGCGATAAGAGCGGTGTTAGTGAAAGCCTGGTAAAAGATATCGTAACCCAGGTCAGCCGTATCAATAACGAAGGCGTATTTACCGATACGGAATTAATAGCCTTTCAAAATAACATAGAAGCATTTTATAATAAAGAATAAAAAATAACTATATGCAAGATCCTGTTTTTGAAAACCGCATTGATCTCAGCCAGCTGAATGAAGCGGTATTGAATATCACCGGGGAAATAAAAAAAGTGATTGTTGGTCAGGACGAAATGGTAAAACTGATCATTACTGCGTTGCTTGCCGATGGCCATGTATTGATAGAAGGGGTACCGGGTGTAGCAAAAACACTTACGGCAAAACTGGTGGCCCGGGCTGTGGCAGCCTCTTTTATGAGGGTACAGTTTACGCCCGACCTGATGCCCTCTGATGTAATTGGCACCCCGGTGTTCAATCCCGGCGATGCGCAGTTTGAGTTTAAAAAAGGGCCGGTATTTGGCAATATCGTATTGGTAGATGAGATCAACCGGGCCCCGGCAAAAACACAGGCAGCCCTGCTTGAAGTAATGGAAGAAAGACAGATATCCATTGACGGCAGTACTTATAAGATGGAGCCGCCTTTTATGGTGCTGGCTACGCAAAACCCGGTAGAGCAGGAGGGCACTTACCGGTTGCCCGAAGCGCAACTGGACCGCTTTCTTTTTAAAATAGAAGTGCCTTATCCCAATGAAGCGGAAGAGCTGCAGATCCTGTCGCTGTTTCACAAAATGGGCAATAACAGTGCCCTTGAAAGTATCAGTCCGGCTTTAACTGCCGTGCAGATAAACCAGCTAAGGCAGCAGGTAAAAGAAATTTTGATAGAAGAGAAGCTGCTGGCTTTTATTGCAAAGCTGGTGCACCATACCCGCAACCATAAATCCATTTACCTGGGGGCGTCGCCACGCGCTTCGCTGGCCATCATGAACGCCGCCAAAGCAACCGCCGCCATACAGGGCAGGGATTTTGTTACCCCCGATGATATTATTGCCGTAGCGGCGCCTGTGCTCCGCCACCGCATTATTCTTTCCCCGGAGAAAGAAATGGAAGGCGTGAACGAAAATGAAGTCATTAAGCAGATCATCAACAGCCTGGAGATACCGAGATAATGTAAAATATTAAATATTAAATGTTAAATGGAAAGGCGAAATAAGATAAAAATGCAATCAGACAGATCAGGTTGTTATTTATTATTCAAAATTTAAAATTCAATATTCATCATTTCCTTTGAAATCATTCTATTTAAATAAGATCGTTTACTACATTGGCGGCGGCTGTGCGGTACTGTACATGGCAGGATATTTTTTCCCACCGTTATATAATATAGCATCGCTGGTATTAGTATTGCTGCTGCTTACCGTAATAGCGGATCTGTTGTTATTATATTCCAAAAAAGGGGGCATTGTTGCTACCCGCCAGTTGCCCGAGAGGCTGAGCATCAGCGACGAAAACCCTGTGTCGCTTTTTATTTCCAACCGGCACCGATTTCCCGCAGTTATACAGGTGATTGATGAGCTGCCTGTTCAGCTGCAAATAAGGGATTGGGAGCGGCAGCTTACCATACCGGCCACTTCATCAGCCACCATCGCGTACCAGGTAAAGCCACTTACCAGGGGTGAATATGTTTTTGATAATATCAATGTAATTATAAACGGGCCGCTTCGCCTTACCAGGAGAAGGTATTCTATTAATGCCAGGCATACGGTGAAAGTGTACCCGTCATTTATACAGATGCGGCGTTTCCAGTTACTGGCCGCTACCAACCGCCTGCAGGAAGTGGGCATCAAGCGCATGCGCAGGCTAGGCCACAGCATCGAGTTTGAACAGATCAAAGAATATGTGCGGGGAGATGATTATCGCACCATCAACTGGAAAGCCACGGCCCGCCGGGGCGGAAGCCTGATGATCAATAATTATTCTGATGAAAAAAGCCAGCAGATCTATTGTGTGATCAATAAAGGCCGGGTAATGAAAATGCCTTTTGGTGGTATGACGCTGCTGGATCACGCCATCAATGCATCCCTCGTATTATCGAACGTAGCAATGGTAAAGCAGGACAAAGCAGGGCTGATCACCTTTGCGGAAAAGCTGGACAGTTTTTTGCCTGCCGATAAAAAGCCCGGCCAGATGAATCTGATACTGGAATCTTTGTACAAACAGCAAACCGACTTTTTAGAGGCCGATTACGAAAAGCTCTATGCTATTATCCGCAGCAGGATCACCAACCGCGGACTGGTAGTATTGTTTACCAATTTCGAGTCGCTGGAAGGGTTGAAAAGAGAAATGCCCGCTTTTAAAAAGATCGCTCATTACCATTTGTTGCTGATCGTATTTTTCGAAAACACGGCCATTAAAGAGCTGATACATTCAGGGGCAGAAGACCTGGAACAAGTATATATTAAAACTATTGCCGAAAAGTTTGCCTTCGAGAAAAAACAAATGGTAAAAGAACTACAGCAGAACGGTATTCTCAGCATTCTTACAGCACCGGAGCAGCTAACCGTAAATACTATTAATAAATACCTGGAGCTGAAGAACAGGAGTTATATATAACCTTGCTATGTAAAATATCCATGCTTTAATTTATACTCTTTTTTTGCGATGAAACAGGGCAAACGCATCTAATCTTGAAGGATTTTACGCTTTATGTCACTCCTTGCGGAGTTTTTTAGCGGACTTACTCTTGTTTTATAATCCTATCACTCCTTCGGGCTTATTTACCTGGTCATTTTTAAATCCGCCGCGGCGGATGCAGTGATTATAAAAAGTATGCAGCGCCGCTGCTCAACCCCGGTAGGGGTGATATTATTTTATCTGCCGGAATTTACTATTTATTTAAGCTGGTAGCTGTGGTGATAAGACCAACCGGGATGGAAAGGTTATCGCAAAATGGGATAACCTTTATCACTGAAAACTTAAATCAAACGAAATGGCTAAAAAATTAAAAGAAATATTAGTTCCTGGTGAAATTGTAGTCAGCAAAATACTACTGATACGGGGTAAAAAAGTAATGCTTGATAGAGACCTGGCGGAATTGTATGGTGCTACTACATTCCACCTAAATGAACAGGTAAAAAAAATAAGAAGAGATTTCATCTCGCGCTGGCCTCACGGCCAGTGCGTTGAGGTTACTTAGCACAAATTTCATTGGCTCCTAAAAAAAGTTGGTTTCTAAAGCAATTAAGTAACGTGTATGTCCAGGTCTGGTCCGAAGGTTCATAGGACTCCCTTGGAGAGACCTGAACAAGATGAAAACATTTTTAATGTACAAATAGTATTACAACCCATACTGGTCCACCAGGTATATCAGCGCTGCCATATTCACGGCGCCCAGTTCCAGTTCCCGTTTGTTGACCGATTCGAACGTGTCGGTGCTGGCATGATGAATATCGAAGTAACGCTGCGAATCGGGCAAAAAGCCACATAACGGGGTGCCGGATGTTTCTTTCAAAGGCCCGATGTCAACGCCTTCCCTGCCTCTTATAAATTCATTACAGCCATAGGGTGCAATAAGCGGCAACCAGGTTTTTACTTTTGCAAACTGCTCATCGCTGCAATCAAAGCTGAACGCTCTTGGCGTAAAGCCTCCCGCATCACTTTCCAAAGCAAACAGGTGCTTTTCATTCTTTTCTTTAGCAAGCTCAGCATATTTTACACCGCCCCGTACTCCATTCTCTTCGTTGGCAAACAGCACAAACCGGATGGTATGTTTGGGCCGGTAGCCCAG
>JASGDI010000231.1:0-51821 GCA_049841335.1 Niabella sp. | reverse complement strand
TCTCATCATATTTTCTTTCCCGGGATAATGCATCAATAGCATTGGCCAGCGGCTCGCACATCATCACCATCCCGGCGCCGCCACCATACTGGTAATCGTCAACCTGGCCATATTCATTTACTGCCCATTTGCGCAGGTGATGCAGCTGTACGGTAAGCAGGCCTTTTTCCTGCGCACGTTTCATGATGCTGTGCTCAAAGGGGCTGGTCAGTAATTCGGGAAGAACAGTAAGAATGTCGATGTGCATGAGCAAATGTAAAAGGCTGAAAGCTTAAAGCCAAAAGCAATTCATTATAAAGTTATTCTCCATCCATAAAATCGTCCAGGTTGCGGCGTTCTTTTTTAGTAGGGCGACCGATTTTGCTGAGGCGTTTACCGCTAAAAAATGAGGCTGCCTGCACTTTGGCTTTTTCCAGCTCTTCAGGCGGAGTCAGGTCTGTGTAATGTTTAACAGCCTCCTCATATTTTACGCGGGTATGCAATAAGCCTACAACTTTTATTACCCATTTCCGGCCTTCGGTGCGCACATCGTAAATATCACCTAAATGAACGTTTTTGCCGGGCTTGGCTGGTTCATCCTGATACTTTACCTTGTTATTGTTACAGGCATCGGTAGCCAGCCGCCGGGTTTTGAACAGGCGGATAGACCATAAATATTTATCAAGACGTAGTTTTTCTGAATCTGCCATTTTTCAAAACTATTTGAATAAATTATAAATGTCCTCTTTTACCTTTTCCCAGCTTAAATCTTCTATCAGTATTTCCGGTTGTTCAGATTCATCAGCATCCTCAAAATAAAGAATACTCTTTTCCAAAAAAATGACTTTGTCTTCCCCATATTTTTTTATGAACAAAGCCATCAACTCATCTTTTGAAAAATATTTTAACAGCACCCAGACGTCATAAAAATCTTTTCTTGTTCCGCGTTTGCAAATGGCAAATAGCTTCATTGCCGCAACGTCCTGTACACTAAACATCCTGATGCCTTCGGTTGCTTCCAATGGAGCCAGCAAAGCAAACGGATGATGTACGATATCCGTTTTAACATTTCCAATATTACAGAAGAGCATATACTTATTGCTACCCCTATATATGTAGTCTGTGAAATCCCTGCTTAAAAGTTCTTCTATTTGTACTGGCAGAAAAGGACTTACGGAAAAAAAATCAATATCAATGCTTTTCCTGTGGCCGAACCTAAGTGACAGATTGGTTCCGCCCACTAATGCAAAGTTACTTAGATAGTCTTTTGCACATAAGGAAAGAAGTAAAGTATGAGTAAAATCATCAATAGTATTCAGGTGCAACATTGATCCTGGAGATAGGTATTTGATATTTTATAGAAAAATAATTCGCAGTTTTTTTATCAAAGGTTTTACTTTTTAAAATCGCTTCTCGTATCTCCTCATTCGAATATACCTGATAAATACGCCTCACTTCCTGGGTTACTCCCCTTGTAAAAACACGTTCGATAATAAGTTGCCGGTTCCTTTCCCAATCCAGCCTTTCCGGATCTACATCCCAGAAAAGGCTTTTATGAAATGCTTCTGATACTTTCATACTATAAAGATACAAATGATTTCAGGAAAAGGAAATGCCTGACTTTTAGGGTACAATTGTCTTTTACGCCAGAAATTACCTATACCTGGCTCGTTTCCCGATGGCATTTTCTTCAAATATTACAAATTTCCGCATTTCGTAAAAGTGTAGTGCATACTTGATTTACCTTCGCGCTAAGGTAAAAAGTAGCCGTTGAGAAGGATTGCATTATTTATATTTTTAGTAATTGATTTTTTGAGTGTACACGCCCAAACAGGTATTTGCGGCTTTGATCCGATACATAAGCAACAAATTGCTTCTTCCGAAAATCGTAATATAGTAGATCGAATCAATAACGCTATTGCCGTTAAACAAAACAATTTACGTTTACGCAGATCCGTTATTTCAGGTCAATCTGCTGTTTATGAGATACCGGTTGTTGTACATGTTGTTCATTCCGGTGAAGCCATCGGAACTCCATACAATCCATCTGATGCCACAATCCGGCAAATGATTGATTTCGTAAACAGAACTTATAGCGGTGAAGTTGGTGGTAACGGGGTGAATATTCCTATAAGGTTTAAGTTGGCGCAGCGAGCTCCTGATTGCAGCCCTACAACTGGCATATTAAGAGTAGATGGCAGTGTAATTGCCGGCTATGCTGAAAATGGTTTAGTCCATTCCGGAAATGCTATCGGTGCATCAGATTTAGCTCTTAAAAATTTGAGCCGGTGGCCGAATACGGAATACTATAATATCTGGATAGTTAAAGATATCAAAGCTATAGGGGTGCCTGATGGCGCATACATAGCCGCCTATGCTTACTTTCCCGGCGGCAGTGCGAGCAGAGATGGAACCGTAATGCGTTTTAATACCGTTAATTCAACATCAGTTACATTGTCTCACGAGCTTGGCCATGCGTTTGCTTTGTACCATACTTTTGACGATGGAAAAGATGAAGAAACCTGTGCAGAAAATACAGACTGTACCAAACAGGGAGATATGATTTGTGATACAGATCCTCATCTATCTATGCTGGGAACCTGTCCTAATCCGGCTAACATCAATCCTTGTACAGGAACACCTTTTGGCACACTTCCTTTTAATATCATGAACTATGGTACCTGCAGAAACCAGTTTACACAAGGGCAGGCAGATAGAGCTTTGGCTGCACTGTTAACCAGCAGGGAAAGCTTAATTTATTCCCAGGGAGGAAATGCCCCCCTCAGCAGCATAGCTAAACCTGCCTGTACAGTATCTTTAGATGTAGTACAATCCAGAAACGCTGCTGATATAGGTCCCAGAATTGTTGAGATTACCGGACAGCTCTATAATAGTTCCAATGGTTACACTAAGGATGGCTATATCTCCTATATAGATAATAGCTGTAAAAAAGAAGCTAAAATGGACGTGAGCAACAGTTACATTTTGAATGTATCTACCTCACCTAACCGCCAAAGAGTTAAGGTTTGGATAGACTGGGATAATAGCGGATCATTTGACTCTACAGAGCTGGTTATGAACAGTATTTCGCCTTCAGGAGCTTATATTCATACTGATGCTTTAACGCCTTCTATGATGTCAAAGGCGATTATTAATACGCCCCTGAGAATGCGCGTAGCCTCCGATTTTTATGACAGTCCGGATTATGATGCCTGTTCCCAATTGCAGTTTGGGCAGATGGAGGATTATACCGTAGTCTTAAGCTCTACTATTCCTGTCCGGTTTGGCAGCATCACTGCTTCTAAAACCAATAATAACCATCTGGATATTAACTGGACCACAATATCTGAAATTAATACGGGTTATTTTGAACTACAGGTTTCTAACAATGGCGCTACTTTTAATACAATCGAAAAGGTTTACTCAAAAGGAACTTCTGGCAGCTCTAATGAAGTTTTATCCTATTCTAATTCAATTAACTATACAAATACAGGTGTTTTGGGCCTATTAATTATCGGATTATCGGGCATGGCCTTATTTAAAAGAAAGAAGTGGGGATATATGGGCTTGCTCTGCTTTGGTATGCTTTATCTGGCATGTAATAAAAAAGAATATACAGACCTTCCGGAAAAGGATGTTTTTTTAAGAATAGCCCATGTTGATACCAATCAAACAATCACCTATTCACCCGTTATTAAGGTGGATAACCTGAAATAAAGCACTTATCCCCTATCTGCACAATACAATTTTGACTCATATTTTCCGCATTTCGTAAACAGGCTGGCATAGACAGAAAGTACCTTTGCAGGTCGAAATGAAAGGGACTATCGCTAAATATTTCAATATCTGGCTGTTGCTTACTATGGGCATGCTTACTGAGGCTAACGCACAGAATAGCATCGGGACTATAACAGGCACTGTCAAAGATGGTGATGGCAGGACTGTAATGAATGCCCTCGTTTTTATTGAACAAAATAACAGGTATGCTGCAATATCAGATAGTTTAGGCAGGTTCAGCCTTACGCTCCCAACAGGCAAATACACTTTAAAGATTACGCACGCTAAATATGACACATTAGTAAATACATTTCATCTCCGGGCTAATGAAATTCTGAAATATCACGCTGTACTTACAATTGATATGAAACAGCTTGAGCAGGTGTTTGTGACAGGCTATGACGGAAAGGGTGTTACGAGTTCTTCTATTATCAGCAAAGAAGCAATGAAATTATTACAGCCTTCGAGTTTTGCGGATTTGATGGAACTTTTACCCGGGGGGAGGGCTCAAACACCGAGTCTTACCAGTGCCAACCCTATCAGATTACGCCAAACAGGTACTCCATCCGGATCTTCCGCTTACGATATTAGTTCTCTTGGAACTGGATTTTTTATTGATGGGGCACCGGTTAATACAAATGCAAATATGCAAACTACTTTGGGATTTTCTTCAATTATGGATCCAAACGAATCCAGAGACATGACCAATAAGGGTGTGGATATGCGAACAATCCCAACTGATCAAATTGAAAAAGTTGAAATTATCAGGGGAATTCCTTCGGTGGAATATGGAGATATTACCAGCGGTGCCGTTTTAATAACCCGTAAAAGCGGCGAACAGCCACTTTATGCAAGAATGAAAGCTGACGGGTTCAGTAAATTATTTTCAGTTGGCAAAGGTTTTTCGGATAAGAAGAAAAAAAAATCTTTAAACTTTGACGTGGATTTCCTAAATGCTTTATCCAAACCCACAAGCAATTATACCAATTACCAGCGGCTCACTACTTCTGTACGTTTTCAGAAAGAAACGAACAAAAAATATGGTATATTGAAATGGCAAAACGCTTTTGATTACGCCCATAATATTGACAATGTAAAACCCGATCCTGAAAACTCCCTGGCAGGAGTAGATAAGTATTCTTCATTATATAACCGTTATGGTGCAAAGACACAACTATCAGTGCTTTTAAACAGAGAAAGATTTATTCAAAATGTAGATCTTATAGCTAATATCAGTTATGAACAGGATAGGGTAAACCTTACCAAGTTTATGCAGGCCCGAACTGCAACACTCTTAGTAACTTCATTAGAAGAAGGTGCTCATGAAGCTAAATACCTTACCCCCAGTTATGTGGGAAACCTGATTGTAGACGGGAAACCTATTAGTGGTTATATAAAGCTGTCGTCTAACGCAGCCTATAATCTAAAAAATATCAGGAACAGGTTAAAGATCGGATCTGAATTCACCTACACAAAGAACTTCGGATCAGGGCAAGTATATGATCTGAATTACCCTGTAGACCTTTCAGGGTCAGTTCAGGTTGGTGCCACTACCCGGCCAAGGGCGTTTAAAGATATCCCTGCCATGCAGCTGTTCTCCATATATGCTGAGAATAGCTCCTACTTTAATTTAGGGAAACATCACTTTACAGTTCAGGCAGGAGCCCGGCTATTTTCTTTGTTAGGTATTAGCCGTCAATATGATATTTCAGGAAGTTTTCATGCCGATCCGAGAATTAATGGACGTTGGGAATTGCCTTCTTATTATATTAACAAAAAGCCGTTTCAGATTAGTTTAACCGGGGGATGGGGATTATTAACAAAAACACCCACATTGGACCATTTATATCCTACAAAACAGTATGTTGACCTGATTGAGCTAAACTATTATCATAATAATCCTGCTTATCGTGTAGGGAATGCTATGACCTATATTATTGATAAAACCAATTTCAATTTAAGGCATGCAAAAAATAGGAAGTGGGAGATTGGAGTTGATATCCACTATAATGGATACAGGGCTACTCTAACCTACTTCAGAGAAATTACCAAAGACGGATTCAGAAATGCTTCTTTGTTCCGGGCGTTAAATTATAAAAAGTATGATAATGCATCTATCAATTCTGATACGGTGTCGGTAAAACCGTCTCTGAAAGATTTTACCTTCCGGGATATCACTGAATTCCACGGATATTCTATGGCTGTAAATGGCAGTGAGCTACAGAAAGAGGGGATTGAATACCAAATAAGCACGAAAAGATTAACCAGTATTAATACAAGGTTTACATTAAATGGAGCCTGGTTCAGAAGCACCTATCTGAATAGCCTGGATCAATATCGAATCATCAACTCAACAGTGGTAACCAATGACAATATAAGACAGTTTGTTGGCCTTTATGATGATGATGAGGGAAGCTATAATGAACAATTCAACACAAATCTTACTATAGATAGCCGGATTCCCAGACTGGCATTGAATATAGCGGCATCCTTCCAATGCAGATGGTTTACTTCCCGTCAGAATGCTTTTAAAACAGGCACACCCATTGCCTATATGGGTATTGACCAGGTTTTGCATCCTTATACAGAAGCTGACAAAACCGATCCTGATTTAAGGTGGCTGAATGATCCCGTAGACCCCAGCTATTTTAGAAAAAGCACAGTGCCTACTGATCTGCAAATCAATCTTAAATTATCCAAAGGATTTATAAATAATAAAGCAATAATTGCCATGTTCGTAAATAAGGTTATAGTATACACTCCGAACTATTATAATGAAAACAACATTTATATAGTAAGGCAGGGGATAAACAACACGCCTTATTTCGGAATGGAGCTGAGTTTTAATTTTTAAACAATTTAAAAAAAACGTAGAACAATGAAAAAATCAACCTTCAGGAGTTTCCTGTTCATAATCTTAGCAGGGCTTCTTATCATTTCGTGTAAAAAAAATGATGATGCCTTTCCGCAAAGTAATGCATCCGTAAGTTTAGTAAATCCAGGCAATTTGGAAAGTGTTCAAATATTGGATGGAACTATAACTTTTACAGAGATTAACACAAATAGTGTAGTTACTTCTTCGGCTATTTCAAACGGCAAAATCAATATCACCATTCCTCAGGGCTCATATAATGTTACATTTGAAGGAAACATTCAATATCAGTTAGACGGTAGTACAGCACAAAGTAAAGTACGTGCATATAAAGACGGATTGGTTATAACCAGCACCACATCTGCTTTAGATCTTCCTCTTTTCCTGTATAACGAAACAGCAGGTTTTGTAATACAAGAAATTTTCTTTACCGGTACGGTAACTCCGGAAAATAAAACATATAATGGCGATAAATACGTTATCATTTACAACAATTCTGACAAAGTTTTATATGCAGATAGTTTGGTTTTTGCTGAATCACATTTTTTAACTACTACTAAAAGAGCATATACTCCGGACATAATGAACGAAGCATTTACAAGTAGCACATTAGTTATGGTTCCTGGCGATGGCAATGATTATCCCATCCAACCCGGAGAGTCATTTGTAATAGCTAACAACGCCATCAATCATAAAGAATATAATACAAACTCTTTTGACCTGTCAAAGTCTAAATTTGAAATTGAGCTTTTGTCAAGCATTAATGTAGATAATCCCGAAGTGCCCAATACAGTTAACCTTGCCGGATTCTTAACAATGCATAATCGCGGATTTAAGAGCTACGTTATATTTAAAATGAACAAGTCTGTGGCCGACTTTAAAACTCAAAACGCCTATACAACAACTTACATAAATGCAGTAGGCAATCCTACAAATGCCCAGGTTTATAAAGTTGAAAACAGTTCCATTATAGATGCTGTAAATCTTAGTGTAGCTTCCGAATATGAATGGATCGTAACTTCCCCTTCACTAGACATGGGATGGACCTACTGTGGAAAAGTAGATAGCGATGCCAACAGGTATGGAAAAAGTGTCATCAGAAAAATTTTAAGCACAACTCCAGACGGACGAAAAATATACAAAGACACCAATAATTCGACAGTGGACTTCGATCCTGAACAAAAAGCATCTCTTTCTAACTAATAACATTTTGTGAGTAAAACGCTAACAATAATCTCATTTCTTTTGAGCGTGACAATTGTTCACGCTCAGAGAAATGACACTATAAGGCTGGCGCTACAAGAGCAATTAGCCCTAACCTATAATGCTCAGAAAAATTTTTATAAAAGTGCGGCTCTGAGAACATGGCAAAGTCAATTTGACCATTCATCATTGCATCTGAATTATTTCAACAACACTTCAGATATTTATTTACCTCAATTGGGTTCCGGTGCCGATGGTTTTAGTATTGCGTCTGAAAGTTTTAAAAAGCTGCAACAAGGATTGACCTTATGGGGTAATGCTTTGTATAAAAACAAAAAGACCAGGAACGTCGTATATAATGAGACATCAGATTATGATATTGTCTATCCTTATGTAATGTCTGATACAGTAGGAGGAGATTTAAAGTCTGAAACGTACTATTTTAATGGAGGGCTATTAAAAAATTTCAGGAAGATTAGTATTGGGTTTGAAGGTGCTTATACCGGAGAATTAGCGTATCGAAAAAGAGATCCAAGACCGGAGAACACTTCATCAAAAATAGACGTCATTTTAGCGGTGTCCAAAAGGCTCGTCAAAGACTATAGAATAGCATTGGACCTTAAAGGGAGCAAATATCATCAAAGAAATACTTTAAGCTTTGCCAGTAACTTAGGAGCCCCCAATATATATCATGACGCTGGATTAGGAACCTATAATGATCTGCTGGACGGGACAAATACAAGTGCCCTTTTTAATGGAAATAATAAAGGAGTAATGCTTGGTCTTATTTCAGAAAACAGAAAAGGGATCATGTTCACTTCAGGATTTGACCAACTGGTAATAAAAAAAAGACTGAATAATGTAGTTGGAGATATCGGAAAATTAACAGAAAACAAAGGCTTCGCTGACCTGGGGTATCTTTTACAAAGCAACAAAAGCTCATATCTTATTAAACTCTTTGGAAGCATTAAAAACCGGGAAAGTTTAGAGGCTAATTTTAATAACAGGGGAGATGATGTCGGCTTTGTTAAAATATCTGAATCTGAAAGATTTTCGCATTATGAAGCTACCGCAGGCCTGGCAATTACAGCAGATAATATTTTTAAAGTACCGCACCTCACCCTTTTATTCAAAACCGGTAGAGTAGCGTCCAGCTTTAAATATATTAATCCTAACAGGAAATTGGATGCTGTTCAGTGGAACAGCATATTTCAGGTGGGGCACATGCTGCCTGTAAAAAAAGCCTTACTCACAACGTCTGCACGTTTGGTTTTCAGCAAAAATATAGAGGCGTCCCATCACTGGCCAGATGTGATGACCGGACATACGTTTTACAATATGCTAAATCAGATGTATACTTTTTATAGCAGTAATTATTATGGATTAGGAGCACTTACAAGAATCGACATTCCTGCCTTCAGCCAGTTTGGTATTTATGGATTATTAGATGCTGAGTATAAAAATTATAGTGCCGTATATAACGGCAAAGGATATAATATACACGTTGGTTTAGGTGTTACTTTTTAGTATATTCTATTTTTATTGATATCTTTTCAAATATTTTTGTAACCCATGCGTAAAACTTATCTGGCTATAGGAGCGATCATTGTATTAGGTATGATGTCTTTTTCATACACTAATTATTCGGCGCAGGTATTTAAAAGCCATACTGATTCACTAAGAAGCTTATACAGCCGTCCCATCAGCCAATGGCCGCAACCAACTATTGATTCAGACGCTGTCTGGTCTGAAATGGCAGTCATTCCTAAAGACGATACCTCCTGGTTCAAGTCTGATAAAGACCCGGTTACACGCCTGGGTATGTTCCTGTTCTTTGACCCCAAACTATCCGGCTCCAACCAGATATCCTGCAGCAGTTGCCATGATCCGGACCTGGCATGGCAGGACGGACGGGTGATTGCATTAGGTAATGATCACTTACAGGGCAACCGCAATACACAAAGCCTCCTGAATGTATTTATCTATCCCAAACTGTTCTGGGATGGCAGGGCAACCAGCTTTGAATCACAAATGGTAGAACCGCTAAGCGCTCACCACGAAATGAATATGGACGTACCAACATTAGGTGAAAAGCTTTCCAAAATAAAAGGATATCAAACATTATTTGAAAAAGCCTATGGCAGCCCGGAAATAGATTTTGATAAGATAGCAAAAGCGCTTACGGCCTTTCAAACAACTATTAAAAGCCGCAGCACACGTTTTGATAAATTTATGAGCGGCGATCACGATGAGTTTACCAATGATGAAGTGGCAGGCCTGCATTTATTCCGCACCAAAGCCCGTTGTATGAACTGCCATAGCGGACCTTACCTGACAGATACCTCTTTCCATAATATTGGCCTTACTTATTATAAAAGAAAATTTGAAGACCTCGGCCGCTATAATGTAACCAAAAAGAACGAAGATGTAGGCAAGTTCAGAACGCCTTCCTTACGTGAGCTGGAAAGAACGCGCCCCTGGATGCATAACGGGCTATTTGATAACCTGGAGGGCGTAGTAAACATGTATAACAGTGGTATGCCGCAAAAGCCCAAAACAGAAGAGCAAAAGAACGACCCGATGTTTCCCCAAACAGACCGGCTGATAAAAAAATTAGATCTTACATTGGAAGAAAGAAAACAATTAGTAGCATTCCTTAAAACTTTAACCGGCGTGCCTTACCGGATGCGCAGGCCGGAGATTCCAAAATAAAAAAGCCACGAATGCACGAATGTTTGTTTATTTTATTATAGCTAATCTGCGATTTTGTAATCCCGGTTAAAGTAGACCAGGAATATCTATACTGCATATTCTATTCGTGCTTCCAAGGCCTATTTATATTTATAATACAATTCGGTTATACTGTAACCTATTCCCAGATTGTTATGCACTTCCATGCAGGCGCCGATGATTTCATAGCTTTCTTCTTTAAAGATGACAGGTGTATTCATATAGCGGTGTTTTAATGACAGGTTAACAAAAAATGCCACGAATGCACGAATAAAAGAATGATTCGTGTATTCGTGGCGCACTTCTATTCCGAGAAGTATTTATGGAAGTAAGGAATTGTTTCTATTCCCTTGTAATAATTCTCAATATTGTATTTTTCATTGGGGCTATGCAGTCCATCGTTATCCAGTCCAAAGCCCATAAAAATGATCTTTGTGCCCAATTCACTTTCCAGCGTATGGCAAATGGGAATACTGCCACCGCCTTTAACAGGTATGGGCGTTTTCCCGAAAGTAGTTTCCAGGGCCTTGCTGGTAGCCTGGTAGCCCTTGCTGTCAATTGGTGTACCGTAAGGTTCCCCGCCATGGTGCTCAAAAGCGTTTACAGTTACACAGGAGGGCGCGATCTTCCTAAAATGGTCCAGCAATAATCTTGTAATCTTTTCGCTGGATTGATTGGGCACCAATCGTGCAGAAATTTTTGCTGTTGCTTTTGCCGGCAGTACGGTTTTTGCACCTTCGCCGGTGTAACCGCCCCAGATACCATTCAGCTCTAACGTAGGCCTGATGCCGGTTCGCTCATAAGTAGTATATCCCTTTTCACCCCAAAGCTCTTTAATGCCTATTTCATCTTTATACTCTTTCTCATCAAAAGGGGCTTTATTGATCAGCGCTCTTTCTTCATCGGACAATACCTGTACATCATCATAAAACCCGGGAATAGTGATATGGTTATTTTCATCATGGCAGCTGGCGATCATTTTCGACAACACCACCACCGGATTGGCTACAGCGCCGCCATAAGTACCGCTATGCAAATCACGCGCAGCGGCAGTTACTTCCACCTCAATGTAGCTCAAACCACGCACGCCGGTGTCCAGCGATGGATTTTCCATACTTAGTAAAGAGCTATCGCTTATTAAGATCACATCGGCTTTTAGCAAGTCTTTATGCGCAGCAACAAATGCACCCAGGTTAGGCGATCCTACTTCTTCTTCACCCTCTATAATAAACTTAATATTGGTGGTCATAGTACTGGTTTGAACCATTGTTTCCAGGGCTTTCACATGCATATAAAACTGCCCTTTATCATCGGCGCTGCCACGGGCAAACACTTTCCCGTCTTTTATTGTTGGTTCAAAAGGTGGCGTATTCCAAAGCTCCAGGGGCTCTACCGGCTGAACATCGTAGTGTCCGTACACCAATACCGTGGGCATTGCAGGATCAATGATCTTTTCTCCATATACTACCGGATGGCCACCCGTGTCCATGATTTCCGCTTTATCGCATCCACTGGCTAATAAAGAAGCTTTCACTGCTTCCGCACACTTAAGCATATCGTCCTTATGCTCGCTTTTAGCACTTACAGAAGGAATGCGCAGCAGTTCCATCATCTCATTTAGAAATCTTTCCTTGTTTTGTTCCTGGTATTCTTTCCAAACCTGGCTCATAATAAATTTGTTTTGAACGAAGGTAACAGAAAATTGATTTAAGTCCGAAAGTGAGAAAAGTCGGGCAGTCTGAGGTCCGGGATTAGCCAACAACACCTACATCTGATACCGTACACCGTACATCCTACATCTTAAGCACATTAGCTAATTGTTACACCCCTTAATCCAGCCACTTTATCCGTTACTTCTTTTATCACAAAATCAATTTCATCTTCGGTGGTAAACCGCCCGATACTGAAGCGCAGCGCAGCTTTGGCAAGATCGGGGTCTATACCCATAGCAGTTAAAACATACGATGGATCAAGGCTGCCACTGGTGCAGGCAGAACCCGATGACAAGGCAATAGTTTTATTAAGGGCCGAAAGTAACAGGCTGCTGTTTAAATCAGCAAAAGACAGGTTGAGCACATGCGGCAGGCACATTTCTGCATGCCCGTTTAAAAACGTGCCGGGGATTTTTAATAATCCATCCCTTAGCTTATTTCTGAGTGCCGTTAATTTTTGAATTTCCCCGGGCATCTGCTTCATACATAACTCGCAGGCCTTACCAAGACCGGTAATACCCGGTACATTTAGCGTGCCGCTTCTTGCGTGCCGCTCCTGCCCCCCACCTGTTATCTGCGGAGTAATTGTTACACGGGGGCTCCTGCTCCTGATGTATAATGCACCCACGCCTTTAGGGCCATACATTTTATGCGCACTGAAGCTCATCAGGTCAATTCCCGTCTCATTTACATCAACAGGTATTTTGCCCGCTGCCTGTGTTGCATCGCAAAAAAATAATACCTGCCGCTGCTTGCAGATAGCGCCTATTTCTTTTACGGGCTGGATAACACCTGTTTCGTTATTGGCAAACATCACACTCACCAAAATCGTGGTGGGTCTTATTGCTGCAGACAGCTCTTCCAGATCTATAAGGCCCTCTTTATTTACCTTAAGAAAAGTTATTGTGGCTCCTTTTTTTTCAAGTGCTTTACAGGTATCTACAACAGCCTTATGCTCCGTAGCCGAAGTGATGATATGATGGCCTTTTATAGCATACCTGTCAAAAATGCCTCTTAGCGCCAGGTTACAGGCTTCTGTAGCACCGGATGTAAAAATAATTTCTTCCGGCCGGGCATTCACCAGCGCTGCCGCCCTTTCGCGGGCCTGTTCTACGGCAGCCTCTGCCCTCCAGCCAAAACTATGTATACGGCTCGATGCGTTGCCAAAATGTGTGGTAAAATAAGGCAGCATTTCCGCTACCACCCTTTCATCGCAAGGCGTGGTGGCACTGTAATCCATATAAATCGGGGTATCTGCCGGCATTGGTTAAAGGTAAAAAATACACATGAATTCCGACAGGTAAAAGAAGCATTTTATTGCTATGGGCTCACTGTAGCTGCATTTCCGTATAAGGTAACCGGAGCAATATTACTACAGGCTGTCGCCATTAAAACCTAATGAGTCAATAGCGGTATTAGCTGCAATTTGTGAAGCATCTTTTTTATTGAAAGCAGTGCCCTGTGCAATGGTTTTGCCATCTACTACCGCAGCTACAGTAAATAGCCGGCGCCCGTTTTCTACTCTCTCATCAAGGGTAACAAATTCAAGCGTTTTACCATTTCTGTTGGCCCAGCCGTACAGTTTATTTTTATGGTTGATTTCCCGAACTTCCAGTTCGTCCATAAACATGTGGGGCGTTATAATATAATCCTGTACCCAACGGTAAGTACGCTTATAGCCATAATCAAGGTAAATAGCACCTACCAACGCTTCCAGCGTATTGCCAAAAATATGGCTGGTTTTGAGGCAACTGTCCAGCTTATTGAACCTCGAAATTTTCTTTAGCCCCATTTTTACTGCCACATCGTTCAGTTGCTGGCGGTTGACCATCTTGCTGCGCATTTCTGTAAGGAAACCTTCTCCGTGGTAGGGATAACGCCGGAACAGGTAGTCGGCTATTATAGCGCTGAGAATAGCATCCCCCAGGTATTCCAGCCGTTCATTATTTTCATCTACTCCTTCACTAACAGAACGGTGTGTAAGCGCAGTTTTATAGAGGGCAAAATTATCGGGTACAAAACCCAATATATTTTTCAACTCCTTTTTTAGAGAAGCATTAGTATTCCTGGTAAATAAGTCCCTGATGAACCCCACAAATTATGTGTATTTCTTTACAATTACGCAGGCATTATGCCCGCCAAAACCGAAGGTATTGCTTAAAGCAACATTTACCACACGGTTTTGAGCTTTGTTAAAGGTAAAATTTAATTTCGGATCAAGCTCCGGATCATCAGTAAAATGGTTGATGGTGGGTGGCACAATATCGTGTATCACACTCTTAATACAGGCAATGGCCTCTATTACGCCTGCTGCGCCCAGGCAATGCCCCGTCATACTTTTGGTAGAGCTTATATTGAGCTTATAAGCATGTTCTCCGAAAACATCCAGAATGGCTTTTGTTTCAGCTATATCACCTAATGGTGTAGAAGTGCCATGCGTATTAATATAATCAACATCGGTTATGTTCAGCCCGGCATCATTCAATGCTGCCAGCATCACATTTTTGGCACCCAGGCCCTGAGGATGCGGGGCTGTGATATGATAAGCGTCAGCGCTTGCACCACCGCCTACTACTTCACAGTAAATTTTAGCGCCCCGGGCTTTTGCATGTTCTAATTCTTCAAACACCACAATACCGGCAGCTTCTCCCATTACAAAACCATCCCGGTCTTTATCATAAGGTCTGCTGGCTGTTGCGGGATCGTCATTGCGCTCGCTCATGGCTTTCATGGCATTAAACCCGCCTACCCCGGCTTCACTGACTACCGCTTCACTGCCCCCTGTTACCATAATATCAGCTTTCCCCAACCTTATCAGGTGCAGCGCGTCGATCATTGCATTGGTACTGCTGGCACAGGCGCTTGTAACCGCATAGTTAGGGCCACGCAAATTGTGCTTCATACTTACTTGTCCTGCAGAAATGTCAAGGATCATCTTAGGAATAAAGAACGGGTTAAAACGTGGTGTGCCGTCGCCTTTGGCAAACTCCATCACTTCCTGCTGAAAGGTGATAAGCCCCCCAATGCCGCTACCCAGCACCACACCGATCCTGTCAGGGTTTATATTTTCTTTGGTTAACCCGGCATCGGCCATGGCCTGATCGCTTGCAACCAGTGCAAATTGGGCGAAACGGTCTATTTTACGCGCTTCTTTTTTGTCAAGAAAATTTGTAGGCTCAAAGTTTTTTACTTCGCAGGCAAACCTGGTTCTGAACTTTGATGCATCAAATAAGGTAATGGGAGCGGCACCCGGAACACCATTGATCAGGCCATTCCAATAATCATCTACTGAATTGCCCAGTGGTGTCAACGCACCCATACCAGTTACAACAACCCTTTTTAATTCCATAAGCGGTGAAGCTCTACGTTAATAAAAACCGCCTTTGCAGGGGTAACCACTTCAAAGGCGGATATAAAATTCGCTAATTTTTTGCCAGCTTATCCATCCGGCAATTGAAGCATTTGTTTTAAAAAATTATTACTTAGCGTGCTCTTCTAAATATGATACAGCCTGGCCAACAGTGGTAATTGTTTCAGCCTGCTCATCAGGAATAGAAATATTGAATTCTTTTTCAAATTCCATAATCAACTCAACGGTATCCAGAGAATCCGCGCCCAAATCGTTGGTAAAAGATGCTTCGGTAGTTACTTCTGCTTCGTCAACACCTAATTTGTCAACGATGATTTTTTTTACTCTTGATGCAATGTCTGACATATCTGATTGTTTTTGTTTGTTGAGTGCAAAAATAGAGTTTTTGACTAAATAAGCACAAGAAACAAAAAAAAATGTAAAAATGTTACAAACAATAAATTTATTACTTTTAAGCCAATAAAATTTACTATTTTACGGCGCCCCGTTTTATCAAAATTATATGAGAACTTAACCCGCCATGGCTTTAAAAATTATAGATTACGGTACCAGAGAATATCAGCAAATGGTTGACCTGCGCAATGAGATCCTGCGCAAACCCTTAGGTATGGTACTTGAAGCAACAGATATTGAAGCCGATGAGGAGAATATACTGATCGGGGCCTTTGAGGATGAAAAAATGCTGGGCTGCTGTATGCTGGTGAGGAAAGATGGAAATATATTGCTTAGGCAAATGGCGGTAAGGAACCAGTTACAGGGAAAGGGAATAGGCCGTGCACTGATGGAATTTGCTGAAAACATTGCAAGGGATATCGGTTATAAAGAAATTGCTATGCATGCCCGCTCCTCTTCAACCGGGTTTTATGAAAAACTGGGGTACAGGGTTAGTGGCGATGAATTTGAAAAGCTCTCCATACCGCATATATTGATGAAAAAGCGTATTTAGCGCCTCTTCTCTACATTTTGCTCTTCAACAGTTCCCTTATACGCTGCATATCTTCCAGATCGTCAAAGGCATCCTTAGGCACTAACAAAAAAGACCTTGTATCGAAATACAGGTGGAAGAAATTAGGTGTTTCTTTAAAATGCCGCAAGGCACTGTAAGGCCAGCTCCTTTTTCCACGTTCATGTTCCAGCGTAAAATCATTCTCATTAAAGTACATCGAAAACTGGTGCCTGAAAGTTTGGGCACGGTTGTACACAACAGCAGGTAAAACAAACCATACGCTAACCATTAATATAATCCATAAAAAAGAATAAGTAAGGAACGCCACCGGGGTGATCTTTCCCATTGAATATAATATCAATGACAGGATAGCAAAGGCATTCACCAAAACGATCATTATCTTTAATTCTGTTTTAGATATAAAATGATAGCGTAGCGCCTGTATTACCTGCTTTTTATTATAGCTGAAAGATATAGTCATTTTATGTACGATGTGTGATGTACGATGTACCCGATATTAATTATATTGATAAATAAAAAGCGAAGCGGTGTTTATTTCGCTTCGCTTTAGTTATTTAGTGGCTGCCAAGCGGCATGAATTTATTTGTTCATCGTGGTTTTAGCTTCCATGCTTAGCGTTGCATGGGGCACTGCACGCAGGCGCGCCTTATCAATAAGGTTGCCGGTAACACGGCAAATACCATAAGTTTTATTTTCTACGCGCATCAGGGCCTTTTCCAAATGATCAATAAAAGTGATCTGGCGGCTGGCCAGCTGGCTCAGTTGCTCACGTTCCATACTTACACTTCCATCTTCCATGGTCATGTATCGGCCTTCGTCCATATCACCCCCTTCATCACGGCGGGTAATTAAGCCCTGCAGGTAGGTTAATTCTTTTTTAGCCGCATCTAACTTCCTCAGGATAATTTCTTTGAACTCCTGTAAATCACTATCTGAATATCTTACTACTGGTTTCACGTGTTCGTTTTTAGGGGTGTCTAATATACTTTTGGTAAAATCCGGCTGGTACTTTACTGCACTTTTGGTAGAAAGCTTAGGTACTACAGGCGGTTTTAAAGACTGCTCTTTTTTAGGGGGTGCTACTTTGGCTGCGGCTTTTTTTCCAGCTTTAGTCGGTGCAGCAGGAGGCGCTTTTTCTGCTGTTTTAACAGATGCTACCTTCTTTTTAGGCGGCGCTGCGGCAGCTTTGGCGGTAACTGACTTTCCTGCTGCGGCAGGTGCAGCTTTTGCAGCTTTAGTTTTGACTGGTGCAACTTTACCCGACGGACGGGCTGTTTTCTTAGGCGCTGCTTTAACAGCAGCTTTTCCTCCTGATGGACGGGCGGGTTTGGATGCTGCTTTAACGATTACAGCTTTCCCTCCAGCGGAGCTTTTAGGTTTAGGAGCCGCTTTCTTGGCTGTTGCTTTTACGGCAGGTTTACTTTGCTTTTTAACCGGTGCTGCTTTTTTAGCCGGTGCGCTTTTTCTTGTAGCCATGTATTTTACCCTTTTTTAGATACAATCGTTTGTAAAATGTGTTCATTTATATCAATTTCTATACCACTACCATTTGTTATAGGCTGAAAATATAAACTTTCAGCCAGAATTTCCGCGCAAATATAGTCTTTATAGGTAGTTAATGAACTTTTTAATGTCTCATTTGTGTCAATTACAACATTTATTTTATCCGTAAGTTCAAAACCACTGTCTTTCCTGATTTTTTGAATACGGTTTACAAACTCGCGTGCATCGCCTTCCTGCTGCAATTCGGGCGTAATAGTAATATCCAGGGCTACGGTAAGGGAACCTTTTGACGCTACTGTCCAACCGGGAATATCTTCGCTCGTAATCTCTGTTTCATCTGTGTTGATGGTAATTACTTCATCGGCTATAGTGAGCGGATAGCTTCCCTCGCGCTCTAACCGGCTGATATCTTCCTGCGTAAACTGTGCCAATGCAGCAGAAACAGTTTTCATCTTTGGCCCCAGCTTTTTACCGAGGGCAACAAAATTGGGCTTGATCTTCTTTTTAATAAACCCTTCTGTTTCAGTTAAATAAGATATTTCTTTTACGTTTACTTCAGATTTAATCAGCTCTTCAATCCTTTGTAATTGCTCTTTCATAGCCAGATTCAGCACCGGGATCAAAACCTTTTGCAGCGGCTGGCGTACTTTGATATTCACTTTTTTTCTTAAAGAAAGAATGAGCGAGCTGGCGTCCTGGGCCAGTTGCATTCTTTCTTCTAAAGATTTGTCAATCAACGCGTCATCAGCTTTGGGAAAGAAAGCATGATGCACAGATTCCACTGTATGACGACCGGTAACTTTATTCAGGTTCCGGTACACCGCATCACTAAAGAAGGGAGCAACAGGGGCCATCAGGCAACAGATAGTTTCCAGGCACTCGTACAGCGTTTGGTATGCCGATACTTTATCTGACTCATATTCGCCTTTCCAGAAACGGCGGCGGCACAGGCGCACGTACCAGTTGCTCAGGTGCTCATCTACAAAATCTTCTATGAACCTGCCTGCCTGTGTAGGCTCATAATCATCCATTGCCATGGTAACATTTTTTACCAGCGAATGCAGGGACGATATGATCCAGCGGTCAATTTCGGGCCTTTCGCTCATGGGCATATAAGGCTCTTTAAATGTAAAGCCATCTACATTGGCATACAGGGCAAAGAACTGGTAGGTATTATACAGTGTGCCAAAGAATTTACGCTGCACTTCTTTGATACCATCAATATCAAATTTAAGGTTATCCCAGGGAGAAGCATTGGTGATAAGGTACCAGCGGGTAGCATCGGCGCCGAATTTCTCGATGGTATCAAACGGATCTACCACGTTGCCCAGGCGCTTGCTCATTTTATTGCCGTTCTTATCCAGCACCAGCCCGTTGCTTACTACAGTTTTAAAGGCTACGTTTTCGTATAATAACGATGCTATAGCATGCAGCGTATAAAACCAGCCACGGGTCTGGTCCACACCCTCGCAAATAAAATCAGCCGGGAAATTATTTTCAAAAGGCTGGTTGAATGGCTGCGGATCACCCGCTTTCAGTTTTTCCTGATTTAGCCCCCATTGGGCATAGGGCATGGCGCCACTGTCAAACCAAACGTCGATGAGATCCGGTTCGCGGCGCATTGGCTTGCCGTTATCACTTACCAGTACAATTTCATCTACATAGGGTTTATGAAGATCCTGGATACCCTCAGCAATGATCTTTTTATTGGTATCGCCACCTAAAGCAGCTGCCGCTTTCTCAATTTCCGCATTCAATTCTTCAATAGAGCCGATACACTTTATTTCTTCCTCATCTTCGGTACTCCATACCGGTAATGGCGTTCCCCAGAAACGGCTGCGGCTTAGGTTCCAGTCTACCATATTTTCCAGCCAGTTGCCAAAACGGCCTTCACCGGTTGATTTAGGTTTCCAATGGATGGTTTTATTAAGTTCCACCATTTTCTCGCGCAGCGCAGTGGTTTTGATAAACCAGGCATCCAGCGGATAATAAAGGATCGGCTTATCGGTACGCCAGCAATGCGGGTAGCTGTGCTCGTACTTTTCTACTTTAAAGGCAAGGCCTTTTAATTTCAGGTCAACCGAAATATCCACGTTCACATCTACATAAGCCGGATCATCTTTATAGTTTTTTACATAGCGGCCACTGTATTCCCCTACTCCATCAATAAACTTACCTTCACGGTCTACCAGTGTAACAATACCCAGGTTGTTTTTCTGACCTGCCTTATAGTCATCAGCACCAAACGCAGGCGCTGTATGCACAATACCGGTACCATCTTCGGTAGTAACAAAATCACCAACCACTATTTTAAACGGATCAGCATTTGGCGTAATCGCCTGTACAGCAGCCACACTATTGGCTTCAAAAGGCATTAATTGTTCATAACGCACACCTTCCAGATCCTTTCCTTTGATTGTGGTCAATATTCTCCAGGGAATCAGTTTACTCTCGGACGTATAACCATCAAAGTTTTCAAGTTCCCCTCCGTCTTTAAAGTATTTATACAACAAAGGAAGCGCGATGACTACTTTTACGGGATGATGTGTATAAGGGTTATACGTTTCTACTACAGCGTATTCAATTTGTGGTCCAACGGTTAAACCTAAATTGGATGGCAGCGTCCATGGGGTTGTGGTCCATGCCATAAAATAGACATCGCCCGGTATTCTTTCCAGGGGTCCTGATTTAACGGCTTTGAATAATACCGTAGCGCTGGTATCTTTTACATCTTTGTAAGTACCGGGCTGGTTGAGCTCGTGCGAGCTTAAACCGGTACCGGCAGCGGGAGAATAAGGCTGTATGCTGACGCTTTTATAAAGCAATCCCCTGTTGAACAATTGCTTCAGCAGGTACCAAAGCGTTTCTATATATTCATTCCGGAACGTGATATAAGGATCGTTCAGGTCTACCCAATAACCCATTTTGCGGGTAAGGTCGTCCCACTGGCTTTTAAAGCGCAGTACGGCCTCGCGGCATTTCTGGTTGTATTCTTCAACGGTGATCTTTTTTCCTATATCCTCTTTGGTTATGCCTAATTCTTTTTCTATGCCCAGCTCTACGGGCAGGCCATGTGTATCCCAGCCGCCTTTACGTTTTACCTGGAAACCCTGCATGGTTTTGTAGCGGCAAACCAGGTCTTTAAGTGTACGTGAAATAACATGGTGAATACCGGGCATCCCATTGGCACTGGGCGGCCCTTCGTAAAAAACAAATGGCGTAGCGCCTTCCCTTAATGAAACACTTTTTTCAAACGCTTCACTTTTAGTCCATTCCTGTAGGATCTCTTTCTCTATAGCGGGCAAATTCAAACCCTGGAATTCCTGGTATTTTACACTCATATTCTGCTAAAAAATGAGTGCAAAGGTAAGGAATATAGGAGGTTTTATGCTAACGGAAACAGTCCGTTGAAAAATACAGCCGTAAAATCTTTAACTTTCAGAATTACCCAAAAACGATTTTTCTTATGTACACTAAACCAGTTTAAATAATGCCTGCACAAAAGGAGTCCATCATATTAGTCCTATTCTGCCTTTGTTTTTTTATCCAAAGCATAAAAGCTCAAACAAAAGTGGAGCATTTGAGCTGTGAATATATGACCTTACCGCTGGGCATTGACGTACCCGAACCGCGGCTGAGCTGGCGGATAACATCGGCAACCGCCCAAAAACAAACTGCGTACAGGGTGTTAGTTGCTACCAGCAGGCAGTTATTATTGAACAATAAAGGGGATGTGTGGGATAGTAAAAGAACAGCAGGGGAAGAACAGATGGCCTATCTGAAAGGCTATAAACTAACTCCGCACACTCAATACTGGTGGCAGGTGGAGGTTTGGTTAGGAGCAAAAAAATTGAAATCGCGGCCTGCCTGGTTTGAAACAGCGAAATTACAGCCGTCAGACTGGGAAGCCCAATGGATAACGGACAGGCACGACATAGATTACGAGCCATCGCCTTTGTTTCGAAAAGAATTTACATCAGCAAAAAAAGTAAGATCGGCAAAGTGTTATATAACCGGAGTGGGCTATTACCAGTTGTATATAAACGGTAAATGTATCAACCCCAACGCTCTGGATCCGGGTTTTACTGATTTCAGCAAGCGGGTGCTTTATCTTACCCACGATGTTTCTTCTTATATACAGAAGGGTAATAATAGTCTTGGTATCCAGTTAGGGAATGGCTGGTTCAATGAGCAAACCCCCACCGTGTGGAACTTTCATAAAGCGCCCTGGCGTAAGCGTCCCCAGGTAATCTGCGAGCTGCATATCAGCTATGCCGATGGTACAAAGCAGGTAATAAAAACCGATGAAAGCTGGAAATGCAGCACAGGCCCCTGGAGGTTTGACAATATTCATGTAGGAGCCACTTATGATGCAGGAATGGAACAGGAAGGCTGGTCAAAGACTTCCTTTGACGACAGCAAATGGGAGCTGACAAAACCTGCCACGCCTCCCGCACCCATTATTGAAGCGCAAATGATGCCCTCAATTACTGCAACAGGAACAATTGATCCTGTATCTGTAAAAAAGCTGAATGACAGTTGCTATCTGTTTGATATGGGGATCAATTTTGCAGGGGTGCCAAAGCTTACAATAGAAGGACAGAAAGGAACTACGATCACTTTACGTCATGCAGAAATGACCGGCACCGATGGTAACATTGACCAGAGAAATATCAATATGCACCTGCGGCCCAGGAATGCCAGGGAAGTGATTCAAAGTGATATGTACATTTTAAAAGGCACGGGTAAGGAAACGTTCATTCCTGCGTTTACCTATCATGGTTTCAGGTATATAGAATTAAAATCCGACAGGCCAATAGCTTTAAAGCAAATTGAGCTGCAGGCATTGCGGCTACACAGTAATGTGCCTGTTGCCGGAAATTTCCGCTGTTCTAATAAACTGCTTAACGATATTTTCTCCATTTGCAAAAATTCTTACCTGAGCAATTTATTTGGTATTCCTACCGATTGCCCCACCCGCGAAAAAAACGGCTGGATGGCAGACGGGTTTATGGTGCAGGAAGCGGGTATGCTGAGCTATCATTCGGCAAGCGTATATGCCAAATGGGTAAAAGATATGATTGACGCGCAGGATGCTAGTGGTAATGTACCGGGTATTGTACCTACCTCGTGGGAATGGGACTCGGAGTGGGCAGGCCCGGTGTGGGATGCTGCTATTTTTATTGTTCCATCGCTGCTGCATCAATATCAGAATGACCTTGAAAGCATTAAGAATATATATCCCACCTGCCAGCGATATTTAAAGTATGTTGCCTCTATTGAAAATGATAAAGGCTTACTGACCGAAGGACTTGGCGATTGGCTATACTACAAAGCCATAACTCCTAAAGACTTTATGTCGAGCTGCTATTACTACTGGGATAATGTGCTGATGGCACGCATGGCAAAACTGTTGGGTAAGCAGGCAGATGAACAGCAATACAGCGCTAAAGCAGCACAACTGAAATCACTGATTAATCAATATTATTTTGATAAAGAAATTTTAGTTTATGCCAACGGCACCCAGCTCTCTTATGCCCTGCCATTGTATATGAATATTGCCCCTGCAGAGCAGCAGCAGGCATTGGCCCGGAAACTGAACGACGCAGTAGCTGCCAATAATTACAGTCTTGATTTTGGGTTTATAGGCAGCCTCATTGTTCCGGAAGTATTATCCGGCTTTGGATATGCCGCCTCTGTTTATAAAATGGTAACCAAAGAAACCATGCCCTCCTGGGGGTATTGGATCAAAAACTATGAAGCCACCAGCCTTTTTGAAACCTGGGATGTAGGCCGTAATATTGGTGATGCCTCACGCAATCATCCGTCTATGGGAGCTATTGCTGCCTGGCTGTATAAAACGCTGGCTGGTATTAATATGGATCCGTCTGTTACTGCTTTTAAAAAAATTATTATAAAACCCGCGTTTATAAAGGACCTGGCTTTTGTTGAAGCCTACCACGAATCTTTTTATGGCACTATAAAATCAGCATGGAAACGCAAAGGAAATGCGGTAACACTTGATATAGAGATACCCGCTACCTGTTCAGCTACCGTAATGCTTCCCGGTGGTGTTGTTAAAGAAGTGAAGGGAGGCATACACCGTTTTACATTTACAGAATAAAAAAGCCACGCCAGAAATGGCGCGGCGTATATATCCACTATTAGAAAATACTATTGAATATGTTTAGCTAAAATGCCTGCTAACGTAGTATTTACATCAGCGGCGGTAAGTGTTTTAGCTTTCCAGTCATCCGCCAGCTTAAAAAGTGTGTTCATCAGCTCACTATCATTCACCAGCTTAATAGTTGATTTAGCGCTTAATACCTTATCCCATTCCTGTTGCACAGCTGTCCAGAAGCCATTATGCTCTTCCCAGTATTTTGCTGCGGCTTCACAATCAGCCTCATCCGCTTTTTCGTAAAGGTTCAGGCCTTTTTCTTCTGCGATCAGCTTATCTGTTCCGTCAGCCCGAAGCACTTTTTTATTATCCTGGACATGATCGTAGCCATCATTTTTAATCACCAGCCTGTTGGTGCGGTTCAGGATATTGTAATCGGAACGTTGGGTGTATTCTCTTCGGGGCAACGGCGCATCTACTGTATTTTCCCATATAGTATGACCATTCACCAACTGCCAGGGAGCAGAACCCTGATAACGCGGCGCATCAGTTACTTCCCATACTGATTGCGACCATTTCCCTTTTACATCGGCCTTGTTAAGGGTTACTTTTTCCCATACTTTATCTCCCTTGTAGTTCCATTGTACAGGATTTTCGTACGTCCAGTCCTCTCGCCAGTGTTTTACCACCATACCATTACCCACCACCAGCAGGTGCTGGATCACCACTCTTTTACTGGTATTGATAATGGGCAGCGCCAGCTCGGTAGCGCCCTGTATTTTTTCCCTGTCGTGAAACTTATAGTCTTTATCAGGTGAAAAAGTTTCAGCGTACTTAAAAGTTACTTCAAAGCAGCCACAGAGCCTGTCTATATTTTCTTTACCGTTTTGAGCTGTTGCAGATGCTGATAGTACAGCAACAGCAACAATACTAAAGATCTTTTTCATTTTTTGATAGTTTGAGATTGTATTTTAAAGTTACTTGATTAATTCGTATTGTATTTGGGGTCTGCCACGTGTACCGCCGTCCTGGGCAGCAAAACTGAGGAACTTAAGTTTGTAAACATTTCCGTCAGGGTCTTTCACTACATAAAATCTATCCTTCTTTACACCAATAGTTCCTGTTGTAGCACGCCAATTGCTTCCTATAACCCGTCTATCATTTAAAAAACTATATTTACTTACACTATCTTTATTAAAATTAGTATAAGCTGCCGTTGCCACATCAGCCGAGGCATAAACGCGCTCAAAAGCACTTACGCCACCGATATTATTTACAAATACCAGATCTGAAAATACATATGGGAAATTTCCAGTGTAGTGCATACTCCAACTCCACGTAATATCCCAATTTGATTTCTCCGGCTCTACATTTACAACTGTCCCGGAAGTTAGCGAAGCAAACTGAAAATTATAATCCCCGTTTTTGTTTATATCTAATGTTTTAAACGTTGTTTCTGTCAGTTTTGCATATTGAAGAGAATAACCAGTTCCTTTTCTTAATATTCTTATTTTAAATAGCCCTGTATTTTCTGCAACGGTGCCATCACCACCTTCTCTATTCAGAATATAAACTTTATTATCCCCCTCAGTAGCCGATATTGGGGCTATAACTGTTTTGGTCAATATATTTGCCTCTCTTGTATCATCTATCACGTTAAAACTACCCACTGGCATAAACCCGTTCAATCCTACTTTGAGAGTATCCTTGTTGAAATCAGATGCGGTAACTGCATTAATATCGGTTTTGTTTACAGCAACAGCAGACGCTCCATTAGTTAAGTTTATTACTACTTTGTAATCACTCCCAGAATAAAACCCTAAATCCCAGCTATTCCGTAAAACACTTGTTTGTTTATCTGCGCTAAAATCTACAAATACCGAGTTTTCTGCATTAGCGCCGGCATTGGTGGTTGTTCCGTTCAATTCCATCGTTGAGCCATTAGACGGCGGTACAATAATCACAGGATCTTTATCTTTACTGCAGGATACCAAAGCTGCAACTGTCATTGATAACAATAAGAACTTCTTCATGGTTTCTATTTTGAATTTTTATTTTTTACTAAACTGATAGGCGATTCCTGCAAAGTAGGAGCGGCCATAGCTAATAGGTGCAGGCCCTCCGGTACTGTGTGCACCGCCGCTGGCAGCGGTATTATTAATACTGCTTATATCGAAAATATTTTTAACCCCTGCCTGGAGTGTAACGGTGCCGAACAATGTTTTGGAAACAGAAAAATCTGCCCAGTTAAAACTGCTGAGCCCCTTAAGCTCCACATCAGTAGTGCTGCCGTTTACCATTTGATATGTTTTCCTGGCGCCTGAGTATTTATACATAAAAGCCAGGCTGGTTTTTATTCTGCTGATGCTGTAAAAAATATTGGCGTTCACTTCGGGCGACCAGTTAAATTCCGGCACTTCCCTGCTGAGCCCCTCTTCATTGCTTAAATCATTATAGCGGCCGACTAATAAAGCGCCCACATTCAGCTGCAATTGTTTGTACATCAATCCCTGCTCAAAAGAGACGCCCGTAGTTTTAAATTTCGATACATTGAACAACCGGGTCGTTGTATTGTCTGCAGGATCAAGCGCGTAATCTATCAGATCATTGAACACACTATAAAAACCGCTTAACGTGCTCATGGCTTTAATCTCATTTTGATTAGAGCTCCAGGCCAGCGAGCCATTAAAGCTGTTGGAAGTTTCAGCTTTCAGGTCTTTATTACCTAATATGGTGTGGTTGGCATCAATAAAATCGAAGTACAGCTCTCTTAATGCCGGCGCCCGGTATCCTTTTGCATACGATAATCTTAAATTCACAGCATCTGATAACCTGATCTTTGCATTAAGGGCAGGAACAATGGGAGGCGCATCATACAGGGAGTTTTTTATAACCCTGAATCCCGGGCGGATATTAATATTGCTCACCAGCTTCCATTCGGCAGAAGCAAACAATGCAAAATCGTTGATCACCGGCGAACCTTCAATCCTTGCACCGGAAGCAGCATTGTGATTGAACTCTATACCGGGCTGAAAGGATAACTTTTCGTTTACCGTATAATGTCCCTGCGTTCTGAAAAACAGGGTAGTGAATTTTGCTGTATCCTGCTCTCCTGCACCGGTGGTCAGCTCATCGGTGTTGTTGGTAAAATTGTGCCGCGTACTCCTGGTGCGGCGGCTGTAATCAGTATAAGATGCTGATGTGTTTAAGTGAAAACGGGAATTGATACGCCAGTCGTTCTGCACCTGGTGCATCCAGCGGCGGGTAATATAGCGCTGATCAAAAGCCTTGAAGGTTTCCATATTAATGGCCCCTTTTGATGTAATGGTTTCGTCTAACCCGTCAAGCCGGTAATACACTGTATTTTTCTCACTGCGATGGCCCAATGTAATGCTCCCTAAATATTGCTCTTTGGGTTTCCATGCTTTGGCCCTGCCGTAATCATCGCCACCAAATCCCCTGAAATCATTGTGGGTAAAACCGCCGTTTGCAAAAAAGGAACGCTGTGCATAGGAAGCATTTACGGATTGCAGGTGCAGGCCTTTGTTACCCAGAGGACTGTATTCATCTCCTGCGGTTTCTTCCTGCACACGCGCACCTACGCTAAAACGGGTATCATCAGCCTTTTTGGTAATAATATTAATAACACCCGCCAAAGCATCAGAGCCATAAATAACGCTCATAGGCCCTTCTACTATTTCTATTCGTTCCACGCTTTGTAAATCCACCTGGTTCAGGCTTTCGCGGGTGTCGTTGCGGTCAGCAACCGGAACGCCATCCAGCAAAATCTTAATGCTGCGGCCACTCATGCCCATCAGCTGCACATCAGTAACACCCAGCGCGTTATCATTGCTGAAACGGAAGCCTAATTCGGTGTTGAGTACCTGTGTCATATTAAGCGCCGCTTTTGCCTTTATCTGTTCGGCGGTAATTACTTTCACCTTGTAAACAGACTTTTTTAAAGACTGCGGCCTGTACTGGCCGGTAGTAACCGTTACCTCTTCCAGCACAGCCGATGTATCGGTTTGTGCCGATAGCTGCAAGACAGCGCCTAATATTGTAACAGAGATAAGTAGAAGTTTACACAACATGCTTTCATGCACTTTTCTTGATAGAAATGCAAAATTCAGCTGAAGTGTCCGCAATGATTTGTGAGATCGGGAAAAACTATTTGCGAGATCGGGAATAATTTTATTTTTACTATTGGCAAAGCAAAAAACGGTAATGGTTGTTGCGAACCTTATAGCATTCCCGTCATTAAGAAAAAGTTGTTATATGAAACCGGTTATTTTTATTATACTATCCTGTTTAGTGATTTCAAGCGTTTCCTGTAAAAGATCCGCTATTAATATACCAGACGATGATACCCCCTGTGGTCCGGCCGTAATTATTAATAATGAAGCCTATAACGGGACAGAGACGAATCCCAATATTATTCAAAATGTAACATTATCAGGCAATTGCCTTACGGTTACCGTTACTGCAAGCGGTTGCAGCGGAGAAAGCTGGGTGGTGCAACTGATTGATGCCGGCGCTATCGCTAAATCCCTGCCTCCTCAAAGAAGCCTTAAAGTTGCTTTTGATAATAAGGAACTTTGCCTGGCCGTATTTACCAGGTCTTACAGTTTCGATATCTCTCCACTAAAAGTTGATGGTTACAATAAACTGACCCTCAACATAGATGGGTATAAGCAGGCGCTGACTTATTCCTATTGACTGCGGCTGTAACCGGCTTGCGTAGCACGGAGGGAGTTATCTTCTCTTATCTACAAATTTCACCGGCTTTCTTACACCATCGGGAAACTGCATCTTCTGCATTGTTTCCGCATCAATATATTTAATATGCGGGGTAACACGCAACCGGGCCTGCAGGTATGCTTTTATTTTGTTCTGCGTTTCCTCCAGGCTGTCTGCAGGTGTGATATATAACAAGACTTCATCTGTACCTATTTCATTACTATACACCTCTACAATATATTCCCTTATTGCTTCAATGCGGTGAATGATCTCAAAAAGTGCAGGGGCGAATAGTGTAGTTCCTTTGTATTTGATCATTTGTTTTTTACGGCCAATCACCGGCGACAGGCGCAGGGTATGCCGTCCGCAACTGCAGGGTTCGGTATAAGCTTTGCAAACGTCGCCCGTTTTATATCTTAATAATGGCATCCCTTCTACTCCTAAAGTAGTAATGGTTACCTCGCCGGGTTGCCCGTCAGGAACAGGTTGTCCGTTGTCGTCCAGTAACTCTACAATTAATAATTCAGGATTTAAATGGCCTCCCTTTCCAGCCTCACATTCGGTAAATGCGGTTTGCATTTCCGTAGAGGCATAAGTAGAAAACAGCTGAATATTCCATTTACCTGTTATTTTTTGAGCCAGGATATTAGGCTCCAGGTTTTCGTTCCTGATGTTTTCGCCAATACAAACCGCTCTTTTTACCGAAGACCGATTTACATCAATACCGTTGTCTTCCGCGTATTGGATCAGCTTAATTATAAAGGAAGGAACCGCAACAATGGCAGTGGGTTTTAAACGTTCTATGGTCTCCCATTGCAGGGAAGGAACACCCGGGCCCACGCGCACTGCACCGGCGCCGAGTTTTCTGATACCGCTGTAGTAAGCCATACCTGCCATAAATTGCCTGTCCAGTGTAAGCATGAGCTGGTAGATATCTTCTGAAGTGCCGTTAGCGCAAACAAAAGAGCTATACTCATTATACGCCAGGCGTTGCAGGTCATTTTCTGTAAGGGCTATGGTTACAGGGCTACCCACAGTACCCGAGGTAGCAGTATATTCGATGATCTTATTTTTTGGTACGCATAAAAAATCCTGGTTTCTAAGCTGGAGGTGTTCTTTTTCCGTTGGTGGTATCTTTGCCAGATCCCCGATTGTCCTGATCCCGCCCGGGTTTATAGCGTGTTCGGCAAACAGCGCTTTATAATAGCCGGAATGAGCATTGAGATAAATAAGCAGATCGGCCAGTTTTTTCTCCTGGTATTGCCTGATAACGGATGCCTTTTGAAAGGAAATGGATGGTAACTCATTCATGGGTCAAACCTACGGAAATATTTTTCTCTTTGCTTCGCAGCGGCTGACCCGGATGTATGACAAATGATACAAACTGTTGCTTTCATACTTACATAAAGTTTTTCATTCATAAAATCACACAAAGGATGAATGAATCCCGAATGCTTTCGGGGTATGGTAGTTCCTCTTGGTCAAAATTAAATGCAGAACCAGCGGTTATTGTCTCTTAAAAATAACTTACGACAAAAACCACATGGCATAATAATCCCAGTAAAGCAGGTTGAGTATCTTACTCCTTCTTCTCCGTTTTTTTTTTATTTTGATAATCCTGAGTAATTGCCTGCCGGCACGTGTTGGAATGATCAAGTTCATAAGTGCGCTTTTGGTGTTTTAAAATATAGTTTAGAAATCAGCATTGTAAAGGTGCGGCTATCAAAAGAAAAATCCAAATTTTGAAGTATAAAAAAATAGAATATACCTATTTCACGGTAGAACAATCAATAAATATATTTAATATTTATTATTTTTCTTAAAAGTTCTTTCTTAGCTCCTATTTTAAATATATTATTGGATTGAAAAGCTCCACAAACTACTATTTATATACATTTAATATAAACTCATATATTATATTTTACTAAAAAAGATACAAATAGGGTTTGTTTTTATTGTTTATTTTATATATATTTCATTTTTAAAGCAAAATGAATAGTGCTTATGACATTACCGGGAATTTTAGCCTCTTATTTTATACAACCCGAAGTATGGGACGAGTTAATGAGCAAAGCAGGAGTCAGGGAAAGCTACCATCACCTTGTTAAATCCATTGAAGGCTTTACGCCTGATGAGCTGGAAAACAAGGATGAACTGGCCAAAAAGCTTTTCATGACCCAAGGCATTACTTTTACGGTATATAGCGATAATGAAGGGGTGGAGAAAATATTCCCGTTTGATATCATTCCCCGTATTATAGAAGCCAAAGAGTGGGCTATTATAGAAGCTGGTATAAAGCAGCGCCTTAAAGCGCTTAATATTTTTTTAAAAGATGTGTACCATCAGCAATTCATTATTAAAGACGGTATTGTTCCGGCAAAGCTCATTTATTCCTGCCCACTGTTCTTAAGGGAAATGATGAATGTAAATGTGCCTTTCGATATCTATTCTCACATTGCGGGTATTGATCTTATCAGGGATGCGGATGGCAGTTTTTATGTACTGGAAGATAACCTCCGAACACCCTCCGGTGTTTCGTATATGCTCGAAAACAGGAGCATCACTTTCAGGATATTCCCCGACATCATCCCGCGCAATAATGTGCGGAGTGTAATTGAATACCCTTCCTTACTGCTTAAAAACCTGCTGGGACTGGCCAACAGGCAGGCCAGCAATCCAACCGTTGTGCTGCTGACTCCCGGTGTTTATAATTCTGCTTATTTTGAACATACCACTTTAGCACGCCTGATGGGTATAGAATTGGTGGAAGGCCGCGACCTGGTAGTGGAAAACCATCATGTATATATGAAAACCACCAGCGGCCTGCAAAAAGTAGATGTTATTTACCGCCGGGTAGATGATGACTTTATTGATCCGCTCACTTTCCGGCCCGACAGTGTATTAGGCGTTCCTGGTATTTACTGGGCTTACCGCAAAGGAAATGTTGCCATTGTAAACGCTATGGGAAATGGCGTGGCAGATGATAAGGCCGTTTATTCTTATGTACCGGAAATGATACGTTATTACCTGAACGAGGAGCCGATCCTTAAAAATGTACCCACTTACGAACTGGACATCCCGGAAAACCGCTCCATGGTTTTTGCTAACATGGACAAAATGGTTGTCAAAAAAACAAATGAGTCGGGCGGGTATGGTATGCTGATGGGTAACAAAGCTACTGAGGAGGAAATGGAGGAATATAAAAAAGCCATCCTGGAAGATCCGCGGAATTTTATTGCGCAACCTATCATTAACCTTTCCTCATCGCCCTGCTATATCAACGGAAAGCTGCAGCCCCGAAGGGTAGATTTAAGGCCTTTTGCGCTTTACGGCCCGGATGGGATAGATATTGTACCGGGCGGACTTACAAGGGTAGCTTTGAGAGAAGGCTCGCTGGTGGTTAACTCATCCCAGGGCGGGGGCAGCAAGGATACCTGGGTTCTGGGGGAGTGAAATGTTGAATATTGAATGTAGAATATTAAATGTAAAATGTAGAACTTGTATCCAGTAACCAGTAACCTGGAACTTTAAACTTGAAACTTAAATAAAAATATGTTAAGTCGTGTTGCAGAATCCGTGTTTTGGCTGGCCCGTTATATGGAAAGAACAAACGGGTTGCTAAGGGTATTACGTACCAACTACCTGGCTTCACAGGATGAAATGCGTGAATATAACTGGAAATCGGTATTACAAACCTATGGTTATTTATTTGATGAGGAGATAGCTCCTATCCAGTACAACTCCCGGGCCGTATTGGAGTATGTAATGCTAAACAGGAACAATAACGCATCGCTCATCAACAATATTACCCGTTCCCGTGAAAATGCCAAGGCCGTGCAGGATCATATTACCAAGGAAATGTGGCACAACCTTAATGCCTATTACCATCTTATCCGGGAACCCAATATAGAACAACCCATAAAATATGGTGACCCCGTAACCGCCCTGGACGCCCTGATAAAACATGGGTTGTTCCTGTACGGTACCATCGACGTAACCATGCCGCGCGGCGAGGCTTATAACTTTTTAAATATAGGCCGGTTTATGGAGCGTGCTATTATTACAACCGATGTTACAGATATTAAGCTGAAAGAAATAGGATACGACCTGCAGGACACAGCCACACCTGCATTAAGATACCTCCTGTATTCGCTTTCGGGATATGAGGCTTACCTGAAGTCATCGCGTGGCATTGTAGAGCCGGATACTATTATGAAGCAGGTGCTGTATAACGAAGACTTTGTACATTCTATCCTGTATTGTATGGAACATATCAGCCGGTACTTTAAAAGGCTGCGCGGCCAAAGCATACCGGAAAGCTACGAACACCTTGATTTTCTGATAGGTAAAGGTTTGAGCAGTTTAAAATACAGCAGCTGCAATTTAAAGGATGGGCTAAGTATTAAAGAGCTGCTTGCACAAACCCGCGAAGACCTGCACCATATTTCAGCAGCATTTAATAAACACTATTTTGGATATAATTAATACAGCCGTACAAAACAGGTTAAAATTTCAATCACCCGAAAACACTTCAAATATTAAGAATGCCATCATTTAAGATCAGACACATTACCCGTTATAGTTACAGCAGCCCTGCCGTTGAATGTACCAACCAGATCCTGTTATATCCGCTGCAGGATGCCAGACAGCACCTGGTGAGTCATAAAATAACTATTACCAATAATCCCAATGTGGAGATCTTCATAGACTATTTTGGTAACAAGCTGGGTATGTTCTCCATTGTAGAGCCACATACCGAACTGCTGATCTCTTCAGAAGCGGAAGTGGTAACCCAGGCTATCATCATGCCTGAAGAAAACCGCCCGGCAAAAGAGCAATGGGAGCAGCTGGTTACCGTAAGGGAACAGTTTCCCTATGTTGATTTTATGCAGCAGGAAGCTTTTGAAAGTGCCGAAGATCTGAAGCTTGTTATCAATGCCATTTTTGACAGTAGTAAAACACCTTTTGAAAATGCACAGCTGTTTTCCGGGTATATTTTTGAAAACTTTGAATATAAAAAAGGCATTACCAGTGTTGAAACCAGCATTGATGAGATATGGAACCTGAAAGCCGGTGTATGCCAGGATTTTGCCCATACAATGCTTTTGATGCTGCGAAGGGTAGGCATCCCTGCAAGATATGTAAGCGGATATATTTGTCCTAAAAATCATGAATTCAGAGGTGAGGGAGCCACTCATGCCTGGGTGGAAGCCTACCTGCCTGAATATGGATGGATCGGACTGGATCCCACCAATAATTGTATAGCCAGCGACCGCCATATAAGGTTAGCTGTTGGAAGAAATTTTTCTGACTGCACACCTGTAAAAGGTACTTATAAAGGATCTTCGCATCATGTGCTGGAAGTGCTGGTCTCTATTGATAATAAAGAGGTGATGCCTATAATAGAAACTACAAACACACCTGCGTTTACTCAAATAACTGATAACCCGGCACAAAGCATCAATACCAATTCCTACAGGTTTTATATGGAGCAAATGCAGCAGCAGTAAAGCCCGCTCTTTGGAACTTGCAGTCCCGAAGCTTTATATTGTAGCCTTCGGCTACTTTTAAATGTAGCCAAAGGCTACAACATAGTCCTGCGAAACAAAATGTTTCGCAGAGCATCGCGTGTTATCAATAACGTTTTTTAGAAAATATTATTGGGGGCCCTACACATCTGTTTCCCCGGTTTCCTTTTTATAGGCCTTTATAAAAATAGCGCCGAGGTTTTTATAAGGCGGAATATAATCTTCAAACCCGGCTACATTAGCACGTCCTTTAAATTCTTTCCAGAAAGGTATCCAGTCAATATCTTTACCTGTTCGTAATTTTTCTGTTAGTAAATAAAAGAAAGGTTTATTAATGGCAGTCCTTCCAATTTGCTTTGAGGCAATAATATGAGCGTCTTCCGATTTTCTAAGTATGGAATCAATAAGGTTAAATCCGCCGCAGGAACCCATAAACACTATTTTAGAGGAGGGCGCCATATAGCCTATAGTAGCTTCGGCGTAATAGCTATGCCCACGGTGTATAGTAACGGTAGGGTGCAGATTATTTTCGTCCAGGTAAGCGTTCAGCGCCTGTTGCGCCTTATCATCCAGGCCTTTATTTTCATCCAGCGGCCGGTTGGCATAAATAGAAACAGGCTGTCCTTTCGTAGATTTTATAACCACCCATTGCTTATTGCTTCCGTCAATTTTCCAGTTGCCGCCACCAAACATATTCAGAAAACCGTTAAAAATATTACGGCCGTCACGGTCGCCATAAAAAAACACCTGGGAAATAACTTCTCCCTTTTCATTGGTAAGCGAAGAAAAAGGCAGGTTGTACACCGGCGGTATATCCAGCTTGCTGGTTAAGTCGATCTTATTGGTAGTGTCAGCGGACAGAAACAGGTTATACAGAATATCATAAATGGCTATCCCTTTTTTATTGCCGGCATTTTGGTTCCTGTCGAGGTTGGCCTTTACGTTTGTCAGCATGTCTTTTGCAAGGTCCGGCAAGGTTTCAGCAATGCTTGCATAGGAATCTGCTACATCCACACCGTCCTCAAGCCCATTGCTTTTTTCCAGCCCGGTAACAAAGGCTTTCATTAAATCGTTAGCATCTGCCGGGTTGGAAAAGCTTCCCAGGAAGTTCTTCAGAGTGTTGTAAGAGGCCGCCTGGCTTAAAAACTTCCGGTAATGGTCGAAATGTAATTTCTTCAGCAATTCATCGCCTTTATTACCCATCTTGCGCATCATCAGCGGATAAACACCTGCTGTATAGCTGCTGGTATAAATAAGCCCGTTGGTTAATACAGCCACATAATAAAGCTCTTCTGCATTTAAGGGCTGCAGGCAACGGAACCTTACAGCATCTGACATTTCATGCAGCCCGTTGATCTTTGCCACAAATTCATCTTTGGCCTTCTGTTCCAGTTTTTTCAACAGGCTCTTATATTCCATGGCGGTATCCCCATTAATAGCACGGCTTGCATAATCTATCTGGGTTTGCACCAGAAGTCTGAAATATTTAACAGGATCATTTTTTGCCTTGTCAATATCATCCATCGTTATTTTTCCCTTAACGATATTATCAAGAAAAGGGAAATAAAACTGTCCGCTTTTGTTAGGATTGCGGGCCATAGATACTACCGTAACAATAAGCGGATCGTCTTCTATATTCTGTATCTTGTAACTGAACTTATTATTGGCCTGGGCATAGTCATATATCAGGTGGGGATATTGATGCCCTATACTCCTGATAAGACTGTCTGCTACCTGCGCTTCGGGGTAGGCTTTCAGCGCTGCAAAGGTTTTTTCGGGATACCTCTCAGCAAGTTTCAGCAGCATAATATCACGTACCTGGTTATGCCCCACATTATCTTTAAATACTTCAGGCTGCAAAGCAGTATTAGCAATATCATAAGGAAGCGGCCGTATAATATCTGCTATGGATCTATCCTGTGCATTCGCTTCCATCAATTGTTTGTAGGTGGCCATAACCTGGGGTAAATAGTGTACTGCCGACTGGCTGCCACGGCTGTAGGTTTTAATATAACGCAATATGGTTGCCAGACCATCGAGGTAATTGGCTTTAAGCCTCTGGTCAATAGTTGAGCTGGTTTCAATCTCATATTGCAGCCAGTCCACCCTTTTGGTAGCTGCATCAGTAACGGCAGCGTTAAGCTGCGCATCGGCAGAAATTACCAGGGACCGGTCTGCTTTACCATCAATAGCAAGCAATGCAGCCTGTTCTTTTTCTACCTTTTCGTGCATTATCTGCCTGTTGATAGCAATAGTATAGGCAGGTATGGTGTCTACCACTACTACAGGAGGTGCTTCTTTCTGTTTTTTCTTTTTTCTTCTCTGGGCATCCGCATTTACTGTAAAAAACAGCAGAACCAGGAAAGGAATAAGTCTTTTCAGGTTAATGTTGTATAAAACTTTCATAGTATATTAAGGTAATGACAAATATAACAGTATTTAAAATACGCAAATAAGCAATAATTAAGCCGGTTTTAGCCAGTTGTACAACAAATTGCACCGCTGTATGAAGCCTCCCCGCTTCACACAATCTGTTCTATCGGTTTTGCCGGTTTTAAAAAGTATATACTATTCAAATTCAGACCTGTGTAATATTAAATTTACATTAAGTATGGCTCTATGCACGCCTTCTTTTTCTATATGAAATAAATTACTGTTACGTTTGCTTTAAATTATTATTAAATGGAAAAAGGATATAAAGTTTTAATTGCTGACGATGAACCGGATATTTTAGAGATACTGTCCTATAACCTTGAGAAAGAAGGATATGAGGTAATTACTGCTAAAGACGGGGACGAAGCAATTGATAAAGCATATCAGCATAAACCTAATTTAATAATACTGGATATGATGATGCCCAAAAAAACCGGGGTACAGGTATGCCAGGTTTTGCGTGGACAAACAGCTTTTAAGGATACACTGATTATGTTTTTAACGGCTCTTAATGATGAAATAACACAGGTAAGAGGCCTGGAAACAGGGGCCGATGATTATGTAAGCAAACCTGTTAGCCCCAAAGTTTTGCTGAGCAGGGTGGCAGCGCTTTTAAGAAGAGTACAGAAAGAAAATTCCACGGCTATCAAAGTAGGCAACATCACTATTGACCCTGAGAAGTTTTTGGTACAGGTAGATGATAAAGATATTGTGCTGGCTAAAAAGGAATTTGAGCTGCTGTACCTGCTGGCCCTTAAGCCCGGCCGCGTATTTTTAAGAAATGAAATTTTAAATGCAATATGGGGCAACGAGGTTATTGTGGGCGACAGGACCATAGATGTGCATATCCGGAAAATAAGACAGAAACTGGATATGGACTGCATTACCACTGTTAAAGGGGTGGGCTATAAATTTGAGATTTAATATATTGTTCCCGGCAGTGAATATATGGCGGCGAAATTGCTCCGATAGCTATCGAAGCACACTGCAACTGCACTGCATAGATCATCCTGCAAATTCGTACCTTTCGGTATATGAACCCTAAAAACCTCTCTCCCAAACAATTATCTTTTTACACCGCTTTGGCTTTAGCGGTGCCGATAAGCCTTTTATTATATATCGTGGATAGGAGATGGTTGTTTAGCCTGGTGGCGTTTGTAGTATTGCTGATTGGGGCATATATTTTAATATCCTTTATGCTGGATAACTTCATTTACCGGAAAATAAAGCTTATCTACAAATTTATCTATCAAACCAAAGCCACAAAGAGGGAAGAAACCTATTATAAATATATACTACCTAAAAAAAGCATTGGCGAAGTTACCGAGGACGTGGAAGCCTGGGCCCAGGAAAACCAGAAGCAAATGGAGCAGCTAAAGGCCAATGAACAATTCAGAAGGGAATTTTTACAAAACCTCGCACACGAGTTCAAAACCCCCATATTTACTATTCAGAGCTATGTAGACACCTTATTACAGGATGAGCCCGAAGATCCTGAGCTGAGAAGAAAATTCCTGAAAAAAACCTCCAAAAACGTTGAGCGCCTGACCAATCTGCTGAACGACCTGGATGAAATTTCGAGCCTGGAACGGGGAGAGCTGGTACTGGTAAAAACCAACTTTGTGATCCAGGACCTGCTGAAAGACAGCTTTGAAAGCATCTCTATAAAAGCAGAACCTAAAAACATCAGCTTTAGCATTAAAAAAGGGTGTGAGGCCCCGATTGCAGTACATGCTGATAAGGAAAAGATACGACAGGTGGTGCTCAACCTTTTTGAAAATGCCATTAAATACGGCAGGCCCAACGGCACTATCAAAGCAGGGATTTACCGTACCGATGACAAAAGGATCTTAATCGAAATAAGCGATGACGGGGTAGGTATTGAGGCAAAATTCCTTCCACGTATATTCGAACGTTTTTACCGTACGGATACAGGGCGCAGGATGGATACCACAGGCAGCGGCCTTGGACTGGCTATTTGCAAGCATATTATCGAGGCCCATGGGCAAACCATTCACATAAGAAGTACGCAGGATGTAGGTACCAGCGTAGGTTTTACATTAAGGGCTAAGAAGGATTAAGAGTTAAGATGACAGAGGACGGATGACAGTTGACAGAAGTTCGTGCATCCAGCCTTTCGCATTCTGCCTTTAGCCTCCAGCCTTTTAACACATTATCCCTTATTAGCCAGCTGTCCGCAGGCTGCGTCAATATCTTTACCCCGGCTGCGGCGCAGGCGTACATTCACTTTGTTCTTCTCCAAGTACCGCATAAATGCCTCTACTTTTTCTTCGGAAGGCTTGGTGAATTTTGCAAAATCAATAGGATTATACTCTATCAGGTTGATAAGATCAGCGGGCACCTGCCTGTACACTTTAATCAGCTCATCGGCATCTTCCAGCGAATCATTAAAATTATTGAACAGGATATATTCAAAAGTAATTTCGTTTTTGGTTTGCTTATAAAAATAGTTCAGCGCATCAATCAGCGATTTAATATTATTACTGTCGTTGATGGGCATAATTTCATGCCGCTTTTTATCGTTAGCAGCATGAAGCGATAAGGCCAGCTTAAACTTCACTTTATCATCGCCCAGTTGCCGGATCATTTTGGCTACACCGGCAGTAGATACTGTGATCCGGCGCGGGCTCATGGCCAGCCCTTCGGGCGAAGTAATGCGCTCAATAGCTTTCAGCACATTCTTATAGTTTAGCAGGGGCTCACCCATGCCCATAAAAACAATATTGGTGAGCTTTTTATCGTACACCTCCAGGGATTGCTTATTGATCAGTGCTACTTCGTCAAATATCTCTTCAAAATCCAGGTTGCGCTTACGTTCCAGGTAACCGGTAGCGCAAAATTTACAGCTCAGGCTGCACCCGATCTGGGAGCTTACACAGGCTGTTTTGCGTTCATCGGTAGGAATAAGCACGCCCTCGGTTAAATGGCCCTCCACCGTTCTGAACCTCGATTTAATGGTACCGTCTTCCGAATGCTGGGTAGTATCTATGGTAATGGCAGGAAATGAAAAGCGATGGCTTAATTTTTCACGCAGGTCTTTACTAATGTTGGTCATAGCGTCAAAGCCCTGTACCGGCTTTATCCAAAGCCACTCGTACACTTGCTTCGCCCTGAATTTCTTTTCCCCGATAGATAAAAAGTACTCTTCAAGCTCTGCGAGAGTCAGATGCCTGATATTCTGTTTTCCTGCGCTCATGCTGCAAAGATAAACAAGGTTTAAAGTATAAGGTTTAAAAGTTTATACATGTTACATGGATTTAGCTTATAACAAGGTTTAAATTATTCCTTTATGCGCTCAGGGATCTCCACTACTCTTCCTTCTAAAAAAAATTTCCAAAATATTTGCGTAGTCAAATAACTACATTTAAATTTGTAGTCAAATGACTTCGCAATGAATCTGAGACGAGATGTATTCCAGGCTATTGCCGACCCCACCAGAAGAGCGATCCTTCTTTTAGTTGCGTCCCAATCCATGACGGCTGGCGCAATCGCATCCAATTTTGATACAGCAAGACCAACGGTCTCGAAACACTTACAAATTCTGACGGCATGTGAGCTGCTCAGGTCCCAACAAAATGGCCGGGAGATTTACTATCATTTAAACGGGGCAAAAATGAAGGAGATAGCCGACTTTATTGAACCCTTCCGCAAAATGTGGGACGACCGGTTTAATAAATTGGAAACCTTAATGAAAAATTATAACAACAAATAAATGGAACAGAAAACAAATATCCGGGCTGAAGCAAACAAACAGGAATTATTCATTACCAGGGAATTTGACCTGCCTTTGGCCTTGCTTTTCAAGGCTTACGAAGACCCGGCAATTGTTGAACAATGGATGGGAACAAAAGTAATACAACTGGAGAATCACAAACACGGAAGCTGGCGTTTTGAAACATCGCACAACGGGCAGGTTGTATTCAGCGCCAATGGTGTTATCCTTGAATTTATTCCCAACCAAAAAATTACACGAACATTCGAAATGGAAAACAGTCCTTTTCCTGTTCAATTAGAATTTTTTGAATTTGAAAAATTGAATAATGAAACCAGTAAGCTAACCATGCAAATCATTTTTAAATCAGTTGCCTTTAGAGACCAGTTGTTACAAATGCCTTTTGCCCAGGGATTGAATATGGCACACAATCGCTTACAGGAAATAACAAATAAACTAAAATAATACCCCATGAGTAAACGCAATAAAATTATCTATTGGACAGCCACCCTATGGCTGGCATTGGGAATGGTTTCAACGGGAATTGTACAGCTTATTAAAATGAGTGAAGAGGTAGAAAAGACCTCTTTAAAACTGGGTTACCCAGAATATTTTCTCACAATAATTGGTGTTTGGAAATTAGCAGGCGTGATTGCCATATTCATTCCAAAGCTCCCTTTGTTAAAAGAGTGGGCTTATGCAGGATTTTTCTTTTTAATGTCAGGCGCTATTATCTCACATCTTGCCGTTGGAGATGACCTGAAAGAATTATACGGGCCAACATTACTATTAACCTTAACAGTACTTTCCTGGTATTTCAGACCGGCAGAACAAAAACCAATTTTCAGTACTAAACCCCATTCCAATGAACTCAAAGGTTAACCGGTTTTTAGACAAAGCAACCCGCTGGAAAGAAGAAATGATCCTGTTGCGGGAAATAATTCTTGACCTCAACCAGCTTGAGGAAGATTATAAATGGATGCATCCCTGTTATACTTTTAATGGTAAAAATGTGGTGCTCATTCATGGATTTAAAGAATATTGCGCGTTATTGTTTCATAAAGGTGCGTTACTAAAAGACCCCAAAGGCATCTTGATCCGGCAAACAGAAAATGTTCAGTCGGCCCGCCAGTTAAGGTTTACAGATATTAACCAGATCCAAAAACAAAAAAATATCATCAAAAGCTATATTAAAGAAGCTATTGAAATTGAAAGATCGGGGGCAAAAATCACTTTAAAGCAAACCTCAGACTATACCGTTCCGGAAGAGTTTCAAAAAACACTGAACGAAAATCCAAATGTAAAAAAGGCCTTCCTTTCTTTAACACCGGGCAGGCAAAGAGCCTACCTGTTCTATTTTTCCCAGGCCAAACAATCCACAACGCGGCAATCAAGAATAGAAAAACATATCCCCCAAATTTTAGAAGGAAAAGGAATGGACGACTAACCCCGGCCATATTAGTTTTCATTATAACCAAAAACAGATCCTTTATAGCCATGATCATTAAAAACAGTGCTCCTGAGGACATACATGAGATTTTCGGACTTTATAAATTTGCAAGAGATCTTCAAAAAATAAAAGGAGCAGTTCTCTGGCCGGAATTTGACAAAGCGCTGATCGAAAAAGAAATTGCAGAAAAACGGCAATGGAACATTCAAATAGATGGCCGGATTGCCTGTGTTTGGGCCACCACTTTTAACGATCCCCAAATATGGGAAGAACGGAACAGTGACCCAGCAGTGTATATCCATAGAATAACTACTCACCCGACTTTCAGAGGCAGAAGCCTTGTGGTTGAAATGGTTACGTGGTCCAGGAACTACGCCGCTGAAAATAACAAAGCATACATTCGCATGGATACCGTTGGTGAAAACAGGGGGCTTATCCATTATTATCAAAAATGCGGGTTTGATTTTTTGGGGCTTGTAAAGCTAAAGGACACGGAAAATTTACCAGCACATTATCATAATGCAACTGTAAGCCTGTTTGAAATAGCATTAAACCCACACTAACAACCGAAGTTGCAGGTGAACAAATAAAGTACTACTCCTCAAACTCAAATTCAAAATCCAGCAATTTTTTAGGACTAATATTCAACCCTTTTGCAAGCTCATATACGGTGGACAGTTTAATATTAAACCTGCCATGTTCTATTTTTGAAATTTTACTTTCATCAACTGAACAATTATAGGACAATTGTAAGAGAGAAATTTTTTTAGAATTCCTGATTTTTTGAAGATTTTCACCAAAAGCCTTATTTAGTTTTTTAATTTCTTCTGTTATCATTTCACCTTGTTATTTTATAAAGTCAAGGTGTTCATTATTTAGAAAATTTTCACGGTCATATACAACCGTATTAAAATATTATTTTTTATCTTGGAACTCTTAAACTAATCAAATGATAATATAAATATTATTTTCGCGATTACTTCATAAAAAATATTTGAAGCATTCGCTTTGAGTCTCGCATTAGAAACGTCGGAAATTTCAATTGCAACGAGATGATAAGTAGAATGCCCACGTTACGGCGTGGGCTCTCTTATTCGTTGCAAGGCTCCGACGGCCTCTAATGCGGTAAGCTGAGCTTCACGCTTTCTTTTTGCCATAAAGCGCTACTCATGCTGCCTCCGGGACTCATCGAAAACCAAAGCAAGATGAGCAAACCAACACCATATAAATTATTTTTTCATGCAATAGCATACCGGCTGCTTTATGCCTGTAAGCCAAAGAACCCTATATAACAAATGGTGTTGCTCCTTCAGATGGATTTCTTCGCTGCGTTTCCTTTTTGGAAACTCCGGTTGAAATGACTATATAAAAGGAGCAACGGCCGCCAGGCAGCAGGCTACCTTTTCTCATGGGGTCTTAGGCCTGCTTGTCCTGGCATTTGTTCTTAACCAGATTTTTTAAGTTTTAATACTTGTTATATATGAAAAAAACAACGCTGCTGGGCGTAATGGCAGGGTTATGCCTATGGGTGAGCGCACAGCAACAAACTATACAACCGCTGACCGTTGGAGACACGGTACCGGATATAACATTTACCCATCTTATAAACTATCCAAACAAAACTGCAAAGTTATCAGACTTTAAAGGCAAGGTTGTGATACTGGATTTTTGGTTCACTACCTGTACAGGCTGTATAAGAGACTTTCCCAAACTACAGGAAATACAAGCAACACATCCTACTGATGTTCAGATAATACTGGTTGCCCATGAAACCAAAGAAAAGGTATCCCAATTTATTAAAAACTGGGAGAAAAAAAACAATACACAATTTTCACTTCCTATTGTCACAGACGATACGCTTTTGCATAATTTAATAAGGCACACGTATGAAGGACACCTGGCCTGGATTTCGCCACAGGGCAGGCTTTTGGCACAATCCTCCCCATCTATTTTAAACCTGGAAGTGATGACTGCATACCTTAATATTTTACGAAAAGAAAAACAATTAAACCAATAATAAACTTGCTTTAATTATGAATATTACCATACAAAAACTTTTATGGTCAATTGCATTTATTTTTATCTATAATAATTTCAAACTTTCGGCACAAATACATACGCAAAGTATCAGGGGAATTGTTATAAGCGCAACAAATGGAGATCCTGTAGAAGGAGCATCAGTAATGCTGCTTTTAAAAAAAAGTGGAACTTATACTAACTCTGGTGGAAGTTTTTCTCTGCCTTACGACTCTATCCACGACACAATTATAGTATCCCATACAGGATTTATATCCCAAAACATCCCAATAATCGGGGGCAACTTAAGCACCTTAAAAATACTACTAGAACCTGTCAATAAAGAAATGGAGAATGTAGTAGTTCATACAGGATACCAGTCCCTGCCAAAGGAGCGATCTACGGGCTCATTTACAAAAATTAATGAAGCATTATTTAATGAACAGGTAAGTACCGATATCCTTTCCCGGCTCCCCTACATCTCCAACGGATTAACAGCAACTGGAAGTAACGATGCTGTTAAACCCTCAATGGGGTTAGTGATAAGAGGTATTAGCACGCTATCTTCCGCTATTGCAAATCCGTTGATAGTTGTTGACCAGTTTCCTTACCAGGGAGATGTAAGCAATCTAAACCCTAATGATGTAGAAAGTATAACATTTTTAAAAGATGCTGCCGCAGCATCAATATGGGGAGCACAAGCAGCAAATGGAGTAATCGTAATTACTACAAAAAAGGCAAAAATCGGGCAACCTGTAAGAATTGGCATTTCTGCTAATATAAGCTTCACCAAACCAAGAGATCTATCACAATTGCCAATAATTAATACTACCGACATTGTTGAACTTGAAAAAAATCTTTTTGCACAAAATTTCCGTTTATCAGATACCAATAACATCAACAAATATCCGCTTACAGAAGTTTATGAGCTTTTATTGGCTCAAAAAAAAGGTCAAATGACCGAACAGGAACTGACCAATCATCTTAATAAATTAAAGCAACAGGACGTAAGACAACAATATGAAAAATACTTTTACCGAACTGCCATAAACCGTCAGTTGGCACTAAATGTTCAATCTGGCACCCCTCAGTTATCATGGGCATTATCTACAGGATACGATGAAAATATAAGCGAGGTGTACGATAGTTACAAAAGGTTAACTTTCCGTTCAAATAATGAATATTCTATTGGCAAAAGAATCAAACTAACCGGCAATTTTTACTACGCTCATGTACTTTCCGGATCAGGGCGCCCATCTTATGGCGACATTTCATTTATAAGACAGGAATTACCTCCCTATACTTTATTTGCAGATGAAAATGGTAACGCGTTGCCACTATATAACAATTACCGGAAAGTATACATTGATACGGCTGGAGCCGGTTATTTATTAAACTGGCAATATTATCCGCTGGATGATTATAATTATACACCCAAAACTTCATTAACCAGAGACCTGAATGCAGTGTTAGGAATAAATTATCAGCTTCCCGGGGGTCTGGTACTGGGCATCCTTTATCATCATCAAAGCACAGGGAAAAAAAACACATCCATTTATCAGAAAGAATCCTATTACGCAAGGAACCTGATTAATACGTACAGTCAAATAAACAGAACAAGCGGGATTGTAACTTATAGAATTCCAATGGGCGATATAAGGGATCAAACAATACAGGAAACAGAAACGAAAAACCTGCGAACACAGCTTGAATATAACCTTAATAAAAACAAACATAAGCTTGCCTCGTTATTAGGGGCGCAAATAAGTGAAACAGAAACCACTTCAGAGACAAACCGTATCTATGGCATTAACAGTGAATACCTGACGATAGCGAGTGTAGATTATGTAAACCCTTATACCAATTTTGTAACTGGCAGAGCCATTTATGTTCCTTTTATGGATTACCTGAGAAAAACGAACACCCGGTTTTTGTCTTATTATGGAAATGCAGCCTATACCTACCAAAATAAATATACAATCTCGGGAAGTGCCCGTACTGATGCATCTAACTTATTCGGGGTAAAAACAAATGATCTTTGGAAGCCTCTATGGTCAGTGGGTTTAAGCTGGAATATATTACATGAAAACTTTTTTAGAAGTAAGAATCTTGATGATCTAAGATGGAGGGTTACATATGGTAGCAGAGGAAATGTTGATCCCTCAAAAGTTGCTGTAACAACTTTTAGATATACTGGTACTAATACTTATTCCAAAACGCCCTATAGTCAGATACAAAATGTATATAATCCTACACTTCGCTGGGAACAAACAGATATGCTTAATACCGGGTTTGATTTTTCACTATGGAAAGGGCGCATTGCAGGAAGCATTGAATACTATTTAAAATGGATCAGCGACCTGTATGATAATGTTCCAATGGATCCCACAACCGGCCTGGCTGGATTCATAATGGTCAAAAACGTTTCAAATATGCGTGGCAGAGGATGGGATTTTGAACTTAACACACAAAATCTTACAGGCAATCTTAAGTGGCAGACAAACTTTATACTGAATACATACAATGACAAGATAACTACAAGAAAAGTCAAACTACCTGCAAGTACAATAGTGAACGGCGGATATATAGAGGGACATCCTGTTAACGGATACTTTGCGTACAAATGGGGCGGCCTGGATAACAAAGGTAATCCCCAAGGCTACCTTGATGGGGAACTGAGTCAAAAATACACCGACCTTATCAGCACTGAATACCCTGTAGATGATCTTGCGTATATTGGCACTTTCAGTCCGAAATTTTTTGGCTCTATCGGAAATGCTTTCAGCTGGCGTGGACTTTCTCTGACAGTTAGAATATCCTATAAATTCGGAAACTACTTCAAACGGAGCTCAATAGACTATAATATGTTAGTCAATAACAAAACTGGACATTCAGATTATTACAAACGCTGGCAGAACACAGGAGATGAAAAATATACCGATGTTCCTTCTTTTGTATATCCGGCCAATAGCAGCAGGGATGCATTTTACTTAAGCAGCGAGGTTATGGCTACAAAAGGAGATGTGATCAGGATACAGTATATAAACTTAAATTACAACTTACTTCCATCCTCAATCAGGCTTAAACCTTTTAAGCAGGCAAAATTATTTGTAGCTATTAATAATCCCGGAATTTTATGGAAAGCCAACAAACTGAACATTGATCCGGATTATCCTAACGGTCTCATGCCTTCCCGAACATTTTCCTTTGGTACTAAAATTGAATTGTAACATGAAAAAACTAATATTATTTTCTGTATGTATGGCAACCTGCATATTGATGCCGGGCTGCAAAAAATTTTTAACAAAGAAGTCAAATCAGGCCTTATTAACTCCTGTTTTACTTGCAGATCTTCAGGCCATCTTAGATAATGGCATTGTCAATCAAACATCTCCGGCAGCCGGGGAGAGGGCTTCGGATGATTATTATGTCTTATATTCAGATTGGCAGGCCTTATCATCAAATGGTAGTGGAGAACAAAATATGCGCTCATATATATGGGGCGATAAAATATTCACACCTTATCCAAATGATTGGGGCTACACCTACGATAATATTTATAAAGCCAATATTGTACTTAACTTAATAGATGAAATGAAAGATGTCAAAGACAATCCTGCAACGTATAGCGCCTTAAAAGGCATGGCATTCTTTATAAGAGGAAAAGCGTTTCTGGATGCCTTAATTATCTGGGCTCCTGTGTATAATGCATCCAGCGCAGATAAAGACCCCGGCATACCCATACGATTAGATCCGGATTTTGAGATCCCAACCACCAGGTCCAATAATAAAGATTGTTTTATGCAGGTTATTGAGGATCTGAAAAGCGCTGCATTACTGCTGCCTAATAATACAATTCATCCGTTAAGACCAAATAAGCCTGCCGCTTTAGGTCTTTTAGCCAGAAGTTATTTATATATGGGCAGTTATGACAGCGCATTTAAATACGCAGCATTATGTCTTGATATTCAAAACGATTTGTTTGATTTTAATACTATTCCCAATTTTTCCGCAACATTCCCTATTAGCAGATTTAATAAAGAAGTATTATACGATGCAAATATGCTTGCTCCTTCGGTTTTGGGAATGTCAATAGCTAAAATAGACTCTAACTTATATGCTACTTATGACATAAATGATCTTCGTAAAAATGTTTATTTTAGGAACAATAATAATGGATCTTACGCTTTTAAAGGTAGTTACTCCGGGAATAATGCAGGATTTTCGGGAGTTGCACTCGATGAGGTGTATTTAATCAGAGCAGAATGCCTGGCACATTCGGGAAATATTTACCCGGCAATTGAAGACCTTAATAAGCTTTTAGTAAAAAGATGGCTAACAGGAACCTATATTCCGGTATCTGCATCAACAAAGGAAGAAGCTTTGGCTATTATCCTGCTCGAAAGAAGAAAAGAGCTCATTATGCGCGGTCTAAGATGGATGGACATTAAGCGATTGAACAGGGAAGGATACAATATTAATCTTAAAAGAATTTTAAATAATAATATTTATGAGCTAAAAGCTAATGATAAGAGATTTGCCCTGCCAATTCCTGATGATGTGATTACTATGACAGGTATAGAACAAAATTAAAAGCTCATTACTGCTTTAGAATAATGAGCTTTTTACCAAAAAATGTTAGTTTGCTACTTTAGTATTAGAACCTCTTAATGAGTTCACAGCAGCAATTGCTGATGAAAAGGTACCAGGAGTACCATCTTGGGCCAATAGGTAATTAGACAACTGTTCTTCTTCGGTTGATCCAGGATATTCATCAAGGATTTCCTGGTCAATTGTTATAAAACAAGTTGCGTCTCCTGCTGTTTCACAAGGAGAGGGAGCAGCATTGCTGTATTGCCAGTTTGCATCACTCTCATAATCATCGTCGGTGGAAGGTTCATTACTTAGCTGATAGACGAAATATGCATTTGTTGTTGTTTTTTGATTATGAGCAGGCTTAAATGCATAAAAGGCAACAAGTGACAGGAGTATTGCCACTGCTGGTAATACGAATTTTATAGTCCTGAGACTTTTTTGTGTTTTCATTTTTGTAAATTTGAATTGAGTAAAATAAAGAGTTTATCGCACTAAAGCAGTGCATTATTTAGAAGGGTATGCCGTATTGCACTACAGCACACCCTTTCTTCGTAAATATCCCGCCCGGCCGGTATGGTTTCCGGAGGAGGGCCGCAACGGGCTGATAGAATGATATAATGAACAAACCTGGTGCATGTGATACCCTTTAGGCATTTCAAATATAGTCCTCTGCTACCCCGTAACCTATACCAAAAAAGGTACAGGTTCAGTGTTTTTTTCTCGGGATATCTTCTTTTTTAACAATGCCATGCTCCAGGGCAAACATCACCAGGCCTACCATATTTTCGGCCCCTGTTTTCAATAACAGGTTATTACGGTACTTGTTTACCGTATTATTGGTGAGGCCCAGCAAAACGGCTATCTGCCTGCTTTTATATTGTTTGCAAATAAGCACCAGTATTTCACGTTCATGAGCCGCAAAAAAATGAGGTGGCAGCAGTTTGTAGGGAGATGCCAGGTAATTGTGCTGAATCATATACAGCAGCCTCCCGTTGGTAGTTTCACAGAAAAAGGTTTGATCCCTCGTCACTGATTCGATGGCAGCTACAATGGTATCTGCCTCAGCGTTTTTAAACAGGTAACCATTAGCTCCTGCATTCATTATATTCAGGATCTGTTCATCATCCACATACTGTGTCCATGCCAGTATTTTAATATCAGGATGTACAGCGCGTATAATTCCTATAGCGTCCGCAGTATTGATACCCGGCATACGAATATCTGTTATAATAACATCAGGCTCCAGCTCAGTAGACAGCTGAATCAGCTCTTCACCATTGCCAGCCTGGCCACATATCAAAATTCCTTCCCGGTGAGCAAGTGTCAGCTTAAGGCTTTCAATGCTATAATACTCGTCATCTGCTATTAAAACGCGTTTAGCAGCGTTATCTCTCATGTATAAAAAATATATTTTTAGGTGTTGTAAATAGGTTAAGGCAGCGGGATCCTGATAAGGAAAGAAGGGCCCTCCTCAAAATGGCTTTCCAGCAGTCCGCCCAGCAATGATACGCGGTGCTGCAGGTTTTTAAGTCCATGGCCTTCGCTATCCTGCAACTGATCAGGGTTTAGCCCATTGCCATTATCCGCATAATGAAAATAGAGCATATTATTTTTCTGTTTAAAAGTGATGAATGCCACAGAAGCCCGGGAGTGCCTGATAGTATTGTTCACCAGCTCCAGCAATATCCTGTAAAGGCTAATGGTTACCAAAGGTGATGGCTCCCGGGTAAGTCTGTACCTGAACTGGAAGTAAAGCTGTATAGCAAGATTATATTGCGAAATAAACTGTTCTATGCTCCTTTTCAATCCTGCCTTTATAATTCGCTGGTCATCCATATTTTTAGAAATTTCACTGATACGCCCGGTAATAATCTTCAATGTATCTTTTGCTGCAGAGGCAAGCTCCTGCAGGTTACCCCTGTTATCAGCCAGCGACTCTACCTGCCTGTACACCATATGCAGCAACGGCCCCAGTTCATCATGAAGATCCCTGGCAATGCGCAGGCGTTCATTCTTTAAGCCTTCCAGTTCTTCGGTACAAACCTGCTGCCGTTTTATAAAATAACGGCGCTGTGTTCTAAAAACCACTATGCCCAAAAAAATAAATATGGCCCCCAGGCTTATACTGGTGAGGAGCGCCGTAAAAAATATTGAATTCTCAGTGGTATACATAATATAGCAAATAGAAATAACAGGTTAACCAGCAGGTTGATGACTAAAAAAATGGTTGGAAAGTAATAGAAAAGAGGCGCCTGGTTTTCCTCGGCAAAAAATAAAAAGCACTCTGTTGTTATGGTATAAGTATAAAGTATTACAAAACCGAAACAAATGAGTGATATGGCATCCCTGTATAAATAATCTATCGTACTCAAAAGCCATCGTGAGATAAAACAGATATTTATTAAAACAATTACTGTCGAACTAATAATAACAGCGTAGGAACAAAACGCTGAAAAGCTGCCTCGTAGCAGCCATTCTGTAAGAAAAAGGAGGACTGAAAAGGTAGCAACGGCATAAAAAAACGAAACTCCCAGGATCGCTTGTTTCCACCTGTAAAGCTGATATGCAATTAAAACAGGAGATATCATTGCGAATATATTATAGCTGACAGCATTATTGCCATAGCGGTAAATGATACAGATGCTTGTTATTTCGTTGATCAAACCCAGGGTCAGCCAGCAAATAAACGGGTAAAATGCAGGTTGAATACGTTTATAACGAATCCAACCCACAATAGCAGGTATTCCTACAAATAAACTTACCAGTGCATTAATGGCGAACAAAATTCTGTCAGTTTTAAGGTTCATTCAATGGGCTGGACGGCGGACACAATGGCGGACACCTGTTGGCATTTTCTGCTATGCCTCCATCTCCGCCGTCATCAGTCATTGTCATTGCCACAGGCAGAATATCTGCATTATCCTTACCCGCAGCAACCACTATAGCGTGCAGTTTCAGTTCTTCATCCATCCCATAATAAATCCGCAGGGCCGTACAGCCAGGCCGGGCCAGAATACTGTCTATAACGGCTCTGTCAAAGGTTTCGCTTAAAGGTAGTAAATTTTTGTTTTGATGCGCAGGCAGCAATACTGCT
>JASGDI010000230.1:0-10900 GCA_049841335.1 Niabella sp. | reverse complement strand
GTAAGGGTGCTTATCTTTTTGAAATCTCTTTTGAAAGTGGCTAAGCTCCGTCCTGTGAATGACGCAAGCTGCTCCATTGTAAGGTCGTCCATATAACTATTATTGAGAAACTCCAGCAGGTCTATTTTCCACGGTTCGGCAAAGTCAAACAGTACCGGGTAGAGCAATTCGTTATTGTTCAGCAAAGCATAGATACCCTCTAATAATTTTAAATGCATAACGCCCTCCGTTGGTTTTACATTACTGTCGAAATACGGCGTAAGCGATTGGAACAGGCTTTCTATTGCAGGAGTTGGTTTTAATTTGAAAACGGTTTTGTCGGAAATTGTTACGTCTTTCGGAATTTCGGATTTGTTCATTTTACTGTAAAAATCACGCAGTACATTCCGTTTGAACGTTAATGAAATGCCTTTGTACAATTCTTCGCCTTTGCTGTTCTTGTACATTGTTAACCGGTGGTCGCGACGGATAAAGGCGCATTCACCCGCTTTTATGGTAATTTTTTTGTTTCGGTCCTGTATAACTTGTTCGCCTGAATAAAGGTATACCAAAACGTGCTCGGGCGTAGCGTGAATACATTTTTCGCTATAATCTGAAAAGCAGGAAAGGAATATTCCTGAATAGCTTATAGTTCTTAATCTATCATCTTGTTGCACGTCCATAATTACTTTATTAACGTACAAATTTAAAATTTTTGTTCCTGCTTCACTTTGTTGTCAGGCTCAAATTGTTTTGTTGTGAGGCTCAATTCCTGGATTATAAATTACAGGTTAGTATAGCCATCTGCTATAAAAAAGGAAAGAGAGGAGAAGTAATAAGTTAATGTTGATGGTCGTGGTGTCCTGCTGTTTTTTCTCCCTCAGCTACATTTACAGTAAAGTCAGCTGTATGAACTTTTCCGTTGGTCTGGAACTCTACCCATATTCTGTAAATACCTTGCTTTTTGATATGCGTTTCAGCATAAATAGGGAAATGTTTGTTGGATACTGGGTGGATATGCAAAAAGTCCTTATCCTCCTTACCAATCATAGCAATATGCGCTGCTGCTGCGAGGTAGGGCTCTATATCGCTTTCCGTTAATTTCTTCCCGTCTTTCTCAACCGATATTTCCAATGATTGCGGCCTGTTGGTTTTTAAATCATTTCCGTTTGCCAATGTAACGGTATAACCGTCTACCACAGAAACCAATCTGGTAGAGAAGTCTGCTTTATTATTACCTGAACTTCCATTTACGGTAATCTCCTTTTTATCTGCCACCGATGCAGCTCCCTGTGGTTTAAAGTCTGTAAACAGAACATATTTGCCACCTGCAGGAAATGTTTCCGATATGATATAAGAGCCATCTGCCTGCTCCTGGGGGTGGATATGATGAAACCACGAAAGTTTTTCATCTATCACTATTAAATGCACCTTCTTTTCGTGTGAAATCTCCAATGGCAGGTTTTTGTCATTTTCCCGGAAAACAAGAGTGAGTTTTGCGGGCGTTCCCGCTTCAATGATCTGGGGTTCAGTAGTGAGCATAACTTCTACTTTTGCTGAATTTTCATCTGAAACAGGCACTAAATCCATTCCACATTCAGGACACTTATCACCTTTTTTCCCTGTTACTTCGGGATGCATAGGACAAGTATACAGGCTATCGCTATGACCGTGCTGCTGATGTTCCTTATCTGCTGATTTATTTTGTACGTTGTTGCAGGCTGTAAATAACAGTCCTAAAACAACGGTACCTGTAAGTAATGATGCCGTTATTGATTTTTTCATTTTACTTTTATTTGTTATTCAAAACATAGAAATAGCATCTTTCAACTGAAATTCACTGTCCCGGTATTTTGAAAACATTATGCTATCGGCTCGGCTTTAAAGCCTTTACGTTTGATGATAGCTGCTACTTCATCTTCTGTAATTCCCTTAGAGCTTACGGTAAGGATCTTATCCACATTGTTGGTATCTACGTTCCAATGACAGATACCCTCAGCATTATCCAGATCGGATTCAACTTTTGATACACAGCCTCCGCAATTAAGGTTTGTTTTGAATTGAAATTCTTTATTCTCCATTGTCTTAAATTTAATAGTTATTTGATACTTCAAATTTCGGAATAATACTGTTTCGCACTGTTATACAATTTCCTGTTTGATTTGCAAGATTTACGGATTTCAGGCAAGCCGGCTTGTATGTAAAAGGCTTCCGCTTTACAGAAGCCTTATGCCACTTACGCCAATGTGATTTTTTCCCGGCGGGATACCTTGCAGAACAAGATTATTGACATTGCCAAAAACAAGATCTTTGACCGCGATAAAACATGAATGAAATTGCCTTTGAAATGGGCTTTAAATACCCGCAGCACTTCACCCGCTTTTTTAAACAGCGCGTGGTCTATACGCCCAATGCATACAGAAACCTGATTGGAATGAATTGAGTTGCTATTTAAAATCCCTTTTCTCTCAAAGCGTTATTGAGCAAACGGAACTCCTGTTATCTCCTGGCACAACTCCAGGAACTGTTCCTGTAATAAATGATCATCGGCAGTGGGATTGGAGCGCCCTGTTTTCTGATGATAGAAATAATGGCCGCTTACTTTAGCCTGCTTATCATTACTGGTGGCAAGCCACACCTGTGTTTCATATCCTTTTTGCAGGTCATCTGGTGCACCGGCCCCGCCCATTTTTGTAGGCACCCACCCTGGGTTAACGCTATTGGAATAGACATCTTTCCATTTCCGGGCAACGGCTTTGCAGAGCATCAGAACGTGCAGCTTACTGTCGGAGTAGTTTATCTGCTCAATGCCGGTTTTGAAATACTCAAATTTGGGTTTCCCGCTGCGATGCATGTCCGAAGTAAGGTAAATCAGCCGTTTGGGTTTTTGTATGAGACTTGTAAGAATGTAGGGCGCTAATACATTTACCGAAAAAATTTGCTGAGCGGGAGCATTATACACGCCGGCATTATGAATAACTGCATCAAACGTACCTAGTTTATTTACTTCCGCTGCAAGGGCTTTTGTTTCGTCAATGCTTGACAGATCACCAATTAAAATAGCTTCTGCCACTTGTATCTTTTTTAAAGTGTCTTCTTTTCGTTTGGCATTGCGTGCATGCAAAACCACCTGGTGTCCCTGGTCCGTCAATGATTTTGCTGCCAGCAGCCCCAATCCGTCCGAAGAGCCTGTAATGAATATTCTTGCCATTTTTTGAGGATTGTTTGCTTTTGAAAAAGCTCTGTTTAACGGGCCCGTAAGCACCAGCCCTGCTCCGGCCAGTGCTGCCTGCCCAATGAACTTCCTGCGTGTTGAATATTTGTGATTGTTGCTCATTATTAAATGATATTATTTCAAGTGCTTTTTAATCCATTTTTCAACCTGACAAAGATACGTATAGCAAAAAAGCCGGCTAATTACAGTTCTTTTTATCTTTTTACACATGGAGAATAAAAAAAGCCTCTCAACTATGAAGCTGAAAGGCCTGAGTTGTTTTGCTATATATAGTCTGGTTATTTTGGCAAAACGGGTGCTTTTTTATACCTGCCCCAGGCAACAAAAACGGCGAGTGCCAACAAGACCGCCGCGGGCATGAACGGCTCGCTATTGGAGATGTGATAGATGCAGGCCAAAACCATTATAATGGCAATTCCTACTGCAGCCAGAGGCGTAAGCGCCGGTTTGATGCGTAACGCCGCCGGCAAAATCAACCCGATGGCTCCCAGCAACTCGCTGATGCCGATGAAACGTACCATTCCCACTCCGTAAGAATTTACGAAAGACATACCACCTTGTGCAAGTTGTTCTATGGGCGCGGTTGTTTTCATAAAACCCGCCATCCCGAAAGCTGCGGCTAAGAGTACCTGTACTACCCACAGGCCTATGTGAAGCCCTTTTGATGTTTTTTGTTCTGTCATTTTGTAATTGTTTATGTTTGATTTAACTGTAAACTATATTACCGTATTGTACTGCCCGGTAATTTTAATTGCGATGCAAAATTATTTATTTTTGCTTTCCTATTGTAATCAGTTACCTTAAGGTAATCAATAATTATACAATGAAAAAGAAAGAGCATAAAGAGTGTTTGTCGGCGCTGATGCCGGTGAGAGATACCCTGGATATTATTGGCGGTAAGTGGAAGATCCTGATCCTGATTTCTGTTTGGGAGGGCAACAAACATTTCAGGGAAATAGAACGCAGTATCCCAAAAATTTCTACCAAAGTTTTGTCGAAAGAGTTGAAGGAAATGGAAATCAATAAGCTGATAACCCGCACAGTAGTGAATGGATTTCCTGTACGTACAGAATACACGCCTACACCATATTCCAAAACGCTGCGAAAGGTGATTAAAGAACTGCAGCGCTGGGGGCTGAATCATAGGAAGGAGGTTTTTGGAAGATAGTTGTTTATGGGATTGCCTCTTACTCATAGTTGTCTGGGAGCGATAGACCCTGTGTTTGTAAATGATAAACGTCTTTGCTCCGTCTGAACTTATTTATATTTAAACCGGATTGTTTTTTGTATCTGTTTTTTAGATAGTTGGGAATATTCAAACCGAGAACAATATCATGTTGGGCAGTTTGCAAACTGTCTTTGAGCAGCACTTTTACAACACCGCTTCCGCCACGGTTTTCCTGTGGATATTTTTTGAAATGGGGTATCAGCAATTTATCATCATCAAAATTAATCTCGTCGGTATAATATTCATTTTCTATGTCGGGTTCTTTGACCGATAAGTGAATATGTGCCGGCAAAACATCATCCGGATAAGGAGCAGGACGAATGGTTTTGATCGTATATTTTCCATACGCATCCGTTTTTACCCATCCGCGAATATGCCCGTGACGCTTTGCCTGTTCATCCATTCCTGCTCTGGGTGAATAATACCCGTCATTATCCGTTTGCCAGTAATAAATGATAACGTCTTTTGCAGGTGTTTTCCCATCCAACTGAAAAACAGTGCCGGTGACAATCAGCTTTTGACCTTTTTCATTCCAGCCAGGACTTGTATCCACCGAATGGATTTCTTTGGGCATTCCTATATACATCAGTTCACAGCCATCACAACCGCCACCTACCATTTTGTTATCAGTATGTGAAGTACGATTGATTTGCCCGTTACAGCTTATAAATACCAGGCACAGTAAAATTGCCTGGCACATAACCAGATTTTTCATTATTGCAACTTTTCAGCGAAGTTGCATTACTGTATACCTGGTTTTCAAATAATATATGGTAAGACGGGTTTATTTTGTTGTAAGATGAGTGTGCTGTTCAGCCTTCGATTTAAAATCTTTGGCATAATTACGGCTTACCCTTAAAACAGTTCCGTCCGAAAGTGCAACATCATAATCCCCGTTTTGACGGGATTGATAAGAAATTATCTTTTGAAGATTGATGATATGAGATTTGTGAATACGTATAAATTGTTTTTTATCCAATTGATTTTCCAAAGATTTCAACGTTTCATTGTGCAGGTATTTCTTTGAAAGATGATGGATGTTGACATAAGGCGAATTGGCAGAAATATAGAAGATATCATTTACCGCCAATACCGATTTTATATTGTTGTTGCCGGTAAGTATAATTGAATTGATAAAATGTTGCGGTTGGGTTTCTTTTGTAATTTCGCTGATTATGGATGAATTGTCTTTTTTATTCAAAATAGTAAAAGCCGGCAACGAAAATCCATAAATGAGCAGTGACTTTATGAAATAAGCCGATAACCCGAAATTGAAAGTCTGCCAATAAGCAAAAGTGTGATAATAGAATATTTTGGATAAGAGCCATACTAATGCAGGATACACAATCAGGTGAATGATGATTGCAAGTCCTGTAAAAGTCAGTTTCAATCCCATGTTTTCCGTACTTCTGATTAGTTTTAAAAGCAGGAAAAATAAGGGAAGATATAAAACCCAGTACGAGCTAAACAATAAAGACTCCGAAATATAAAAAGCACTGTTTTGATGTAGCGTGAACAAATAATCTAAAATTACATTTGCTACCATCATTCCAAACAGGCAAACCGATACAATAAGAGATAGTCTCTGTTTATTCTGAAAAGTTTGATATGCCTGCTGAATGATCAAAATAGTTTTTATTAGGACTGTTGCGGATTTTATGGTTTTAATATTGTTCTGGATCAATGATAAAACCGATAATAATTCTGTCCCGATTTTTCAGGATCTAAACATCAAAAGTTCCCCTTGCCTAAAAATAATAAATTGCTACCATGTTTTCTTTTCTTTTTTCCAAAGCGTATTGGCAAAAAAGAGGTAATAAAAAAACATCCAGAAATCCATTACAAAGATCCACTTTGTAAGATCGGCTTCGTTGAGCTTTTTCATCGCATTGGAAAATACGACATACTGGATAGCTGATTTAACAATGAATAGGATCAGCGCAAGCTGCCAGTTGAATACAAAGGCCGCTACAAGCAAAGGATAAAACAGAAATTGTGAAAGGCTATATAAGCCAAGCAGGAATTTGTGTTGAGGTTTATAGTATTTGGAGGTGCTGTAATGTCTTGTCTTTTGGCGCCTCCAGTCGCTCCATGTTTTTTTAGGCTGACTGATGGTATGAGCTTCCGCATCAATCATGATAGCTGTATTGGTGGCGGTGGCTGCTTTTTTAATGAACAGGTCATCATCGCCCCCGGGCAGGTGATTGATGGAGGCAAAACCTTTATGCTTTGAAAACAATTCTTTGGTATAGCTCAAATTTCTGCCCACGCCCATATAAGCCAGTCCGGCTAGCGCATAGGATAAATATTGCAGGGCTGTGTGAAAGGTTTCAAAACGTATGATCCTGTTCAGCCATCCTTCCTGCTTTTCATAAGGTCCATAGCCTAATACTATTTCAATGCCCGGCTTAAAGGCGCTTTGCATTTTAGCAGCCCATTGGTTCGATGAAGGCACGCAATCAGCATCCGTCAGTAGCAGATGGTTGTATTTCGATTCCCTGATACCGATGGACAACGGATATTTTTTGCCGATATTCAGTTGGGCTTCCCGCTCCATATTGATCAGCTTTAAACCCTCTTTTTCTCTTGCCATCCATTGCATGATCATTTTGGTGTTGTCCTCCGAGTTGTCGTTAACAACCAGCAGCTCGTGTGGCGCTTCATACTCCTGTTCCAGTAATACCGGTACATTTTCTTCCAGGTTCTTTTCTTCATTCCTGGCACAAACAATAATGGATAGAGAAGACTGATCCGCAGAGACACTATTCTGAGGTTTATAAAAGGCTAATCTTGCAAAAAAATAAAGATAGTAAAACACCAGGGCGCTGCTGACAAAAGCGAAAACATATAACAGTATAGTTACCACAGAAAAAGGCATGGAGGCAAATATATTACCTAACTCGTTACTTTTGCGCTCAGATGGCAAGATTAAGTTTCGATTTACAGCATACAGATATAAGCTCTAACGCCCGTGCAGGTGTTATTACCACCGATCATGGTTCTATACAAACCCCTATTTTTATGCCGGTTGGAACAGTGGGCAGTGTAAAAGGCGTTACGCAGCAGCAACTGGTAAGCGATGTGCAGGCCCAGATCATTCTGGGCAATACTTATCATTTGTACCTCAGACCTGGTATAGATGTTTTGGAAAAGGCAGGCGGCCTGCACCGGTTTAATCATTGGAACAGGCCTATTCTTACAGACAGCGGCGGTTACCAGGTTTTTTCACTGGCCGGAACTAGGAAGATAAAAGAGGAAGGCGTTACTTTTCAATCCCATATTGATGGCAGTAAACATTTGTTTACGCCGGAAAGAGTAATGGATATCCAGCGGAGCATCGGTGGCGATATAATCATGGCTTTTGATGAATGTCCGCCCGGGGGAAGTGAGTATGGGTATGCCCATAAAAGCCTGGAGCTTACCCATCGCTGGCTGGACCGTTGTTTTGAGCAGTTCCTTTCCACGCCCGATAAATACGGTTATACCCAAAACCTTTTCCCCATTGTACAGGGCGCGACCTATAAAGACCTGCGGAAGCAATCCTGCGATTATATAACATCAAAAGATGCGTCGGGCAATGCCATTGGCGGATTAAGTGTGGGCGAGCCGGAACCGGTGATGTATGAGATCTGCGACTGGTGCTGTCAGCATCTGCCCAAAGAAAAACCCCGCTATTTAATGGGGGTAGGTACACCCTGGAACATCCTGGAGTGTATTGGCATGGGCATTGACATGTTTGATTGTGTAATGCCCACGCGCAATGGCCGTAATGCGATGCTGTTCACTACGCAGGGAGTTATTAATATTGATAACAAGAAATGGGAGTATGATTTTTCACCCATTGATGAAGGGTTGCCAGGCGAAGTAAGCCATTATTATTCCAAAGCTTACCTGAGGCATTTATTTAAAGCCGGGGAGCTGCTGGCGCTTACTATTGCCAGCGTACATAACCTTAGCTTTTACCTGTGGCTGGTGGGGGAGGCACGCAAGCATATTATTGCAGGTGATTATGCCCAATGGAAAACTGAAATGATTGTAAGGCTGAAGACAAGGCTGTAAGCTAAAAGCCGGAAGCCAGAAGCAGCCTGTTTCAGGTACTTATATGATCTGAAATGTACGATATACGGTGTACGATGTACGAAAAGTTCTGGGTTTCAAGTTCCAGTTTTCATTCGAGTAACTGACATCCAGTATCCAGCAATGCACAATAAGTAACAATCAACAAACAATGCTCAATGTTCAATATCCAGTCAGCTAAAAGCTTTAAGCCTTGTGCTTTAGGCATCCTACTTGGGTGTTGTGAAATATAATCTTAAAGCTACCAGTGAAAATACAAGATTAGGCAGCCATGCCGCCAGGATAGGAGAGAAGTTCCCTTTTACAGAAAATACGGTAGAGAATTGGTCGGCTATAATAAATATAGCAGCTATTAAAATACCAAGAGCCAGGTGCAGCCCGCTTCCTCCACGGGTTTTACGGCAGGCAATAACGGCCCCGATGATGGTTAGTAATAAAACAGTAAAAGGCGTAGCTGTACGTTTGTACAATTCTACTTTCAGGGTATTCAGCCCCTCAGTGCCTCTTAGTTCTTCCTTTTTTATAAAATCTCTTAACTGGGGCGTGGTGAGTTTATCTTTTTGATATTCGTCGCGAATCAGCTCCGAAGGTAAAATATTAAGTCTAACTACTTTTTCCTCATAAAGCTTTACACGTTCGCCAAGGCTGTCTACAAAACGTTCCACCACTTTGGAGGCCACCCACCGGTTTTTTTTGCCGGTAGTATCCCATTTTATGGATTCGGCCCTGAGGTTATAAATCACTTTCCCATTCTTTACCCGTTCCATAAAAAACATGCCGCTGGACTTTGTAACTGGGTTGTAGTTCTTAACACCCATATACGCCGAGCTGTCGATACGTTTGTAAAAACAGTTAGTACAACTGTTAATCTGCCTGTTTTTAAGCGGGTTGTTCTTGTCCAGCTTTTCCTGCATGAATGTAGTATAAAGTACATTGGCTTTGGGAATAAAATAGAACCTGCCAGCAAACAAAACGAGGGCCAGGAAAATACCGCCTGTAATGTACGGCCTTAAAAACCTGTTAAAGGTAGTACCGCTGGCCAGTATAGCAATCACTTCGCTGCGCATGGCCATCTTACTGGTAAAAAATATTACCGCGATAAATACGAACAGGGGGAATAACAGGCTCCAGATAAAAGGGATAAAACCTACATAATACTGCTTGAAAATTTCCCAGTTGCTTAAACCGGTTTTCACGAAGTCATCTGTTTTCTCGCTGCTGTCAACAGCTACTGCAATCACCGTAAATAGCAACATGCAAAAAACAAATGTTACCAGCAGGCGTTTTAATATGAACCAGTCAAGTATTTTCATTCAGCCGCCAAAAATAGATGAATTTTAAGATTTAAAGCAGGGTGTATAATATTTTAGGAATGATTTTACAGGTTGGATATTTGCCGGGGTTGCTGGTGCCAGGAATGCCTGGCTGGTCATTACAGTAGAAAAGATCAGCGCAAACGTTCCCGTAATGATATCACCGCTAAATATACAATATAATTTGCTGAACCACTTTGCTTTAATTATCTTTAGCGCAAATGCTTATCTTTTAAACAAAGAACAAATTTTTACCTGTATGGAATTGCTGAAACAAAGGTTTAAAGCTCAGGCAGATAAGCTGGGCGAAGAAATCAAAGTTATATTGAAGGAACATGGAGATACTGTAATTGGACAAACCACGCTTGCGCAAATTTACCAGGGTATGAGAGGAATGACCGCATTAATCACGGAAACCTCATTGCTTGATGCCCAGGAAGGGATACGGTTCAGAAGGCACTCAATTGACGAGCTCCGGGAGAAACTTCCAAAGGCAAAGAATGGTAACGAGCCTTTACCGGAAGCGTTGCTTTACCTTATGCTGATCGGCGAAATACCAACCCATGAGGAAGTGGAACATTTAACCTCTATCATACAGCGCCGAAGCCATGTACCGATTTATGTATTTGATACCATGAGCGCCCTCCCCAAGGAAACGCACCCTATGACCATGTTTGTAGTGGGTGTGATGGCCCTCCAAGGTGAGAGCCATTTTGCCCGGAGGTACGCAAATGGAATGAGTAAAAAAGACTACTGGGCAGCTACTTTTGAAGATGCGCTGGACCTGATAGCCCGCATCCCTCATATTGCAGCATACGTATACCATCGCAAATATAAACATGGAAAGCCCGTGCAGCCAGACGGACTGCTTGACTGGGCGGGTAATTTTGCTCACATGCTGGGGTACGAAGGGGAAGAATTCAAAGACCTGATGCGCCTGTATATGGTAATACATGCTGACCATGAGGGGGGAAATGTATCTGCACATACCACTCACTTGGTAGGTTCTGCGCTTAGTGATCCTTACCTGAGCTACGCAGCCGGTATGAACGGTTTGGCCGGTCCGCT
>JASGDI010000229.1:0-12752 GCA_049841335.1 Niabella sp. | reverse complement strand
GGCGGCCTTCAACAGGTAAATACCCCCTGCAAAAGCTGGGCTGATTTTTATACTAACCACAGGATACTGCCACTGGTGAAAACACTGGCTGATGCAAAAATATTTTCCGCAAAAGATATAAAAGCTGCCGAAAGCTTTTGCGCTTCACTGGACGGGTTTTTTCCGGATGAAAAGCCTGCACTGTTGCATGGAGACCTTTGGGGCGGTAATTATTTCACTACTCAAAACGGACTTACCAGCATTTTTGATCCTGCTGTTTATTACGGCCACCGGGAAATGGATATAGGCATGACGAGGTTATTTGGTGGGTTTTCGCCGGAGTTTTACGCAGGTTACAATGAAATATATCCGCTGAAAAATGGCTGGGAGCAACGCCTCGGCTATTCACAGCTCTATCCCCTACTGGTACATGCCGTATTATTTGGCGGGCATTATGTGAGCAATGTGAGAGAAATATTATACGGGGCGGATACTGAACCTGCGAGTGATATTTTTTGGTGTTAATAATAGTATAAAGAGCGATAAACTGAACTAATCGTATATCCCAACTCTATACCTTTATAGAAAGCCCTATATGAATATAAAAAAGTATTTATGCGCTCTCCTTCTTCTTGCAGCAATTAGTTTAAACGGGCAGAATAAGTTTGAGGTAACACTAAACTTTGACACCTCCATCAATATGCAAAAAGCAAGCTTTCGCTATTATAATGGAATTGCAGAAATCCCCGTTCGTGTAGATAGCTTAAGCAATGTGATCAATATCAAAGATGATTATTATTCAGAGAAAGCGGTACTTAATATTCAATATATTCCAAAGGAGGAGACATGGTATAGTGAAAGTTTTTTTATAGAAAATAAACCGGCTACTATCGACTTTCAATTCAACGAACAAAAGGATGAACCTAAATTCTATGTAAAAAACATAACAAACGCAGTGGCTTTATATGACACGGCTCAGAATAAAATCTATAATGAGTTTATTAAGTTCATAGAAAAAGAATCAATAAACATGCAAAAGTTGTGGCAACATTATGGGAAGAATTTTGGAACAAATGATTCTGCCACTGCAATTTTAAAAAACGTAACCAGGCAGTGGAACGATAAAGCAATTTTATTTTTTAGATCTCACAACCAGGAATACTTCTCTTTTTGGTGGTTTAAACACCAAATTGTAGATCAGGCTGAGTACTGTTTTGCAAACGATACGTCTTACTTCAGGAAATTGATTAATGATTTTTCAGAAGTTTTTCCTGAAAAATATACACATAGTATTGAAGGTGAAAAATTACTGCAAACAATAAACAGAATGATAACCCCACCACCACAAATTAAAATTGGGGAAACAGTGCCCTATTTTATAGGTAAAAATACAAATGTGCTACCTGATTTTAAGTCAGCATATTTACTAATACATTTCTGGGCTACATGGTGTATTCCTTGCAAACAACAGATCCCTATACTTCAAAATTTAAAGAATAATACCCCGCCAGACAAATTAACTATTGTCAGCATCTGCACATTTTCAGATTCTACTTTAATGAGTAAAGATATCAGTTCGTATAAAATGAGTTGGAAAAATGTGTACGATAAGTATAATAAGATAACTGATCTATTAGGTATTTCTTCTGTACCATATTTAATTTTAATTAACCAGAATGGAATAATTGAATATATAGATTCGGAAAATTCAAAAGAAAACGAAAAACTGATTTCGGATATTGTTAACGGAAAAGGTAAGTCAGATTAAAGTAGCAAGCTAAGTGTTTGTTTTTCACATTTGCAGATATTTTTGCTGACAAATAACTGATCAGATACATAGTCCCCTGTTGAAAACTGCTGGATAACCTTATTGAGATTACTTCTACTTTGATGTAACTTAGAGGTAATATATGAAAGCCCATGATGATAATGTATAAAACAAAAGCCAGCCTCATCATTAAGCTATTGTTTGTAATAGCCTTAATCCTGGTTCTCATTATCGCCTTAATGGAAAAGAGCATTGCTTTATTTACAGTTACTATTGTTGTATCGGCTGTAATCATCTATATATTCAACCATACCTATTATACTATTTACAAAAATACCCTGACCATCAAAAGCGGCTTTATTTTTAATGAATCACTGAAAATTAACAGTATTAAAAAAGTAACTCGGAAAAGAAAAAACCTGTTAAGCGGACCGGGCTTTTCGGTAAACAGGCTTATTATTGAGTATAATGAGCACGATTGTGTTATTATCTCACCCAGCCTCCAAAAGGAGTTCCTTGATCACCTGAAAAGAATCAATCCCGATATAGTTTTTGCCGGGTAAACATTTTAAACTGCGTGCAGCATCGTTAGTTCTTTATCTCTTACTGTCAGTGTTATCTGGGTTCCCCATCCGGGAGCTGAATAAATTTGCAGATTGGCATTAATTTGCTTAGCTCTTGCTTTTAAGTTCTTAACACCATTTCTGTTAGTAGGCTTTGAGGGATCAAACCCTTTGCCATTGTCCTTAATCACAAAACGCAGGTAACCTTCATTATAGGTGGCTCTAATGGAAGCCTCCGTACATTCAGCGTATTTTACAAGATTATTTACCGATTCCTTAATAATAAGAAAGATGTTCCTGCGGGTTTCCATAGGCAACGGCACTTCGGCTATACATTCAGGAAAATCAATCTCAAAATTAATGTTCTTTGATTCGAATAAAGGAATAGAGAACTCACTGATATGCATACTGAGGTTGCTAAATTTGTCGTTGCTGGGCTTTACCAGCCATATAATGTCGTCCAGCGCTTCAAGGGTGTCCTTGGCATTGGCTTCAATCTTTGATAAAAGGTCGTGCGAATCATTCCCGTTTTTACGAAGCAGCTCACTGAAAATATGGATGCTGCTCAATGATGAGCCCATATCATCATGCAGGTCTGAGGCAATTTGGGACCTGATCTCCAGCTCCCGCTGAAGAGAACGGTTCCTTTCCAAAAGGCGGTACCTTAAGTAATACAGGATGCCTGATACCAGCAGCAATAGAAAAAGAACCAGACTTCCGGCAACTATTATATTTTTATTGCGGTCGTTGGTTTGAAGCAGTGCAATTTTATCTTCATTATACTTCTTCTCCTGGTTTCTTAAAGTAATATTACTTTTTAAAAAAATGCTATCAGACAATCTTTTAAAAATGCTGTTATAAACATACGCATTTTCCCAGTCCTCTTCCGCTACTGCAATTTTAGTAAGCCCCTCGTAAGCATTCTTTACTTCGGCTATAGAGCCAATATTTTTAGCGATCAGCAAACTTGTATCAAAAAACTTCTTTGCTAACTTGTAATCCTTTTTCAGAAAATAAGCATCCCCAATATTGCTATAACTCACCGCCACAAAAAGTTGGTCTCCAAGTTTAATATTTATATAAAGTGCTTTTTTTAACAGGCTCAGACCTTTATCTACGTGCCCCTGCTTTTTAAAAATATTCCCCAGGCTGTTATAGCAAATGGCAATACCTTTTTCATCATCCCTGCTTATATTATAAATAAGCGCATTTTGGTAGTATTTTTCTGCAGAATCTGTTTTCATCATCCTTTCAAAACAATCCCCTATATTCTGCAGATTGATAGCAATACCGCGGCTGTTACCAGCTTTGATAGCTATTGGAATACACTCCTTAAAGTAATGTATGGCGGCTTCATAGTCTTCAATTGAAAGATAAATATTTCCTATACTGTTAAGTGCAATAGTTATATTATAATCATCGCCTATCTTTTCTGATAGTGTTAAAGCCTTATGCAAATACTCTATAGCTGTATTATAATCATCTATCCGCCTGTGCACAACGCCAAGGTTATTGTATGATCTGATCTGCATTTTTACATCCCCTCTTCTCAAAGCCAGATCGAGCGCAATATTATGGTAATTAATAGCCTCATCGTACTGCGACATATCTCTTTTATATACTCCGTAAGCATCGTAAACCGCAGCTTCAGCCTTTTTATAGTCCAGCTCTTTAACCAGCCTGAATGCTTCGGTGTATAAGATCTGCCTGTGAGGATCCTGGCGCAGGCGCTCAGCAGTTTTTAATATGGAATCAACCTTTTCTTTGCTGTCGGGCATTAACAATACCGGGTATTTTTTTACTGCCTGCGCAAATAATGAAGAACTTCCGGAAAGGAATAATACCAGTATAATAACAGCATATATGGCCTTTCCTATTTTTTTATGACAGTTCATGGTTTAGTTTGGAATTGATGTAGTTTGAGATGGGCCAATAAAAAGTCTCTTCAAATTTATTTAATATTTTTTAATATTTTAAAGTTATGTTGATAAAAGAAAAAAGGCTGTCGGATAGGACAGCCTTTTAAAGCACCCGGTATTCCCGGTTTATTTCAGTTTTGATAAAGCATCTTTAACTCTTGCCCATCCTTTTTCGATATTAGAAAGGCTGTTGGCAAAAGAAAATCTCACGCAATTGGGCTCACCAAAGGCAGCTCCCATTACCGAGGATACATGTGCTGTATTCAGGATATACATGCACAGGTCAGCAGAATCTTTAATAAATACCTCACCATCTGTTTTACCATAATAAGAGCTCATATCAGGAAAAATATAAAAAGCTCCGTCAGGCTCCGAACATTTAACACCGGGTATTTCGCTTACCAGTTCCAGCACGCGTTTCTTCCGGCGGGTAAATTCTTCTGCCATCTCCTGTGTAGGCCTCAAATCGGCAGTAAGCGCCGCTACTCCCGCTTTTTGAGCAATAGAGCAGGTACCGCTGGTAAACTGTCCCTGTAATTTCTCCATTCCTTTCGCTATTTCTACAGTTGAAGCGGTATAACCAATACGCCATCCGGTCATAGCAAAACCTTTACTCAACCCGTTTACAATAACCACCCTATCCTTTATATCTTCAAACTGGGCAATACTTTCATGCGCACCCACATAATTAATATATTCGTAGATCTCGTCTGAAATGATGGTAACCTGGGGATATTTTTTAAATACTTCCACCAGCGCCGCCAGCTCTTCCCTGTTATAAACTGCACCGGAAGGGTTACACGGAGAAGAAAATAAAAAAGCTTTGGTGTTGGGCGTAATGGCTGCTTCTACTTCTTCAGCAGTAGCTTTAAAGCCCCTATCCACGCTGGTCCTTATTTCCACTACTTTGCCACGGGCAATTTTTACCAGTTCAGAATAGGTAACCCAGTAAGGAGTTGGGATCACTACTTCATCATTTTCGTCAACCAAAGCTAATAATACGTTGGCAAGACTTTGTTTAGCCCCTGTGGAAACAACAATTTGTTCAGGTTTATATTCCAAATTATTATCCCTTTTTAGTTTGGCACAAACCGCTTCGCGCAGGTCAAGGAAACCGGGAACCGGTGTATAGTGGCTCCAGTTATCGTTAATAGCTTTTATAGCAGCCTCCTTAATGTGATCGGGCGTATCAAAATCTGGTTCACCAAGGCTCAGGTCAATTACGTCAATACCTTTTGCCCTTAATTCGCGCCCCAGTTTTGCCATTTTAAGCGTTTCCGGCTCTGCAAAGCGTTCTAAAAGAGAGGATAATTGCATTTTTTTTATTTTTTCTGTTTAATTAAAAAATCACGCAAAAGTAATGGTTGATACGTTTAGAATCTTAAAACTTAAGCAGCTTTTTTACACAGTAATGTCATTTCGGGGTATTATTTGCCAAATGTGCCGGGTTTGTGAATTTTTACGGTGGGGTAACCGATTAAGTTTTCACCCTAACACCCTATCTTTGCAGCCTTTAAAAAAGGCCATGTAGGGTTTTTTGATGTATAATCATGTCAAATTTCTTTACCAGGCTGAGTGAATTTATAAATTTTAAACTTGTATGCAACTAAAAGGTCTGGTTCGTTTTTTTACGATTTTGCTTATCATTTATTCTTTATACCAGTTATCCTTTACCTGGTTTGTTCGTAACCACGAAAAGAAATTAGAAAAACAAGCACGCAGCTATGTAGAGAAAACCTACCCTTCTGCAACTGCCAAGTATCCGGCTAATAAAGATTCCCAGGATGCTTACCAGGAGTGGCTGAATGAAGCTTATGAAGCAAGGCTGAACCGCTTAAAGGACAGTACGAAAGACGAAACCGTTACTTACGGCTTTACCGGCCCCATCAGCTACCAGAAAGCTAAAGGCGAAGAACTGAACCTGGGTCTGGACCTTCAGGGTGGTATGAACGTGATCATGGAAGTGGAAATGAGCGGTGTTTTAAAAACACTGGCAAACAACTCCAAAGACCCTAATTTTTTGAAAGCGCTGGCCAATGCCGACTCGCGTAAAGGCAATAGTGATGCAAATTTTGTAACCCTTTTTGTTGAAGAATACAAAAAATTAGTTCCTAATGGGCGCCTTGCTGCCCTGTTTGCCAATGCAAACAATAGTGAAATTAAGGCAACCGACAGCGACAGCAAAGTAGTTAGTTTCTTAAACGCCCAGGCTAAGTCAGCATTTGATAACACTGCCCGCCTGATCACTACCCGTATAGACAAATTCGGCGTTGCCCAGCCAAGCATTAACCCCGATCCCGAAAAACAGATCATTTCTGTAGAGCTTCCGGGTGTTCAGGACAAAGAGCGGGTAAGAAAGAATCTGCAGGCCAGTGCTAATCTTCAGTTTTGGGAAGTGTATAATATCAGTGAAATATGGCCCAATGTTCAAAAAGCCGATGAATTGTTTACAGCTGCCAGTGGTGGCAAAAATACCGCAGATACCACTGCTGCAGCGGATACCGATACTACAGCAGTTGCCGCCGCCACAGATTCTGCAAAATCGGCAACTGCCCAGGCAGACACCGGTAACCTTCAGGAGCAATTAAAGCAGCTGGCTACCAAAGACGCGCCTAAAGCTGATGCTGCTGCCAATAATCAGGAAGCAGAAGCTAAAAAACATTTATATGGATGGATCGGGTTTTCAGTTGATCCGCAACGGGGCCAGTTAATTGATAACGGGGTAATTGGCCAGGTTTTGATAAAAGATACTGCCGCTATCAGGGAAATATTAGAATCACCCACTGTAAAATCTCAGTTTCCTGCCGACCTGGTATGGATGTTTGGCATACCTGAAAAGAAATCGCCGGCAGTGGGGCTGTATGCTATTAAGACTTTTGGCCGCGAAAAGGCCAAACTGGAAGGAGAATCTGTTACCAATGCCGGTTACGATTTTGACCAAACAGGCAGAACCAATGTAAGTCTTGAGATGAACCCGATTGGTGCTAAAATTTGGGCTGATCTGACAAGGGCTAATGTAGGTCGTGCTATTGCTATAGTGGTTGACAATATTGTTTATTCAGCGCCCAACGTTAACGAACCCATTGAGGGAGGCCGTTCCAGCATCTCAGGAAGCTTTTCACAGGAAGAAGCCAGCGATCTTGCCAATATCCTTAAGATCGGTAAGCTTCCTGCCCCTGCCAAAATTGTTTCAGATACTACAGTAGGTCCTACCCTGGGCGCCGCAGCGCTTAAAGGTGGTATGCTATCATTCCTTATATCCTTTATAGTGATCTTCATTTTGATGCTCATCTACTATAATACAAGCGGATGGATAGCTAACATAGCGCTGATATTGAACCTGCTCTTTACAATAGGGGTACTGGCCGGTTTAGGAGCTACCTTAACAGCTCCTGGTATTGCCGGTCTGGTATTAACTATTGGTATGGCAGTAGATACCAACGTAATTATATATGAAAGGATCAAAGAAGAGCTGAGAAGAGGCAAAGGTTATATCCCGGCCATTAACGAAGGTTACAGCCGTTCGCTGGCCCCGGTATTAGACGGGCACATTACTACTTTGCTTACTGCATTTATCCTTTACTATTTTGGCCTGGGGCCCGTAAGAGGCTTCGCTACCACGCAGATACTGGGTCTGTTCCTGTCATTGTTCTGCGGTATCCTGGTTAGCCGCTGGATTACCGACTGGTTCACTAATAAGAAAAGACACCTGAACTACTTCAGTAAAATAAGTAATGCTATCGAAAGAAAATCAAACTTTAAATTTATTGAGTTCAGGAAGAAAGCCTATGTAATTTCAGTTATCATTATCCTGTTGGGTATTGGTACCATTTTCAATGGGTTTGATTATGGGGTTGAGTTTGATGGCGGACGCAGCTATAAAATAGAGTTCGGTAAAAAAGTAGATGTTGAAGCGATAAGAAACGACCTTAAAAATACGTTTGAAGATGAAAACCCAATCATCAAAACCGTAGGAGATAATAGCCAGCTGGATATCACCACCTCCTACCTTATCCGTGAGTCGAACACACAGATGGCCGATTCAATAGTTGAGCATAAATTGTTTGAAGGGTTAAAAAAATATCTGCCAGAGGGTACTACTTATCAGCAGTTTGACGCAACGCACAAGAAAGAATCGAAAAAAGTATTGCCTACTATTTCCGATGATCTCAAGAAAGGCGCTTTTCAGGCTACCATTTTTGCGTTGGTGGTGATATTCCTGTACATTTTCCTCCGTTTCCGCGACTGGAGATTCTCCCTGGGAACCATCTTTGCATTGATACATGATGCATTGGTAACATTGATCGTATTCTCTTATGCAAGACAATGGGTACCGTTCCCACTTGAAATTGACCAGCATTTTATTGCAGCGATATTAACGGTGATAGGGTTCTCCATGAACGATACGGTGGTGATCTTTGACAGGATACGGGAGGACATGAAGCTCCACCCGGAGATGGAGCAGAAAGTTCTGGTAAATAAAGCGATCAACGAAACTTTAAGCCGTACGATCATGACCTCTTTAACGGTGTTCATTACCATCCTGATCCTGTTCATTGTAGGTGGTGAGGTTATCCGAGGCTTTGCCTTTGCAATGTTGATCGGTGTGATCACCGGTATCTATTCTACGGTATTTGTGGGAGTACCGGTACTGGTTGACCTTAAAGGCGGTATCCGCAAAAAGAAAGCGCACATTGATATACACGCACCTAAAGTGGGAACTGTAAAAAAATAAAACGTCCTTATAGCTTTTAAAAATCCGGGTACTGTAGTATCCGGATTTTTTATGTCCGGTTCCAATATTTATTGTGCTATATTGTTCCGTATATGTAACTTAACACATCAGGCGTTAACTCCCTAAATGATAATAATGAAACATATACCTGCCTTAATATGCTTTATCCTGCCGGTTTTATCTCTGCCTGCGCAGAAAGGATTTTCCATTAACATGCAACCCGATAAAAAGCAGGCTGATATTTTCTATAATAATCAATTGCTTACCTCTTATTGTTATTATGATTCAGTTGCAAAACCGGTCCTGTTCCCTGTAAACACCATTGATGGCATTACTGTAACCCGTGGATACCCTATTGATCCAAAGAAAGGAGAAAGAACAGACCATCCGCACCATATAGGCATCTGGCTAAACTATGAATCTGTGAATGGCATTGACTTCTGGAACAACTCTCCTGCAATTCCTGCCGAAAAAAAAGAACTGTACGGAACCATAAAACATGATAAGATCCTTGAAACGGGCAGTTCAGGAAAAACAGCTTTCCTCAGCGCAACAGCCGGGTGGTACAATAATAAAGGAAGCCTTTTTTTGAAAGAAAGCAACTTGTATCATTTCAAGATAGCAAATGATGTTTTTATTATAGACAGGACCACAACACTCACTGCAGCAAATGAGCCGGTTGTATTTAAAGATGTAAAAGATGGTTTTTTTGCCATCCGGGTAGCAAGAGAGCTGGAAATGCCGTCAAAGGAGCCTGCCGTTTTTATAGATGCACACGGCAATAAAACTAAGGTTGATCCGTTTGGCGGCAATACTATTACCGGCATGTACTATAACAGCAACGATATAAAAGGCGATAGTGTATGGAGCAGCAAAGCCCCGTGGACCATGCTAAAAGGTAAAAAAGACGGGAAGGATATTACAATAGCCATCTTCGATCATCCCACAAATACAGGTTACCCGGCTTACTGGCATGCCCGGGGATATGGTCTTTTTGCTATTAATCCTTTAGGCAGAAAAATCTTCAGTAACGGAACCGAAGAGTTGAACTATACGCTCCAACCATTGCAATCAGTTACTTTCAGATACAGGATAACCATAGCTTCAAAGGATCTTGATAAACATAGCATTGAAAATTTAGCAAAAGAATTTTCGGAAAAAAGATAAATACCGGTAGTGCAATGCTTCAATTTAAGCAGTACTTTCGTCAGCATTTTTAATAAAGAATTATTTTAAGAATTTATATGGCAAAGCCTTTTCACATAATTGATGAATGGCAACTCAGCAAAGTAGACCAGGTTGCGGCAGCTGTAAAAAGAGAAATAGAATCTAAACGGTTAAAGAAAGATGCTCAGCTACCTTCTATAAATGAGTTCAGCAAAACCTACAATTTTGCAAGGGATACAGTGGAGAAAGCCTATAAAATATTAAAAAAGGAAGGGTATATCACCTCTGTAGGCGGAAAAGGGTATTTTGTGCTGGAACCTCCTGAAGTAAAGATGAAAGTGCTTTTAGTGATGAATAAACTCAGCGCCTTCAAGAAAGATGTTTATAATAGTCTGATCAAAACACTGGGTGAAAATGCAGCGGTGGATTTAAAGATCCATCACTATAGCTTAAAATATTTAAAGGAAATTATTGATTCAAGTCTGGGTAAGTACAATTATTACATATTGATGCCACACTTTCATTATGATGCAGCGCCAGATAGTATCATGAAGATCTTAAGGACCATTCCTGATAATCAATTAATCATACTGGATAAAAAAATTAAGGGGCTTAAAAGAAAATGCGCTGAGGTTTACCAGGACTTTAAAAATGATATTTACCAGGCCCTACATTCCCAGCAAAAGCTGATCAAAAAATATAAAAAGATCATAATCGTATTAAGAAAAGAGGAATACCATCCTGAAGAAATTATTGATGGAGTAAAAAAGATCTGTGCAGAGACCGGTAAGAAATTTGAAGTTTTGAACGGAGCAGAAGATATCACTCTTGAAAAAAAGACACTTTACATAGATACTTCTGAGCAGGACCTGGCATTTTTAATGAAAAAAGCCAGGCATCAGCAGCTAACGCCGGGAAAAGAAGTAGGGATTATTTCATTTAATGAAACTGTTCTGAAGGAGCTTCTTGATGTAACAGTAATCACAACAGATTTTATAGAAATGGGAAGGATCGTTGCTGATTGCATATTACAGCAAAAATCTGATACCGTAAAAGTTCCTTTTTACTTCATAAAACGCAGCACTGCCTGATCGGCCAGCAGTACATTCAGGCTATTTTGCAGCATCCTGCTTATCCATATTTTTAGGCGTTTTCTTTTTGGCGTACCTGCCGTTAAATGTACAATCCAGGGCACCCATCCGGGATCCGCAACCTTCTACTTCTTTAAGTGTTACGCTGTTTTTGTCAAAAACAAACTGTAATATGCAGGGATCACCCGGTTGCCTGTATTCAATGGTATGATCAGAAGTAATATTGGCTTCGCCCTTCAGCTCTCCTTTGCATTGAGAGTTCTTTTCTTCAAGGTGTATAAAAAAGTTCACACGGCCACGCTTTTCATTATCCCTTATCGAAATAATATTCCTGCTTCCCACACCATAATCACCGGCATGTTTATACTTCCTGCCAAGCGTATCTATAGGATTAAAAATTTCGGCATCATCTCCCAGCGAATCTGTCATCACCAGCATAAATTTTTTAGCAGCAGCATTCAATACATACACATCATCCCCACTTATTTCAATGTCGTTAGGCAATTTTTTAATTGTTTTTCTGTTGATATTAAAGCGTTTATCAATAATAATAGCAGTAGCTATTCCCTTATCCTTCCGACCTTTCATAGCAACAAAACCAGTTAAAAATTCGTTTTTGGTATTGTATGCAGTAATAAACATAAGTTTCTGCTCCGCTGTTACTGCTTTCGACATAAGGTAAGTAGCGCCGTTTTTCTCTGCCAGCTTTCCAATAGCATATAGCCTTGGGATTTCACCGGCTGCAAAGCTTCCGGATAGAATGCTGTCGGGAGTAAACTGGTTAAAAATTTCTGTGCTTATCAGCAGGCTATCATCTGTCTGGGCATACAAAGAGCTATCGCCGTACATAAAAGGCAATGTTACTTCAGGGAAAAATGCCACAAACTCCTGCAGGTCTACCTTATCCTCGCCAGCCATCTTTTTTTTCTTCTTTCCGCAGGAAGCCATTAGTATTACCAATAATATCAAAAAAGCAAACCTGTACAACATAGGCGTTATATTATAATACAAATAAACAATAGTTAGCTAATAATACCATACTTATTTTTTGACAGAGGGTACTTTACCGCGTAATCCCATTTTTAGATTATATGTTATCCTGCCGGAAATAATTTTTCTATTTCAAAAATTATTTTTAGGTTTGTCTAAATTATTATTTTACTATGGTTAACTTTTCTCATGCTGAAGAGAATTATCTTAAGACCATTTATCACCTGCAGCAAACGGCCGAAACGGTAAGTACCAACGATCTGGCCGCTGCGCTTGGTACAGCTCCGGCCTCTATTACTGATATGCTCAAAAAGCTAAGTAAAAAGGGGTTGGTGAGCTATAAGGCGTATTATGGCTGTAATCTTACTGCACCTGGTACTGATAAAGCCATAGGAATTATCCGCAGGCACAGGCTATGGGAGTACTTCCTGTCGCAAAAGCTGGGCTTTAGCTGGGAAGAAGTGCATGAAGTGGCAGAAGAGCTGGAGCATGTAAGCAACGAAAAGCTGATCCTGAAGCTGGACGAATTTTTGGGATTCC